>JBGSUN010000139.1:0-30110 GCA_041753475.1 Planctomycetaceae bacterium | reverse complement strand
CCGTCTTCCGCCGCCCCATCGCCATCCCACCACTCCCGCATCCCCAACGCCAAACCGCACCCGCGACTGTCGCCTGGTCACTTTAACAATCACCTCACGCTCGGAGGAGGCCAAGGTGAATAAATCCACACGCTGTTAGGGCTGATCATCCATTCCCTCCCGCGCCTCGAGTTCGAGGAACAATTCCTCCGCGACGGCAATCAAACCATCATCGGAGATGTTGCCCGTTTCCGCCGCGACAGCGCGACGTAATAGCTGGATTGTGACCACTTGTTTCTCGGCGTCCGTCAACGCCTCAAAAGTCTGTAACAGTTCCCGTACAGCCGCAGTCATTGGTCGTTTCCTCTCGATTTAGCGGGGAGTCCTCATTGTACTGCGGGCAAGCACATCTCAGCGAGAGAACATGAGTGTTTCATACGAATCGCGTCACACCCGGCACGGCGACCGCTGGCGTGGCGATCTCGCCCCAGTCGTAACGCGGCGGTGTCAGGTCTTCTTTGGAATTCCACGCCATGTCCCACGTGATTTCCTGGCCGGTGTATGTGGCCATCCGGCCCATGATGGCCAAGAGCGTGCTCTTGGCCATGTACTCGCCGTTGTTGATCGGTTTGCCAGCACGGATGCTGGCGAAGAGTTCGTCGTGCTCAACTTGATACAGGTTCTTGGCTTCTTCCCGGTAAACCCATTCACTCGGTGCGGTGATGCGGACACCGTTGCGGCGTTCGGTGAGTGTCGCCGTTCCTTGTGAACCGAAGATGTGGACGCTGATGTCGTTCTTGCAGCCGGGAATCTGCCGCGTGTTGCTGATCAGTCGGGTGCCGTTGGCGTATTCGTAGACCACGCTGTGATGATCGAAAATGTTGCCGTATTCCGGGCCTTTGCGGACTTCGCGGCCACCCATGCCGATGGCTTTGACGGGGTACTGCTCACCCATCGACCACGCGCAGAGATCGAGATTATGCACATGTTGTTCGACGTTGAAATCGCCGGACAACCAGGTGAAGTAGTACCAGTTGCGCATCTGCCAATGCATGTCGGTCCATTCCTCTTTCTTGGGATAGACCCAGATGGGACCACGGTAATCGTTGGCGAGCAGGGTGTGGATTTCACCGATTGCGCCGTTGTGCATCCGGCGAACGGCCTCCCGATAGGGGGCGTGATACCGCAGACACAATCCGGAGACGACGGCAAGATTCTTCCGCTTGGCTTCCTCGCAACTCTTCAGCACCGAATGGACACCGGGTGCATCAACGGCACACGGTTTTTCCGCGAAGACATGCTTGCCCGCTTCCACGGCCGCTTGCAGATGCAACGGTCGAAACCCCGGCGGCGTGGTAAGCAGCACGACATCCACCCCACTGGCGAGGACTTCCTTGTAAGCATCGAAGCCGACAAAACGACGTTCCGGCGGGACATCGATCTTTGCGGCCAGGCCGTCGATGTTCTTCAGGTTATCGAGGCTGGCTTCCAGGCGGTCACCAAAAGCGTCCCCCATCGCTGTGAGTTTGACCTGGCTGTCGGCCATGAGCGCCTGTGACGCCGCGCCGCTCCCGCGACTCCCGCAACCGATGAGCCCCACTCGCAGCACGTCATTCCCAGCAGCGTGAACCGCTGAGGCCAGTGACATCGTCCCCACGGTGGCCAGTGTGGACGTTTTCAGAAAGTCACGGCGGGTACCGTGCGGACGCTGTGGGATGGGTGTCGGCATGGAGGTTTCTCGATGGTTCGGGGCCGTGTGAAGAGCACCCCGGCTGTTCAGAGGCCGGGGTGCTGGTTGTGACCAAGTCAACGATCTTCTCGGGAACGCTCTATCGGCAACAGCGGGCGGATTTCCAGGTTGCGGAAGAAGGCTTCGTGGCCCTCGGCTTGCAGCAGAATCTTGCCAGCGGCCGGTTGGGCATCGTAACACTCATTGACCGTTTCGCCGTTGATTTTGATCGTGATCCGCGATCCCTGGCACACACATTCGACGGTGGTCCACTCGCCGAGCGGACTAGCGACATCGTCCTTGCCACGGGTATCGATGAGTTCCTCGAAGAACGGTTGATGTTTCGACCACCAGAACTGTTTGCCGGTGTAGAGGGTGGGTTGACCGTCCTTCGCCCAACGCGTTTTGCCGTCAGCGGCTTTCACGGTGCGACTGGAAATCGCCGCGGGAAACGGTTGTCCGTCGGCATCTTTCCCGCGAATGACAATCAAGTCCCCTTCGCAACCCTGCGCGAGCTGGCATTCGATCGATGTCATCCACACGCCGTTGTGAGAACCGTCCGGTCCCACGCTGTGGAGTAGAACACCGGAGTTGCGGACGTATTTGTCATTCGGATTCTTGCGGCCCCAGCGGTAGTCCACGCTCAGGTGATAGTTTTTGTACGGGACTTTCGTGGCGACGTATCCCATGTCTTCATCGCCGCAGCGGAGGATGCCGTTCTTCATTTGAAAGACCCGGTGAGGATCCTCGTGCCCGGTCTTTTTCAGCCAGGTCGTGAAGTGGCGAAGGTCGTCATGCTCAAAAGGGCGCAGAATCTCCGTGGGGACTTTTCCGTCCTCCGCCGATACGACGATGGCAAGGCTGCCCAGGCACACCACGCAGCGCAGCAGAAGCCCCATGTTGGTAATCCTGAAAGCTGGTACCGCGGTTCTGTTACGACCGCAGTGACACTCCGATCGCAACGAAAATGTTGTACAGCGGGATTGTGCCGATTGCACGGACTGAAGAAAACACGGCAACATTTCTTGTTGACACTTCGCCACTGTGAGGTAGGTTTGCCTACCCTCTCGAAGCGTTTCCCAGCACCTGCGGCTGAGAACGGCCTGTGGACCTGCCGATCGGATGATCCGATGGCGGACCGCCGCGTGGTCTTTCAACACCGCACCCTTGAATCGTCATTGGATCAACACCTGTTGCGTGTGCGTCGTCCCTGGGGT
The DNA here is from genome assembly GCA_041753475.1 of Planctomycetaceae bacterium. GTDB lineage: Bacteria > Planctomycetota > Planctomycetia > Planctomycetales > Planctomycetaceae > DSVQ01. Next base: position 27,185 of record JBGSUN010000139.1, on the reverse strand, counting down.
GGATGGACGCACAACGGGTGTGCTGGATCAGGGCGTTTCGCGTGTCGCTGGTTTCATTGAGACGCTACCCCCTACGAGTGCCAGAGCATGTTTCACGGATCCTTGCTGGTCGTCGACGACGATCGCCCGTTGCTTGATTCCATGGCCGATTATCTCCGAAGCCTCGGACATCGGACCGAAACCGCGACGTCGTGTCGGGACGCCATGACCCGCATGAAGGATTACCCGTTTGACATCGTGATCTGCGATATCAACCTGCCCGATCAGGACGGGTTTGCCCTCCTCGAATGGGCCAAACAGCAAGTCCCCGAAACGCAGGTGATTCTACTCACCGGCTTCGGCACCATTGAAAGTGCCGTGGATGCCATCCGCCTCGGGGCATTCGATTATCTCACCAAGCCCATGATTGAAGACGAGTTGAATCTCGCCATCGAACGAGCACTGGGACAACGGCAGATCGTCGCCGAAAACAAGACGCTCAAACAACAACTCAATCAACGCTTCGGCATGGCGAACATCGTCGGCCACGACTACCGCATGCTACGGATGTTCGACCTGATCGAAAGCGTCGCTGATACCCGCACCACGGTGCTGGTCCTTGGTGAAAGTGGCACCGGTAAGACGTTGACGGCCCGCGCCATTCACCAGTTGAGCAACCGCCGGGAAAAACCGTTTGTCGAAGTCGCGTGCGGTGCCTTGCCAGATTCGCTGCTGGAAAGCGAACTCTTCGGCCATGTCGCCGGGGCGTTCACGGGGGCCAACACCGACAAGCAGGGGAAATTCCTGCAAGCGAACGGCGGGACGATTTTCCTCGACGAAATCGGGACCGCCTCGCCGAGCCTGCAAGTGAAATTGCTCCGCGTGCTGCAAGACCGCGAGTTTGAGCCGGTCGGTGGTAACAAGACGCATAAAGTCGATGTGCGGATGATTCTCGCGACCAATGTCGATCTGGAAGAAGAAGTCCGTAAGGGAACCTTCCGACAGGACTTGTACTACCGCGTCAATGTGGTGACGCTCACCCAGCCGCCGTTGCGCGAGCGGATGAGCGATATCCCGCTCCTTGCGCAGCACTATCTGCAAGATTTCCTGAAACAGACGGGCAAGAAGATCACGGGCTTCAGCGAAGCCGCGATGGAACTTCTGCAACGATACCGCTGGCCGGGCAACGTCCGCGAGTTGGTGAATGTGGTGGAACGGGCTGTCGTGTTAACGAAAAACACCGTCATTCAGCCGAACGATCTTCCCGAGGCGGTACGGCATGAGGACCTCACCGTTGATTTCAATCACGGCCGTCTCGGCGGTCCCGGCAACAATCTGAAAGCCGCGCTCGCCACCCCGGAAAAGCAGTTGATTCTCGACGCGCTCGAATCGCATCAGTGGAACCGTCAAGATACAGCAACAGCGCTCGGCATCAACCGGACCACACTCTACAAGAAGATGAAGAAATACGGCATCTCCTTCGAACGTCAACTGATGTCGTAACCCCGAGGCTGACGGCCACGGCACCCAAGCCGTTCGCCAGACCAGGGGCCGACATCCTCCGCAACACCCTGCCAAACATACTCGTTCGGCAGGGTGTTTCTCGTTGACATAGAAGCCAAACGCTTACGGTCCAATACCCATAGAATGCCTGGTTCATCACATCGCGTCACCTTTCTCCGGCACTTGACGCTTGACCCTTAGCACTGGACCTTTCGTTTCGTACGATGGCGTTGCCCATCCCGCTGCTGTTGTGATCCCCCCGTTTGGCGAGATCGACTGTGGAAGAATCCTTCTTTTGCCTGGGCATCATGATCGCGGTGACGCTCTTTGGTGGGCTGATCGCGATCTACTCCTGGATTCAATCGCTCCGCAAACAGCAGGATGAAAGTTTCACATCCCTGCGGCGTGAACTCCGGGAAATCCGCAAGCAACTGGCGGCGGTCGGGCCCTCAGCGGCCGGGCAGACGGAAGCCATGACACCGGCGGAGATACCAGCCGCGACGCCAGCCCCAGCGGTGTCGACGTTGTCCGATCTCGCGGAGGCAAGGGACGAAGTCCGGCCCGAGACGTCGGTGGTGAAGCCCGCCGTCGAACCGATCTTCGACGACGCGCCTGTCGCCGCCGGCACAGAGCCAAGTGCCGCGACACCAGCCAAGCCCGCGGTTCCGGTTGCGGCCCCCAAGTGGACGCCCCCTCCGCCGCGCACGCCGAGCAAATTCGAAACGGCGGCGAAAGAAACGCTCCACAAAATCTGGAGCTGGATCATCGTTGGCGAGGAGCACATCCCCAAAGGAGTGTCGATGGAATACGCCATCGCCAGCCAATGGTTGATGCGGCTAGGGATTCTCATTCTGGTTGTCGGCGTCGGCTTCTTCCTGAAGTATTCGTTCGACAAGAACCTGATCACACCGGTGGCACGGGTGGCGATGGCGGCCGCCGCGGGGTTGGGGATGTTGATCGCCGGGACGCGGCTGCTCGGCGGACGATACCACGTCTTCGGACAGGGGCTGATGGGGGGCGGTCTGGCAATGCTGTACTTCAGCGTCTTCGCCGCCGCGAATCTGTATCAACTCGTCGATCCGATTCCAGCGTTCGCGCTGATGGGGCTGGTCACTGTTCTTGCCGGGGGGATTGCGGTCCGTTTCCATTCGATGCTGGTCGCAGTGCTCGGCATCCTGGGCGGGTATGGCACACCACTCATGTTGTCGACCGGCGGAGTGGACTTCTTCGGTTTGTACGCCTACCTGCTGATCCTCGGCATCGGCGTGCTCGGCATGTGTTACTGGAAGAACTGGCCGCTGGTCAACATGCTCAGTTTCGTCTGCACGTACATCTTGTATTTCGCAGCGATGCAGGCCTACAAACCAACCGACTTCACAACCGTGATGTCATTTCTGACCGCATTCTTCGTCCTCTTCTCGACGATGACGTTCCTCTACAACCTGGTGAACCGGAAGTCGTCGAATCTGTTCGATCTCGCGGCATTGTTGCTCAATGCGTTCGTCTTCTTTGGGCAGGGTTACCGGCTGGTCTCAGCGGCTCACGGCAAGGATTGGGCCGCGGCCGTGACGCTCGGATTGGCCCTGTTCTACACGCTGCACATTTACTACTTCCTGATGCGGAAGATTATCGACCGTGAACTGCTCGTCAGCTTCCTCGGACTGGCCTCGTTCTTCGTGATCGTGACGGTCCCCATCGTCTTGTCACCACAATGGATCACGGTCAGTTGGGCGGTGATGGCGCTCGTGTTGTTGTGGATCGCCCGGCAACTGGGCAGCAAGACGCTGCGGTATGTCAGCTTCGTTCTGTATGGCATTGTGCTGTTCCGTTTTGCGGCCATCGATATGCCCAATCAATTCAACATCCCATTGGCTGCGGGAACGCCGTGGGCGGAGTATTGGCCGCGGTTGCTGGAACGGATCGTGATGTTCGGCGTGCCAGTGTTGTCGCTCGGTGGAGCGCATCGGTTGCTGGCCGGTTGGAGAAAAGACGAAGCCGCTGCAGTTTCGGAGGCGAACGATCTGCCTGAAGTCATCCCAGGCGGTTGGGCACCCCGCGCGCTCGTCGGTATGGCGATTCTGATGTTGTTCGGCTACTTGCATCTCGAACTGAATCGCAGCGTTGGTTTTGCGTATGCCCCCTTGAAGCTGCCAGTTCTCACCGTGTTGTGGGTGATGTTGTGCGGCTTGCTGTTGTGGGAAGCCGTGGTGAGGAATAGCCGGACGCTCATCACCGCGGTGGTGCTGATGGTGGTCGCAGTTCTGGCGAAAGTGTTCGTGGTCGATCTCCCCGCATGGTCGTTGTCCCCACAATTTCTCTATGAAGGGGCCTATTCCTTCCATGATGCGGCCTTGCGGTTGCTCGATTTCGGATCGATTGTGGCGTTCCTCGCCGTGGCTTATGTCTGCTCGCGCGGCGGCGAGAAGAATGTCGATGCTGCGTGGATCTTTGCGGTGTCGGGGATGGGTGTGCTGTTCGTGTTCCTCACGCTGGAAGTCAACACCTTCCTGCATGGGTTCCTCCCGGGGATGCGTGCCGGTGGGGTGTCGATTCTCTGGGCCGTCTTCGCCTTCTGCTGGTTGCTCCGTGGCATCTGGCGGAATGAACGCCCGCTGCGTTATGCCGGATTGATTCTGTTCCTGATTGTGATTGGTAAAGTCTTCTTCCGCGACTTGGCCGAGCTCGATTCGTTCTACCGCATCATCGCGTTCATCGTGCTGGGAGTGGTGGTCCTCGCGGGTTCGTTCATCTACCTGAAGTATCGAGAAACATTTGCGGAGCTGAAATCCGACCCGCCATCCGATGTCCCGGTTCCGGTGGAACCCGCATCATGATTTCACGAGATTCCCTGGGCAAGGGCGTAAGGCCCACCGCATGGCTTCCAAGACGACTCTCATTTCCAAGGCACAACCGAGTGACCAGAATCTTCCTCTGTTGCTTCGTTCTCGGATGGGTGAGCACCGCCAGCGCCGCCGATCCGCCGGTGTTTCGCTGGCAGCGCGAGATCGAGCTCCCCGCATTGAAAGAAACCGGCGTCGTCTCCCTCGAACTCGACGAACATTTCCATGCGGAAACGCGGCTTGACTGGCCGGATTACCGGCTGCGAAACGACCAGGACCTCAACGTCGGATCCGTGCTCGTCGCCGCTCAGGAAACCGAAACACGGCTCACCCGGCAAACGTGGGTGGTGAAAAAGTTTCGCGCGAATGTCAGCGATGAACACGGTCTGCAAGTGGACTTCACGCTGGAGGACAAATCCCCGCCGCCGGAATCCTTCGGCATCGATACGCCATTGCGGGACTTTGAACATCAGGTGCGCGTTGAATCTTCGGCCGATGGTGTCACCTGGACCGCCGCCGGGGAGCCGACACTCATCTTCGATTACTCGAAGTATATCGACGCCCGTAATGTAGAAATACCCGTAAACGGCGGCGATCATCGCCACTTCCGGCTCACCATTGCTGACATCACCGCGGAACAGGAAACACAACTGCTGGAGCTGAATCGCAGACTGCGCGGTGGCCAGGAAGCCGAGCGAACAGAACGGACCACGATCCAACGCCGGCCGTTACGCATCGATCGGCTCTACCATCACAATTCGGTTCGGACGGAACGTGAGAAACAACCCCGGATGCGGACCTATCCCGCGACGGATCTGGTGGTCACACAGAACGAGAAAGAGCACCAGACGATCGTTTCATTCAACGTGGATCGGCAGCCGATCACCCGTGTGCGAGTCTTGATCGCCGATCAGAATTTCAGTCGCGCGGCGCATGCCGAAACAGAAGCCGTCTCACTCAGCAATGCTGGAAGCGTGGAGCATCAGTGGATTGCGCACCGTTCGGCAACGTTGACGCGGATCGATGTGGCCAAGCTGCATCGGGAAAACCTCGTGCTGGAGATCGCGGCTCGCCGGGAGAACGCCGTCGCGGAGGTTCAGCAGGGCAATCGGTTCCGCGTGGTGATTGAGAATGGAGACAGCCCGCCGCTCAACATCACGGGAGTGGAACCGCTCGGCCCGGTTTATGAGCTGAAATTTCTGGCGGAACCCGGACAGAAACTGCGATTGGATTACGGTTCGCCGGATGCCGCCGCAGCGCAGATGGATACCGCGGCGCTTCAGGCCGCGTTGAATGAGAACCTGCCGGTGCTCAGCGGCAAGTTGGGGGAACCGCGCGAGAATACCGCCGCTCCGGTCGCCGCAAAACCGACCTGGAAGCCGTGGAATGATCCATTGGTTTTGTTCGGCGGGATTGTCGTACTGACACTGTTGTTGGGCTGGGGCCTGTACCGTGCCAGCAGCCGTATCACGTTGCCACCGGAAGGGCCGTAACAGCCGGGTCAACGCTGGCAGGTCGCGCAGCGGCAAGCGATTATCCCGCACGCCACATTTGCAGCAGGTGGTAGCCGCCGCAGACCCAGAAGTAGGCGCTGAAGGTCAGCATCGCCCCACAAGCAATCGTGAACGTGATTCCGCGGCGAACGGTTGCCGCCGCTAATCGTGATGTCGGCCACCACAGCGGCAGAAATCCCGCGAGGAAAACCCATTCATGCGGCAGGCTGAAGCGTCGCAGCAGCAGGAAATAGAGCAGGCAGATTCCGAGGAAGCACAGCATCCCGGCCCGTGCCAGAACGTGTTCGACCCAGGACAGCGTCCGCCCGCGCAGCGCGTGTCCCATCATCAGTACCGCCCAGAAACTGACGAAGAGTGCCGCAGGCCAGGTCAACACGAAGCGATCGCTCCAAGAATTGAGCGCTGGCGTGGCAACCGTTGCCGTGATGAATAGCAAACCGAGCGTGGTCCACGCCGTCACGTGGGCATCGGTTGGTCGGAGCGTTGTGAACGCTGTGCCGACCAATAATGCCGGGATGAGCGATGCCAGACTCCAACCATACCACCAGACGAGTTCGTCGATCGCTGGCCGCATGAAGGGATGCTCGCGCTCGCCGTTGATGAGCCATTCCCAGCGCCATGCCGGTGCCAACTGTGGCAACTGTTCGAGCGGTACACCGACTGACTCGGTGACGCTCGGTGTCGGCATCATGGCCGGATTACGGATATCGAGACACACGGCGTGCGACATCGAACGCAGATAGAGCCGCCCGTCGGCGAGCGCCGGTGTCGTCCAACAGATTTCATCCTGAAAAACGGGTGCCCGGCCGATCTCTCGATACCCGGTACGGTCCACATGCGCGACGTTCAATTCTCCGCGGTCATTGAAGAGCCACAGTTTTCCGTCGGCGACGAGGGTTGTGGCATGTCCGATGGTCGCATCGCTCCACAGAATGGTGCCTGTGTCCCAATCGAGGCAACGATACTCGCCGCGCGAAGGCCGATGCGCTTTTGCTTGCGGATCGCGAAGATCGAATCCGTAGATCGCGCCATCGGCCAGCACGCTGGACGCCGTGTCGTTGGAGAACTTCGGCGTGCTCCAAGTCATCCGCGCGTGGGCTTTATCGACAACTCTTTCGTCCATCGTGACGCGGTACATCGATGCCCCGGCTCGAAACGGTCCGGAGATGAGGAACTGATCCTCGTGAACAAGCGGCATCGCGGAGTGTTCGTCATAGCCATGCGAGAGTTCCTCGCGCCAGACGACGGTGCCGTTGTCGAGTCGACACAACAGAATGCCGTTCTGCAGGTACGCCAGAACGTATTCTGTCCCCGTGATGGTGAGCGTTTGCAGCGTGCAGTAGCTCGCTGGTTCGTCCCCGGCCTGCCAGACAACATTCCCGGTCCGGGCATCGAACGCCACCACCGCGGCGTCACGCCCGCCGATCGGGAGCAGCACCTTGCCAACGATCACCCGTGGCGATGCGGAATACCCGAACTCGGTTCCTTCGCCACGGAACTGCAGGTCTGTTTTCACTTCCCACAGCGGCTTGCCTGTCGCAGCGTCACAGCAGAAGAGGACCGCATCCGGCGAGACACCGTAGACACGACCGTCAGACACCGCGGGAGTGGAACGCGGTCCGGGATAGATTCCCGCCATCTCGTAGGGGACATCGTAGCGGTGTGACCAGACCGTCTCGCCGGTCGCGGCATCGAGACAGACGAGGTACTGCCCCCACAAATCCTGATACTGCGTGTAAGCCCGCCCTTCTGCGACCGCAAACGACGAGTACCCCTGCCCCAACACCCGCCGCCACAACACCCGCGGGCCGCCTTCCGGCCAGCTGGGGATTAAGCCTGTTTCTGCTGAGACTCCATCCGCTCGGACGCCACCCCAGTTCGGCCAATCGCTGCCGCGAGTGATTCTCCAGGGAATCAACAGGCATACAACAACGATGATCGCCCGGCATAGCGGCAAGAAGGGACCTTGTGAACGGGATGGGATCGATCCGACAGGATCTGTTTCGATGCGGTATATTCTCGGCGAAGTCGGTGAACAAGAGAAGTCCCGCTGTCAGATCGAGGTCAATTCATGACATTCACGACGTCGCTGGTCTTGACCGCTGCCTTTTTCACGGCAGAACCCAAGGAACTGCCCGATGTGCGGTCTGCGGTGGCGGACTTGGTCACACCGGTGGTGGTGCGCGAAACTCCAGCGGCCGGACGGCGGGTTCGTGGTGTGCTTCCGGGATATCAAGCCACCGCGGTCTATCACACCCTCTACTTGCCCACCGATTGGCAACCATCGGGACGGTATCCCGTCATCGTCGAGTATCCGGGCAACGGGAATTATCGGAACCAGTTCGGTGATGTGTCCGACGGTATGCCCGAAGGTTGCCATCTGGGTTACGGTCTCACCGGCGGTCACGGGGCGATCTGGATCTGCCTGCCATTTGTGCAGGGAGCCGGAGATGAGCGCGCCAACGCCGTGACATGGTGGGGGGACATCGCGGAGACCAAGCGGTACTGTCACGCCGCGGTGGAATACGTTTGCACTCAGTATGGTGGTGATCGCCAGCGCGTGATTCTCGCCGGGTTCTCACGCGGGGCCATCGCTGGCAACTTTATCGGTCTGCACGATGACGAGATCGCCAAATTGTGGTTCGGCTTCTTCCTCTTCAGCCATTACGACGGTGTCCGGACCTGGCCGTATCCGGAGTCCGATCGCGAGTCCGCGCTGGTCCGATTGAAACGGCTCGGCAATCGCCCGCAGTTCATCTCGCATGAGGGCAATGTCGATGCTCTTCGCGACTATCTCACGACCACGGGCGTGACCGGTCAGTGGACGTTCCAGGCTGTTCCCTATCGCAACCATTCGGCGGAATGGGTTCTCCGTGAGAACGAAGCCCGCACCGCCGCCCGCAAATGGTGGAAGGATGTCATGAGTCGATAGACAGAGGGCAGCAGTCCGTGGATGGATTGTGTGCCACGGCCGTGCCGGCCGTGCAAAGTGGCAAAACGCCCTGCAAATTCGCACGGCCGACACGGCCGTGGCACACAGAATCGACGACTTCAAGCCGCGATCATGGCACATTCACGCCGTTGATTTTGAAGTTCCCGGTGATGGAACCTGAGGGGATGGAGAATGGCGTGGTGGTGCCGTTGACGATGTTGTCCGTCGTGCTGAACAGCGACAGAGTCCCGTTGACGGTACTGAAGATCACGCCGCGATCGATCGTGAGGCTGGAAGACAACATTTGAATGGTGTTGCTGTCGAGTTGCACGCGCGACCCGGAACCGATGCTGTCGAAGAGAATCCCCGTTCCGCCGCCGCCGTTGTCGGTGATGGCGTTCGATGCCAGCCAGACATCTGACGCCCCGGCGAGTGCGAACTGCATCCCGACACCGGAGGTCCCGCTAAAGGCAATGGAGTTGCCGGTGTATTGCAGGTTTGATGTCGCACCGGTTGTGGTTTTGATCCCCACGCCTGCGGCGCTGCTGAAGGTCAACTTATTCGAGGCCACCGTTGCTGTCAGTTTGTCCGTCGAAGAAGCATCCACCAGTTGCACACCGGTCATGCTGGCACCCGTCATGGTGAATTCATTGTTGGTGATCGTGGCCGTCGTCGGGCCGTTCCATTGACCCAGCACTGCCGAACTGCTGCCTCGGTTGGCCGTAATGAGATTGTTCTGGATGCCGATGATGAGGGAAGACCCAAAGGCTGATGCGGAGTTTGTGTAGAAGATCGGCGTGCCGTTGTTGTCGATGATGGTGTTGCTGTAAATCTGCGCCTGATACGTTCCCAAAGCATCCGCGCGGATGCGGATTGTCCCTTCGCCCACGGAACCGTTATCGCTGAGCAGTGAGCCGTTCACGCCAAACAGCAGATCGTTCATCGAGTCAACAGCAAAGTGTGTGCTCTGCCGAATCCGGAGCGAATCGATCAGGACCAGATCGGACTCTGTCGAAGACAGACCGGTCCCGTTCGCGGTCAGGTCCATATAGCGCAGATTAACCGAGCCGGCGTTTTGCAGAATGACGCCGTTCACCGTGTTCTGGATCAGGCCCCCGGAGCCAAGCTGAACCGCAGGATCGCCGGTGATGAGGAACGCCCCGGTCGAATCCGCGATGCGGATACCGAAGGGGCCGCCGTTGGCACTCACGCTGGTAAGCGAAATATCGGTGTCGGAACCTTCGATGTTCACCGCCGGGGCACCCACGGCGGTCACCGATCCAGAGTCGACGACAAGGCCATCGGCATTGATGGCAACGAGACCTTGCCCACCGTTGACGTTCAAATCGAGGGCGGTCAGCGTCGTGAGTCCGGTGGTGCGGGCGATTTCGACCGCATTGGCCGTCGACGTCGAAGTCACTGTCAGATCATCCACAGTGACGTCCATGGGGGAATCGTGCTGCCAGAAGCCGCGCGCGAGTGGTGAGGTAATCGTCGTTGTCCCGGTGAAATTGACGGCTCCGGATCCGCTGCCGCCGCTGATTTCCACCGCGTCTCCACCACTCCGGGTGATCGTCAGATTGTCGACGTTGAGGGTCCCCGTGGTATTCGCGATCACTAACCCTCGCGCAAGTCCATTGGTGATCGAAACGTCTTCGAGATCGATTGTCCCACTGATCGTATTCTGCACCACGATGGCGTCGCCGGTGATATTCTGGAAGCTTCCGCTCATGGTGATGTTGGCCGTGCCGCCGTCGATGACCAACCCGCGTCCACTGGTCGAGTTGAAATTGAGGCCGGAGAGTTCGATCTCACCGGTACTGTTTTGCAGGCGCAGGCTGTCCCCGGAGATGTCCGAGAAGGTGACATTTTCGACGGTCGCACCGCTGACACTCGTCCCCACAATCCCGTTACCAAGGATGTGATCGATCGCGAACCCGGAGAAGGTCGAATTGTTGCCGAGCACCACCGCGTCACCGCTCAGGCCGGTGATCCGCGGCGTAGCGGCTCCGGCAAGACTGGACGATGGTAAGCGCATCGCTCCGTGCACGCTGTCGGGCAAGAATTGATTGGCTCCTTCACCGATCACAACATTCCCGTTGGAAAGTGTGATCTGTTCTTGAATCACGGTTCCCGAATGAACGAAGACGACATCGCCACCCGCCGCGAGGGCCTGGGCGACCGTGGCATAGGGATTGTCCACCGACCCGTCGCCATCGGCGCTCCCGGTTGAAGAGACATGCTCGATCTCATAGGCCTGCCCGGTCCGGGGGTTGATGGCCTGCACGTTCTGATCGTTGGTATCGGTTCGCTGAACGACGACATTGTAATTCCGTTCGACATAACGGAACGGTGACGGCGTATTCCGCTTCCATTTGAAATTCGGGTGTTTTCGGCCGAACGGATACTCGAGCGACATGCCAACCATCACGTTGCTGCCGAAGGTCTTGTCATTCGTGTAGAGGACTTGCGTGGTGACGGCGTTGTTGAGCGCCAGTTCCACACGGGCTTTGAACCCGTTCGTGCTTTCGCCGTTGTCACCAAAGTTGTATCCGCCGACGAATCCCCGCAGCCGATCATCGGAACCGTAAATATCGACGGGTAACGAGTACCCCAACTCATAAATCCGCACCGCGCAGCGCCTGTCCGCTCTGCACGATGGAACCGAACAGCAACTGATTACCGACGAAATGCGCACCAAAGGCTTGCGCGTGAAAGGTCTGCGCGGTTGATCCCACCGGCAGATAAATGTTCGACCGGGCTTCGAACTGATGAACCAAGGCTTCGAAGCTCAGACCCACCTGCTGAAAGACGCGGCCCGTGGTGTCATCGGCGTCGTACCAAGCACTGGCCCCGTACCAGCCGTGGGTGATGTCTGACAAATAACGGTAGCCAACCCCCGCGTTGCCACCGAACTTCGCATTGTTCGAGGCGAACCCGCGGACATCCGCAAAGAAGAAGTGGTCCTCGAAGAGCACATACGGCATCACTTCGAGAGGTGTGATCGAATCGGTGCGGCCGAACGTCGGCAGCGCGAGATGACTCACCCGGCCGAGCAGTCCTGGGCCGTCTTCCACCTTCACGCGGCGTTTTGATCTTGTCCGTGTCGGGTGCCGTGGAGCGGGGGCCACTTCCTCCACTTCGTCCGTGGCGGTGGCTTCGTCTTCCTCCGCGGCGCGACACAGCGTTCTATCCGCTGTTGCCGTGAAACACACGAGCATGAGGGCCACGAGGCATCTGCGCGATGCTGTGAGTGCGAAAGAATGCGTGCCACAACCCGCTATCGCTTGCCATCGCGCAGCACAAAATGTCGCCAAAAGCATGGACGAGTTCCTTCGGACACCGCAACGGGTGATCGAGGCGTGCTAATCCCCCAGGCGCGTCGTTGCCGACGAACTCGCAGGGGGCAAATAAAATTGGTCAGGGATAACGGGGGTGATAGGGGAAAGCACCATTGTCGTCAATCGCGACTGACGACGGAGATCACCCCGTAGAATCGCAAGTCATTCGATGGAGATGTGTTACGAAAACCTGAATTCCACATGAAGATCAGCCGTCAGGCTTTCGGAATGAAGTGAGCGGCGTAGCTGCGGATTTGGGTGCCGTTGAGAACGTGGAAGACGCGGAGTTGCTGCAGCAGTTCCTGGCTGAAACGACTGAGCGGGATGTGGACCAGCTTCTTGCCGTAGCGCTTGGCGAGTTGCCGCCAACCCAAACCGGGCGGCTGGGCACTCATCAGGGCGACGTGCTTCTCGCGGGCATGAAAACACGCGGCAGCGAGCAAGCGTTCTTCTAGCGTATCGGCGAAGTTGAACCGCGGGTCGCGCCAGATGTCTGCCACTGGCCGCGGCGGGAAGAGGAACATCGACCCGCCATATGTGGCCTGTCCAATACCCGGCCCGACGAAGTTCTGCTGGAAGTCGGTGGCGAACAGGGCCAGCGTCGACTCATCATGATGTTCGGCGTGCCAGGTGACGCGCCACGGATAATCGCGCGGATCGGCGGGGCTGTCGAAGAGCATGATCACACAATCGAGATTCCCCTTCGCCGGGGGCATCACCTTCACGTAAAGATCGCCCGTGTGCCAATTCCGCAGCGTTTCGCGGATATCGAGGCCGTCTTTCAGGCTCGTTGAAAACTTTTCACTGCGGGCGAGGTCGTTGCCCAGCAATGCGAGCGCGGTGTCTTTCACATGCGTCCGGAACTTCTCGATCGCCACGTCTTCCGGCGGCCAACTGCATTGGCGGAACGGGTTCCACCGCATTTGCCATTTCATCTGATCGAGCTTCGCCGGTGGCGGCTTCAGTTGAATCGTTCGCCACGAAACCAACGGCCCCGGCAACCGGCTTTTCATGTGCACAACATCGCCATCGGGCAATCGGCATTTATGCACGCCGCACTTCACCTGCGGAAACGGCACAAACGCCGTGGTGGGGTAATCGCGGGCCGTCTCGGCAAGGGATTGCGCGAACTGATCGCCCATGACTTGCTGAGCGGCAACCATCAGCGTGTAGAAATCGGGTGTCATCCGGCGTTCGATGAGCGACAGGTTCCGCACATACTGAAAGTAGGATTGCATCAACTTCGGAGACATCTTACGGGCCCGCTTGCCGAGCGCCTGCTGATAGTGTGACCGGGCCGCCAGCAGCAGCGTCTTCACGCCATCGACGGAAAGATTGTCGTCCTGTTCGAGCTCCGCCCGCGCGAATTCATACTGTGCTGTGATGTAGGGCAACTCGCCGAGCATGAAAATCGCGGTGTGGGGATCGACGGCGTACGTCTGCGGTTCGTCGACATTTTCATCGCGGGCTCGCAATCGATGCTGTTCGACATACGCCTCGCGAATCCACGGCCATTCCATCAACGAGCAGACAAACAAGATTTTTTCGTGGTGCTGTTCGAGTTCGTGGAGTCGATGTGCCATGTGTACGGCACGGTCTTGCGGTTGTTCACCCGGCAGCCGTGGAATGGATGGCAAGACGGCCGCGGCGAATTTCTCTGCCGCGACTTGCTTGAGGGCATACGGATCGGGCAACACCGCGGAGTAACTGTCGAAGCGGGCGGTTTCGAGATCGATGAACACCCGTGGCATGCGCTCCTGCAGCGCGAGCCGCAACGCAGCGATCACCGGCTGGCAGGGATCGATCGGGACATAACTCGCCGCGCGGTGGTCACTGTCATCATCATCGTCTTCGTCGTTGGTGTCGCCGGACCAATCCTGCGGCGGCAACCACCGCGGTTCTTCCTGCATGACGATGGACAAGCCCGGCAGAAAGCCGACGGCGTTCTCGACCGCGGTTTGAAACGACGGCGGCAACGGAACCGCGAGGCAATCGAACGGTTCGTCGAGCATTCGCCGCCGGACCTCGACCGCGAAATCCCCGCTGCCGTGAATCACCGGCAAACACGTAATCCGCTCGCTGAACTTCAGCACGCCTGCAATATTGTCATTCCCCACCGTTGTCACCTCGTGGCAGCAGTATGGCACGCCGCAACGGCGTCTGCAAAGCGCCCTCCGTCCCAGTCCGAAGCGCCAGCGACGGCCGTCGTCCGGTTGAATTCGAGATCGCATTTGAGTTTTACTCAATCCACGAAGTGGTATCCTCAGTCTCTTTGCTCGGCGGCAAACGGCTCAACGGACGGTCTCATGTCGAGTTCGCAATCGGCCACATCACCGCAGAGCGACGAGGACGTCGCTCATTGCCGGATGTGTGAAACCGCGCTTCCAGAAGCAGCGCAGAAGTGTCCCCGTTGTGGCATGCCGATACGTCAGCCGATTTCCGATCCGACGGAGGTGCGGACACAGGATGTGGTGTTGTCGGTCATCATGGCCGTGATGGCGATCTTCGGGACGGTACCGATGACGTACCCGGTCTTGCGGGCACTCGCGACCACGGGGGCAACCTCCGCGCTGGCAGTCGAGATCGTGGTGGTGGGCGTCTGGAACGGGATCATCCTGGGAATCCCGATTGTGCTCCTCATCCGCCGCTGGTTTGTCCGTATCCGCAAGGGAAGTTTCGATCACGCCTGGGTCTGGCGCGATTATTGGTTCCTGCAGGTGATGGCACTCTCGCCGGTCTGGTTCTGCTTGGGATACATGATTCTGGCGCGCGACGCGGATTGGTTCTGGGCACTCCTGCGTCGATGAACGAAACCGATCGAATGTCTGCAAGGACCGCTGTGTGCGTTTCGGATCGTTCGCATTCAATCACCCAGCGGTCCGGCATCGGCTTCCAGGACTTCGTCAAGATTCGCCCCACCCAACGCCGCCTGCTTCTGCTGATACCGTGACAACCGGTCCGCAATCCGGGCTTCATCGACCGGCGCTTCGACTTCGACGAGCGACAATCCGCACGCGGGGGCGGTGTCACCGGCGAAACGACGGTCTCCGTCGTCGAGAATCCGGCGCAGATCCTCCGTTGTCCAATGGCCGCGACCGACATGCACCAGCGTGCCGACAATCGTGCGGACCATGTTGTAGAGAAATCCGTCCGCAACGATGTCGAAGCAGAGAAACTCGGGCTGCGTGCCATCCTCGGGCACAATCTTCGACGGTTGCCTCTGCTCCCGATCCACGGGATCCACCGCAAGCACGGCGGGATTCTCTGATGCTTCCACGGAACCCGCATTCCACGGCTGCCACATCGGCGTTCGCCAGAAACGCGCTTCCTGAATGGTGCGGATGCTCGTTTCCGTGTTCGGCCATTTGGATTCGAAGCAGCGGAAATCGTGGGTGCCGACAAGGACATTCGCCGCGGCCTGCATCGCGGCGTCGTCGAGTGCCCAGCGGACAAACCACGTGAGATTCCGCAGTGCCGGCCACGGCGACCGGGCATTGTGAATAACGTACCGATAGCGCTTGCGGATCGAATCGAAACGCGCGCTGTAACCGTAGGGCCGTTCGACGGCGTCACGGATCACAATGTCATCCGGCAGGATACCACGCAATCCGAGTTGAAACCCGAGCGGTGGAATCGCCGTCGTCGTATGAAAGCTGACGAGCTGACCGAGCGCGTGCACCCCGGCATCCGTTCGCCCCGAGGCGGTCACCCGGATGTTTTCGCCGGTGAACTTCAGCAGGGCCGCTTCGAGGGTTTGCTGCAACGACACCCCATTGGCCTGCCACTGCCAGCCGCAATAGTTCGTGCCATCGTAGGCCACTGTCAAACAAATCGTACGCATCGTCCGAGATTCAATCCTCAGTGATTACAGCGTCGGGAGAGTCGGTTCGATCTTTGCGCTCCGGTCCCCTCGCCCCCGTCTGCGGGGGAGAGAGTTAGGGTGAGGGGGCATGTTGAAAAGCTCGCCCCCCTCATCCGGCCTATCGGCCACCTTCTCCCCCGCAGACGGGGGCGAAGGGACCAAGGTGCGCCCGCCTTCAAAGATCGAGTTGCTCACCAGTGCTCGCACAGACCATCGGGTCCAACCTGACAGATGGTGAACCGCGATTGTCCATGGTTCCAAAATACAACAACGCCCGTGGGTCTTCACCCACGGGCGTCGTCTTTCCCCTGCACGCTTCGATACGGGGATGGCTCAGAGTTCAGGGCTCAGAGACAGAGAAGATTGCGTTCGCCTTCCTCTGTCCCTCAGCTCTTAGCCCTCAACGCTGAGCCGATGTTAAAACACATCCATAATGAAATGGTGGCCTTTGTGGTACGGCTTAGAAGTCGGGTAGAAATTATACCAGTCCTTGTTGTAGACCGGAATCTGACGCTCGACCGGGTAGCGATAGTACAAGTTATTGTACTGTTGCGGCGGCGTGAAGTTGTGCGGATAGTACACGTACGGATAGTTGTAGAACCGGTTCCAGTCGGTCGGTTGACCCTCACCGGCGGCCTGAGCCGAGGAGCCGGCGCACATCACAATGCCTGCCACCAGCAGGGCCCACAGCGTTCCCTTCATCCCCGATCTCCTCGACGCGCGGTTTTGGCGCGTAACTTACGAACAATACGAGAGTTATGGTGCGTCATTCGACGCCGTCCCCCTCGGGAAACAGTCTTCGCTAGGTCCAAGATCGGTCTTTGGACAGGCGTTGCATCACAAAAAACCGTCAGAATCGGTATCTTCGGCGCAATCGGCCTTGTCGGCATCGGCGAACGGCGCTAGAAGTTTCCTGGATTGGCTTCGAGCCTTGTCGGGCTGGCTCTCGCCTGCCGTCAACAATGACAGGTATCAGTGCTTATGAATGCAGACGGGTTTGATGACAATCGGGCGTTTTTCCTACAACTGATGTTTGTAGCACTGTTTGCGCTGTTCCTGCCCAGCCTGGCACGTGGTCATGAACCCGTGCTGCCGACGGTCACCGCGGCAAAGGTGCGGCCGCATGTCGAAACGCTGGCTGGACCAGAGTATCGCGGGCGGCGTGGGCCCGATTCGTTCCGTGCCGCGCAATATCTCGTCGCGCGATTTCGGGAACTGAAACTCAAGCCCCTCTTTCCCGAAAACCGGTTCGATCAACGCATTCCCGGTGAAGCGGATCGAGCCGATGAGACGCACATCGTCGGCGTGAATGTCGGTGCATGGATCGAAGGGAGCGATCCTGTGTTGAAAGACGAATACATCGTCATCGGCGTCCATCACGATCATCTGGGTGTCCGTGAAGGAGAAATCTACGCCGGGGCGGATGACAACGCCACGGGCGTGGCGATGATGCTCGAAATCGCCCGCACACTGGCCGCGTTGCCGACGTCGCCGAAGCGGAGTGTGGTCTTTATCGGCTTCGATCTGGAAGAGCATCTCTTGTGGGGATCGCGGTGGTTCGTGGCCCATCCGCCATGGCCGTTGACGAAAGTCAAACTCTTCATGACGGCGGACATGATTGGCCGTTCGCTGGGCGATTTACCGCTGCCGGTCATCTTTGTGATGGGAAGCGAACATTCCCCGGCGATTCGGGAAACGCTGGATCGGTCCGTACGGCCGAAGGAAGTGGAAATCGCGCGGCTGGGAATCGATCTTGTGGGCACGCGCAGTGACTACGGCCCGTTTCGTGATCGGCAGATCCCGTTTCTATTTTTCTCGACGGGGCAGCATCCCGATTATCACTCGCCCAATGATGTCCCTTCGAAGGTGAATTACGACAAAGTCGCGCAGGTGACGAATCTCGCGGCCCGCATCACCCATGCCGTGGCCAATGCCGCCGAAGCACCCGTCTGGACCAGCGAAGTGGCGCTGACCCTTGATGAACCGCAAGCGCTTGAACGGATCACCACGCTGTTGCTGGAAACGGAGACCACGAAGCCGTTGACCGACGTGCAGCGCTACATGGTGAGCACAGTTCGTAATCGCACCCGGCGGATTCTCGAAAAAGGGGCGTTGACCGCCGACGATCGTATCTGGCTCACGCGGATGTCGCAGTTGATGCTACTATCGGTGTTCTGAGCAGCGCTCCCACCGTCAATGACCGGGGGCGAGTGCCGCATCAATCACCACGTGATGACCAACAGGATGACAACATGCAATGGAATTGTTGGACCGTGTGCGCCGCGGTCGCGTTGGGAATGACCGTCATGAACACCGATGTGTCGGCACAGGATGCGAACGCGCGATTTGTGGCGTTGTCGAAGCAGTTCCTCGACGAATATCCCGCCCTTTCACCGGTGGGTGCCACCGGGTTGGGAGACCATCGCTACGATCATCTGGTCGATGATATCAGCGAAGCCGCCCGCACCAAGGAACGGGTCTTTTACCAGCGCTGGTTGGCCGATCTGGCGAAAATTGATCGTTCGCAACTGAACCGCGATCATCAGACTGACCATGTTCTGCTCACGCGCAAATTGCAGAGCGATCTCTGGTTTCTGGACGAATTGCGCGAATGGGAATGGAACCCAATTGCTTACACGCAGCTTGCCGGCGGGTCGATCTACAGTTTGATGGCCCGTGAGTTTGCACCGCTGGAACAACGCTTACAGCGTGTGACCGATCGGCTGGAAAAGTTCCCGCGGATGTATGAGCAGGTCCGCGCGACACTGAAACCGGCGCGGGTGCCGACCGTGCATGCGGAGACGGCGATCAAACAGAATCGTGGAGTCCTCAGCACACTCGACAACATGGTCCGCCCGGAACGAATGAAGTTGTCGGAAGCCGAGCGGCAACGGCTCGACAAGGCGATGGAAGTCGCCACCGCCGCCGTCGAGCAACAGCAGCAATGGCTCGAAAAGGAGTTGCTACCGAATGCCAAGGGCGATTACCGGCTGGGGGCGAAACTCTACGACGAGAAACTCCGCCGTGTGCTGGATTCGCCGTTATCGCGGCAGGAACTCAGGCAGCGGGCGGAGTTTGAACTGCAGCGAGTGCGCAACGAGATGTACACCCTGGCGATCCTCGCACTCAGCAAAGCGAAAGGGCGTTTCTCCGCCCCCGAGAATGCAACACCGGCTCAGAAGCAGGCGGTCATCGCCGAAGCTCTGGAACTGGCCTACGCCGAAGTCCCGCCGCGCGATGGCGTGGTTCCTGCCGCCGAGAAGTCGCTGGAAATCACCACGAAGTTTGTGCGTGATCGAGATCTGATGACGCTGCCACCCGATCCGTTGAAGATCATTGTCATGCCCGAGTTCCAGCGGGGCGTTTCCGTGGCTTACTGCGATTCCCCCGGTGCGCTCGAAGTCGGCCAGCAGACGTTTTACGCCGTCGCCCCGTTGCCCGCCGAGTGGACCGATCAGCAATGTGCGTCCTTCCTGCGCGAATACAATCTGCGGTCCATTCATAACCTCACCGTGCATGAAGCCATGCCCGGGCACTTTGTGCAACTGGCGTACTCCAACCGGCATCCGTCGCGGCTGCGGTCGTTGTTGTCGTCCGGCACGTTTGTCGAAGGCTGGGCTTGCTACACCGAGCAGATGCTCTCGGAAGAAGGATTTATGAAAGACGACCCCTTGATGCGGCTCGTCACGTTGAAGTGGTGTTTGCGAACGATTGCCAACACGCTGCTGGATCAGGCGGTCCACGTTGACGGCATTCGCCGAGAAGAGGCGATGAAGTTGATGACGCAGGACACGTTCCAGGAAGAGCGTGAAGCTGCCGGCAAATGGATTCGCGCGCAGGTGACCGCGGCTCAGCTTTCCACCTACTTCGTGGGTTATCAAGAACAACGCGATCTGCGGAACGCGGTCGAAAAAGCGTGGGGACCGAAGTTCACGTTGAAGAAGTATCACGACGCCGTCGTGTCACACGGTTCGCCGCCATCACGGTATGTCCGCGCGCTCGTGCTGGATGAACCGATCGATTGAGCGATCAAACGCCAATAAAAGCAGAAGCCCGGCATCTCGGAAGATGCCGGGCTTCTTTTATGTGCCATTAGCGCAACCACAGCGTTTCCAACATGTTGCGGCTAACATCGCGGATCGACTTTAACCGATGCAACGTCGGAGAATCGGCTGCCGAACAGGCCGATGCGACCCGAGTCATCGCGCGGCTCAGCGCGGAGCGGAATCAACAGCAAGCCGCACTGGATCGTCTCCGCTGCGAGCAGGACAAGGCTCCGCCCCATTTCACGCGTGAGGTCGGATTGAAGCACGCCTTCGCTTGCTTCAATCCGACCTCACAACGGCGAAACTCGATGAACATCCGGAGTTGATTATCAAGCTCCGTCGGGTGCTAGAACTGATTACAGGTGGACGGATCGTGCTTGAGCAGCGAGGCCAGCGGCAGGAGAAAAAGGGCTGGCTGGCTGGTCGGTTCCCGCTGCGACTCATCCCATGGCTTTGCGATGACGCGTCGCCTGCAATTGATGAATCAAACTATTGTGTCATTACGATCGACTTCCGTGAGGATCCGAAGTGGTTGCGCCGGGCGACCGAAGTGAAGGCATTGATCGAGTCGGGCATGCGGCCCCATGACGTTGCTGCAAAGCTCAACGTTCAGCCGAAATCAACCATGCGGCTTTACCATCGTTGGTATGCCCACCATGGTCTGCCAGTCTCCGAAGCCTTTCAACGGCTCTCGTGGAAGTTCGCGGCAGCTCAATCTCTGCCGGTCTATCAGCGGATCGCAGGGAAAGTGCAACGCCTTGCTGACCAGGGCTGGCCATTGCAGGACATCGCGAATCACTGCCAAGTCGACCGGAACACGGTCACGGCAACCATGAATTACCTGGCGAAGCAGCGCGGGGAACGGGCAATGGATGGTCGTGCCCGCCGGAAAATGCTGCGGATCGAACGGGAAAAGCGAAACGGCGAAGGGCGCAAGGGTTCATAATGCGTGTGCGGCCGATCGGGCCGCACACGCATTTTCTTAGCCATTTCACGATCAGGAACAGGCCTGTTAACCGGTGGGTTCCAGGTTCGAGTCCTTGCCGGGGAGTCGCCCCGGCAGGTGTTGCCCGCATGGACGTGATAGACGTACAGGCATCGGTCGATGTGCTTCACGCGGCCGTGGATAAAAGTCCGACAGAGGAGGTCCTGGTCGTCGAGCACCACCCGTGACGGATCGTGACCGCCGATCCGGCGATAAAAATCGGCCCGCCAGGCCCGAACGGGATTCGGCGCGAACCAGATCTTCGAGAACGACGCCGGGGACGGATCGAACGCCACGCACTCCCACTGCGGTTGACCGTCCCAGGTGAAGGGCCGATACCGCCAGCCGAACCGCTCGTAGGATGGAGGAAGCTACGGATGATATTCCAACGAAAGCCTACCCACACTTACGGGAGAGATGTCTAGCGCGATCCTGATACACGCCACAGAAAGCCTACATGCGGACCAGATCCAGGTGCAGCGCTTGGGTTCGGTGTTACCTTCGCTTCAGCCCGTCCGGCAACTCCGTCAGTCGTTCCAATTCAATGATTTCGCTGAAGTACCAAGGCTTCCCTGACACCTTCTTGTATCCGGCGCACTTCGAGGGGAATTTCACCCCGTCGTGTTCTTTCCAATCACGGAACCGGTGGATGTCGCTTCGCCAGTCGATTCGGACGAGGCGACTTTCGGCTTTGTCGAAATACAGATCCATCGCGGGAGAGACTGTCCCGCTGACCCGAAGCCCGAACGCCGGCTTGTCCGACTCAACGACATCCGGGCTGAGCTCCAACTTGGATGCTGGGTCCGTCAGCATCCCGAGCGTCCACGCCGAGACCAGAAAGATGGCTGGCTCATCCGGTTTCTGCTCGTCCTTGACCCGCTCATTTCTTCCGGTCCACCAATACCTCGGTGGCTCGTAGACAGAGATCCGCTCGGGCACCTTCTTCTCCGGATCAGAGCTGACGTTGACCGTCTCGCGAGTACGAAACAGTTTGAGCAGTTTGTCCTCGCCGCCCGCAGCTGTGATCACCTGTTTGACGAGTGACTCCGGGGAAGGTTCGGCGGCGATGGTGGAACCGGGCAAGGACGACACGCAACACAGAGCGACCAAGCCAACAACTCGCATCGGTTTTCTCCTTGTGGATGTTTCCGCCGCCGAACTTGTGAATCTCTGAATCGGAAGTACGAGAGTATCAGACGGCATCCGCAGATCAATCTCCACAGTACCATCGAGAGGTGCTGTAAGGGGCGGCACACCCGTTGGTACGCCCCGTGCCGACCAGAACTGTTTCATCGACTGCCCCGTCCGGTTCCAGGCAAATCGCCTGAAGAACTTCTTTCCGAGCGAATGGCATCGCGAGCACCAGGTCGTCAACGTGAAAGCGGATCTGCTGAAGGTGGCGGGGCGTGTGCCGGGGGCGTGGCAAACTGAAGCCGCCGCCGCTGCGATCACCAAGACAACTCCGAGCCGTGACGAAACGTCTGGATCGCACCAACTCCGTTCTCGTATTTCGGAAATTCTTCGGAAACCTCGTTAATTCTCCCGTCAGACGGCGGTCTCACACCCAATGAACGATTTGAACGATTTCATGGAAGTCGATCATCATTCAGTCCCCCAAGGCCCGTCCAAGTCAGGAGAACGACATGATTCGCAGATTGATGTTGGGAGCGACCGCTGTTGCTCTGGTGGTGTTTGCGCAGGGCGTCGCGATGGCGCAAGGCACCGTAAGCAAAGACATTGTCACCACGGCGGTGGAAGCCGGCTCGTTCAAGACGCTGGCTGCGGCTTTAAAGGCCGCCGGGTTGGTGGAAACGCTGCAGGGCCAGGGTCCGTTCACGGTATTTGCCCCGTCCGATGAGGCCTTCGCGAAGTTGCCCGCAGGAACGGTCGAAACACTGCTGAAGCCGGAAAACAAGCAACAGTTGATCGCGGTGCTCACGTACCATGTGGTGCCGGGCAAGGTGTTGGCCTCGGATGTGGTGAAACTCACCGCTGCCGCCACTGCGAACGGGCAGCGGGTCGATGTCAAAGTCGACGGCGACAAAGTCCAGATCGACCAAGCACAGGTGGTCGCTGCCGATATCGCCTGCTCGAACGGTGTAATTCATGTGATCGATCAGGTGATTCTGCCGTCCGCAACCAACATTCCGGCGACGGCGGATAAGGCCGGCTCATTCAAGACTTTGCTCACTGCCGCGAAAGCGGCTGGGCTAGTCGAGGTCTTGTCGGGAGATCAGCCGCTGACCGTATTCGCCCCAACGGATGAAGCGTTTGCAAAGCTGCCGGCCGGAACGGTCGAGAGCCTGCTCAAGCCAGAGAACAAAGCGAACTTGGCCGCGATTCTGAAGTTTCATGTCGTGCCTGGCCGCGTCTTCTCGAACGATGTTCTGAGCAAGCAGGAGTTCAAGACGGTACATGGAGGGATGTTGACTGCCGCGATGAAGAATGGTGCCGCGACCATCAACGGAGCGGGACTCGTCGCGACCGACATCGACGCGTCAAACGGAGTGATTCATGTGATTGACAGCGTGATGCTGCCTCCGGCTGCACCTGCGAAGGGCGCACATGTTGCCCCAGAAAAGACGCAACACGTCTCTTACGTCTGTCCTCAAACCGGACGAGTCGTGTCCTACCGGATGTCGGCGGCCAATCGTCGATAAAGCTTGAACTTCTGGTCCTGTTGGCCAGTCACGCGCGACATCAACTGCCCCACGTCAACGCTTGGACTATGGTCGTTCCAAGCGTTGGCACTTTTTTCGCCCAGGCTTCTGCTGATCACGACCCATCGCACCGATGCGCCGCATCGGCGCTCGGACGGTCTGTTACTATGGAAACTGGTTGTGGTCCCTCCGCGGCTTCCTGGATTTACTGGTGGGCGGCGTGGGTGTCCGCCGGGGCCGGCCGCGTCCAGACAACTTGCATGTGGGCGATCCGCTCGATTTCTGGCGCGTCGAAATTGTCGAACCGGACCAACGTCTGCGCTTGAAAGCGGAAATGAAACTGCCAGGACGTGCCTGGCTGGAATTCGAAATCAGCCCCTGTGAACACGTAAGTACAATCCGCCAGACAGCGATTTTCGATCCGCTGGGGCTGGCCGGGCTGCTGCATTGGTATGGAATTTATCCCCTGCATCAGTCTGTATTCGCCATTCGCCGGCATGCTGCGGAATCTGGGTCGCGCGGCCGAAAGTACCGATCGTGATTCTGCACCACCTCACCACATCATGATCGAGGCGACCGCTCCGAAAACGCATTCATCGGGAGCCCAGCTGTGATCGAAAGCCAGGAGAGTGGCATGAGTCTCTCGTCAGACGGATCACAATCGCCGCCTTGGGCCAGTCGTTGGCTCTGGGCCGCGGGAATCTACAACTTGACTTGGGGAACCCTGACAATCGCTTGGCCCCACCTCCTGTTCGACCTCACGGGTGCCGAGCGGATCAATTATCCCGAAATCTGGCAATGTGTCGGGATGATCGTCGGTGTTTACGGGATCGGGTACCTCATCGCGGCAGGCGACTCGCGGACTCATTGGCCGATCGTGCTTGTCGGGCTATTGGGCAAAGTCTTTGGCCCGATCGGGTTTCTCGTGGCACTGTTGCGCGGGACGTTTCCACCCCTCTTCGGATTGACGATCCTGACCAACGACCTGCTGTGGTGGATTCCGTTCACCATGATCCTGCGGGATGCGGCGAAGTACCCGAGAGCGGGCCAGCGATCGAAGGGGACGTCACGACAGCAGTATGTCAAACAAACCCCAATCAATGCTGCCCCGGATGTGGTTTTTCGTTTTCACGAAAGCCCGGATGCGTTGCCGCATCTCATCCCACCGTGGGAGAACATGAAACTGGTCAAATCAGACGGGTCGCTCCAGCCCGGCAGCCAGGTCGTCCTGCGTGGGAGTCTTGGAGTCATTCCGATTCAATGGATCGCCATTCACACGGAATACGATCCGCCGCACCTGTTTGCCGATCGCCAGGAATCAGGACCGTTCGCCTCTTGGTATCACCGTCATCGCTTTCTCGACGATGGTCACGGCGGAACCCTGTTAAGGGACGAGGTCGAATATGCGGTTCCCTTCGGCGTGATTGGGCAGTGGCTCGGTGGATGGCTTGTTCGCCGCAAGCTGGAAGCCATGTTCGCCTACCGCCATGAGAAGACGCGGAGCTTGATCGAATCCGGGGAATGGACAAGTGCGTTCTCGGCGAGCGAAAGGTGACAACGCTGTATGGATTATGATGTTTTGATTGTCGGCGCTGGGCTCTCCGGCTTGTGCTGCGCCCGCCTATTGCAACAACAGGGGATCCGCTTCCTGGTGCTCGAGGCCTTCGATGGCGTCGGGGGCCGAATCCGCACAGACACCGTGGACGGATTTCGTCTGGACCGAGGCTTTCAAGTCTTCTTGACGAGCTACCCGGAAGCAAAGTCGATCCTGGATTATGAAGCGCTGGACCTGAAGCCGTTCCTGCCTGGTGCTCTGGTTCGTTACTCTGGCCGGTTTCACGAACTGACCGACCCCTGGCGACGACCGCTGTCCGCCATTCGTTCGTTGTTCTCGCCCATCGGCTCGCTCGCGGACAAGTTGCGCGTCGCGAGTTTTCGCTCAAGATCATTGCGGGGCACCATCGAGGACCGTTTTCGCGACCCCGAGACCACATCCCTCCAGGCACTTCAGGATGCGGGTTTCTCGCCGTCGATGATCGAGCGGTTCTTTCGACCGTTTCTGGGCGGCATCTTTCTCGACTCTGAGCTGCGGACTTCCAGCCGCATGCTGAACTTCGTGTTTCGCATGTTCTCCCTTGGAAACGCCTGTCTACCGGCAGAGGGGATGGAAGCCATCCCCCGACAACTGGCGGCGGCGTTGCCGCCCGAAAGCCTTCGGCTGGGAGCCAGTGTAGTGCGAGTGGGGCCGGGTGTGGTGACACTCTCCACTGGCGAAGAACTCCGTGCCAAATCCGTGGTAGTGGCGGTCGAGGGCCGTGCGGCTGCGGAACTGCTGGGTGACACCATTTCCTCGGCGGGACAAGGCGCAACGTGCCTCTACTTTACGGCACCGCGTCCCCCCATTGCCCAACCGCTGCTTGTCTTGAACGGCGATGGTCGCGGCCCGATCAACAATCTTTGTGTTCCCACCGTCGCCGCACCTTCCTATGGTCCGGGCGACAAGAGCCTCGTCTCGGTGACAGTCTTGGGCACGGGGAACGATCCGGATCGGCTCCTGGCCGAGGTGCGTGCGCAGCTGGGCGAGTGGTTCGGCACCGTGGTCCAGGACTGGCGTCATTTGCGAACCTATTCTATTCCTTACGCTCTCCCCGCTCAGAGCCCGCCGGCTTTGAACGTGCCGGAACGCCCCGTTCGCTGGCAGTCCGGAATCTACGTCTGCGGCGATCACCGGGACAACGCTTCCATCCAGGGCGCGATGGTGTCGGGACGTCGAGCGGCGGAAGCCGTGTTGAAGGATCGGGCATGAACGACCCGCTCATCCGACTTTTGTTCCTGGCCCACCTCGGATCATCCCTGTACATGGTGGGGCTGATTTGGTTTGTGCAGGTCGTGCACTACCCGCTCTTTGACAGCGTCGGAAATCGGGAATTTCCCTCCTACGAAAAGCGTCACACGGCTCTCACCACTTGGGTGGTCGCGCCACCGATGCTGATCGAAGGAACAACCGCAGTGCTACTGATTTGGTACCGGCCGACCGGTGCACCCGAGTGGTCCGTCTGGTCCGGCTTGGCGCTGTTGAGTGTCAGCTGGTTGTCAACGGCCTTCATTCAGGTTCCGTGTCACGAGTTATTGACTCAAGCTTTCGAACCGGTTGTTCATCAACGTCTCGTCTCAACCAACTGGCTGCGGACAGCCGCCTGGAGCCTGCACGGAGGCTTGGTGCTGTGGATAGCATGGTCATCGTTCTGCTGAGGCATCCCGACAACATCAGTTCTGGAAGAGCAAACATGACAACATTTGAAGTCGGCAACCACGCACCGGACTTTGCCGCGACGACGTGCGACGGCAACAAGATCCGTCTGGCTGACTTTTTGGGGAAGCGGGCGTTAGCAGCGTGTGGATTTATTCACCTTGGCCTCCTCCGAGCGTGAGGTGATTGTTAAAGTGACCAGGCGACAGTCGCGGGTGCGGTTTGGCGTTGGGGATGCGGGAGTGGTGGGATGGCGATGGGGCGGCGGAAGAC
>JBGSUN010000138.1:0-3757 GCA_041753475.1 Planctomycetaceae bacterium | reverse complement strand
TCAGCCCTCTCGATGGGATTTGAACCCACGATCTCCACCGTGACAGGGTGGTGAGCACTCCGGACTGCTCCGCGAGAGGAAATGGAATAGCTCAGGTGGGAGTCGAACCCACAGCATCTCTGGTTCTAAGCCAAAGTGGTCTGCCAGTTGCCTACCGAGCCATGCTTCACTCGATGCCCAAGGCGGGAGTCGAACCCGCAATCGCTCGGGTTTAAGCCGAGCCGCTCAGCCAGTTGGCGTACCTGGGCGTTCTCAAATAGGACTAGCGCCTTCGGCCTTGATCCTCCCTATCGGTCGGCGGCCTCAGTTGCTTCCACGGATGGACTCGAACCATCGTTGTCTGGGTGTAGGCCAGAAGTCGTCGCCGCTGGACCACGGGATCAATCTGAAAGTGGACTCATCGGGAATCGCACCCGAATCCTCGGTTTGCAGGACCGATGTCTTTCTGTTGGACCATGAGCCCGATTGTGATCGCCATGCGGAAGCCGTGGGACTTGAACCCACAAGCGGGAGTGCCCGCCGCCTGTTCTCAAGCCGGTCTTGCTACCGCGGCTCGCCTTCATCCTTCCTCTCGGTCGGCGGCGAACCTTGCTTCCAGCCGGATGACTTCCGTGATCAAACTGCGGGAGTTGGAATCGAACCAACGCCTCCGGGGTCAGAGCCCAGCGTCACTGCCAGCAGCAACTATCCCGCAAGGAGGTCGAGAGTCCAGAGTTTAGAGTCGAGAGCCAGAGCAGAGGTTCGCATCCGCTTCTTTTCTGGCTCTAGACTCTCGACTCTCCGCTCTCGACTGAATTGCGGGGACAGGAATCGAACCTGCGCCTCCGGGGTCAAAGCCCAGCATCGCGGCCAACAGCGACTACCCCGCAATAATTCGAGAGGGACGGGTGGGACTCGAACCCACGCGCGGGTGCTTAACAAGCACCTGCTCTGCCGCTGAGCTACCGACCCGATACGAAGACTACCGCGGTTCGCCTTTTTCCTCCCTATCGGTCGGCGGCGAACCTTGCTCCCATGTGGGAATCGAACCCACCTTTTCAGCTTGGAAGGCTGACACCTCTGCCGATCGGCCAAGGGCACGTGTTGTTCGTCGAGGCGGAAGCCGTGGGACTCGAACCCACAACGGGCACGCAGCCCGCACCTGTTTTCGAGACAGGCTCCTCATCCGGCCGGATGACTTCCATGAAGCTGCGGTGGCAGGACTCGAACCTGCATTCGTCTCGTTAACAGCGAGCCGCCCTACCATTGGGCCACACCGCAAAGTGATTCAGTCAGCGTGGTCGGATTTGAACCGCGTTACCGCAAGGACTACCGCCTTCGGCCTTAATCCTCCCTATCGGTCGGCGGCCTCAGTTGCTTGCCCGAAGCACGCGGATTTCCAGACTTTCCCACACGCTGATGATGGTCGATGGCTCATGGTCAATGGCTGATGGAAAGAGACACAACCACAAACATCTTGTCCTTCCATCGACCATGAACCATTAGCCATCGACCACATTGCACCCAGTGGGAGTCGAACCCACACCTCCGCCTTGGCGAGACGGTACGCTGCCGCTACGTCATAGGTGCATTGAATCCTGGCCGAATTGTCAAAGAGCAATCACTGCCGCGCTCAACGCGCGACAGTCATTCCCACGCACACGATTCGTGATCGCGCAGGAAAAAGCACCGGGTGGGACTCGAACCCACGTCGCCGCATTACGGGTGCGGTGTCTTGGCCGCTAAACGACCAGTGCTTGTCATTCGAATGGGACCAGACGGACTTGAACCGTCACTTGCTCGGGTAAGAGCCGAGTGTGCTGCCGCTAACACCTTGATCCCGTGTTGTTTCCAGTGGGGCCGGAGGGATTCGAACCCCCGCCGGGCAGATTAAAAGTCTGCTGTGCTGCCGTTACACCACGACCCCGAGTGAGGGCGTGGCGACGTTTGTCTGTCAGGTCGAGTTCCATGACGATCTCCTTCAATCGCTCGGGACGGAGTTGAACCGCCGCCCTCGCCGTATCAGAACGAAGTGCTTCCGTTACACCACCAAGCGCAGTCGGGAAGCAACGGAGTGGAGCAGACGGGCGTCTGGTCCACGAAGGCGGTAGTCCTCGCTGTGGACAAAGCCCGCTCCCCAACATCCCGCTTCATAGTCAGAACGGTTGGATTTGAACCAACGATCTCCTGGCCCCCAGCCAGGCGCGATACCAGGCTTCGCTACGCTCTGCTGCAAACGATTGACCCGTGTGGGATTCGAACCCAACCTAACCAGCTTGAAAGACTGGCAACCTCACCAGAAGTCGAACGGGCCGTGTGTGTGGACGCACCTTCTCCGTGGTCCGGCGAACCGGATGATTTGGATGTGGGCTGGAAGGCGCTCGAATCCTTCTCTCCTGGTCTTCAGCCAGGCGCTACACCATCTCAGCTACCAGCCCATGCTCTGTTGGAAAGTTTGCCAAAGGCAAAACGAGAAAGCCCGGTGTCCTCTTTGTGACACCGGGCTTTTTGAAAGCTCGCGGAAGGCTTAGGGCCGATGTCACGTGCGCAGGGGATTGAGGGATTGCTCGCCTCGCAAACCTGGACTTCCCGGATTCCCAGCAAAGTCTTGCCGGAGTTCGGGATACACGGGTTGCGCGGCGAGGTGATTCGCTGGATTAGCGAACTTCCTCGAATCTTTCTGTGGGCAATCGGACATCAGCCGGGAAAGCATCATGATCCGCAAGACCTAAGAACGGGATTCTTCTGCGTGATCGTGAGGCGAAGGCGACAGCCGCCATCGCAGTTACTTATGAGATGCGCGCCGAAGCCGAAATGTTCGCGAGATTCTTCAGCGACCTTCCTTTTTTGCGAGAACGGTTGTCTCGCGTGAGCTGGCTTACTTCTCGGAGACGGCATTCGGCACCACATCGCCGATGACGAGGAGCGATCCGACAAACCAAGTGTGCGGAGCGTATTTATCCGGGTGTTGATCGAAGTCGGCCCGGTTGTGTTCGAACAGGATGTTCCGCTTGTCGAGCTTTTCGGGAGTCAAAGCGATTCGCACCGTATGACGGCCGGATGGGAGTTCATTAGCGACGGCGAGTTTGCTCAGGCGGTGATAGGTGCAATAGGCATCAAAGCGGTTTTGAAGCGCGGGCTTTCGGTCATCCAACTGCACGTTCAGCCGCCCGCCGTCGGGGCCCAACAGATCGAACATGGCCGCCGTGGTTCCTTCAAAGGTGAACACCAGCTCCGCGTCCGGCTCCTGCGCCTGGTACAGGTCAGGCATGTGGCGTGCAAACCGTTTCGCCAACGTGTCGTCGGCGGCCAGCTTCTTCCAGTTCCCGCGCAGCACGTCGGGAGTGACCGCCACCTGCCGCGCCCGTTCCCAGTTATCGCTGCGGAGGGGTTCGGGCAGCGCGTGGGCGACCGACTTGGTACCGGCCTCCCAGATCGATGGCCATGATCGCGCGATCGCTTCGGTGTAAAGTTTATGCCCTGTTTCGACGTGCGGATGCACCCCATCCGTGGAGAAGACCATCGGTTTTGCTTCGTTCACATTCGGCGGTTTCGGGGCTTTGAAAACCAGTTCGCCTGCGGATTCCATCTGCACCACCTTCACGCCGAAATGAATCGATGGCATCTGGTATCGGTCGGCCAACTCTTCCATCGCACTGGCGGAGCGCGGCATCTTGCCGGACCGCAGTTGCGGTAACATCGGCTCGCTGAGCGTGTAGGCGAAGCAGATATCGATACTGGGATCAGTTCGCCATGTTTGACGCACGATACCTTCCAT
>JBGSUN010000137.1:0-19829 GCA_041753475.1 Planctomycetaceae bacterium | reverse complement strand
GTCTTCCGCCGCCCCATCGCCATCCCACCACTCCCGCATCCCCAACGCCAAACCGCACCCGCGACTGTCGCCTGGTCACTTTAACAATCACCTCACGCTCGGAGGAGGCCAAGGTGAATAAATCCACACGCTGCTATGACTTGTCGCAAACACAAAGCCCACCGGAAACCTTTCGAGACATATGAAAAACTCAAAACGAAGGAGTGGTTTCCCTCGTGTCCGCATGCGCCACCATCGGTAGGCTTTCCTGCGGCGGGGTCCGAAACGGAATTCTCATTCATTGTTGCCCGTGTTCGCTTTGAGTTACGGCTGGAGGTCGTTACCTTTGCATCGTCTCGCCCTGTACCCATCATTTATGCCGTGATTTAGCAATAATACTGATGCCTTGTCGTCCACTGAGTCATCAGCCGCATGCCGCTTGTGACAGTTAAGACCCTCTGGAAGCCGTGTGATCTCGAACCCTTCAGCATCTAAACACAGGAATTCGCAGACATGAGCGACGAACGTCCCGATTGGCAGGATGGGCAATTACAGGTCGTCGTCAACCATGAGGAGCAGTACTCCATCTGGCCGATCGACCGCGAGATTCCGCTCGGTTGGCGGGCTGTCGGCAAGTCCGGGCCGAAGGCGGAATGTCTGGAATACATTCAGGAAGTCTGGACCGATATGCGCCCTCTCAGCCTCCGTGAAAAGATGAAGTCTTCGAGCTGATTCTTTGTGCCATGATCTCTTGGGTTACTCTTACCTGGACCCGCTGAGATGTCCGTTCCTTCATCCGCTTCAACAACAACGCCCACCAACTTCGTGGACGTCCTGCGACTGCGTGGTGACCGGCAGCCGGATCAGTTGGCGCTGACGTTTCTGGTTGACGGCGAGGAACAGGAATTACGACGCACCTACGGTGAACTCGATCTCGAGTCACGACACATCGCGGCCTTCCTGCAAAGGCAGCAACTGGCGGGAGAACGGGCACTCCTGCTGTTCCCGCCGGGATTGTCCTTCGTCTCCGCCCTCTTTGGCTGTTTCTACGCTGGTGTCACTGCGGTTCCCTGTGAGGTACCAAGACCCCGGCGGCCACTGACGCGTCTCGAACGGATCGCACAAGATGCCCGCCCCGCGGTGATCCTCACGACAGCCGACACGGCCGCGATGATCGAGTCGCGACTTCAAGGCCACCCGTTTCTCGGTGGCATTCCCCTGCTAATCACGGAGGAACTTGTCGATAACGGCGGATGGGAATGGGAGCCCAGGGAACAATTGGCGGAAACGCTGGCCTTCATTCAATACACATCAGGATCGACTTCACAGCCGAAAGGAGTGATGCTTTCCCATGGCAACCTGCTGGCAAATTCCGCGCAGATCGCTCGGGCGTTCAATCACAGCCCCCACAGCCGCGGTGTCAGTTGGCTGCCGACATATCATGATATGGGACTGATTGGAGGCGTATTACAGCCGTTGTACTCCGGGTTTCCTGTTGTATTATTATCGCCGATTCATGTTGTGCAGAGTCCAGGGCGCTGGTTGCGGGCGATCTCACAATATCACGCAACAACCAGTGGTGGTCCCAACTTTATTTATGATCACTGTATTGATTCCATCCGTGAGGAGCAGCTTGCTGAATTGGATCTTTCCTGCTGGCAAGTGGCTTTCAGCGGAGCCGAACCGATCCAGCCGCGCACTTTGCAGCGGTTTGCCGAGAAGTTCTCCGCATGCGGTTTCTCGAGCAAGACACTGTTTCCCTGCTACGGGCTGGCCGAAGCGTCACTACTCGTCTCCGGTGGTCCGCAGGGAATGGGCCCTGTTATTGAGCGTTTTGATCGGCGATCACTCGAAAGTGAGCGAACCGCCGTTCTGCCGCAGAATGGGTCGGCGGTGACGGAACTGGTCGGCAGCGGAGTGGCGGGAGCAGACATTGTTGTCCGCATCGTCAATGTCGATACAGAGCAGGAATGTCCCGAGGAGTCGATTGGTGAAATCTGGGTGAGTGGTCCCAACGTCGCGAATGGTTATTGGAATCATCCGGAGCAGTCAGCGGAAACCTTTGAAGCCGTTCTAGGCGATGGCCGACGGTATCTTCGCACTGGCGACTTGGGGTTCCTCCGTCAGAATCAAGTCTTTGTGGTTGGGCGGATCAAAGACTTAATCATCATTGATGGGCGGAATCATTACTCGCAGGATATCGAACAGACCGTCGAATATGCACATCCAGCCCTGCGCGGACAGGGTGGTGTCGCTTTTGCCCTTGAGTTCGATGGTGCCGAGCACCTGGCGATTGTGAATGAAGTGCAGCGCAATGGCCGCGGCGTAGACACGAATGAAATCATTCAGGCGATTCGCCAGCACGTTTCCGCCGAGCATGAAATCAACGTCAGCCAGATTGCCTTGGTGAGACGTGGAGAAATCCCGCGCACTTCGAGCGGAAAAGTTCAGCGATCTCTCTGTCGAGGCATGCTGCGGATGCATGAACTCGACATGATTGCCGCGTGGCGGGCGGAAGAACTGGGCCCGCTTCCGGCTTCTCAGCTAGCCACCGTCATCGAGCCGTCCGCGAGCGTTGCTGCGCCCGTTGATCCTACGGCGGCAGATTTCGACGCCGCAGCCCTGCAGGAGTGGTTGATTGCGGAACTGAAGCAGCGACTGCCAAACCTCGACAGCGGAATTGACATTCGCGCCCCGTTGGCATCGTTCGGACTGACGTCGCGCGATGCCGTCGAAATCTCGGGACGCCTCGAAAGTCTGCTGCAACGACGGTTGTCCGCGACGATTGTGTACGAACATCCGACGATCGAAGCGATCGCGCAGGCGCTGGCTCCCGCACGGACGATGCCTCGATTCACACCGGCACAGTTTGCACCGTTGCATGTCGAGCGTGACGAACCGATCGCCATCGTTGGCTTGAGCTGTCGGCTGCCCGGTGCCCCGAATGCGGACGCCTTCTGGGAGTTGCTCACCGAGGGGCGGGATGCCATTCGCGAGGTTCCGTCAAACCGCTGGGATCCCGCCACGACCTCGTATCGCAGCCTGATCGAAGGCCACGATCCGGAGCGGACATGCCTGCGCTGGGGCGGTTTTCTCGAAGAGATTGAGACCTTCGATGCCGGGTTCTTCGGCATCGCGCCGCGGGAAGCGATGTACATCGATCCGCAGCAACGGCTGGTGCTCGAAGTCGCCTGGGAAGCCCTCGAAGACGCCGGGCAGACCTTGAGCACCGTCCGTGGGTCCCGCACTGGCGTGTTCATGGGGATCTCCACCAACGACTATGCCCAGTTGTGCTTGCGCCAGGTCGACCAGCTCGATCCGTACTGGGCCACCGGCAACGCCAGTTGCATCGCCGCGAACCGGTTGTCGTACTTCCTCGATCTAAAAGGACCGAGTCTCGCCATCGATACGGCCTGTTCTTCGTCACTGGTCGCAACCCATCTGGCCTGCAACAGCCTCCGTCACGGGGAATGTGACGTCGCCCTCGCCGGGGGGGTAAACATCATTTTAACCCCGGCGGTCTCGAAAAGTTTCGCACAAGCCGGCGGATTGGCACCCGATGGTCGCTGCAAGGCGTTCGATGCCCGCGCGAACGGCATCGTCCGCTCCGAAGGCGTCGGTGTTGTGGTGCTGAAACGGTTGTCGCAGGCGCTGGCCGATGGCAGTCCGATCTATGCCGTCATCCGGGGCAGCGCCGTCAATCAGGACGGCCGCTCCAACGGCCTCACCGCTCCACTACAGGCATCGCAGGAAGCCGTGCTGCGCGACGCCTACCGACATGCGGGAATTGCCCCGTCAGACGTGCAATACGTCGAAGCTCACGGGGCCGGTTCGGCACTCGGCGATGTGATGGAAGCCAACGCGCTGAAGACCGTGCTTAGTCCCGGCCGATCAGCAAATGAGAAGTGCGTCCTCGGTTCGGTGAAGACGAACATCGGGCATCTGGAAGCCGCGGCGGGGATCGCCGCGCTGATCAAAGTGGCATTGTCGCTCAAGCATCAGCGCATCCCGGCGAACCTGCACTTTCAGGAGCCGAACCCGCGGATTTCCTACGCCGAGATGCCGTTCACGGTGCCGACGGAATCGCAACCGTGGCCGGTGGGTGATGGTCACCGTTTCGCCGGGGTGAGTGGTTTCGGCTTCGGCGGAACGAACGCCCATCTCGTGCTGGAATCGGCCCCCGAACCGCAATCTGCGACGTTGGCATTCCGCCGGGTGACCAAGGTCACCAATGGTGCGCCGAACGGGCATCACGTCGAGAAACCCGCTGACGGTGCCCATCTACTGCCGTTGTCCGCGGCGACCGTGCCGGCACTGCAGCAGGCCGCGGGACGATTGTCCGCATGGTTGAAGCAGCCGGCGAATGCCGAGGTGTCGTGGTCCGATCTCTGCCATGCCGCGGCGTTGCATCGCAGCCATCATCGCGAACGAGCGGCAATCGTCTTCCGCAACCGTGAGGAATTGCAGGAACGTCTCGCCGCGTTGCAGAAAGGCGAACATCATACTCACGTTGCGACGGGGTCTGTTCCCTTCGGCAACGTTGCCCGGCTGGCTTTCGTCTTCTCCGGACAGGGAGGCCAGTGGTGGAACATGGCCCGGCAGTTGTACCAGCACAACGCCGTCTTTCGGGAGCGGATCACCGAGTGTGATGCGACTCTAAAAGCATTCGCCACGTGGTCGCTGACGGACGAACTGCTCGCGGAAGAAAAGCAGTCGCATCTCTCCGGGACGAATGTCGAAGACCTCGAAATCAACCAGGCGACACAGTTCGCGCTGCAGGTGGCATTGGCCGACGTGTGGAAGTCGTGGGGCATTCAACCCGCGGCGGTCGTTGGTCACAGCTTTGGTGAAGCCGCGGCTGCCTGCGTTGCCGGGGCGTTGACGCTTACCGAAGCCCTCCGCGTGGTGGTGGTCCGCAGTCGATTGATGAGCGAAGCGGCGCGAACGGCTCCGCGCGACAGCGGCATGGCTGCGGTCCGTCTCGCCGCGGAAGAAGCCCCGTCATATCTGCGTGGTTATGAAGGGCGGTTGTCTATCTCGGCGTACAACAGCCCGAAGTACACGGTGATTTCCGGCAAACTCGCCGCGCTGGAAGAACTGATCGAAACGCTGCGGAAGCAAAAGATCGGCGGCAAGGTGATGCCGGTGCCGGGGGCCGGTCACACGCCGGAACTGGAGCCGATCCGTGGCCCCTTGGAAGCCGCGCTGGCCGACCTTCGTCCGCAAGCGGCGGCGATCCCGATCTATTCGACGGTGACCGGCGGTCTCGTTTCCGGCACGGTGTTCGATGCGGCTTACTGGGGCCGCAACCTCGTTCAGACGGTGAACTTCGCCCCGGCCATCGATCAGCTCAGCCACGAAGGCTTCGACACCTTCGTGGAACTCGGGCCGGCGCCGTTGCTGGTCGCCGCGATTCATCAGAGCCTCGAACATCACGAACGGACTGGCCAGGCTCTCGGCTCGCTCCGTCCCAAAGATGACGACAGCGAAATGCTGTTCCGCGCGCTGGGAGCACTTCACGTCACGGGCCGTGAGGTGCGGTGGCCAGCGCTCTTCCCGCAGCCCACGAAATGGGTGTCGCTGCCGAGCTATCCGTGGCAGCACGAACGGTACTGGCTGGACGCGGCGGAAGAGCATGGGCCGTCACATCTCGCGCGAGCACACACCGGGCATCTATTGCTGGGTGAACCGATTGAGTTGGCCGATCCTGCCGGTGCGCGGTTATGGTCATCACGGGTCGATGCACAGCGGTTGCCGTTCCTCAACGATCAGCGCATCGACAACGCCATGGTGCTGTCCGCAGGGGTGCTGCTCGAAGCCGCGTTCTCCGCTGCGAATTCCGCGTTCGGTTCCGGTCCATGGAGTCTGGACGACGTTCAGTTGCCGGGCACACACGATCTGACGGAGGCCCATCAGCGACAAGTGCAAGCCACCTGGAAACCCGCGGAGAACGAGGAATGCCGTTTTCAACTGCACAGTCGCGATGAACCACAAACGCCTTGGCGATTGGAGACGACCGCGCGGGTGCGGAAATGGGCGGCAGCGAACGAAGACGAATTGGCTCGGATCGAAGCCGCCAAAGCCCGCTGTCTCCGTCCGGTCGACGCCGATCAGTTCTATGCTTCGTTGACAACGACGGGCCAAACCATCAGCCCGGCGAATCGATCATTGCGAGACATCCGCCGGGGTCGTCGTGAAGCCGTAGCGACGATGCGGCTCTCCGATACGCTGGCACGGTATCGTGAGTCGTTCGTCGTCCATCCCGTGCTGTTCGAGGCCTGTTTGCAACTGGCTTCGATTGCCCGTGGTGATGCCGATGTCTGGTTGTCGGTACCGGTCTCCATGGAATCGATCCGTGTGTGGCAAACACCTTCAGTGGATGCGACGTTGTCGGCCCACTGCACGGTGAGCGGTGAAGCCACCGTGGAAACGCCATTGGTCGCGGATATCGGGGTCTGGGACGAACAGCATCGGCGCGTGCTGGACATCACCGGGCTGCGGGTCGAACGGCGGAAATGTGCGGAGATTCACGCCGGGCTGCAGGACCCGCGGGAATGGTTGTACGAAGTGCAATGGCGACCAACGCCGTTGCCGACTGCTGCCGACGTCAGCCGCTCACCCGGCACATGGGTTCTCTTTGCCGATGCGCAGGGAGTCTCATCGGCGTTACAGGAGTCGTTGGCAGATCACGGCCAGCTCAGTTTCGTGGTCACACCGGGGTGCGAGTTCCGTCAATTCACGCCTTATCATTTTGAAGTCGACCCGCTGCAGATCGAGCACTTCCACCGGCTCCTGAAAGAGATCGAAAAACGCGAATTGCCGCCGATTACCGGCATGCTGCACTTCTGGGGTTGCCGTACTACGGTGCCTCAAACGAGTCCTAAATCGCTGGGTGATGCCGAGGACCTGCTGCTCACCGGCGTCGTTCATCTGGTGCAGGCCATCGATCAGGCCGACTTCGCCGTTGCCCCGCGGCTGTGGTTGATCACGAAGCGTGCCCAGCATCTACCAATGGATGCAGGAACCGTCTCGCTGGAGCAGGCCCCGCTGTGGGGGCTGGGACGGACGTTGCAGCGCGAACATCCCAACTGGCGCTGTACGCTGGTGGATGTGAGTGCCGACGATGCCCGTGATGCCACCGCGTTGTGCGAGGAATTCCTCGCCGAGGACGTCGAGGATCAAGTCGCGCTGCGGGATGGTGTCCGCTACGCCGCCCGGCTCGCGCGCCCGGCGGCGAATCTCATCGATCTCGGATCGCCGTCCGACGATGTGATGTCGAAGTTTTCCGCTGACGCCACGTACCTCATCACCGGTGGATTGGGCGGGATTGGTCTGTATCTCGCCGACTGGTTGGTCTACGGCGGGGCACGGAACCTCGTGTTGATGAGCCGCCGCACACCGGATGCCGACACGGAACTCGAACTGCAAGCCCTGCGCAAAAAGGGGGCCCGCATCATCCATGCCCAAGCCGATCTGACCAACCGCGGCGACGTCCAACGCACGTTCGATCAGATCGCAAAGACGCTGCCGCCATTGCGCGGCGTGCTGCATTGTGCGTCGACACTCGACGACGTGCCGCTGGCACAAATGTGGCCGGCACAACTGAAAAATGTGCTCGCTTCCAAAACCCACGGGGCATGGCATCTGCATGAATTGACACAGCGGTTACCGCTCGATTTCTTTGTCCTGTTCTCATCGGGCGCGGCGCTCATCGGACCGCCTGGCAGCGCGAATTATGCCGCGGGAAATGCGTTCCTCGACGCGCTGGCGGAGTATCGCCGGGGTCTCGGTCTGAAAGCACTGTCCGTCGGCTGGGGCCTGTGGGGCGATGTCGGCATGGTGACCGGCAGCGATCGCCAGAGCCGCATCAAACTCAGCGGATTCCGCACGCTTCCCGCGGCAACGGCGGTCCGCGTGCTGGGCCGGTTGTTGTCGACGGACATCGGTCGCCTCGCCGTCATGCCGGTGGATTGGGCGCAGCTCCGTCGAGCCGCCCGCACCACCACACGCACGCCGTTCCTCAGCGATGTCTTCGCGGAAGTCCCCGACGATGCTCCGCAGGAAGCCGCCTCGACGGACATCGCCGCCGTTCTGCGGGCTGCGGACTCGGAACAACGTCCGGCGATGCTGCTGGATTACCTCAAACAGCGGTTGTCCGTGACGCTGGGCACCGCGCCCGAAAAAATTCCGCACGATCGGTCGCTGGCCGCGCTCGGAGTCGATTCGCTGCTCGCGCTGGAAATGAAGAATCGCGTCGAGTCGGAACTGCAGATCACGATCCGCATTGTCGAACTGCTCGAAGGGCCGACTTTGCAGAAGCTGGCGACGTCCATTCTCAAACAGATGGAGCGGAATCCACACTTGAACGGCGAGAACTCTACTAGCGAGAATTGCCGCAGCGTGAGCAGTGTTCCGCGTGTGGACGTCGGGAAATCCGCCCAGTCGTTGCTCGAACGGATCGACGAACTTCCCGACGATGAAGTGGAAGCCTTGTATCAGCAGATGATGGCTGAAGAAGAGGGTCGCGCATGACCTTGGATGCGAAAGAGTCGCCGAATCCGGGATCCCTTGAGAAACGCGAAAAACTCCGGGAATGGCTGCAGAAACGGGCCGCCGTCCGCGAGCAGGAGTTGCCGCTTTCCGAAGGACAGAAGGCGCTCTGGTTCCTCTGTCAGCTCACGCCGGACAATGTGGCTTACAACGTCCCGTTCGCGGCCCGGATTCACTCGCGCCTGGATGTCGATCTCATCCGCCAAGCTCTGCAAGTCGTCACCGACCGGCATTCCGCGGCCCGAACCACGTTTCGGCAACGGAACGGCGAAGTCGTGCAGGTGGTCCATACCGACTGGAAAATGGACTTCCGCCGCATCGATGCCGCCGGTTGGAGTGATGCCGAGTTGACCCGGCGCGTCGCCGATGAAGCCTATCGTGTCTTCGATCTCGAAGCCGGTCCGCTGATGCGCTGCGCGGTGTTCTCGCTGTCCGAGAACGAACACCTGCTCTGCTTCTGCGTGCATCACATCATCGGCGACTTCCTGTCGTTGGTCGTGCTGATGTCCGAACTGCGCGAGATCTACACGGCCATCGCGCGGGGACAGCAAGCCGCGCTGCCGCCACTGAAAGCGAACTACGGCGACTTCGTCCGCTGGCAGCGCGACCTGCTCAATGGTCCCCGTGGCGAAGCGCTGTTCGAATTCTGGCGGACACAGCTTGCGGGAGAACTCCCCGCGCTGGATCTCCCGATCGACAAACCGCGGCCGAACCTGCAGACGTTTCACGGTGCAGCGATCCGTTTCGTTCTGGATGGCCCACTGACGAAACGCTTGCAGCAACTTGCGCGCGATGAAAACGTCACGCTCTTCACGCTGCTGCTCACCGCTTACAAAGTCCTGCTGTACCGCTACACGGGGCAGTCCGATCTCTGCGTCGGTTCACCCACCGCGGGGCGTACCGAGGGCGACTTCCTGGGATTGATCGGCTACTTCGTCAACCCGGTCGTCTTCCGCAGCGACTTGAGCGGCAATCCGGATTTCCTCAGCCTGCTCCGCCGCGAACGGGTCACGGTGCTACGTGCGCTGGAACATCAGGACTATCCGCTGGCACGGCTGGTCGAACGGTTGCAGCCGATTCGCGATCCCAGCCGCGCCCCGATGTTCCAGACGATGTTCGTCCTCGACCGGTCGCCGCTCGCCCAGGAGCGCGGCACCGCCTCGGCGATGCTCGGCCACGGGACCGACTTCGAACTCGGCACACTCCGGATGGAAGTCGCCGAGATCCCGACGCGGTCCACGGCGTTCGAACTCTCGCTCATCATGGAAGATGCCGGGGAGTTTCTCACCGGCTTCCTGCAGTACAACACCGAGCTGTTTGAACCGGCAACCATCGAACGGTTGACGGCGCACTTTCAACGGTTGCTCGCCGAGATCGCCGCGTATCCAGATCGGGCCATCGAAGAGTACCGGTTTCTATCCGACGGCGAGCGCCAGCAGATCGTCGAAGACTGGAACGCGACCGAGATCGATTACCCGCTCAATTGCAGCCTGCACGAACTGTTCGAGATGCAGGTGCAACAGACACCGACGGCGACCGCGCTGGTGTACGAGCAGCAGGAACTGACGTACGCGGAACTCGATGCGCGGGCCAATCAGCTCGCTCACTTCTTGCAACGTCACGGTGTCGGTCCCAATGTCCCCGTGGGCATCTGCACGCGGCGGTCCATCGAAATGGTGGTCGGGCTGTACGGCATCCTCAAAGCCGGTGGCGCGTATGTTCCGATCGATCCCGATTACCCCGCGGATCGGCTGGCCCACATGCTGGAAGTGGCACAACCGCGGTTGCTCTTGATCCAAGAGAACCTGCGGGCCGAGCTACCCGAAT
Source organism: Planctomycetaceae bacterium (assembly GCA_041753475.1). Classification (GTDB taxonomy): domain Bacteria; phylum Planctomycetota; class Planctomycetia; order Planctomycetales; family Planctomycetaceae; genus DSVQ01. The sequence continues at coordinate 9,473 of JBGSUN010000137.1, read as the reverse complement.
ACCAAGGCCGTGTGATTGCTCTCGATACGCAATGGGACGCAATTGCCCACGAGCCGACCACGCCCCCCGATGTCTGCACGCAGCCGCTCGATCTGGCGTATGTCCTCTTCACTTCCGGCTCCACCGGCAAGCCGAAGGGGGTGATGATTCCTCACGTGGGGATCTGCAACCGGTTGTTCTGGATGCAGGATGCATATCATCTCGATGCAACAGATCGCATCTTGCAGAAGACGCCGTTCAGCTTTGACGTGTCGGTGTGGGAGTTTTTCTGGCCGCTGCTGTACGGCAGCACGCTGGTCATCGCCAAGCCGGACGGACACCGCGACCCCGGTTATCTCGTTGATCTAATCCAGCAGCAGCGGATCACCACGCTGCACTTCGTGCCGTCGATGCTGCAGGCCTTCGTCGAAGAACCCGGCTTGGGGAATTGCCGGTCGTTGCGCCGGGTGATCTGCAGCGGCGAGGCATTGCCCCTCGACTTGACCGAGCGCTTTTTCCGCCGGCTCGATTGTGATCTGCACAATCTCTACGGTCCGACAGAAGCGTCGGTCGACGTGACGTGGTGGGATTGTTCACGGCCCAGCCCGTGTCATTCGGTCCCCATCGGCAAGCCGATCGCCAACACGCAGACGTACATCGTCAACGGGCAGATGGAACCGCAACCGATCGGCGTTGCGGGGGAATTGCTGCTCGGCGGCGTGCAGCTCGCGCACGGTTATCTGAACCGGCCCGATCTGTCCGCGGAACGGTTTGTCCCGTCGCCCTTCGGCCCGGAGGGAGCCCGGCTGTATCGCACCGGTGACCTCGTTCGTGCGCTGCCGGACGGCAACATCGAGTTTCTCGGCCGCATCGATCACCAGGTGAAGATCCGTGGCAACCGCATTGAACTCGGCGAAATCGAAGCCGTCCTCGTCCAGCACCCGGCGATCAAGGAATCGGTGGTCCTGGCCCGCGAAGATCAACCGGGGCAGAAACGGCTGGTGGGATATGTTGTCCCCGATGAAGATGCCGCGCCGGTGTTGAAGCAATGGCTGCGGCTGGAGCATGAAGGCAAGCTCGACGATCTCGCGCGGTACGAACTGCCGAACGGACTCGCGATCGTTCATCTCAACAAGAACGAAACTGAGTTCACCTACCGCGAGATTTTTGAACGGAACCTGTACTCGAAGCACGGCATCACGCTGCAACCGGGCGACTGCGTGTTCGACGTCGGTGCGAACATCGGGCTCTTCACGCTCTTCGTCGGTGAACAATGCCCGGATGCCCGCATCTTTGCGTTTGAACCAGTGCCGCGAGTGCATCGGCTGCTACAGACGAATGCGGAACTGCATCGGTTGCAGGTGACGTCGTACTGCTGCGGTCTGGCGGCCGCCGCGGGATCGCATGAATTCACGTTCTATCCGCACGTCTCGATCATCTCCGGGCGGTTCGCCGACCTCGCCGAAGAAACGCAGGTGGTGAAATCGTTCCTGCATCAACCGGAAGACAATGGTCACACCAACGGTTCGCTGAACGGCGACCTGTTTGATGAGATGCTGCAGCAGCGGCTGGAGACGGAGACGTTCACCTGCGAGTTCAAGACGGTCTCGCAGGTGATTCGTGAGAACTCGATTGCCGAGATCGGGCTGCTGAAAGTCGACGTCGAAAAGAGCGAACTGGAAGTCCTCGCGGGAATCGAAGAACCCGACTGGAAACGGATTCGGCAGATTGTTCTCGAAGTCCACGATTCGCACGGACAGCTCGAACGCGTGCTGCAACTGTTGAAGCAGCACGGCTACGAGGTGACCGTCGCGCAGGACGCCGAGCTGACGGACACGAAGCTGTACGACGTCTACGCCGTCCGATCGGTCACGGCCCGGCAGCACACGAACGATTCCGCACCGGTGCGGCAGCATCGCTGGCAGAGTCCGACGGCGTTGACGAATGCTTTGCGGCGGCATGTGCAGGAGCGGTTGCCCGAGTACATGGTGCCGCAGGCGTACGTGTTTCTCGAAACCATGCCGCTGTCGCCGAACGGCAAAGTCGAACGCCGGGCGTTGCCCGCGCCGGACGTAAACCCCGCGGATCGGGTCGAGTTCATCGAGCCCCGGACGCCGACGGAAGTCGCACTCGCAGAGATTGTGGCCGGTGTGCTGGGTCTGGAACGGGTCGGCGTCCACGACAACTTTTTTGCGTTGGGTGGCGATTCGATTCTGAGCATCCAGGTCGTCTCCCGCATCCGCGCGGCCGGGTACGACTGCACGCCGGTGGAGTTGTTCCAGAATCAGACGGTGGCGCAACTGGCCGGGGTGATCCGCACGGCGACGGTCTCTCTCGCGGAGCAAGGTCCGGTGACGGGCTCGCTTCCGTTGACACCGATTCAGCAGTGGTTCCTCGCTGCGGAGCCGGTGTCGCCGCAGCATTTCAATCAGTCACTGCTGTTCGAAGTGCAGCAAGCCCTCGATGTCGACGCGTTGGAAAAGGCGCTGGCGGCGCTGGTGGCGCAGCACGATGCGCTGCGGTTGATCGTGACGCAGCAGGACGGTGCATGGTCACAGCAGTTGGGCTCGGTGACGCCGGCATCGCCGTTGTCGGTGTGCGATTTGTCGTCGTTCCCGGTCAGCGAACAGGCCACTCGGTTCGAACAGCAGTGTGCACAGACTCAATCGAGTCTCGATCTGGCCTCGGGGCTCTTGTTCCGCGCCGTGTACTTCCCGTTGGGAACGGATCGTCCCGGTCGATTGCTGCTGGTACTGCATCACTTCGCGGTGGATGGGGTCAGTTGGCGGATCCTGTTGGAAGACCTCGCGCTGGGGTATCAACAGGCACGCCGCGGTCACGCCATCGCACTGCCGGCGAAGACATCTTCCGTGAAGCAGTGGGCGACGAAACTGACCGAGTTCGCCGCCACACCGACGGTTCTCAATCAGACCGAGTACTGGCGAAACCTGCATGCGAACGCGGTCGAGGCCCACTTCCCGTTAACACATCCCGACGGGGACAACCGCGTCGAGCAAATGCGGCAGATTGTGCGGGTGTTGGATGCGGCGCAGACCGAAGTCCTGTTGCGGGATGTCCCGCCAGTCTATCACACGCAGATCAACGATGTGCTGCTGACCGCGCTGGCGGAAGCCTATCACACGTGGAGCGGCAGGGATCATCTTCTCGTCGATCTGGAGGGCCACGGTCGCGAAGACCTGTTCCCCGGCATCGACGTCTCGCGCACCGTCGGCTGGTTCACGAGCCTCTATCCCGTGCTGCTGGACACCGCGGCGAAGGATCCCGGCACACGGCTCAAGACCGTCAAGGAACAACTGCGGAACGTCCCGCTCAAGGGCCTCAGTTATGGCCTCCTGCGCTACCTCGGTCCGGACGACCTGCAACAGGAACTGTCCGCTGGCCCCTACGCCAACGTCTCGTTCAACTACCTCGGCCAACTCGACCGTGGCATCCTCGAACAAACCGATCTGCTACAGCTTTCCACCGATCCGAAGGGAACCGACCGACCTGGTGATGCCGAACGGCGATACGCGCTGGATATCACCGCTTACGTGCTCCGCGGACAACTACATTTGTCGTGGCACTTCGGCCCACAGGTGCTCGCTGCGGAATCGCTCGAACGTTTCGCCGATGCCTATGTTTCTGCCCTGAACGGATTGATCGCGCACTGTCTCACACCGGGTGTCGGTGGTTGCACGCCGTCGGACTTCCCGCTCGCACAGACCGATGCGCCGACACTGGACCGCATCACCGCCGAGCATGGTCCGCTTGATGATCTCTATCCGCTGACCTCCACGCAGGAAGGGTTGCTGTTCCACACGCTGATGGCTCCGGACACCGGCGTCTATGTTGTACAACAGCATGGGCAACTCCAGGGCCGGATCGATCTCCCCGCACTGGAAATGGCATGGGCTCAGGCCATCGAACGACACGCCCTGTTACGCACCTCGTTCGTGTGGGAAGGGCTCGACCGGCCGTTGCAGGTGGTGCATCCCCGCGCCGCCGTGCCGCTCGTTTTTGAAGACTGGAGTGCGTGGTCGACTGCGGAACAGCAACAGCGCTGGCGGGAACTCGTCGAGACCGATCGCCGCCGCGGGTTTGATCTCCGACTGCCGCCGCTGATGCGGTTTACCGTGGTGCGTGTCGCCGACGATGCATATCGCTTCCTGTGGTGTCAGCATCACATTTTGTCGGATGGCTGGAGCCTTCCGCTGCTGCTGCGGGAAGTTTTCACGCAATACGAAGCGAACCGCCACGGCACCGCCGTCCGGTTGCCCCACGCGCGGCCGTTCCGCGATTACATCGCCTGGCTGCATCAACAGGATGAGTCCGCATCGAACGCCTTCTGGCAGGAGCATCTCCAGGGCTTCGACGAACCGACGAAGCTCGGTCTCGATCATGGGACGGCGACGAAAGCCGCCTCCGCCGTGCCGCATCGATCCGATGTGCATGCGCTGCCGACATCATTGACGAAACAGGTCGAAGCGTTTGCCCGCGCACAGCAAATGACGCTCAACACCGTGGTACGGGCTGCATGGACGCTGGCCCTCGCGCGGTACAGCGGTCGCGAGGACGTTGTCTTTGGCGAAACCGTCTCCGGTCGGTGGGCCCCGCTGTCGGGGATCGAGACCATTCTCGGTCCACTCATCAACACCTTGCCGGTCCGTGTCCGCCTGCCCGGCGACACATCAGTGCTGCGCTGGTTGCAGCAGCTTCACGAACAATCCGGCACGATGCGGCAGTACGAAGCGAGTTCGCTGGTGCAGGTGCAACGCCTCAGCGATGTCGCGCCGGGGACGCCACTGTTCGAGTATCTCTATGTCTTCGAGAACTATCCGCTCGACAGCACGGCGCTCGCCACGGCCGGGTTGCAGATGCAGCTCGAAGAGCTGGGCGGAGCACACACCAACTACCCGTTGATGCTGGTGGTGGTCCCCGGTCGGCAGATGTCCTTCCGCTTCGACTACGCGCCGGAGCATTTCTCACCCGAGGGCATCCGGCAATTCTTCCTCCATCTCGAAGCGGCTCTGCAGGCGTTCGTGGATCAGCCCGGCCGTGCACTCGGCGAACTGTCACTGCTGTTGCCCGCCGAGCGAGAACTCCTCGCCCAGTGGAATCAGACTGCAGGACCAACACCGACAGACCGATGTCTGCATGACCTGATCAACGAGCAAACCACACAGACGCCGCAGGCCATCGCGGTTATCGCTGGTGTCGAACAAACCACTTATGCAGCCCTGAACCGACAGGCCAACCAACTCGCGAATCATCTCCGTGCGAAAAACATCGGCCCGGAGAGTTTGGTGGTCCTGTGCGTGCCCCGCTCCGCCGAAATGGTGATCGCTCTGTTGGGGATTCTGAAAGCCGGCGCGGCCTATGTTCCCGTCGATCCCGAAGCCCCGACCGAACGGTTGCAGGAAATTCTGAGCGATCTTGCATCACCTTGTGTGGTGACGACGGCGGCACTGGCGGAACGGTTTGCCGATCATGTGAACCAAGTCGTGCAGATCGATCGGCCGTGGTCGACAGAACTTGCCCAGCAACCGACGACGAAACCCGTGCATCGCAGTCACCCCGATCATCCGGCGTACGTCATCTACACATCCGGTTCTACCGGCCGACCCAAGGGGGTGGTGGTACCGCACCGCGGTCTGGTGAATTACGTCATCTTTGCCGCAGAACGGTTTGCCGTTGCCGAGGGAACCGGGTCGCTGATTCATTCGTCGATCGCAATGGATCTCGGCCTGACGGGATTGTTTCCGCCGTTGATCACCGGTAAGTCGATCACGCTGCTGCCGGAAGGCGATGAACTCGATGCGCTGCCGCTGGCAGTTCGGCATGCTCATCAGTTGACCCCGTTCAAAGTCACGCCGTCGCACCTGCTGCTGCTCAACAGCAGTCTGCCGACCGGCGACGTGGCGGATCACGTTCACACACTGGTCGTCGGTGGCGAAGCGCTGCGGGCGAGCCATCTCGAGTTCTGGCAGACGCACGCCCCACCGACACGGATCTTCAACCACTACGGCCCGACGGAAACCGTCGTCGGTTGCTGCACCTATCACGTCGGCTCCGGCGATATGGTCGGTGAATCCATCCCCATCGGCCGTCCGCTGCGCAACATGCGGGCCCATGTGCTCGATGGTCACCTGCGGCCGCAACTGATCGGTGTGCCGGGCGAACTCTACATCGCGGGGGTGCAACTCGCGCGGGGTTATCTGCATCGGTCCGACCTCACAGCGGAACGGTTCGTCCCCGATCCGTTCTCCGATCGTGGCGAACGACTCTACCGCACCGGCGACCTCGTCCGCTGGCTGGCCGATGGCAATCTCGAATTCCTCGGCCGCATCGATCATCAGGTCAAAATCCGCGGGTTCCGTATCGAACTGGGTGAAATTGAAGCCCGACTCAACGAACAGCCGCACATCCAAAGTGCCGTGGTGATCGCGCGGGAAGATCAACCCGGCGAACCGCGACTGGTGGCATACGTCATCCCTTCCGACCGGGCTACGGTTCCTTCTGTCACCATGCTGCGTTCGCAACTGCGGACGACGTTGCCGGAGTACATGGTCCCGTCAGCCTTCGTGTTTCTGGACACGTTGCCCCTCACCCCCAACGGTAAGCTCAACCGCAAAGCGCTCCCCGCGCCGGAAGGAACGGGTGCTGCACGTTCCGGTATCGATGCCCCGCCGCGCACGCCCACCGAGGCCGCGCTGGTCGCCATCTGGGAACGGATCCTCAACGTTCCCTCCGTCGGCGTCCACGATCACTTCTTCGATCTCGGTGGCCATTCGCTCCTCGCCACGCGCGTGATGTCCCGCGTGCGGGAAGAGTTTCAGGTGGACGTCCCACTGCGGGGATTGTTCGATGAACCGACGATCGCGCGGTTGGGAGCACTCATCGATCGGGCCCGCCTCACCGGGGCTTTGGCAAAGCTGCCACCCATCGAACCGGTGCCGCGAACCGAGGCGTTGCCGTTGTCGTTCGCGCAGGAGCGCTTGTGGTTTCTCGATCAACTCGAACCGGGCAGCCCGTTCTACAACATCCCCGCCGCGGTCCGTATTCAGGGTCGTTTCGACACGACCGCGTTGCACGCTGGTTTGCAGTCCATCGTGCAACGTCACGAAGTCCTGCGGACGACCTTTCCCACCGTGAATGGAAGTCCGCGGCAACAGATTCATGCCCATCTCGATGTCCCGTTGCGCGAAATCGATCTTCGGAAACAGACTGACGACGAACAGCGCCAGACTGCGCTGCGCGACCACGCCATCGCCGAAGCCCGGCAACCGTTCGATCTTGCCTGTGGTCCGCTGGTGCGAGCCTGTCTGCTGCGGGTCTCCGACACGGAAGCCGTCTTCCTGTGGACGATGCATCACATCGTCAGCGACGGCTGGTCGATGGGCATTCTGCTGCGTGAGCTGGCCGCGTGTTACCAAGCCCAGCTCCATCACGAAGTCGCTGCATTGGCTCCGTTGCCGTTCCAGTACACTGACTATGCAGCGTGGCAGCGCCGGTATCTCGCGGGAGACGTCCTCGACACGCAACTGGCGTACTGGAAGCAGACGCTTGCCACCGCGCCGCAGGTGCTTGATCTTCCCACCGACAAGTTGCGGCCGAAGGTGCAGAGCTTCCGCGGGGCGACCGAGCGCTTCGTGGTACCGCACGAATTGACTGAACCGCTCGATGGTCTCAGCCGTGGGGCCGGGGCAACGCTGTTCATGACGATGCTGGCGAGCTTCCAGGCGCTGCTCAGCCGGTACTCGGGTCAACAACAGGTCTGCGTCGGCATTCCCATCGCGGGCCGCAACCGGTCCGAGTTTGAACCGCTCATCGGCCTGTTCGTCAACACACTGGTGCTGCATGGCGACCTGATCGGCACGCCGACGTTCCGCCAGTTCCTGCAGCGCACCAAGGATGCGACTCTCGGGGCATATGCCCATCAGGACCTGCCGTTCGAGCGGATCGTATCCGAATTGCAGCCGCAGCGCGATCTCAGCCGCAGCCCGCTGTTCCAGGTGATGTTCGCCTGGCAGAACGCACCGCAACCGTCGCTGCAACTCGACGGTGAACTCGAACTGACGCCGATGGAACCGGAAGCGGGCACATCGAAGTTCGATCTGTCGCTCCTCATGCGCGAGTGGCAGGGCACCCTCGTCGGCCATCTCGAATACAGCACTGACCTCTTCGAACCGGCGACGATTCGCCGTCTGATCGATCACTTCCTGACGCTGCTCCGCGGCATCGTCGATTTCCCCGACCGCCCTGTCGCTGAGTTGCCGTTGATGACGGCGGCGGAACGCCAGCAGGTGCTCATCGACTGGAACAACACACGCACTGCGTTGCCGCGTGGCCGCACCGTCGTGCAGATGTTCGAGGAACAGGTCGCACGGACACCGAATGCCGTCGCGCTCGAATTTGAACGACAGACGCTCACTTTTGCGGAACTCAATCGTCGGGCCAATCAGCTCGCGCGGTTCCTGCAACGTCATCGCGTCGGCCGGGAAAGCCTCGCCGGCCTGTGCGTCCCGCGGTCGCTGGAGATGGTCGTCGGCCTCTTCGGCGTCCTCAAAGCCGGCGGGGCCTATGTTCCCATCGATCCCGATTATCCTCGCGATCGTCTCGAATTCATGATCGCCGATGCGCAAGCGCCGGTGCTGCTGACGGTCCGTGCCTTGGCATCACAACTGCCAGAAACCTCCGGATGCGAAATCGTCTGCCTCGATGACATCCCCACCCAACTCGCGAACGAAAACGGAGAGAACCCGGCATCAGCGGTCCACCCCGAAAGCCCGGCGTATGTCATCTACACATCCGGTTCGACGGGGCGGCCCAAAGGCGTCGTGATCCCTCACGAAGGCTTCGCGAACTACCTGACGTGGGCCGGTGCTGAGTATGCGGTCCCCGGTGCGGCCGGGTCGATCGTGCATTCGTCGCTTGGGTTCGATTTGACGGTGACGTCGCTGTTCCTGCCGTTGCTCGCGGGGCAATCGGTCGTCTTGCTTTCCGATCGTGGCGAAATCGATGCCCTCGCGAAAGAAGTCGCGGCCCGGCGCGATCTCATGCTGCTCAAGATCACACCGACCCACCTGCTCATGCTCGGTGAATTGCTCGATCAACAGACGCTCGCTGGTCGTGCCCACGCCCTCATCATCGGTGGCGAAGGACTCTCACCGGCGGCCATCGAACCATGGCGAAAGTTCAGCTCGGCGACGCGGCTGGTCAACGAATACGGTCCGACCGAGACCGTGGTCGGCTGCAGCATTTACACGGTCGGCCCGGACGATCGCTTCGAGGGCGAGGTTCCCATCGGCCGCCCGATTGCGAACACGCAGTTGTATGTCCTCGACGGTTCCCTTCAGCCTGTGCCTGTGGGGGTGTCAGGAGAGTTGTACATTGGAGGGAGTGGTTTAGCGCGGGGTTATCTGCATCGGCCGGGGTTGACGGGGGAGCGTTTCATTCCGAATCCGTTTGGCGGGTTGGATGGCGGTACGGGTTCT
>JBGSUN010000136.1:0-46570 GCA_041753475.1 Planctomycetaceae bacterium | reverse complement strand
GCCCGCTCCGGCACACCGTGATCATGACTTACGACTGGCCTCGGTGTTCGTGCATTACCAGCGACATCATCCGCGACTCGCCCGCCTGTGGGTCGGGGAACATCTCCTTCCCAAGGCGGGGTATCGGATCAAGGACCCGGATGCGTTCCTCCGTGATGCACAGGGCCATGTCGTGCGCGTCATCGAATCGGCAGGCCGCTACAGCGCCGAACAAGTGGAAGCCTTCCATGAGCACTGTGTGGAACACGAACTTTCTTATGAACTGTGGTGAAGCAATGGCCCTCAAGACACCTCCACTTTCGGCGTCCGCCGACGCGGCCACGACGTCTGTTCTGCAGCAGATCGCCCGCTATCGCCTGGCCGTGTTTGCGTCGCTCCGCACCGAAGCGGCGCTCGCCGACGCCGGACCGCGGACAATCAAATACGTTTTGCGTGACGCTCAGCAGCGCGGCTGGATCACTTCGGCGAATCTTCATCATCAGGCACGGTACTGGCGGCTGACGGCCGCAGGCGCCGCGGAGATCGGAGTGGCTTTGCCTCGCAGCGAGCCACTCTCGGAACCGGCCAAACTTCGCGCCTATGCGCTGTTGGCGTTCTGCCGTCTCAGCGATCGTCCACGGGTGCGGCTGACCGCGGACGAACTGGCGCGTTACTTTCCCGCTCTGGTCCGAGCTGGCTTGCCAACCGGCTACTACCTGGCACCCCAGGGGCAGAGCTGTCTGGGATTGGCGCGGGTTGATGCGGGACAGCGGGGACGCTGGGATCGGATCGTTGAATCGCTCCGAGAGGACATCGAGACCCATTGGCAGCAGTCCGGCTTCCGGACCTTAATCTCCGCCGGACGCTTTGAGTTGACCGTCCTGACGGTGTTCCCGCAAAAGGCCCGCCGCATTCAAGAGGCGCTCGCTGCGCATCGGGATGCGCAGCGCATTCGTGTTCACGCTGTAGCGCTGCCACAGCTTTTGCCGCTCCTAACCTCATTTTCTGAAAGGAAGTGACCCTGTTCCATCCCTCATGTGGGTTACACCGCTCCTGGCCCGGGAGCATGGAAAAACAACGGGCGATCCACTTTTGCAAACCGTAGGTGGGTGTGACGTTCACGGGAACGCCATTCACCGAATTACTGGAGTATTCCAGTTATGAGCATGTACCGCTCACGCAACCAACAGAAACGATGGCGTCTGAAGTGGCCTTGGAAAGTGTTGTTCCCGCTCCGGGTCGATGAACGCTTCTGCCCGGAGTGTCGACTCCCCTTCCATGAAGGTCCGTTGCCCAAAGAAGCACGCCGCTTCGATGTCCGCAACGTCGCTGTGTTCGTCTTTCCCGCCGGGAGTTGGCGGAAGGATGAATTTGTCGTTCGCGTCGGTCGCTGGAAAGTCGGAGGCAAGCAGTTCTATGCCTCTGAGTTTATTCCCGCCGCCGATCTCGATGACCTGCTCACTGTCATTCAGTTGGCCAAGGAAGAACTCTCCGCCGCGTCCCCCACCAGAGAGCGACGGAGAGCTGGTTTGCAATAGGTTTTGGTTCTGGTTTTAGGACGGCCTCCGGGCCGTCCCCTTTGAGTGCAGCGGTGATACGCATCGCTGTTTGACAACCACCGATCCGCAGGGCGCAAGGACGCTCTGCGGATCACACCACACCAGGAGTGCTTATGGCACAAAACAACAAACCGGCAAACGTCATTCCGATCGGAGACCTCAAGGCGAAGATCTGGCGCAACTTGTCAAAGGACAATCGCGTCTGGTTCAACGTCGAAATTGTCCGATCCTACAAAGATGAGCACGGTCAAATGCAGGACGGCACTACATTCTTGCTGTCCGAACTGATGAACGTGGCCAAATTGGCAAACATGGCGTTCGACTGGATTCACGAGCAGCGAGTGTCGGCTCGTGCCTCCGAGTCAAACGAGTAGAGATTAACACGCCGGCCGGGTGCAATCCGGTCGGCCTTCATCAAGGACGATGAACGCCATGAACATCATCAATTGTGCTGCCAAGTTCGCAGTGGGGCAGATCGTGATTACCCGCGGAGCCAATGCTGTGCTGACTCAGGAGGAGGTGCTGCGGGGTCTCATTCGCCACATGAGCGGCGATTGGGGTGAGTTGGACGAACACGACTGGAAGGAGAACGACGCCGCGCTGGAGTACGGTTTTCGGATTTTCTCCCAGTACGTCGGGCCCGATGGTCCCAAGTTCTGGATCATCACCGAGCATGATCGTTCCATCACGACCATTCTGCTGCCGAGCGAGTACTAGCACGGCCGGTTTTCCAAGAGGTTGATCCTCGGTTTTTCCGGCTGGTCCGCCAGCCGGTTCTTTTCCTCGACTTCGCCACGGCAGTGACCTGCCGCGGGGAGGCCGGGTTGGCCATCCCTGTCACGGATGTAAACAACAAAGGAGAAGAAACATGATGAAACTATTCAAACGTCGCTGTCGCCCCATTCCATTGCTCACCAGCGACTTTTGGTGGGCCGTTAACGATGTCAAAAACCATGTGTTGATGCAGCAACGAGACCACTATTTCTCGCTTCCACCAGAAGAACGAGAAGGGCATGTTTTCGAGTCTGCTCGCTTACTCCAACACTGGGTTAACCTTTACTTGTTCGGTGGAAAGATCGAACGAGAAGAAAGGTCGTCAACGCGAACGGAATGAGTCGGCTCCCTGGCGTGGAGAGAGTGACAGCTCTCCACGCCCCTTTCATCCTCTTCCAAAGGAACAAACCATGTCAGAGCGGCCCGACTCGGTAACGACTGTACAACGGACGCGATTGTATCGCATGGCCGGATCCGGTTCTGTGGTGTCATCCATCTGGCAGGCCGAAGAAGAAGCCAACGGTTGGCACTATCATTTCAACCTGTTTCAGATGCCCGCATCGACGGGTCGCGCCTCACATCGCTTTGCACCGCAGGACCTCATCCCGCTGCTCAAGGTCTGTCGTGAATTGGCGATTCTCCTCGCCGACGCGCCTTCCATCGATCCACGGATGCAACAGGAACTCGCTGCTTTCGCCGCCCGACTCGATGTCGTGTTTCGGACGGAGAAGTGAGATGCCGCGGCAACCCACTCACGAGATCCGTTACGGCTTGATTGTCGCCCGAATTTGGCGACGACAGCGGAAGTCACAGACTCGCTACGTCGTGACCGTGACACGCCTGTTCCGTAACGGCACCGACTGGAAGCAATCCAGCCGGTTTGGCCCCGACGACCTCCAAACGGTTTGCTTTGCCCTCGACAAAGCGCACACCTGGATTCTGCAACACGCTGGACGTTGCCCGTCATGAATATGCCCTCTGATTCCAGTCGACTTGACGATCCGCACGCGGGCGGCGCATCGGAATTGCCTGGCGGGCTGCCCGGCATCGTTCGCGATCTCAATCTCTTGGTGGCGAGCGGGGTGAAGTACCCGACGATTTACGCCGATCCCCCGTGGCCCTACACGAACACCGCCGCCCGCGGAGCGGCCGAGAATCACTATCGCACATTGTCCATCTCGCAGATCTGTAGCGAACCGGTCCGCGCGCTCGCTGCGGATGCGGCACATTTGCATTTGTGGACCACCAATGCCTTTTTGAGCGAGGCCTTCGAGGTCATTCGCGCCTGGGGTTTCCGATACAAATCGTGCCTCGTCTGGATCAAGCCGCAGCTTGGGATGGGCAACTACTGGCGTGTCTCCCACGAATTCCTCTTGCTCGGCGTTCGCGGGGGACTGCGCTTTCGCGACCACCGCTCCCGCAGTTGGCTCACAGCCCACCGGACGGAACACAGCCGTAAGCCGTTTGCCTTCCGAGCGCTCATCGAGCGGGTCAGCCCCGGACCGTACCTGGAATTATACGGTCGCGAGGAGCAGCCGAATTGCGGTTGGACGGTTTATGGAAACGAAGTCGAGCGCCGGCTGTTTTGAAGTCGTAGCAATTACTGAGCGACGAGCCGAGTCATGCCGTTATTAAAAGTGAAAGATGTCGCCAGTCGCCTCGGTCACAGCCCGCAGACCGTCCGCAATTTGATCGCGCGTGGATTACTGGATTGCTACCGCTGCCCTGGAGTTCGCATCAGCGAAGAGCAACTGACAGCATATCTCACGAAAGCCCAACGCCGAATTGAAACTCGCAAACATCCGCCGCGAACAGCCACTCAGTCTATTCGCCACCTTGATGCCGATCGATTGCGGGAGGCGTGGAAGGAACAGGGGATTGATTGATTCGCTGCATCGCTGCGGCCAGAAAATCTCGTTTGCCAGCAATATGGGCATAGTGTTCAGTCATCTTAGTATCTGTATGCCCCATCAGCACCGAGAGTGTCTTGATGTCGCATCCCGCAATAATTCCCCGCGTCCCAAAGGCGTGCCGCACCCCATACAGCTTCACATCCGCCGGAAGGCCAGCCACTTCGCGTGCTCGGCGGATCCGATGACCGAGATTATCCTTGTTCCATGCCGTCTTTCGATGCGTGAGAAAGACGCGATCGCCCTCATTCCGTCGTTGAATGGATTGCAGCAGTCGCACGACAACAGGATCCAGGGGAATGACCCGTGGTTCAGGGCGGCGCTGCGAGCGAACCGACTTGTGCTGTTGCAGCACGATCACATTGTGCTTGAAATCAATGTTCTGCCACTGCAATTGTGCCGCCTCAGCCGGGCGAGCGCCAGTTCGCCAGAGGAACAGCAGTACTTGTCGGAAGCGAGCACCGGGCGTGGGCTTGCGATGAAATGGTCCGCCTGTCGTGCGGAGGATCGCGCGGAATTCGCCTTCGGTGATATCTCGCCGAGCCAGACCGGCCCGATGTCGATACCCGTCGAACGGGTTCGCGGGAACCAGTTTTGGCTTCGCCCAATTGAAGACGGTCTGCACCGCGGCGACGGCATCCCGTTTGGTCCAATCACTGGCCCACTGTGGATTGAGGTTGATCCATTCTTGAAGTTGATCCGGGCGGCAGTCCGAGACTTTCCGCCATCCATGCAGTTCGCTGAACGACTGCAAGTACATCATCCGGAATCGCTGGGTTTGGACGGCGAGCGTCGGAGCCGCGACTTCCAAATAGCGCTCAATCACCGAGACCACGGTCTGCTCGGGACTATCCGGCACGGGATTATGACGCGCCGTGTAAAGCAGATCTTGCAACGCTTCTTGAGCGGCTTTTTTGTTGGCTTTGCCTTCGACCAAGCGGACGCGCTTGCCGTTTTGCCAGACTTTCCACCAACCAGTCTGAGCGCAGAACCACGGTTTTGCAGAACGAGCCATTGCGACCTCCCCTTTGTGCGTGCGATGACCAGGGAAGGTCTGCTAGAGGGACTGCCCGTTAACGGCGGGCAGTCCCTCGCTTCATTCTGTCAATCATTCTGTCAACACGCCAAGTGGTGCCAGTTTGATTGTTGTCCTAACCCGTGTTGCAATTAGGACTTCGGAAATCGGGATGGCGGGATTTGAACCCACGACCTCTACGTCCCGAACGTAGCGCTCTAGCCAAGCTGAGCTACATCCCGTGCATTCTCGCGCGGCATCCGGGGTCGCCCGCGTGAGGTGGGGTGGATTCTAGCAGATGTGACCGTTCGGTCAACCGCGGGAGTTGTAGAATCAGTTGCCGCCGACTTTTTCTACCGCCGGCTTGTTCAAGGAACGAATCCATCCTTCCAATAATTGCACGGCGGGTTCATCAACGAGCGCGGATGCCAATGGAGGCATTTGACCACGGCCGCGGAGACGCATGCGGTGCAGTAGGACTGAACGCTGCGGTTCCCCCGGTGCAATGAGGCGGGCGTTGGTGATCTCGAACTTGTTGTGCAACGGTGGTTCGTCGATCAACTTCATCTTGTCAAGTTTCGTTCCAGACAGAAGATCAATCGCTGCATTTCCCCCGCCGGCCCATTGATGGCAGATGGCACAGTTCGAGTGCAGATAGGCCCGCGCACGGTCTTCCAGCGGTTTGGCATCATCATACGGATCGGCGAAGGCGGGGTACTCCGTTGCGGCTTTGGGAAGGTCCGCCTGTTTTCCTCCGGTGCGGAGGACGCCGATGTGTGCCAGTGTGCGGAGCTGGTTGTCGACTCGGTCGCCATACTGCTGATCGCGGTTGAGTTGCTCTGTCTGCAATCCGAGGACGAAGTTCGCGGCGCGGGAATGGCAGACCATGCACTCGGCACGGCTGGGGTAATGCCAGGTTTGCGTTTTCACACCGCCTTGTGGTCCGGAAAGTGCCAGCGTGAATTCGCGGTCCTTGCCTTTGGAGTCGATGAGAAATGCGTCGGTTTGCTCATCATTCCACTCGTAACTGTAGCCGATCCACTCTTTTTCCTGGCGGGACATCAAACGAGTCTCAATCCACCGTCGTGATTGGGGATCGCCGACGGTTCGCTCCAGCGCGAAGGATTTCACGAGGACTGTGCCATCGGGGAAATTCCAGCTTTTGCCATTCTGCGTGAACTCGGCATGAGTCTCGCCCGGCAGCGCGATGAACCGTTCCTTGTGGGATCCATCGGACCACAACGCCGCATTCACGGAGTAGGGAATCACTCCCGGGGCGACTTCGTGCTTCGCTACGGCGGTGAAGAGGCCGGTGTCGCTGAGTTTCGTTGGGAACGGAA
The DNA here is from genome assembly GCA_041753475.1 of Planctomycetaceae bacterium. Lineage (GTDB taxonomy): Bacteria > Planctomycetota > Planctomycetia > Planctomycetales > Planctomycetaceae > DSVQ01. The sequence continues at coordinate 39,993 of JBGSUN010000136.1, read as the reverse complement.
GCGGTGGCGTGGTCGGTGGGGGATTCGGTTCCAGCTTGTAGAAGCCGGTTTGCTGATCGATGACAAGCAACTCGCCACTGGGTGTTTCGGAAAAACCGACGATGGCAAACGGCGTGTCGACGAGCTCCTTGTGCCACGTGACCTGCTTGCCGTCGTACCGTAGACCCCAAATCTTGCCTGTTGAGTAGTCGCCGTAGATGCAGGTTCCCTGTAATTCAGGGAGTTTCGATCCGTAGTAGACCACGCCGCCGGTCAGGGAACGCGCCTCAATGTGGTGATGTTCTGCAACGGGGGGAATGATGTCTCCCGGACCGCGCGGGCGTTCCGGATAGAACGGATGGCTTCCTTCCTGCACGCTCCACCCGTAGTTGCCGCCGCGTTGAACGACATAGACTTGCTCCCATAAATCCTGGCCATTCTGCGTGACCCACAACTGCCCGGACTTCTTGTCGAAAGTCATTCGCCACGGATTGCGAAAGCCGAATGCCCAGATTTCCCCCTTGGCGTCGGGGACGTGGAGGAACGGGTTGTCCTGGGGAATGGAGTACGGGCGATCCTTCTCGGGATGATCGACATCGAGCCGAAGCATCACGGCGAGGTAATCGTTGAGTCCTTGCCCGGTCAGCAGGGGATCCGAATCGCTGGTCCCGTCACCGGTCACGCAATACAGCATGCCATCCGGACCGAAAGCGAGTTCACCGCCATTGTGACCATTGGAATCCCATTCGAGGATGACCAACTCGGACTGCGGATCAATCGCATGCGGCTTCTCACGACCGACGGTGAACCGGGCAATGCGATTCTGCTTGTTCTCCGCCTTCGACGGACCATTCGTGACGAGGTAGATGTAACCATTTTCGGAGAATTGCGGATGGAAGCCGAAGCCATAGATCAACCGGTCGAGTGTCAACACGGTTTCCAACGCCGAGGTGCTGAGATCATCCGTGAACCGGCGTAATCGTCCTGGTCCCACGCCGCCACCGGTGGTTTCCACCACCAGAAACGTTCCACGGCCCGGTTCGGCGGCCAGGTACAGTGGGTCTTTCAGTTCGAGTTTCTCGAAGACCCGTGCCGTGCGATACGGCGGCAACGGGTCGGGCGAACCGATTACGTGTGACGTCGTCCAGGGAATGCGCTGCTCGATTCCGAACGGCTGGCCGTCTTGAGCGGTGACCGTATCGGCGACGCTGGCGATCAGCGCCGCAGCATAGAACCATGAGAAAAACCGCATCGTCACTGACTCCGCTCGATTTCTTCACTTATTCCAACACGAGCGCGTTGATCGTGGATACTATCACCCGCGTCCGAGAGAAACGTCAAGCCGGTCGGGCTTCGGAGTTTCAAAAGCTTGACAGGACCATCATCGCCGGCGGATTCGCACCCCGTAATGATGAACTGGCTGCGATGAATGCGCACTCGGCGGATCGGGCACGGGGCGCGAAACCGCAAGCGGGGCAGGGGGGCGATTTGCAACGTTGCGTCAATTTTCGGTACCATGGGTCGCATATTGATCGAACCCCATCGGAGGTCATGGAATGGCGCCGCAGAAAGTGATGATCGACGCCGATCCAGGCGTTGGTGATGGGCTAGCGCTCTGTCTCGCGCTGCTTGATCCCGATCTCGACGTACTCGCGGTGACCGGGGTCGGCGGACGGGTTTCGGCAGCTCAGGCCGGGGCGAATCTGTGGTCGATCATTGAAGCGATGGACCCGCCGAAGCGTCCGCGTTTGGGCATTGCGGATTCGCCGGACACGCAGTATGAGCTGGTCCGTTTCAGTGAGCGTTATGGTGACGATGCCGATTCTTCACGCCGGTTGAACGGGGACCTCGGCCTGGGAGACTGGCCTGTCGGTGATGCGCAGTTGTACCACGCGAAGTCATCGGCAAAGTTAATGCTTGAAATCAGCCGGGAATATCCGGGCGAAGTGACAATCATCACGCTCGGGCCGCTGACATCGATTGCCTGGGCCACGGAACTGGATCCCGACTTCCTGTCGCGGGTGAAAGGGCTGGTGTCGATGGCGGGGACGGTTACCGCTCCGGGAGACATCACACCGACAGCCGAGTTTAACGTTTGTTTCCAGCCGGATGCCGCCCGGCGGGTGCTGCGTTATCCGGCCACGAAAACACTCGTCCCCCTGGATGTGGGGGACAAGACCACGCTGACCTTCAACCATGTGCAACAACTGAACCTGCATGAACAATCGACCGCAAGCCGGTTGTTGAAGTCACTGCTGTCGTTCGGATTGCGGGCCTGTCACCAGCACTGTGGCATCGAAGGCTTCGCTTTTCCTGAAGCCGCCGCGATTGCCGCCGCCGCGCGACCGGCACTCTTCACACGGCAGCCGTTCTCCGTTGATGTGGAGACCGAAGGCCGGCTTACCCGTGGCATGACCGTGTTCGATCGTCGTCCGATACGCACCTGGCGGCCGAATCTCGATGTGTTGACCGAAGTCGATGCCCAAGGATTGCACGATTACGTCATGGCCATATTGCGACGGGTAATTTAACATCTCCATCGACAGACCTGTGACAGACCTCCATTGAACCGGCAAGGATTGCGCGAATATGACGGAACGGATTCTGAGTATTTCGGGGCTGCGCGGCATTATCGGGGATGGACTCGATCCGGAGTACGTCACCCGGTTTGCGGCAGCGCTGGGGACGATTTTTGAAGGAGGGACGGTTGTTCTCTCGCGCGATGGCCGCAGCACGGGTGAGATGATCCGTCATGCCGTGTTGTCGGGATTGCTCGCCACCGGCTGCAAAGTCGTCGATCTCGGCATCGCCTCGACACCGACGTGCGGCGTGCTGGTGACGCATCTGAAAGCGGCTGGAGGGTTGCAGATCACGGCGAGTCACAATCCCATCGAATGGAACGGATTAAAGCCGTTTTCCCCGATCGGCGGCGTCTTTGATGCCGCACTCGGACAGCGTTTGCTCACGGCACTCGAACAAATCCCGCGTTATCAACGTTGGGACGGCCTGGGCCGGGTGGAGACGATGAATAACGCCGCCATGGTGCATCTCGACCGCGTCACATCTCTGGTTTCGGTCGGCGCGATCCGGCAGCGAAAGTTCAAAGTCGTGCTGGATGTCAACCATGGATCCGGGGCAATTCTGGGGCCACGCCTGCTGGAAGAACTTGGCTGCGAGGTCACCGTTCTCGGCGGCACTCCTGACGGACGTTTCGAACATCCTGCAGAACCATTGAAAGAAAACCTCACCGATCTGGCAGCGAAAGTGCAACAACTTGGGGCCGATGTCGGTTTCGCCGAAGACCCCGATGCCGACCGGTTGGCCATTGTTGACAACACCGGCCGTTACATCGGTGAAGAATTGACGCTGGCGCTGTGTGTCGACCATATACTCGCCCGCGGAACGAAAGGCCCCGTCGTTGTCAACGGCTCGACCAGCCGCGTGACGGCGGATCTGGCAGCGAAGTATGGCTGCCCGTTTCATCGCTCCGCGGTCGGCGAAGCGAATGTCGTGGCGAAGATGCGCGCGGTCAGCGCGCTCATCGGGGGCGAAGGCAACGGCGGCGTGATTGAACCCAAAGTCGGCTACGTCCGCGACAGCTTTGTCAGCATGGCCTACGTGTTGGAAGGCCTCGCCCAGCGCTCGGCCCCCTTGTCACAATGGGTCGACGAACTGCCGAAGTACTCTATCGTCAAGGACAAACTCCACTGCCCGCGTGAACGGGTTGATGCCGCCTGTACTGCACTCCGGTCAGCGTATGCCGATGCCACGGCGACCGAGGGAGATGGCTTGCGGCTTGACTGGCCGGACCGCTGGGTGCAGGTGCGCGCAAGCAACACCGAGCCAATTATCCGCGTGATTGCGGAAGCCCCGGGGGATGCTGTCGCCAAGGAACTGTGTGCTGAAGCGATCCAACTGGCGCGCGCTGCCGTGTTGTAATCACCGCTCGATTCAGCCAGCGACCGACTTGCTGACCCTACTGTTCACACCCTACGCTGTGTCGACGTGAATTGTTGTACCGAACATCGTTTCAGCCAGGCCCGCCGTGTCTCGTTCTCCACTGTTGATCATCTTTCTTGTTGTCTTCATCGACTTGCTCGGTTTCGGCATCGTTTTGCCGCTGTTGCCGCGGTATGGCGAACACTTCGCAGCCTCGAAGTGGATGCTCGGCGCGCTGATGGCGTCTTTCTCGGCGATGCAGTTTCTGTTCGCCCCATTGTGGGGTCGCTTGTCGGACCGCATCGGTCGCCGACCGGTGCTGCTGATTGGTCTGGCCGGGTCCGCAGTCTTCTATTTTCTGTTCGCGCGCATCACGCATGTGGGAAACACGGGGCCGATTTACGGAATGAGTCCGTTATTCTGGCTGTTCGTCACTCGGATTGGAGCCGGCATCGCCGGAGCCACGATCCCCACTGCGCAAGCCTACATCGCCGACTCCACGGAGAAGTCAAACCGCGGCAAGGGGATGGCGATCATCGGCGCAGCGTTTGGCATCGGCTTCACATTTGGACCATTACTCGGTGCGGCCAGCTTGCTCTTCGCCACTGAGGAAACGGGTCCCAGCGCGTGGCCGGGATACCTCGCCGCGGTCCTTTCCGCCACGGCCTTCGGCTTCGCCGTCGCCATGCTGCCGGAGTCGCTCAAGGGTTCTGTGACACCGCAGGAACGTGGTCCGCTGTTTGACCGTCGGGCTTTACAGAAGGCGCTGGTCCGGCCTCACATCGGAGCCATCCTCGCCGCCGTGTTCCTCACCACGTTTGCGTTCGCACAGTTTGAAACAACGCTGTCCTTGCTGACGAAGCAATTGGGCCAAACCGACGGCTATAACTTTCTGACGTTTGCCTACATTGGTCTCATTCTGACCATTGCGCAAGGCGGGTTGGTCCGCAAGCTGATTCCCCGCTGGGGTGAATTCTGGATGGGCTTGGCGGGGATTGCATTGATGTCCGCCGGGCTGTTGTTGCTGGGATGGACCAGCCAGCAGTCGTCCATGACGCTTGTCTACGCCGTGCTCCCTGTCGCTGTCGTCGGCTACTCGGCGACCACACCGTCATTGCAAGCGTTGCTTTCCCTTTGTGCCGGCGATGATGAGCAGGGGGGCATTCTTGGCGTGGGACAGAGCATGTCGGCCCTGGCGCGGATTCTCGGCCCTCTCATCGCACTGCCGATGCAGGGAATCAATCTCGCGCTGCCGTACTGGGTGGGGGCCGGGCTGATGGCCGTTTCGCTGGGGTTGATGATTACCCTGCGGGATGCGAGTTACCTGGCGCGGACCGCCAACGCTCCCGCGCCGGTGGGGCATTGATCGCAAAGCCCGGCGTCTGCCTTGGACGCCGGGCTTTTGCTTTTGGATCCGTGGTTACGCGCTGCGACAAAGGCAGAAGCCCGGCATTGAGGAAAATGCCGGGCTTCGCAGGAACGCCGCTCACTCGACGTTGCGCGTTTGATCCGCCACAATCCACACTCCGAAACATTCCAGAGACTCACTCCCTGAGGAAAACATCATGACACGCTGGATTGCTGTTGCGTTGCTGACCGGATTGTGGTGGGGGAACGCGTTCGCCGTCGAGCCAACGCCAATCAAGGCGCTCCTCATCACCGGCGGGTGTTGTCACGATTACGTCGCGCAGAAAAATCTGCTGAAGGCCGGAATTGAAGCGCGGGCTCATGTCACGGTGGATTTAATTCACTCCGATGACCGCAGCACCAAAGCCCGGTTTGATATCTACGAAAAGCCTGATTGGGCCGCAGGATATCAAGTCGTCATTCACGACGAATGTTCGGCCGATGTCAAAGACATGCCCTACGTGCAGAACATTCTGAATGCCCACAAGAACGGCGTCGCGGCAGTCAACCTGCACTGTGCGATGCACTGCTACCGCGTGGGAACCGACGACTGGTTCCAGTTCGTCGGCATTCATTCCACGGGACACGGACCGCAGAAGCCGATCGAGATCACGTTCATCGATCGCGATCACCCAGTGACCAAGCCGCTCGAAAACTGGACGACGATCAACGAAGAACTCTACAACAACATCAAGCTCTTCGAGACCGCTAAGCCCTTGGCCCGCGGTCGCCAGGACACCGGCAAGAAGGTGGACGATTTCATCGTTGCCTGGACGAACACCTACGGCAAAGGCAAAGTCTTCAGCACGACGATCGGTCACAACAATGCGACCGTGGATGACCCCCGGTATCTCGACATGGTCACCCGCGGATTATTATGGTCCTGTGACAAACTCACCCCCGAATACTTCAAAAAATAACCCGACACCGCTGTGCGGTTTCGCGCCGCGTGCCGATCCCACCCAGTGCCCCCCAACTTCACCCCCGAAAGACAGCATGCAGTACGACGTCTACGGTGTGGGCAATGCCCTCGTCGACATTCAAACCCAAATCCGCGATCCGCACCTTCAAGGACTTGGCTTCACCAAGGGAATCATGACCCTGGTGGATGAACCCACGCAGACCCGCGTGCTGGATTCGCTCAACGGAGCGCCACTGCATCGCTGTGCCGGGGGATCGGCAGCGAATACGATTATTGGTGTCGCCGACTTCGGTGGCAAAGCGGCCTACGCCGGCAAAGTCGGCCGCGATGATCTCGGCGATTTCTTCCTGAAGGACATGAGTGATCTCGGTGTGAAGATTGAAGTCCCTGCCGCCGAGGGGCAAACCGGTTCGTGTGTCGTCCTCATCACCGAAGATGCCCAGCGGACCATGCTCACTCACCTCGGGGTCTCGGCGACGATCTGTGCGGATGACATCGCAGAAGCCGAGATTCGCAAGGCGAAGTACGTCTACATCGAGGGTTACCTGTTTGCGGGAGATTCCACGAAACAGGCCGCTCTGAAGGCCATCTATCTCGCCAAAGAACACGGCGTGAAGGTGGCACTGACGATCTCGGATCCGTTCCTGGTGGGCATGTGTCGCGATCTGTTCTGGGAACTCATTACGGGGCCCGTCGACTTATTGTTCTGCAACCTCGAAGAAGCCCGCAGCCTGACAGCGCTGGTTGACCCTGTGGATTGTGCGCAGAAGATTCACCACCATGCAGCGGATGTCGCACTCACGCTCGGGGCCGATGGTTCGCTGCTCATGCACGGTGGCCAGATCTTCCCGGTGGAAGGCGTCCCGGTAAAAGCGATCGACACCACCGGTGCGGGGGATATGTACGCCGCCGGGGTGCTGTACGGCATCACCAACGGCCTCAGTTGGAAGCAGGCGGGGCACCTCGCCTCCCACGCCGCAGCGCGCGTGGTGGCCCAAATGGGTGCCCGGCTCCAGCGCAAGTTCACCGCGAAAGAAATCGACGAACTCTTGCGCTAATGTCCTTCCGAGCGCTTCGCGCTCTTGCTGTTCGTGAGCGACGCAACGGCGACAGTCACTTCCCTCAGTCATCTCTACTGACGCCTGGAAATGCGTCGCCGACCAGGCCCAAGGTCCGCGCTGAACTCTCGCAATTGTCGCTTCCCTGCGGAGATTTGGTTAACATACTGCCACCATCTCTTCCAAGTTCCCAAGCAACCCTGAAAATGTGAGTTCCCCATGTCTGCCACGCGCTGGGTCTGGTGTTTGATCGGCTGCGGATGTCTCGTGGGCGCGGTGCCGGTCATCGCACAAGACATGCTCAGTTTGCACACCTTCGAGCGGAAGCAGCTCACCAGCGAGTATTATTCCGAAGGAGCCGGAGCAGGGGACCTCAACAACGATGGCCACACTGACGCCGTCTACGGTCCACATTGGTATGAGGGACCGACGTTCGACAAAAAGCACGAAATCTACCCACCGAAGCCGCAGAATCGTGAAGGCTATTCCGACCACTTCTTCGCCTGGGTCTACGACTTCAACGGCGACGGCTGGAACGATGTCTTCACCGTCGGCTTTCCGGGCACGCCGGCCTATGTCTATGAAAACCCCAAGGCCGACGGTTTCGACCAACCGTGGAAAAAGCATCAGGTTTTTGACTGGGTCTCGAACGAGTCGCCGCATCTGACAAATCTCGTCGGCGATGACAAACCGGAACTGGTCTGTACTCGGGACGGCTTCTTCGGTTTCGCCACCATTGACTGGGAGAAGCCTTTCGAGGCGTGGCGTTTTCATGCGATCTCCGAACAGGTGACTGATAAGCGGTTTGGACACGGCCTCGGCGTCGGCGATGTCAATGGCGATGGTCGGCTGGACGTCATTCACTCGAAGGGCTGGTTGGAGCAACCCGCGACCAATCCCACCACGTCGCGCTGGCCTTCGCATGAGGTTGCTTTCACGACCGCGTATGGCGGTGCAGAGATGTATGCCTACGACGTCGATGGAGACGGCGACAACGACATTATCACCAGCGATGCCGCCCACGACTTCGGTCTGGCCTGGTACGAGCAGGTTCGCAAAGATGGCGAGGTGGCATTTGAACGGCACCTCATCATGGGGGCGCATCCGTCGGAGAACCGCTACGGCGTGCTGTTCTCCGAACTCCATTCGCTGGCCCTTGCCGATATCGATGGCGACGGAGTGAAAGATATCGTGACCGGTAAGACTTATTACTCGCACCACAAGGGCAGCCCTCTGTGGGATGCCGGGGCTGTGGTGTACTGGTTCCGACTGGTGCGCGGCAAAGACGGCGTCGACTGGATCCCTTACTTGGCGGACAGCGAAGCGGGTATCGGCCGGCAAGTGACCGTGGTCGATGTATCCAAAGACGGCCTGCTCGACATCGTTGTCGGCGGGATGAAAGGGGGGCACGTGCTGACCCACAAGAAAACGACCGTCGATCAAGCGGCCTGGGACAAAGCCCAGCCCCAGCGGTATCAAGGACCGCCCAAACCGAATGCGGCAGGGGCCTCCGCCCTCCGCGGCCCGCGCCTGGCTCCCGACTCGAAGACCGGACGCGTCACCGGTGCCATCGAAGCGGAATCACTGAAAGCCAAGACTTCGGGGGGAAACGTCGGCACTCAGAAAATGACCGGGTTCAAAGCCGATCAATGGAGTGGCGATACTCACCTCTACTGGACCAGCGCCAAACCGGGTGACACGCTGGAACTCGAACTTCCAGAGAAAGCCGGAACGGTCAATCTGGATCTCGTCCTGACATGCGCCAAAGACTACGGCATCGTGCAACTCGCGCTCGATGCAAAGCCACTCGGCAAACCGATTGATCTGTACGAAACGCAAGTCGTCACCACGGGTGTCCTGACGTTTCCCCAACAGGAACTCAAGGCCGGTCCCCATACACTGACGGTTCAAATCGTCGGGGCGAACGCCAAGGCCACGAAGTCGTTTATGGTCGGCGTTGATTATGTGCGGTATCGAGGAGAAGGGGAGAAGCTGCCTGAACCCATGGACGGGATCAAACCCAAGACCGCCGATGGCCGCATTCTCAATCTCGACTTTGAAACCGGCACGCTGGATGACTGGAAGGCGGAGGGAACCGCATTCACGGGCCAACCGATTAAAGGGGACACCGTTGCGGCTCGACGGGGTGACATGCGCAGCGGGCATCGCGGTAACTTCTGGATCGGGGGTTACGAAAAAACGTTCGATCCACCGACCGGCACACTGACGTCCGCCCCGTTTCCCGTGACCGAGCCATTTGCGTCCTTCCTGACCAATGGAGGCGAGCATGCTGAAACACGCGTGGAACTCGTTCGTAAGGATACCGACACCGTCATCTTCCAGATCGCCGGGGAGAACAACGAAGAGTTGCGGCAAGTCGTTGTCGATCTGCGACCCGTCGCCGGAAAAGAGATTTATGTCCGCCTCGTCGATGCCCATCCTGGTGCTTGGGGCCATCTCAACTTCGATCACTTTCGTTTTCATTCCACGCGTCCCGCCAAAGTCACACCGTCGCTGACGAAACTGGAGGCAGACCAGTATCCGCACTCTGGGCTTTCGGCTGCCGATGCTGCGAAGGCGATGAAGCTGCCGGAAGGATTTCGTGTGACCGTGGGGGCTGCCGAACCCGATGTAAAGCAGCCGATTGCGATGGCACTGGATGACCGCGGCCGTGTCTGGATCGCCGAAGCCTACGAGTATCCTATCCGTGCAAAAGGGGCAGGGCGGGACCGCATCCTGATCTTTGAAGACAAGGATGGCAACGGCTCATTGGAAACCCGCACGGTGTTTACCGAAGGACTGAATCTCGTCAGCGGACTCGAAGTCGGTTTCGGTGGCGTGTGGGTGGGAGCCGCGCCGTACTTGCTGTTCATCCCCGATCAAAACGGCGACGATAAACCGGACGGTGCACCGCAAGTGCTGCTGGACGGCTGGGGGTATCAGGACACGCACGAAACGCTGAATGCCTTTATCTGGGGTCCGGACGGCTGGCTCTATGGTTGCCACGGCGTGTTTACCGATTCCAACGTCGGTAAGCCGGGAGCTCCCGAGGCCGAACGGGGACCAATCAACGCCGGCATCTGGCGGTATCACCCCACGCGACATCAGTTCGAGGTCTTCGCGCACGGAACCAGCAACCCCTGGGGCGTCGATTTCAACGATTACGGCCATGCCTTCGCCACGGCGTGTGTCATCCCGCATCTGTTTCACATCATTCCGGGTGCACGCTACCAGCGGCAGGCAGGTCAACACTTCAACAAGCACACCTACCGCGACATTACAACCATCGCTGACCATCTGCACTACCTGGGCGCGACACCGCACGGCGGCAACAACAAATCGGATGAAGCCGGTGGCGGCCATGCCCATGCCGGGGCGATGATTTATCTCGGAGGGGCCTGGCCCGCTGAGTATCGCAACCAGGTCTTTATGAACAACATTCACGGCCAGCGGTTGAACATGGATGTCCCCAAACCGCGCGGTTCGGGATATGTCGGCAGTCACGGCCCCGACTTCCTGACCACCGGCGATCGAGCCTCGCAGATTCTCAACTTGCGTTACGGCCCCGATGGCCAAGCCTGGATGATTGACTGGTACGACATGCAGGCCTGCCATACCGGCAACGTCGCCGCGCACGACCGCAGCAACGGGCGCATCTATAAAATCTCGTACGGCGAATCCAAGCCTGTCTCCGTGGACCTGAAAGCCGCGAGCGATCTCGAACTGGCCGAACTCGTCCAGCACGCCAACGACTGGTCTGTCCGGCATGCACGACGGATTCTTCAGGAACGCGCCGCAGCCCGTCCAATCGAAGTCGCCGCACGCCAGCGGTTGACCGAGATCGCGACAACACACCCCGAAGACACACGCCGATTACGGGCCATCTGGGCGCTGCATGTGACCGGGGGAATCGACACCGAGCTGACACAGCGCCTGTTCGGTGACGCCAGCGAACAGGTCCGCAGTTGGACCATCACACTGGTGCAGGATCAAGCTGCGGCGCTGCCCGAGCCCATGCTCGCCCGGCTCAGCAGCATGGCGCGCGACGACAAATCTCCTGTCGTGCGACTGAGCATCGCTTCAGTTTTGCAGAAGATACCGTTCGGTCAGCGCTGGTCGATTCTTGCATCCCTCGCCTCTCATGCCGAAGACGCGGACGATCACAACCTGCCACTGATGTACTGGTACGCTGCTGAACCGCTGGCCGATGTCGATGCCGAGCGGGCACTGGCCCTGGGTCTCTCAGCCGGTGCATCAATTCCCCTGTTGCGGGACTTCATGTTGCGTCGCATTGGCAGTTCCGACGCTGAGAATGCCTTACCCGCACTCGTCCGTGCCTTGGGAAAGGCGAATCAAGCCGACGTTCAATTGACGTTTCTGCAAGCCATTCGGACCGCGCTGCAGGGCCAGCGCCGTGTCACGGCCCCGGCTGATTGGACAACGGTTTCCGCCGCACTCGCCAAGAGCAGCAGCGACGCCGTTCGATTGCAGGCCCGGGCGCTGGGCGTCACCTTCGGAGATCCGGCGGCATTGCATGCCTTCCGCGAACTGGCGGCGGCTCAATCCGCATCGATCACCACGCGCCGGGAAGCCATCGACGCGCTGCTTGCTGCCAACGACAAGGGGCTGGCCCCCACACTGCAGGCGTTGATCGCCGAGCCTCCGCTGCGCGACATCGCGCTGCGCGGTTTAGCGCAGTATGACGATCCCAAAACAGCGCGCTTGCTGCTGGCGGCCTATCCACAGTTGTCGGCTGATGAAAAGCGGCTCGCGCTCGGGACGCTCTGTTCCCGAACCGAGTATGCACGAGCACTCCTGAGTGCCATCGAGCAGAAGCAACTTCCAGGCACCGACCTGACGGCGGACCTCGTGCGGCAACTTCAGTATCTCAAAGACGAAAAGCTGCAACAGCAACTCAGCACGATCTGGGGCACGGTTCGTGAAACCGCGGCGGACAAAGCCCAGCTCATCGAAACCTACAAACAGTTGGTTTCCCAGCCCGGACCTGCGGACGCCATGCACGGCCGGGCTGTGTTTGCCAAGACATGCCAGCGTTGCCATGTTCTCTACGGCGTCGGGAACAAAGTCGGCCCGGACCTGACGGGGTCCAATCGCGCTAATCTGACGGGGTCCAATCGCGCTAATCTCGACTACTTGTTGAGCAACATCGTCGATCCCAGCGCGGTGATGGCGAAGGAGTATCAGCAAACCGTCATCGTCACCGACAATGGTCGCATCGTGACCGGAATTGTCCGGGCCGAGGACGCCAAGTCCGTCACGGTGCAAACGGCCGAGGCGATGGTCGTCATTCCGAAAGGGGAAATTGAGGACCGCATCCTCAGCGACAAATCCATGATGCCAGACGATCAATTGAAGACGTTCAGCGAATCGGAAGTCCGCGCGCTGGTGGCCTATCTCCGCGGTCGACAACAAGTGCCCATGCTGGCGACGAAAGAGAATTCCGCCACCTTGTTTAACGGCAAAGACTTGACTGGCTGGCATGGCGAAAGCGAGTTGTGGTCCGTTGAGAACGGGGAGATCGTGGGCCGCACGGCCGGATTGAAACAGAACGAATTCCTCGTCAGCGATCTCGCCGCGAAGGATTTCCGCTTCACGGTGGAAGTCAAGCTCGTGCGTAATGAAGGGAACAGCGGGATTCAATTCCGCAGCGAAGCACTCAACCACGATGTGAAAGGTTATCAAGCTGATATCGGCGTCGGCTGGTGGGGGAAACTCTACGAAGAACATGGCCGCGCACTGCTCTGGGACAAGTCCGGTGAGCAGCACGTCAAACTCGGCGATTGGAACACGTACGAAATCGAAGCCCAAGGTCAACGCATCCGTACTCGCATCAATGGCCAACTCTGCGGAGACCTGAATGATCCGCAGGGGGCAAGGTCCGGCATCTTCGCTTTTCAGTTGCACTCCGGCGGCGCGACGGAAGTCCGTTTTCGAAATCTGACCTTGGAACTGCTCACGGACGCTGCCGTCACGACGAAGTGAGCGGTTATCATGTGCTCCGCTTCTCACGTGCCAACCGTCGGTTGAAACACCCAGTCTTTAGGAATTCTTCGTGCAGTCACGTCCTACCGGTTCGGGCGGATTTCTCGCGCTCAATATCACGCAGTTTTGCGGAGCAGCGAACGACAACATCCTCAAGCAGCTTGTTGTGTTTGGCATGGCAACGGGAGGAATCTGGGCCGATCAGTTAGGAGAAGGAGCACAAGCCATCGGTTCGCTATGCCTGGCGGTGCCGTTCGTGCTGTTCTCGGGATTCGCCGGCCAGTTTTCGGACAAATACAGCAAGCGCGATGTCTGTGTGGTTGTGAAACTGTGGGAGATTGCCATCGCCCTCCTGGCGATGGCAGGGCTGTGGTTCGTCAACCTCTGGCTCGTGTTGGGCAGCTTGATTTTGATCGCCGCGCAAAGCGCGTTCTTTGGTCCGGCAAAATACGGCATCCTCCCGGAAACGTTGGATGAGCGACTGCTCAGCCGCGCCAACGGCACCATCAACATGTTTACCTACATCGCCGTGATCCTCGGCTGCGCAATCGGCGGGCCGCTGTACGATCTCTACGCACCGGATCGAACAAAGTTTCCCGATGCCATGCCGAATCTGTGGCTCCCAGGACTCGTGATCCTCATCGTGGGCATTGCAGGAACTGTGGCCTCGTTCGGTATTCCAAAACTGACGGCGAAGAACCCCGCGCTTCCGATCCGCATGCAGTTGTTTCGGCCGTATCTGGAAACTTGGCGGGAGATTGCCGGGACACCGCTGGTCGATGTGATGGCGGCTTGGTCGTACTTCTACTTCATCGTAGGAGGGGTCGCGATGCTCATCCTGCCGGACTACAAAAGCCTGTTGCAGATCAGCGCTACCGAAACCGCCGGCCTGATGGCTATCCTGGGCATCTCCATCGGGGTCGGAGATTTTGTCGCCGGGCGACTTTCGGGACATGCAGTTCGCCCGGGATTAATTCCCGTCGGTGCGATTGGCACGACGGTGATGTACTTCATCCTGGGAGTGATTCCCGCCAATTTCGCCCTGGTCGCAACCTGCCTGGCCATCACGGGGTTTGTCGCAGGGTTCTACATGGTGCCACTGCAAACCATGACGCAAACGCTCTCCACGGAAGAACAGCGCGGCCGTGTCCTCGGCTTGTGGAGTTGCCTGTCGTTCGTGGCGATTATCCTCGGGAATGTCCTGTTTCTGGTGATCAAGCGGACCGGCATCGAATCGCACCGGGTCTTCCTCGTCTGCGGCGTTCTCGGGTTGATTTGTGTGGGGCTGTATTATGCGAAATGGCGTGCCGTCTTCACTGCTGCCGCACACGCTCATCCAGTTGACCCCGCCACCGTGCCGATGGCTCCCGTCGAGTAGCAATGATCCACAGCATTGGATGATCGGCAGTCGTTGAGACCGCACTCTGGAAGTGGAGATTTCGCGTGACAAGAACCATCGCCTGTCTCATCGCCACAATGCTCACCGTTGCGGCATTCACGACGTTCGCACAGGCACAGCCACTGAAGACGGCGGATGGGAATTCCCAGTACCGTCTCGGCCCGGATTCATTGCCGCAGGAAGGCGTTCCCAAGGGCGAAATCCGTGGGCCGTTCACTTTGCCATGCGAGGTCTATCCCGGCACGCAACACACCTATTGGGTCTACGTGCCAACCCAGTATGACAAAGAGATCCCCACCGCACTGATGGTCTTTCAGGACGGGCAGGCCTTCAAAGACGAGAACGGCGACATGCGGGCGCAGAATGTCATGGACAATCTCATTTATCGACGAGAAATCCCCGTGATGATCGGCGTATTCATCAACCCCGGTCGCACTCCCGAACAGCCGGAGCCGACGCCGCGTGAATGGGGCGACCGCAATACCAATCGCCCCACCGAATACAACTCACTCGACGACAAATACGCGCGTGTGATCACAGAAGAACTGCTCCCCGCGCTCGAGAAGGACTACAACATTTCCAAAGACCCGGAAATGCGCGGCATCGGCGGTTCGAGTTCCGGTGCCATTGCGGCCTTCACCGTCGCCTGGGAGCGGCCCAATCAGTTTCGAAAAGTGCTCAGCAACGTCGGCAGCTTTGTCGACCTCCGCGGCGGACATGTCTATCCCGAAAAAGTCCTGGCGAGCGAAAAGAAGCCGATCCGTGTCTATCTGTGCGATGGCCGGAACGACAACCGCGGCCTCCGAAACGGCAAATACGACGAGAAACGCGACTGGTTCTTTCAGAACGTCCGGCTCATGAAAGCCCTCACAGAAAAAGGTTACGACGTCAACTATTCCTGGGGGATGAACCTGCACGGCCAGAAGTTTGGCGGAGCAATCCTGCCGGAAATGATGCGCTGGCTATGGCGCGACGGCCCGGTATCTACCGATCCTCATGACATGGTCGAACGGAATTTTCGCCAACCAGTTTCGAGGAATGATTGAAGCCGCTATTCCGATCACACTAAAGCTGAGCGCAACAACTCTGGCACGACCTTCGCTTGGGTAATCGCCACATCGGTCAAGCTGCCGGGGCGGCCATCGTGAGGATAGGTGAGCCGTTGATGATCGAGTCCCAAGGCATGAAGCAGAGTGGCATGCAGATCGTGTACGGTGACGATGTTCTCGACGGCCTGGTAGCCGAAGTCGTCGGTCTTGCCGTAGCGGAAGCCGGCTTTAAAGCCACCACCGGAGAGCCACAGGGAGTTTGCATGGCGGTTGTGATCGCGGCCATCGGTCCCCTGGGAAACCGGTAACCGGCCGAACTCACCACCCCACAGAACAATCGTCCGATCAAGTAATCCGCGTTGTTTCAAGTCCTGCACTAATGCGGCGCTCGGTTGATCGACACGGGCGCAATTCGACTTCAACGTGGCGGCATTCTTGCTGTGCGTATCCCACGGTTGACCGGCAAGGAAGAGCTGCACAAACCGCACGCCCCGTTCAATCATCCGGCGGGCGATGAGACACCGGGCACCGTATTCCGCCGTGGCGGGATTGTCTAACCCGTACATCCGCCGTGTGGCTTCGGTCTCCTGGGACAAGTCGAGAAGTTCGGGGACCGCAGTCTGCATCCGGGCAGCGACTTCAAAATCGGTCATCCGGGCTTCGAGTTCCGTCCGTCCCGAATATTGCCGGAAATGACCGCGATTGAAGTCGTGTAGCAGTTGTAACTGCCGACGACGTGCCGCCGGAGTGACGTCCTTCGGCGTCAAAAGATTTGGGACCGGCGCGTCACCGGAACGAAACGTGGTCCCCTGGTATTCCGCGGGAAGCCAGCCGGAAGTCCAATTGCGAACATTGTCGACAGGCATGCCGCCGGGATCGGTCAGCACCACATACGCCGGGAGGTTCTCGTTCACGGAACCAAGACCGTAACTCACCCAGGATCCCCACGTGGGATAACCCGCCTGGAATTTCCCGCTGTGAATGAGCCGCAACGCCGATTCATGATCGACCGACTCGGTCGTGACACTGCGAACCAGCGTGATGTCATCAACAATCTTTGCCGTGTGCGGCAGGACTTCGCTGACTTCAATTCCAGAGTCACCATACGGTTGAAATTCAAACGGCGAGCCGAGAATGTTGCCGCGCTGCCCGGGGAAGTGAATCTCCAGATCGCCATCGTATTTCTGACCGTTGCGTTTGGTCAGTTCGGGCTTGTGATCGAACAGATCCATCTGGCTGGGACCGCCGTGCTGGAACAAGCAGATCACGGCATCAGCAGAAGCCGAGTGATGCGACTGGCGATTCTGTTTCTCTGCGGCGTCGACTCGGTTTTGTTCGAGCAGATGCGACAGCGCAAGGAGTCCCACGCCCCCCACGGATTTTCCGAGGAACGCCCGGCGGTGTGCGGCGGTGAGAAGATCAAATGACATGCCTCGGTTTCCGGTTATTCGATGTAAAGAAAGGCATTGCTGGCCAGCAGCATCTGACAGAAATCGATCCATGCCGCATCGGACTGGCCGCCGTATTCCACGGTTTGCTCAGCAAGAAACCGCATCCCGGCGATCCGTTCGTCTTCTGTTGGAGTGCGTCCCCATGCGAGACGAAACGCCTGGGTCATGGCAACATCTTCTGCCACATCCGGCTCAGATCGCACACGAAGCGCGAACGCCGCAGCCCGTTTCCGGACAAACTCCGAGTTCAGCAACTTCAGCGATTGCAACGGGACTGTCGTTTGCGATCGCGTCGTGCAGTTGAACACGATCGACGGGGCATCAAAGACTTCCAGCAAGCCCACAACCTGCGTCCGTCGCTGCTGCAAATAGACACTGCGACGGTGGCTTCCGACAGCGTCTTCCGCCACGACCACATCTCCTTCTCCGTTGGCCTGCGTGGTCACGTACGGACCGAACATCAGTGGATCGAGTTCTCCGGCGACGTTCAGCATGGCATCACGAATCGCTTCGCCATCCAACCGCCGCAAGGGGAACGTGGCCAGCAGCCGTCCATCGGAGTCGAGACGTTCCGCGTCCGCTACCGGGAGACTGAATTGTCGATAGACCGCCGAGTGCAGAATCAAACGGTGAATGGCCTTCGCGCTCCACTGTTGACGGATCAATTCCTCGGCCAGAAAGTCGAGCAACTCGGGATGACTCGGAGCCGCGCCGGAGTAGCCGAGGTTGTCCGCGGTCGCCACGATGCCGGTGCCAAAGTGGTGCTGCCACCAGCGGTTGACCGTCACACGGGCCAGCAATGCTGCGGCACGGGAATCCGGCCGCGTGATCCAACGCGCAAAGGCCAAACGCTGACCGGTCGTTCCCACAGCGTCCGGTACCGGACCGTCAGTCGTATCGAACAGAACGTGCGGTCCACTCGCCGTAACGGCTTCACCGGGATGTTTGTATTCACCGCGCGTCAGTAATCGCACGACCGGCGGTACACCGACGGGTTCGCTGACCGCGGCCAACCGCCCCACCGGTTTCGGCCGTGTGGCTTCCAGTGCTTTGACTGCGTCGTCGAGTTCCTTCCGCTTGATGCGATGTTCGTCCGCGAGTTGCCGTTCCGCGGCGTCCAATTGCGAGTCCGGCACGCCTTGTTCGATTAACACGTTATCAACCACGAAACTGCGGCCGCAGCAATACTCGAAACCGAACGCACCATTCGGCAGGTCGGCTGCGGTCAAGGTGATGGTTCCGTCTTCCGGAACGCCATCGACGACTTGCCGCACTTCGTATTTACCATCGTCTCGATGGGTGACGCGGACACCGTAGTTGCGACCGGGCGTGTAACCACTTTTGCCGATCTTGCCGAGGCCGCGGTCATCGGCACCGGGATAATCAACATGGACGGCCGCTTGCCCGGCGGCGGCACCATCGAAGAGAATGTTGCCGCCCGTGAGCGTCGGCTGAGTGTCATTGAAATCCCGCAGCGCGATGAAGTAACCGACATACGGCGCGGTATCGCCCCCGGCGACAAGATCAAACGTGGCTTGAATCCACGCTCCCTTTTCGTCGGGCGTCCAATCAAAAGTCTTCCGTGTCGACAGCGCCCGATCTCCTGCAGCACCAGATTCGATGAGATGCAACGTTCCGTGCGTTGCTTCAGCCGCCGGGGCGGTTGACTGATCGAGTTGAATCGCCGGCATTCCCGCCGGCGCGGTATCCCCCGGGACGGTGTTGCTCCACGCCTCGGCTAACGGCCGCTCGGAATCGAACGTGTCCGCAAAAAGTTCCCGGCCGCGCTGACGATGTTGGCGTGCCCAGGTCGCAAACTCCTCACGACGCGCGGTAATCTGTTCATCGACCGCTTTGACCTGCGCTTGCCACGCGGCCAGTTCAGCGGCGGTTGCGGTCGAGATATCGCGGTCCTTCGGCAAGACCCACTGGTCGATGTTGAATGCTGGGTAGATCACCGCCTGAAGGCCATAGTAATCGCGCTGGGAAAACGGCTCGAATTTGTGATCGTGACACCGCGCACATTGCACAGTCAGGCCGAGCAGCGACGATCCGATAATCTGCTGCGTTCCTTCGAGTACGGCATACTTATCGGCTCGGACTTCGTCCGGGTTGCCGTCGCTGCTGTCGGTGCCATCAGGGCTGTTACGCAGATAATGAACCGCTTCAAGCAGTTCCACCATCTCCGGACGCACATCGCCGCCACGGCGATAACCGGCGAGTTCATCGCCCGCCAGTTGTTCACGAATGAACTGATCCCACGGCTTGTCGGCGTTGATCGACCGAATCACATAGTCCCGATACCGGTAGGCCAGCGGACGGTCCGTATCGGCTCCGAAGTAGCCATTGCTGTCCGCATACCCCGCGGCATCCAGCCAATACTTCCCCCAGCGTTCGCCGTAGTGTTTGGAATTCAGATACCGTTCAACCATCTGTTCGTAGGCATCGGTCCGGCGATCGTTCAGGAAGGCGTCGATCTCGGCCAACGTCGGCGGCAGTCCGGTCAGATCGAAACTTACTCGCCGCACCAGCACTTCGCGACCTGCTTCTGGCGACAGTTTCAGCCCTGCCAAGTTCAACGGGGCAACGATGAAATGATCGATCGGAGTCCGCAGTCGCAGTTCATCGGGCACGACGGGGAGGTCGACCTTTCTCAAAGGTTGAAATGCCCAGTGTTCGTCCCCGGTCGGTTCCGCGGCGACTTCTGCGGGCAAACCGGGAGCCCCCGCAATGATCCAGCGACGCAGCATGTCCTGCTCCTCCGCCGGCAATGGTTGATCGACGGGCATTTCACCGGCGGAGACGCGCTTCCAGATCAAACTTTGATCGAGGTTTTTGCCGACAATGGCGGGGCCACTCTTCCCACCGCGTTTGATGCCCGGCGGCAAGGCGAGATTGAGTTTCCCCTCCTGCTTCGCCGGGCCGTGACACGCCACACACCGCGTTTTCAGCAGCGGGAGAATCTCACGCTGAAAATCGGGAACCGCAGTGTCCGCCGCAGACGAGATCGTCTGCGTGGAAAGCAGCAGTGCCATCAGCAGAGTGGTCTGTCGTCGATTCATGTCGATGCTTCTCGAATCATGCCGGGACGATGATCTTCGGCGTGCTGTGGACTACGAGACGGTAACACAACCAGCGGAAAAGCCCGGCATTTCAGAAAATGCCGGGCTTTTGCTTTTGTCTCTACATCAGTGACGGCGTCTTGTACAGAACTCGCGAACCGACACGAATCTCGGCATCCACGAGGTACGGTTGGATGCCGACGAGGTCTGGTTCAATACCGAGGCCGGGGGCATCGGGCGCGCTCACCTGGCCGTTGGCATCCGGGGTGATGTGTGTCTTGGTCATCGCCACAGCCAACGATTTCAGCTCCGTGGGGAATTCACAGATCACATGCGACTCCAAACCGGCAAAGGGTTGCAGCGAAGCTGACAGCGCAAGATTGGAGGTGAACGTGTGGTTGACGTAGGTGACACCGCGCGCAGCGGCATCATCGGCGACATCCTTGGCAATGGTGATGCCTCCGATGCGCCCGGCGTCAATCTGAATGTATTTGAGTCCCGCATGGTCGAGCATGTGGCGGGCCATGTGATAATTGTGGCAACCTTCCCCCCCGGCAAGGCCCACTGGTCCACTGTCGACGGACAACGCGTGGTATTCCGCAAGGGCACCGGAGACAAACGGTTCTTCCAGCCAGGTCGCGGAAACTTCCTTGAGCATGCGTAAGCGCGCACGGGCGGCATCGAGATCGGTATTCCATACCGTTCCGGCATCGACCAGCAGAATGCCATCGGGTCCTAACCCTTCACGCGCGGCGTGCAGTTGTGCGTCATCCGCGGCGACTGTGCTTTGTCCGAATGGTCCCCAACCGAACTTGGCCGCCCGGAAGCCCTGTGCACGAATGGCTCGCGCTTTGGTCAATGTGGCTTCGGGTGTCTCACCGAAGAGCACGGAGGCATATGGTGTCTTCGAGTAGGACCGTGGATAACCGAGGAGCTTCCACACGGGTTCGTTCAGGCGGCGGCCGAGCAAGTCCCACAGCGCGATATCGATGCCGGAGAGCGTGTGATCCGCTTGCAGCAGGTCGAGACTATTGGCCCGCACCAGGTTACCGATGCGACGAATGTCGGCAACGCTGTCGATCGATTGTCCCAGCACCGACGCCTGCACCGGCTTGCAGGCACTGTGCGACATCGGGCAAACCAAGCTGGCAATTGACACCAGCGGTGCCGCTTCACACTCGCCCCAACCGACGGCGTTGCCCGCGGTGACACGGACGAGCAGGGCGTCCTGACTGCCGTCGCCGATGTCGAGGACTTCCGGCATCGACAAGTAGAAAAAGTCAATCGAGTCAATTTTCATTGTGGCTGAGGCCCGTAGGGAATCTGGTCAGTTCTTCGAGAAAGGTTAACGAAAACACCCCGGCGGCGGGGAGCAACCGGGGTGGGGAATTTGATTTGGTCAGCGCTAACGGGATCAGAGCGTTTCGACCACGTTCGCCGGAGACATCGCTGAGACCGGAGCTTCACTGGTAGCGGCTTCCGCGGCTTGGAGCATCGCGGCACAGCAGTCTTCACCAGCCGTGCACGACTCACCACTGGAACAGCATCCCCCCACGGCCACAGTCGACATCGATTCGGCGGCGCACGATCCCATCGAGGCTTTGGCACCACAGCCGAACATCGCCGCGATGGGACACTGGAATTCCCCCGACGCATTGTGGAATAACGAGCCGCCGCTCGCCTGCTTCTGCCACATCTGCTGACCAGCGAATCCCAGCCCCGCCGCGGCCACCAGCAACAACGGAACCTGCACCATCGTCCGCCACCGCGCGCGACCGGACGTCACTGGAGTCACAACAGCAGCTTGATCGACAGATTGATTCTCGGTCATGTTTGGCATCCTCGGGAACAGAATGATGCTGGGCAGGAGAACGGTAAAGGAGAACGATTCCATCGAGCCACTGGATCGTGCTTACGCATTGTTGTCCGTTTGCGATTCATTTGCCAGAGGAAATTCCGGAAGAATTGCTCAAACTCACGCCTTGCGGCATGGTGCCTCGTGTTCCATAATCGAGCCAGGGGGACAACGCTGGCGGGCCATGGGGAAGGATCGATGAGCACGCGATTACAAATTCACACGGTTTGCGCTGCGTTGCTGGCACTTTCAGTGACCCCGGCAAACGCTCAGCAGTCCTATCCACGGGTTTACGGCCCCACTGGTCAACCCTACGGTCCCACGCAAGCCCATTACCAATATCAGCGGCAGTATGGCCAACCGTGGCATGGGTATAACGGTCTGACGACCGCCCGGCCGATTTCAACAGGAACGCCGTTTCTCGGAACGACGGCCTACGGGGGATGGGGCGGCAACGCGTGGATCGGCGGTGCCTATCCCGGTTACGGCTGGGGCTTCTACGGACCGGCCGTCTATGTTCCGCCCGTCGCCTATGCACCCGGCTTGTCATATTATGGCCCCGCAGTTGCGACCCACTACGGATATTATGGAGTACCCGGTGCCACTCTGCCTTATCCGAACCAAGCCGTAGCACAAAACCCTGCCTTGTTGAACGGACCACTCGCCAGTGCCGTACTGGAGAATCAGCAACGCTGGGGCCAGGACCTTCCTGCCGCCAAGCCCGATCCAATCACCCGGCCCGCTTTGCCTTCGTCAACAGAAGCCAGACTACGCAGCCTGCGTTCGCAGATGAATGGCGACGAACATCTGCGCCGACAGAACTGGCTGCAGGCTTATGCGGAATACAAGAAGGCCGCCGAAGTCACCGACGACCGTGCGGAAGCCCATTTCCGACTGGGAATTGCCTTAGTCACCATTCAGCACTACGACACCGCTTTGATATCGTTTCAACGCGCACTCCACCTCGATCCGCAATTACCGCAATCGGGGCTGACCTTGCGATCGCTGTATGGGGAAAGCAGCGACCTCACGATCAACAGCATTATCAGCCGGCTGACGGCTCATGCCGAACAGGACATTCGCGATCCGAACCGCCTCTTCCTGCTGGGATTGATGCTACACTTCCACGGCGACACCCATGCCCGGGAGATTCTCGACGTGGGTTACCGCCTGGCAGGACGTGGACAGCATTTCCTCGTGTTCCTGCAACCGCAGGGGCAACCGGCAGCGCCCAATGCACTGCCGGCGGTTCCGCCGGCCCCGGCGATCCCGGCCTTGCCTCCGGCACCAGCTCCGGAAGGGAACAACAACCCACCGGCAGTGTTGCCTGATGCGCCACGCCCCATCACCGGCATCGTCAAACCACTCAACGTCATTGCTTCACCGTCGGCGAATTCCGGCCCGTTGCTGGTCCCCCCCGCGCCGTGAGACCGTCTGATCAGGAACACTCGGGAATGTCAGAGGCGAACAAGGATGTTCGAATCGCGGTCACGGTCTGCACCTACAATGAGCGTGAAAACGTTCGCACACTGCTCCCGGCCATTCGAGAAGCGCTACCGACAGCCGACATCCTCATTGTCGATGACAATTCACCCGACGGAACCGCAGCGGAAGTCGAACAGATCGCCCACACGGACCCGCGAGTTCATCTGCTGCTCAGACAGCAGAAAGCGGGTCTGGGTGCCGCAACGCTGGCCGGTTTTGAATGGGTGATTGAACATGGCTTCGATTACCTCATCAACATGGATGCCGACTGGAGCCATCCGCCGTCTGTCTTGCCGCAACTGGTGGCGTTGATGGCCGATGCCGATGTGGCGATCGCCTCGCGGTACATCCCCGGCGGTGGCGTGCAGAACTGGGGACCCCATCGTCATTTCATGAGCTGGGGGGTGAACGTCTACAGTCGACTTCTCCTGGGGATTGCCGCCCGCGATTGCAGCGGTGCCTTCCGTTGTTATCGGGTAGCCAAGCTGCGCGAGATTGATTTCAAGCGCTTCCGCGCGCGCGGCTATGCCTTTCAGGAGGAGATTCTGTACCGCTGTCGCCGTGTCGGCTGCCGTTTCCATGAGACGCCGTTCGTTTTTGCCGACCGGGCCGTGGGACAGTCCAAGATCAATCTCTGGGAAGTGATCCGCGCGCTGCGGGATATTGCCTTATTGAGCCTGGATCGCCTGCGCGGTGTCCCGGTGGTTCGTGACCACTCGGTGTGAATCCGCCAGCTTCAACGATGAAAGCAGTGCCAACTTCAATTCGACAACGTTGCGTCGATCGCTTTTGAACGTTTGGCGTGCAACTCCTCTGCACGAGCCTGATGTTGCGCCATCTGCGTCCGATCACTCGCCCGCTCCATAGTGCACAGACTGTTGCCTGATACCGATCGCAGGAATTGTTTGCGAGTGAGAGGGCGAAGCTCCTGCAGAGCCGAGAGCGCTTCAACACGCTGAGACAATCAGCTGCTCAGCGGGAGCTTCGCCCTCCCAGAAGGCAGAAAAAGAGCCGTGTCGGCTCCCTGCCGAGAAAGCACACACCGGGATTCACCGGCTGCTGGAGAATCGAATCCGCGGGACGCGTTTGCGTGTCGAGAAAGACTGTCCGTCTGCGGCTCGATTGTGGCCGAAGACCGCGGCAATGTCGGTGGAACTTGTCGCACCGATGGCCAGGGGCTCCGGATCGCCATCGAACTGGCGCATTCCAATCCCGTTGCGCTCTTCTGCGGTCTGCCGTTTCAATCCTTCCAGAAGTAGGTGCAAGTCATCATTGTAGGCCAGCAGCAGCGCGAACATGGACAACACTTCGGGCAACTCGAAGTTGCAATGGCCGTAGCGATTGACCGGCAAGTTCACGCGCCGGGTCAGAAGCGACTCCGACTGGAGATTCTTTTGCGTGTAAATCGGCTCGTGCCAATAAGGGACGACCGGATCTTGCAGCGTGTGCAACGTCACCAGCGGCCGTTGCAGTCGCCCCGTCGTGGTGTAGTCCCGCATGGCGTTCAACGCGGCCGGATCAGCCTGCACACGAATCACCGCTTGATTGAGGGCCCACGGATTGCTTGCGCCCGTGTACCATTTGAATGTGTTGTCGAAAGGGAAGCCTCCGAGCGTTGCCTCGGCATCATTCATGTTGAGGACGACATAGCTCAAGACAAACCGCGCAGAACTCAACAACGTGGCGTCGCGATCTTCCGGGTCAAACGGCAACCGCGCGATCCGTGCCCACTCGTGGAAAGCCGTGGCGTTGTTGGGATCGGTCAAAGCCGGTTCGACAACAGTTTCCCAGTAGCCGCCGGGGATACCCCAGGTCGCCATCAAATCGGGATCGGGATGCAACGGGTTCCCGACAATCAAGCCAGGGAAGTAATACTCGAAGGTCGCTCGCGCATCACCGAAGTAGTTGATCTCGGCGCGAAAATCTCCGATGAGACCACACCCGGAAAATCCCCCGGCAAAAATCTCCGGGTACTGTTCGATCAACAGCGTTGTAATCAAGCCCCCTTCCGAGATCCCCGCGAGATAGATTTTCTCCGGCGCGCCGACAGTCTGCTCATAGATGGTCACCAGATCGAGGATGTCCTCCACGCCCTGCAAGACCGCCAGCCCCGTCTTGCTGTAGCTGTTGGTCGCGAAACCAAATCCCAGCGAGTTCACTAAATCCGGCAGGTAGATGTTCCCGAAACCCAGTTGCTCTTCAGGTATCCGCACCGTATCAGTGGCATCCTGAAAGCCGTGGGCATAAATCACGAGTACATTGTTATATTCCGCGGGGGGCGGGACACTGATGCGGTACAGCGAACCGCTTGATTGCACGCCTTCGTAAGTGGCCGACTGGGCATCGACTGTCGCGCCGCCGGCCATGCTCCAGACGAGCGCCCATGCGATCAATCTGCTGAGTCGTAACATGTGGGGAATCTCTGGATTCATCGAACCAAGGCCTGCACAAAGGTACGGAATGTTCAGTGAGCAGACCACACGTTTCTGGATTTGTCCAGTTTGTTGTCGATTTCTCGCCGACTTCATGAAGACTTGGTTAACGACCGTACGGTCTTGTCGGACCATAACGATCGCAGTACAGTCGCGCGGCGGTCACGACGTGAATGTCGCGTTTCTGAAAAGGCTGATCGATGCGGACATGGTTCAGGATCCTGGCTCTCGCGATGGTGGGCGTATTCGGCCTGCATAGCATCGCGGAAGCGTGGAGCGACGCCGGGCACAAGATCATTGCGGCGATCGCGTGGCGACAACTTCGCCCGGAACAGCGGGCGGAAATCCTCGCGCTGCTGGCACACCATCCCCGTTACCACGAGGACTTCTTGCAGCAACGGCCGGAGACACTGACCGATCACGAGGAGCGCGCGGAATGGCTGTTCCTGCAAGCCGCCGTGTGGCCCGACATTGTCCGTGGTTTCCCGCTGACAGAGAAAGAGCGGTTCCATCATAGTACCTGGCATTACATCAACAAGCCGCTGTATCTCACGGCGGCCGATCGTGAACGGGGTGCTGCCGGTCTCGAACTCAACCAGGCACTGGAGCCGCCGCGGACGCAGGAAGAGACGATGAACATCGTGCAGACCATTCGTTTCGCGCGGCGGGAACTCGCCCAGCCAGACCGCCCCGCAGCAGAACGGGCACTCTGGTTGACGTGGTTATTTCATACCGTTGGCGATCTGCATCAACCGCTGCATTCGACGACCATGATTAACGTCGACCGTTTGCCGGAGGGAGACCGCGGTGGTAATCGGATCCTCACCCAACAACGCAGCAACCTGCACGCGTTATGGGACGGCTTTCCCGGCGGCAAGATTCAACTGGCGGAAAGCCGCAAACGGGCACTGACCTGGATGCATGATCCCGATCTGATGGCAGCCACACGGACCGCAACCCGCGACCTCAACGAAGAAGACTGGATGCACGAAAGCCAGCGGCTGTCCGAGTCCGTGGTCTACGATGAAGAAGTCCGCACGTTTCTGAAGCAACTTCCGGCCGAACCCTTGGCAGACAATTCGCCCCGGCTCACACTCACGGATGACTATCTCGAACGAGGCGGCCTGATCTCCCGCCGCCGTGTCCTCGAAGCCGGTCTGCGACTGGGCACCGTGCTCAACCGCTTGTTTCCATGATTGTGGATTAATATCCGCCCACAGCGCCGGTTGCCGCGATGTTGATGGCGGGCAACCCAAGTTGGCTGCGGGCTTCGTCGAGCATCTCCTTGGTGCGGCTGGCACCACACCGGGTGACGCCAATCTCGCGGACAACGAGAAGTGTTGCCAGATCGCGGACCCCGCCAGCAGCTTTCACCTGCACATGCGGGGCAGCATATTGCCGCATCAGCTTCAGATCGGCTGGCGTCGCCCCCCCTGTGCCGTAGCCGGTGGACGTCTTCACCCAGTCGGCGTTCAAGTCGGAGCAAATGCGGCACAATTCGATCTTTTGCTCATCGTTGAGATAGCAGTTCTCGAAGATCACTTTGACCTTTTGACCGGCCGCATGGGCGACATCAATCACGGCTTTGATATCACTGCGGACGTAATCCCATTGGCCGCTGAGCACCTGACTGATGTTGACCACCATGTCGAGCTCTTCGCAGCCATCGGCGATCGCCCGCTGCGCTTCGGCCTGCTTCAGGGCCGTGGTGTGGCCTCCGTGCGGGAAGCCGATGGTGGTGCTGGCCTTCACCGCACTGCCGCGGAGCATGTCGGCACAACGTTTCAAAGCATAGGGCATGATGCAGACGCTGGCGACGTCGTACGCCAGCGCCAAACGAATCCCCGCGTCAAGATCGGCCGCGGTCATCGTTGGATTGAGCAGCGAGTGGTCGATCATTTTCGCCACATCGGAATACGTCCAGGACATGGGAACTTCATTTCTGCGGAGAGTGGAAAACAGACAGCGCTACGCCTGCCATGATCCCAACTCCGACATCCCACATCAAGCGCCATCCCCCGCTTGGGGTTTCGCGCCCCGCGCCGACCCCACCCAGTGCTCGTCAGACTCACGTGCTCACTCATCCCGCGGTGGATAAACATCCAGTGCATCGGCGGGCAGAGGATCCGCCACGGTGGCAACCGAATGCAGCGTGATCGTCTTCGCCAGCACGCCGTCCCCCTTGGTCATCACCGGCGGTTGGAACGGGCGGTTCGGCTGTAACCGTCCGCCGAGATCGACGACGAGATAATCAATCTGTAATTCCGTGCCGCGGCCGTCACCGTCGTCATCGAGCAGGCCGTGTTCCGTTGCCAGCATTTGCCCATCGAAATAAGCCTGAGCAATGTTGCGAACAGTGGTGATGTAGAGATCGAACAGCGAAAACTGTCCGTCACGATCGGCGTCGAGATCGGCAGTGGTGAGATCGGTTGCGGCCATCAAGCGCGCAAGTTCGTGAGGGAAATCGGTCTCGTTGGTTTCGCCTGCGGCATCGGTCGCGGACAGGATGACACGATTCTTGGCTGACAGCGCTTTGATCCATGAACCGCTGGTAGATGTCGTTAGAACGAAAACCTGTTCCCGCGCCGTCATCCCCTCGAACAGCTTTGCGAACTCGGAATGATGCATGTCGGGTCCGGGCAGATTCAGCCACGAAACCTTGCCGTCATAGTGAGTGTGGCCGAGGACAAAGACCCATACGCCGTCGTCGGTACCGGCACGTTCCCGCAGTGATTTGACCGCTGCGGTGACCGCTTCCTTGGTCGCCCGTTGTGATGCACGGATCATCTCCGAATCGTCATCATGCGGTTCATCCCCGGTGAGGAGCTGAATCGACGCAGGGCTGACACCGCACCGGTTCGCCAAACCGGTGACCAGCGTGTTGACCGTCTGTGCAAACGCTTTGTGATGGTCCGCGTCGCCGCTGAGCCCCCAGACAATCAAGACCTGTCGCTGCCCCACGGACGGCCCCACCGTCGCCGGTGAATTTTGAGCAACGGCGCGGCTACCGAATCCGGAGGCGATCACAATCAACGAAGCGGTGACAAACCACGCGCGAAACATAATCACTCTTTTCGTTTCAGGCTTTCGGCAACATCGACAGGTAAGGGGACCGGGATGGTGAAATGAATCCCTTGCGGCAAATCGGACGGAGGATAACGGTCGGCGTGCCAGACGACGGCATCACGATGGCGGCCTTCGAGTTCCCCGGATGTTTGCCGCACAAACGCAAATTCCCAACGGGCCCCGCCGTTGTTTTGCACGGCTTCAATGAGGAGCAGGGACTCCGGATCGGTCCCTTGCACAAAGGCAAACACAGTGCCGTCAAAACGATTCCCTGTGGGCGAAGCTTCGTAGCGGTAGAGCGGCTGCGGCAATAATCGCAAATCCTCGCGGTCGGTGCGGTCGCTCTTCCACCCCAGCATGGTTGAAGAAAACGTTGAAGCCAAAGACTTCATCTGTCGAAGACGGACGACAGGAGTCGCAGACGGAGGTTCAGCATCGGGGATGGGCTGAAATTCCAGTCCCGACTTGATCGGTGTCCACACGTCTTTGCCCTCCGACTTACCGACGAATTTTGAACGAGACAGGGAGTCGAATTCGTGGCAGAGGAGCCTTTCCCAAGGATAAATGCTGCACACAGCTTGGGGGATGCCGTCGGTCAGGTAGAGCACAGTCATGCCCCCTTCAGACCCGCGCGTGTTGTTGGCCCAGCGCATGGCGACACGGGTTGCCATCGGCTTGGATGAGCCTTCAGCAAAGAGCTCATACCAGCCCAGCGACTCGTCCATCAGCCGACGGAGCGGTGAGACTTCCCGGCGTTCTTCTGCCGGAGGGGCATCCTGAGCCACCGCTGCCGACACGGCCCAGGCCATACCGGCAACCGCAAACAGGGAAATCACTGCGCGGGGATACCATTGATGCATGCTTACCCCACCACCAAAGACCATCCATCCGTGACCGAACCGCAGCGCCAGTTAGGGCACTGTTTCGAGCAAACTCCGGAGGAACGAAAATGTTGTGTCGGGAGCCGATGACGCCGCCGCAGGCAGCAGCACGGCTTCCCGCAACGATGGATTGTCCGGAGAGAATGACGCCGCAGAGACTACATTCTTGTTGACGTCCCCTTCGGCCACGATTTCGTCCGATGCCAGGTTCCAGAGTTGAACACGTCCCGTCCAGCCACCGAGGATGAGTTCCTCATCGCTGGCGAAGGCAATCGCTCCCATCGAGACCGATGTCTTCCGATGCGTGATTTTCCAATCATGCGTGTCGTACAGCACGACTTGCCCAGACAGCGACGCCATCCAATCGCCGCAGCCGACAGCGAGGTTCTCGCCGCTCGGCGAAAACCGCACGCAATTCACTGCGGCAGGAGCCGTGATCGTCTTCGGCGCGGCCTCGCCAATCAAATCCAGGAGAATGACCTGACCGGAGCGGCCACCGGCAGCGACTCGATCTCCTTCCGGCGAAACGGCCACGGTATTCAGGACTCCATCGTGCTGGAGCAAGACGTCTTTCACTTCTGCGGTCACGGCATTCCAACGGATCACACGGCCGTCCCGACCGGCACTTACAAACCAGCGCCCGTCCGGAGAAAAGGCGACCGCCACAATTTTGTGCGGAGACAAATCGAAAACGTTCTCGTACTGCATGTCCGTCAGCGTGACAGACTTGGTCGAGATCCGAATGATAAAGCGGCCATCAGATGAGACCGCGGTAGACCAGACTTCGCCCTGTTTGCGAGTCCGCTGTGGGCGCGGCCTGAGGCGTTCTTGTGGTCGCGGAAGCACTTTCGGCGGAGGCGATGGACTGATGTCAGGTAGCGACTCCGGTCCCTCGGTCGGGTCCGACTCGATGCTCGTAGCCACAAACGGGGATGCTGCTGGAGTCACTAACGCTGTCGGCAGAGAATTGACATCCCGATTCAAGCGGGCCGCTCCCAGCACGAACGGCTGGATCGGCAGCAGCAACCCGGCGCACAAAAGCAGTCCCCAGCGTGTCGCACGGGTCAGCGGTGGGATGGTGGTGCCCTGCATGATCTGTGTCAGCCGACGACGCAGAAACGGGGCGTGTCCGAGACCACTCGCGAGCGGCGGCAAAGCCCGACGCGATTCACACAAAAAATCGATGGTATCAAGCAAGGCTTCGGCATACCGTCGTGGAGATTTAGGAAACTGCTGCACCACCCAGGCATCACAGCATTCTTCTTCGGACTGTTCGATCTGCCGACGGGCGACCCATAACAGGGGATGCCACCAGAACAGTCCCGTTGCAAACAACTCCAGCACGCGCACGAAGTGGTCGCCACGGCTGAAGTGTGCCAATTCATGCATCAACAGCGTGGCTCTGGACTCCGCATTCATCCGTGCCGCGAGTTTCGCCGGGAAGAGCAGTTTGGCTCGGCTGCCGAGGCCCCATAACATCGGCGAGATGGCGGCATCAATCACACAGACCCGCGGTGCCCGGAGAATGCCCAACTGATGGGCCAGTTCGGAACACTGCGACTGCAACTCGTCCGGACAACTGCTGCGGTAGGTGATGAGCGTCTCGAACCGAATCGCACGGAGGACTTGGAGACCCAGCCAGACAACAGAACCGGCTAACCAAGCCGTCAAGATCATCGTGGACCACGTGAGGGTCGAATACTTGACGATCGACGAGTGCACGGTGGCTTTGCCTGGTGAAGTCGCCGCTTCGATCGTGTCCTGTTTTCCGTTCAAACGATCGGACGCACTATCTGACACCGCGGGCCACTGAGCCGGGGTCGAGGGAAATGTTCCCGCATCGGCTTCCAGCACAACGGTCTCTGTGACCACCGGGGCCGGGAGTACGGCCAGATTCATTGGCAAACTGAAAAGTGGCGGCGTCACGAACTTCAGCAGCACAAGCACCCACACCGCATGTCGTAGCGCCGCCCAGTTGCAGCGCCACGCAACGAGCCCGGCGACCACGGCGAGCGGAATGACCGTGATGGCATTCACGATGGCGATCTGAAGGAGTTGATTCACGCTGCCACTCCCGAATTCCGGATCCGCTCTTTCTCAGCGCGCACTCTCACGCCGCGCCGGTCGCTGCGCTAATTTGCATCCTGGTCGAGTTGATCGAGCAAACCACGCAGGGATTGCCGATCTTCCGCAGACAGCCCTTTTGCCTTCACCAGGCATGTCAACAGGGGATTCAATTCCCCTTCGCACAGCTTGTTAGCCGTGGTCTGCAATTGCCGGGCAATCAATTCTTCGCGCTTCAGGACGGCGGAGAACTGGTGCGGCCACGTTTTGCGATCGCGCTTGACGCACTTTTTGCCTTCGAGCCGTTCGAGCAGCTTCTGCACGGTGGCCGTCAGCGACAGGGTACATTCGCGATACAGCTTTTCAGTCAGTTCGCGGACGGTCGCAGTCCCTTGGTCCCAAAGGACTTGCAACACGTTCAACTCGGCATCGGTGATGTCTTGGGGCGTTCGCGCCATGGATCAATTCGCACTTCGTGTGAGACGGAAAACGACGACTACGGAGCGTTACACCCCATTGTGCAGACAGATCGTCTTTTCCACAAGAGAAATCTGATTTTAGTTTTTCGGGGGAGGTAAATTCTTTACGACGCATAACCAATAGGGATCGGCCGGTTGCCCCACAACACCCGGTGTCCGCGGGACCGTCCAGACCTCGCGCTCATCCCATGCCACGTGGATTTCTGCGCTGCCAAGACGAACCAAGCTGTAACTCCAGGCAGCGACGTCGTTTTCGCGACGGGCTTCGATCTGCAACACAACTTCCGGATTGGTGCCGTGAGCGAACACAAACACCCCGGCATCAATCAC
This sequence comes from Planctomycetaceae bacterium, assembly GCA_041753475.1. GTDB lineage: Bacteria > Planctomycetota > Planctomycetia > Planctomycetales > Planctomycetaceae > DSVQ01. The sequence goes on along the minus strand of JBGSUN010000136.1, from coordinate 7,132 downwards.
TTGCGATGCCTCATCCCGGTAGCGGAAGACCGGTTGGACGAGCAACCTCAACTCGAAGCGCGAATTGTTGGGATCCCAGAACTCGTGGGCCTGAAACCGGCGGCTGATCTCCTTCATCTGGCGTAACCGCTGGGAAGGGGTCTCCGCCACGGCTGCGACGTCGTCGGGACACCGGGTGATCGAGCAGTGCGATTGTTTCGGCTTCCATTGTTGATTCGGGCCGATCTCCATGTCGATGAGCGTGGGCGAGGACAATGTGAGCGCGTGGATCCACGTCTGTTCCTCGCCGCTGGGACGATAGTTCTCGACGAATGCCACTGGACGCTCAGCAACCGTCCAAGCCCACATCGTGCCGGCTTCGTTGTTTCGCGCGGCATCACCAAACGTCAGCAAGGGTCGCGGCACCAGTTTGACCTCTGGAACCGAACCCTCCGTCATGGCGCGGACTCGGTAGTTCGACAGCCGTGTGAGGACTTCCTGCACTTTCTCGGACAATGCCGGCGGGTCTTCCCCGAACGCAACGGCCAGGGGCGACAGCGCAACGACCATCAGCACGAGGGGCGATAACCATCGGTAACGACGTTCAGGACGATGGGCGATCATCGTGCAACTCCCGGCCGGACTTCGTACTCATTATTTGAACGGCACCAGTTCCTGGGCACGGATGGAAATGTTCTTGATGAGCACTTCCGCGCCGCCGACGGCATCGCTGCAATCCACCTGTGGCCCCACACGATCCAGATCGGCGGTTCCCAGCGGACGAACTGTCAACAACCGGAATTCTTCGCTTCCGGATTCCGCAAGCAGGAAATAAACATTCGCCCCACGACGGAGTAACCGCAAACGGCCGGCTTCAGGGAATTCCGAAAAGTTTTCGGCGTAGTACACCGGCGTTCCCGCCGGAGTCGGTAACTTCCAGATGCAGTTCAGCGACTGGCCGGTCGTGGTTCGGCGGACTTCGATACCCGCCTCGTAGGAACCCTTCATCTTGAATTTGAAGCTCAGCCCCGAACCCCACGATTCTTTCACCGGCGTGGTCTTCAGTTGGGCGTAGTCCACAGTGGCGATGAAATCGCCTTTGACACGAACACGCGGGGCAAAGCCGGCAATGGTGATTCCTTTGGCCTCACCCGCCGGGAACGTCAAGCGTGCACCTTGCGGCAGACTTTGAATGAACCGTGTGCTGCGGGCATCCCATACATACACAAACTTCTGCACATCGACCGCCGTCTTGGTGAGATCGTAATCGACCCGCGCCGGGAGTTCCGCATCCGGAATCTGAACGAGCTGTTCCGGTCCTTCAGCCAATTCCTGGTCTTTCAGAGCAGGCAACGCCAACGGCCACGCGCCGCGATACCGCACATTCCGTACACGGGCCGTGGATTCATTCACGTAATGAAAGAACCCGAACTGCCGCTGATTCGTCGGCTCGATGGCATGGCGAAAAACCACTTCGCCATTGAGTGCGATGGCCAATTCATCGCCGGTGACCGTGAACTGCACCGCATTCCATTCTTGTGGTTTGAGTGGGAGCGGCTGTGCACCACGAATGGTCGTGACGTTCCCCGGCGAGACGCCCGTGCGGTCAAACCGGCCGTCAGTGAGCCAATGAAGTTTGACGCCGTCGGGTTCCAGCAGGCACACCATTCGATCGAGCGCCGGATGGACCACCACTGGACCGGGCAACCAATTCACGACGGGCGCGGGGTTCCCAGCCAAGAACCGTTGCTGCTGCGGATCGACCTGCCCGGCAATCCTGGCATCGGGATCGTAATAGAACTCGTAGGAAATCACACCGTCTTCGAGCATTGGACGGTGGTACCGCAGGACGTTTTCGACTTTCAGACGCCCGGGAACGGCACCGCGCAGGACGGACTGCGGAGAGATCAGGACATCGTCTTCCCGTCGCCACGGATACGGAGCTTGCCCCGCGGCTGTACCGTAATAATCGGCCAGCCAGCCCTGCAAATCCGGCGGGGCGAGCAGGTCCAGTTCCGGCGGAATCTCCGGTTCTCCTGTAATGACGACGTTGCGTGCAATCCGTGTGGATTGTCCTGCCCAGCCCTGTATCGCAATCCACGGGTCGAAGTTTGGCGGGAGATTCTGTTCGTAAAGTTTTTGTCCATTCACGTAGGACGTGTAATGACCATCCTGGACGACGATGCGATAGTCACCCCAAGTCCGAGTCCGGGGAACGAGCTCTGCTGCCAGCGGCATTTCCTGCACGGCACTCCGAATCGACTGCAGCTTCATGTTCTTGCTGTCGTACTTGACCACCGTGGAAATGCCCCCGACGAGCGGCTGCAGTTCGCGATGATCGAATTGCGTCAACTTCATGCGGACTTCGAAATTCCCGCGCAGTGGCGACTGAAAATACGCCATGTCGAAATCGTGACCGCCGCGCAGGGAGAGTTCGCGGCCGATTGCATCAAAGCTGCCGAGGGGATAACCACCACCGCGGGTTCGCGCGCAGGTCTGCGTGACGGCCTGCCATTGCTTCAGTCGCGGCTGGACACCGAACTCCGCGGAATCCCCTCCTTGAAGCAGAAACAAGGCCTGTCCGTGCAGGAACCGCACGTACCGATTGAACTCGGGAATGCCCGGCTGGCCTGATTGCAACTGCCGGCGCTGAATCCGGTCGAGCAATTCAAACGCCGCCTCGCGCGTGGCGGGATGCAGAATTGCCAGACTGCACAGCGCGGGCTCGCTCCACCGTTCGTGCTGCGGAAGGGAATTCCCATCCAGCAATCGCTGATTGCATTCCCACAATGCCGCTGTGGCTTGATCGATGCGGTCTTCCAAGAGTGCGATCATGCCGTGCATGGCGGCGCGAGCACGGACCATGGCCGGAGTGTCAGCAGCACCTTGCGGTAAATCGAGGGCATCGCTCAAATCACCAAGCCGACCGAGTTCCAGCGCCGAGAACACCAGCAAGACGGCGGGACACACGAAGCTGCCTCCCGTTTGCACCCGGCGCGGGTCCAATTGCTGCCGCGCTTCTGCCGTCGCCACATCAATGGGATTATCGGCCAGCGCCAGCGATGACGGATGCGCCGGTGTGAACGCGCCGATGGTCCGCAGCGTGGCATGATCCGGACCCGGCATCACCCAGCGACGCAGGTACTCATAGCGTGCTTCTCCGTCGAGTTGCAGCGCCCGCTGGTAGACAGCATAGGCGTTGTCAGCAACAACCGCTTCCTGCATGATCTCGGTGAGGAATTGCCGCTGCTTTGGCGGCGCGACAGGCTGGGGGCGCTCGATCGCCATCCGGTGCTCCTCGGTGAAGACCTTCGGCCAATCCCCCCGCAGCACGACGTTCCGGACCCGCAGCGATGTCCGGGCGGCATCATGCCAGAAGCCAAACTCACGGCCTTCTGCCGTGGAGAAGCGATAGCCGAACGGGGCACCGTCATTCACCGTGATCTGCACGCGGTCGCCGGTCATGGAGACACGGACTCGATTCCACGTGTTCTCCTGGATGCCCGTGGCATGGGGAATGACGACATCGGCTGCCGGAAATGAACCGACCTCTGCCTCACCATCGGTGAGCGGACGAAACACCACCTGTTTCGGCTCGATCACAAAGATCATGCGACCGATGATGGGAGACGCCGTGACGGCACCGGATTTCTCAAAGAACTCATACTCGACAGTTTCCCCGGTCAAGAGCGGCCGATGGTAAGTCAGCCGCGAGGGGATCGGGCTGGGAAAGAACGCCGCCCGCTGCGGTGAGCGCAGTTCGTTCTCATCCCAGTACCAATCAGTCGCGGAGACAAACTCGGTGGGCACATCGCCCGGCTGGTCAGCGGTTGTCACAAAGACAGGAACGGCCAGTCCATTCGACGAAACGATGTGGCGTTTCAGGGCTGGTGTGGCTCGCAACGGGTCCTCGCGCGTCTCCGAGTAGGCATTCGCAAACCAGCCGCGCAAGCGGTGATCCGACAGCAGCGGCACTTCGCGTGGAATGAGCGGCGTACCGGTGAGACGGATGTTCCGAAAGATCGGTGTCCGCCCCCAATCGGCATTCAAACACAGCCAGGGCGACGCCTCGCCGGGTTGATCTTCATGCACAAACTGGCCATTGGCGAGACACTGCAACGTCCCGGATTTGAACTCCAGGGTTTGCCGGTTCCATGGGTTCTTGTTCAGAAGATTGGTCAGCGGCGGGCCTTGTAAATAATTCGTCCGGCCGGGCGAATGCATCGGGGCGCGGTCGGCATACCCGTTCGTGGCAAAGACGACGCCGCCGTAACCGATCCCCCCTTCGGACCAGCCGCCTTCGCGGACGTCCATGGTGATCTGGAAGTCGCCGATCAACGGATATGCGAAGAATAGGGACGAATCATACCGCCCGGTGAGGTGCTCAAGGCCCTCTTCATGAGTGAACCAGACGTCATCCATCGACCCGCCGGCCCGTTGCATGGCAGTTTCCTGACCGGCTGCCACCCAATGTTTCGGCTGCAAACCACGCCACTCACGGTAGGCGTCTGGTTCGGTCACTGTGGATTCGGCCGCGGCATGGCTCGCATTCGATGCCATCTGCCGCCGTCGTTGCACTTCCGCCCACGCCATTCGTAGATGGCCACGGGGACGGTCCCACTGCAGGCGCTGCGAATGCTCGATCAACCGCAACAGCAATTCCTGGGAAAGTGTCGACCATGAGGGATGTTGCGCCGCCTCCAAGGCAACCACACATGTCAGCGTCGGTAACGGGCGTTTGGGATTGTCCTCCCACTTCGGCACATTGGCGGTCGTCGTTTCCAGCAGCGACTGCAATCGCTGCGTGGTTTGTGCGATTTGCACCGGGTTCACGGCAGCTCCATCGCGCATCACGCCTGCCAAAGTCAGGACCGCTGCGGCATCGGGATCATCGGCGGGCAACTGCGCGAGTTCAGCAATCACGGCTTCCATCCGCCCGAGTTCTTTCGCGGTGGCCAGCAGATGCCAACTAGTGCTGTAGAGGTCGTGCAAAATCCCCCCGGCAGGGAGCGAATCGCGCGGTGCGCCCTCGGGCGTGACCGCAGCCGAATGGCGCCCGGGAACGTATTCACTCAAGTCCCGCAACTTGGTCCGGGTTTCATTCGGCATGACCCAATGGTGGAGCAGATCGTACCGTTTTTCTGCGGGAAGCCGCTGCAATTCGCGGCCCAGCATCGCCGCCGCATTGAACGAATGGTAGTACATCTCCAACCGTGATGAAGGAGTATCGACGCGGGCTGCCAGCACTTCCAGAGCTTCCTCGACCCGATGCCCGTTCAACAACGCTGTCGCCACTTCTGAGTGTCGCATCTGCCGAATGTGTTCGGCGAATTCCGCGCCATAACGCTGCGGGCTGATGGGCAGGTTCACCGAAGCGAGCGCCAACCGAACGGCATCGTCGGGATGCTCCAGAGCGAAATACAGCGGCACCGCGCGCAGTTGCAGATCAAAACGACATTCGGACACCAAGCCCTGATCCGGCTTACCGATCGAATCCAGTACGGCTTCCAATAACCGCAGGGCCGCCAGCCGCGTGGCGGGGTCTTCCAGTGCCGCGGTCACCGCATGCAGCATCCATTCATCCACGACGGCCGACTTGCCGACTGCCGTTCGCAGCGTTGCCAGCCGGCGGTTCGCAGCGTCAGCATCCTCTTCCGCCACGGCCAACTGCACCGCAATGACTTCCGCAACCGGCCGGGTGTTCTCCGCTTTCAACACAGACTGCAACCGTTCACGCAGCGGACCGGCCTGCTGAGCACGCATGCTCCACTTCACCAACTCCGCAGCGACACTGCGGGGGCGATGCAGCCGGGATTCGGCCGGACTCCACGGCCGGGCCTCGGGTTGCCACGGAACCGAATAAGGCCAAACTTCGGTGGGCCGCGCCGCGGGAACGACGATCTCCCGCAGCAACGCGGCTACGGTTTCTGGGTCGGCGTGGCGTTCTTCCCATTGTTGAATGAGGGCCAGCAACTTTGCCGACACCGTCAGGCCGATGTCGTCGTTGAAGGGAATTTGGGCGGCCCCTTTGGACATCGCCTTTCGCACCAGTTCCAGCGATTCAGGAATCGCCCCGCGTTCCACCGCCTGACGCGCCGCATCCAATTGCGCATCGCCTTCAAAGACTCGTGGCGCAGCTTTGCGCGGGCCGAACAGGGATTGGAGAAGCTCAAACTGAGCCTGTGCCGGTGCGGGAATGGCCACCCACGCCGTCAGTAAGACCACCACGGATGCGATCACCCGTACTGCCGCCCGACGACGCACATCCCAGAGATTCATCAAACAGAGACAGCAGCGGCGAATCATCAGTTTCAACTTATTGTCAGAGAGAGTTACCGAGAATTACCGAACCACACGGCCGTATTCATCGGCTTGCATCCGATTTGGCGCTGGAAGCCGGGGCATTGGCACCACGGTGAGGATGGAAACTGTTGTAGATTTTGCTGATGTTCTCCCGATCGCCGATGTTGTTGTTCTCGTGAGACCGGTCCAGCGGGACTTGCCAGACTTTTTCCTCGCCGTGATACGCTGTCAGCTCCCAGTAATGAAACCGGGCAAAGGCATAACGAAAACCGGTTGCACGCTGACCGCCGCGGTCTTCTTCAAAAGCTTCCATGACCAGCAGGGCTTCCGGATCGGTGGCGAGAACATACGAGAGAATCACACCATCGAGCACACCGTTTTCCGGCGACGCATATTCGAAAAGCGGACGGGGTGCGAGACGCAATTCACTGCGATCACTCTTGGGGCTGGTCAGGTCCACACGAAAGTTCCGCGCGAGTTGCCGCATCTGCAACAGGCGGCCGACACGCGCACTGCCGGGAACCGGTGCGTCGGGAACATCTTTCCACACGAATCCCTCTCCGCGCGGCGTCCATGCCAGAGCCCCATCAAACAGGGCCTGCAGGGGAACGGGAGCGAGCGTATGAAATTCGTGCTTCACATGCGTTTTTTCATTGTAGACATAGGTGAAAAATGTCCCGATGGCATACCAGCTTGTGGATTTAAGCCGTTTGGTATCGGCCGATCGAATTGCCCCAGCGGGCGAGTGTGAACGGGTTGAGGAATGTTTCCGGGGTGGTGCGGGGCCTGGGGTGCCATGTTGGAAGTCGGGACCAGGCTTTCAGGAGCGCGGCGAGGGCCGCGGCGGCGG
>JBGSUN010000135.1:0-17962 GCA_041753475.1 Planctomycetaceae bacterium | reverse complement strand
CCTGAAAGCCTGGTCCCGACTTCCAACATGGCACCCCAGGCCCCGCACCACCCCGGAAACATTCCTCAACCCGTTCACACTCGCCCGCTGGGGCAATTCGATCGGCCGATACCAAACGGCTTAAATCCACAAGCTGTTAGCTCTTGCTGATTGAACAACAAACTTGAGGCGTCCACCGGAGATCCGTTGACGTTGTCACGCCAGCGGCCCAGAGCATCAAAGTTCTCCAAGGCGATGCCCCACGGATCGATTTTGGAATGACATGAAAAGCAAGCCGCCTGATTCCGATGGTTCTCAATGCGCTGCTTGAGTGTCATCTTTGCAATCTCCGGATCCGCAAGATCGATCACCGGAACCGCGGCGGGTGGCGGCGGAGGCGGATCATTCAGCACACAACGCAGCAACCAGACTCCACGTTTCAATGGATGGGAATCCGTGCCGTTGGAATTCATGGCCATCAGACCGGCTTGAGTCATCAAGCCTCCGCGATGTGAATTGTCGTGGAGCGTGACGCGTCGAAACGAGTTGCCTCGTACATCTCGTATGCCGCAATGAAGAGCCAGTCGTTCATCCGCAAACATGTAGTCGGCATGAATGAAATTGAGCAGGCTTTCGTTGTTTCGCAGCACTTCGTGAAAGAACTCGACAGGTTCCGCCTGCATGGATTCCTTAAGTACCCGCCCACTTCACCCAGTCAGCATTCGCCGCCTTCTTGCCAGCGGCCCTGATGTTGCTGTGCGTGTTGCCGCCGTTGTCGGAATTGAAAATGACGATCGTGTTATCGGCGACACCCTGCTTCTCCAATTCGTCGAGGATCCGGCCCAGACACTCATCCACACTCTTCAGCATGGAAGCCATGATCGGATTGCCTTGGCGACCGGTGGGATCCTTTTTGTCCATGAAGGCCTGCGTGTACTCCGGCTTGTGCCCCCATGGTCCGTGCACGCCGTAGCACCAGAGATTGAGGAAGAACGGCCCGCCTTTGCTGGCAGCGATGAACTTCGCCGCTTCCGCAGCCTGACGATCGACGATGTATTCGCCCGGCGGACCATCGGTGATGGTGCCGACTTTGCTTTTGGGATTCCCAACGCCACCGGGCCCCACTCCGTAAGGTGAAAAATAGTTGCCGGGCGGTCCCGGATCGGGATGGCAGTGAAACGCGACGTCAAAGCCCTGCTGTTCGGGCCAATGGGGCTGGGTGAGGCCGAGATGCCATTTGCCGATGTGGGCCGTGCGATATCCCGCGCCCTTCAGCGTCTCGGCTAACGTGATCTGCGCGGGTTCGAGGTAATTCTTGCTTTCCGGTATCAGCATCGGCGCATTTGGCGGTGCCGTGTCCTTAAGGAAAGCATAACCCTCCGGCTGCGGAGCGATGTGTCCCGTTGCGCTGGTGATGCCATGCCGCGCGGAGTACTGCCCCGTCATCAGCGAGGCCCGCGTCGGCGAGCAAAGAGGCTGCGCATACGCATTGGTGAACCGCATGGCTCGCTTGGCCAGGCGATCGATGTTCGGCGTCTCATAATATTTTGAGCCATAAGCGCCGGAGTCCATCCAGCCCATGTCATCGACGAGGAAGAGAACGACATTCGCTCGATCCGCCGCGTCTAGCACTGCCAAAGGCGACAGCAACAAGGCGGCCAGAACAGCCCAAACGGAGACCGCCAACCAAGCTGATCCCAAATCACTGCGAGGCGTTGTGCGTGTGAGTGGCATATGGTTTTCCATGACTGTCTGTAAGCGGATTGGACGCGGGGGCCACTCCGAGGCTGCTTTAGGGCTTTGCGACGAGGGGTGGTAACTGTTGAAGTCGCACGGTGAGGGTGGCGATGACGTCGGGATGTGTGGTCGAGACATCACGAAGTTCCTCAGGGTCGGCGTCGTGGTCGTAGAGTTCGGTATTGCCGTCGCTCCAGCGTGTGAAGCGCCAGCGGTCGGTGCGAATGCTCTGGCCTTGTAGATTATTGCCGCGGGTGACGAGTGTGAAGGCCGCGTCTTTCACGCGCGCGGCGGGATCGGCCAAGACGGGCCGCAAACTGGTACCAAGGGTGACGGGGGGCATCTTCAAGCCACAGAAGTCGGCGACGGTGGGATAGAGATCGATGAACTCGACGAGCGACTGCGTTGTCTGCCCCCCCTTCATACCCGGCGCGGCGATGATCAGCGGAGCCCGGCAACTGCGCTCAAACAATGTGTTTTTGTTCCACCACTGTCGCTCGCCGGTGTGATAGCCGTGATCGCCGACGAAGATCACGAGCGTCTTGTCCCAGAGATGGTGTTTGTCGAGTGCATCGAGCACGCGGCCGAGTTGGGCATCCATGAAACTCGTGGCGGCGAGGTAGGCGCGGAACAACTCGCGCCACTCCTGCTCCGTGAACTTGGCGAACGCCACACCGTACGCGCCGGAGCCGACGCTCTCTTTGTACACGGCCGTGGTCTCAGTGGGATCGCGCCAGATGCTCAGGGAATCTGGCGGATAGAGATCAAAGTATTTCTTCGGCGCGATGAAGGGATCGTGCGGTTTCATGAAACCGCAGCCGATGAACCACGGCGTCTCGCCGAGCTGTTCGATCATCGCCACCGTGGCGGCGGCGATCTGTCCGTCCGGCTGATCGTCGTCTGTGCCATCTGCCGCGCCCCATGCACACCATTTCAAGGCATCGTCAGTCACATTGCGGCCATCGAGAAGGATGCGGCCCGCCTTCGTCGCTTCGAACGCCTGTGCCGTGTGCCACGAACGACCAGTGTCCATCCAACGCTGCCGTGCCTCGGCATCCCGCCCCCCGCCCAAGTGAAAAAGTTTCCCGAACGCATGCGACTGCCAGCCGGCATTCTTGCAGAGCTGAGGCAGCGTGATCACTTCCGGCAGCTTGTGTCGCAGAAGGACGTCATTGCTGACGATGCCTGTCTGTTCGGCCCGCAAGCCCGACATCAGGCTGCTGCGGCTCGGATTGCAGACGGGGTACTGCACATAGGCCCGCTGGAAGGTGGTGCCGCGCGCGCGGAGCCGATCAAGGTTTGGCGTCTTGACGACCTCTTTCGTGAAGGCCCCGCCGAAGTCGCGCAGATCGTCCGCCATGATGAGCAGCACATTGGGCTTGTCGGCTGCGGCGGACCCGCATACCAACGCGAAGGATACGATGAGTGTGAGAATGGCTTTCATCACGGGAAGCGACTTCATTTCCCCTCCTTCGCCCACTGTTTCATGAGGGTGATATTCTGCTCCACCGCGGGATTTCCTTTACCGAGGTAGGCCGCCATGTCGCTGTCGTAACGGGATTCCGATTCCGGCCCGTGGTCGTTGGTTTCCCGCATCCACTGGTCAAGACTCGCCCGCAGGGATTCCAGCGTGGCCTTGTGCGCGGGGTCAGTGGCGAGGTTCGTAATCTGCCACCGATCCGTCGTCCATTCGTAAAGTTCCTCCGCCGGACGGGTCGGGCTGAAGAGCAGCCTTTCCGCGAGCGGAGCGAGTGTTCCCGCCTCGTGCAGGCGGCGCAGAGTCTGCACGATGTTCTTGCCATCCTTGTAAGCGTTCGGCTGGAGATGAGGGCGCTGCGGGTGGAAGTTGCGGATGTAGAGAAAGCGTTCTGAGCGCACGCTGCGAATCCGCTCGACGGTTTCGTCACAACGGTCGCGGGCGGCAAAGACATGGGGCCGCGGTTGGTAGTCCGGCGCGAAGACGTTGCGGGCCTGCATCGTCTTGGGAAACTCAATCCCGGCGGCGGCGAGCGAGATGGCCGCCATGTCGATGTGCTCGATCAAGTCCGTACGGACTTTTCCTCGTTCGATGCCGGGACCGCGGACAATGAAGGGGATGTGAGTTCCTTCGTTGTAGAGAAACTGTTTGCCGCGCGCGTGACTGATGCCGTGGTCGGTCATGAAGATGATGACCGTGTTTTCCAGCAGCCCTTCTTGTTCGAGACGGGTGATGACCTGGCCGACATGCCGATCTGTAAGCCGAACGGCGTCGAGGAACGCCGCCCAATCGCGCAGCAGCACAGGATCACGCGGGTAGTACGGCGGCAGCGTGACTTTTTCTGGTTCGGTGGCCGAACCGAATTCCTTCGCAGCGGTTTCAAGCAGCCTCGTTGCCGATACGTCGTTTCCGCCGCGCAGTTTGCCCCCGGCAAGTTGTACCTGCATGAAGAACGGCTGGTTCGGCTGCCTCCCGGCCCAATCGTGCGAGTCATAGATGCTTGCGTCGTATTCGAAATTGTAATCCGTCTTGCCGAGACCGCCTCTGTTGGACTTTTTCCCTTTCTTACCGGCACCTTGTTCTGCCGACAATCCGGAGCCGATGCACGTGAAGTAGCCCGCTTGTTGAAACAGTGCTGGAACCGGCGTCACACCCTCCGGGAGCCGGATCTTTTCCACGCCGCGTCCGCTGCGGTGATGATGCGCGCCGATACTCGTCTGATACATGCCCGTGATCAGCTCCGAGCGGCACGGCGAACAAACCGGCGCGGTGACAAAGGCATGGGAAAAACGCGTCCCCTCCCGTGCAAGCCGATCCACATTCGGCGTCTGAATCAACGCCTCGCCATAACAGGAAAAATTGGCCGACATGTCATCCACGACGAACCACACGACATTCGGCCGCGTGACAGGCTTCGATGTTTCAGCGGCATGCAGAACGGCGAGAGGTGTGAAGAACAGCGCGGCGACGAGCGAGAGGATGGGTTTCATCGTTGTTTCTCCGTTGGCGACACATCAAGGAAGATGCCGGTACTCTACACTCTGTCGGTTCGTTGCGGTCGAGTTGCCCGTGTCCTGAGCAACTGTCTGGCCATCGCCGGCCGAGCGCACCCGCACTGTGCAATGCTCCGAAGGCGCGAGCCCCAGCACCGGCGGATAGACCACCAACTCATCGGCCGCAAGTGAAGCAGACGACGAAGCCAAGAGCAGGGCGATCAGGATTGTCAGGGTGCGTTGCATGCTGCATTCTCGGGTTGGCGACTTAAGCCCCGGTAGGACGTGATACTACCCGTAAAAGCTTGGTTTCCGCGGCACGATCCCCAGCTTCTTGTAGGCGAAGCCACTATCGGGCGGGTTGTAGTCGCCGACGAGGTCCATGCGGGACTTTTCGTCGATGTCGGCGTCCTGGTGCAGGCACCAGTAGGCCGCGTTCACGGTCAGGCGGCGGAGGCCTTCGCTCTGAAAATCCTGGGCGCTCCCCATGGTGACATGAAAGACGCGTGCGGTCTTTCCGGTGTTGCCAGTCCAGGTTTTCACCCAGGCAACCGGGAGCGGAATCAGATCTGCATTTACCGCGTCGTCGTGTTTGCGACCCATCAGCGGTTGACCGACCACCAGCGGGAGACAACTTTCGGGGAGGCTGCCACCCTCCTTGAAGGTGCGATAGACATCCGACGGACCCCAGATGTCCTGCACACCCTTCAGGATCGGATGCGCTTTGTTCTCTTCGACGATGATTCCGCGTGTGGAATCCTGCTGCCAGCGGCCGTGATGACTGCGGAAGGAGCCGCCGAGCACATCTTCACCGAAGTTGATCTTCTTGCCGTCCTTCCGGTAGTCGAAGTCAATAAAACCATGATTCGCCGTGCGGATGCCGATGATCGGTTTGCCGGAATTGAGGTAGTTGTAGAGGTGCTTCAACTGCTCGGGCGGCAGGGACAGAAGTCGGCTGAACAAAATCACGAGATCGCACTGCTCCAGATGTTCGAGGCCGGGAATGTTGTGTGTGACGGTCTTGTCTTCCCAACGGATTTTCTGCGTCGGATCGACGTCATTGTCTTTGTTCACACTGAAGAGGACGGTGGTGTGAAACCCATGATGCTTGGACAGCAACCGGGCGAGCATCGGCATTGAATACTCGCTGCGATATTCCTGGTCGGCCGCGATGAGCACGATGTGTTTCCCCATTCCCGGCCCTTTTTCGCCGGGGTAGGTTAGCCACAGGGGACTTTCCGGCACGGGATGCGCGGTGGCGTTCGATGGCTGAGCGCGTGCCGAAGTCCCGCGTGCCGTGGGGATTTCATTGACGGTGTAGAATGCGTGGCGATGCAGCAGGGCTTCGTTGTCCCGCGAACGCAGGCGGACCAGGTCCAGTTCGTAGACGAAGCCCGGCTGGAGTTTTTCCACGGTGATTCTGGCCGAAAGACCGTCTGCTGCGAGCACGACCGCCGTCACACCGGGCTGGTGCTTTTCGATTTCCGGGCCGCCGTAGCCCGCGTGATACGGATGTGTGAACGCGGAAATCGCGTAAGACTCCGGTGAGCGGCCCGTCGTCGGTTCAACCGGTTTGGTGAACGTCACTTTGAACCCATCCGGTTCAATCGTGACGCGGTTAATCTCGAAGGGCATCTTGCCGGACCATTCGACGCGTTCGAGGGCGTACGGCTTGATGCCCCGCACCGGCCAGCCGCGATTGGTCCCACCGCACAGCAGCTTGCCGCCGGGTGTGAACTCGACGTTGAGGATGCCCGTCGAGAGGCCCTCACGAAACGGGTAGCAGGCCCCCTGCCAGACACCGTTGACCTGCTCGGTCGTGGCCCGCATCAGGATCGACTGCGTGTAATCGCCGAGGAACAATTGGTTCTCGAATGGTCCGAACTGCCCTTGTGTCCTGTCGACGTTGAACCCCGTGATCGACCGGCCCATGCGGATGTAAGGAAAGATCACCGCGTAGGGAACGAGTTGTTTAACACGGTCCTTTTCGGTTGCGATGCGTGTTCCCGACTTCGGCATTTCCGGAACCGGGCCGAGTTCGGGCGACTGCGGGTACCAATGAAAACTTGCGGGATGACCGTGAAAGCTACTCGGCGACACGGCCTTCAAGCTGCACGAACAATTCCACGGCCCCTGACTTTCGATGTAGAACAACGCGCCGTGCTCATCATGTCCGATCCCACCGGGACTGCGCAGGCCACTCGCGAAGGCGGTCGTTCTTCCGTCGGGCGCAACCTTCATGATGAACCCGCGGTTCAGCGCATGGGAGTAATAAGACTCTGACAGCCCCAGCGCCACAAATTGGTTTCCGTCAGCATCGGGCTTGGACCCGAACGCGTATTCGTGGTAGTTGGCATAGCCCCAGGCATCGGAAATGGTTTCGAAGCGATCGGCCACGCCGTCGTTGTTGGAGTCACTGACGCGCGTCAGCTCGCAGCTCTGGGTGACGCGGAAGGCGTTGTCTTTCCACGTCAGCCCGAAGATTTCGTCGAGTCCCGACGCGAACCGGTGATAGGACGGGATCGGCTTGGGCGCATCGACACCGTCGATCACAAATATCTCGCCGTGCCGTGTCCCTACGGCGATGCGACCATCCGGCAACACCGCGAAGGCTCCGGCCTCGATGACCGTGTCTTTGGGCATGGGAATGTTGACGATCGGATAGAACTCGCGCTCGCGCTCTTCGGTCCCCCAGCGTTCACCAACCTCTTCAGCGCGCAACGCCCCCACCGCCGACATCACGAGCGGAATCAGCAAGCAAAGAACTCGCCGATGATTACTTCGGGAGCGGCTCATAGAGAAATTCCAGCGTGGATTGGCCTTGGGGAAGTGACAGTCGCAGCAGCAATTCGGAGCGTTTGGGTTCGTCGGACAGCGCTCGCAGCTTCGTTTCAGCCGGTGGGATGGTGAGCCGCAGTCGGCCGCTGCGGAAGACACGTTCCGATTCCTTTTGGATGTCACCGGTGAGTGCGCGAAACCAAACGGTTTGCGGCGATGGCGCGTCGAACCGCAAGACCCGCTGGAGCAGTCTTTGTTCATCCGTTCCCGCAGCCGATGTGCGGTCCTCGATCTCAATGTTGCCGCTGCGGTACTGAAACGTAGGAATCATCGAATCGCCGAGGTCATAGCCGCGGAACTGATAGCCGACGTTTTTCGGGTAGAGCGGATTCGGATTGGTCTTCGCCTCTTTGGTCATCACCGGCAAGAGCGGCCACGGGGCATTTTCATCGGTGAGTAATACGAACGAAACATCTTGCGCCAGCGTGATCGGTTCACTGGCGGGATGGAAATCCCCGGAACCCTGGCCGCTCCAGTTGACACCAATGAATTCACCCTGCCAGATCGCAGAGAGGGTGCCGGTTTCGGCGTTGAAGGCATAGCTCAACTTCTCCGGCAAGCCGACCGCGATGCCTCGGAAGCCGGCGACGCGACTGCGGCCGCGATGTGTTTTCGCCTGATTGTCGACCATGATTTTCGTGCTCACGGCGCGCAGGCCGGGTGGATCGGCGGCGGATGTGCCCAGCGAAAGGTAATACCAGATTGCTTCAATCTGCCGATCGGTCTCGCCGTCGAGAATCGTTTTGAATGAGGCGATACCGTTGGGCCACCCCGTCGGCATCACGGTCCGCGGACGAAACGCGCCGGGATTCCGCAGGTAACTGTGGAACCATGCCGGTTGCAGGCGTTCATAACTCGTCAGCAGATCAATCCCCTGATTGACCGGGGCCTTTTTCCCGTTGAAGTTGTGACATGCGATGCAATTCAGCCCCTTGTCGCCCAGCAATTCGCGCCCCGCAGCACGCATCACCTTCTCGTTTTCACGCTCCTTCGCATCGCGACTCTCCGGGTGTGGAATCTTCATCTCCGGACCGTTCAGCACATCGAGGCGACTGAAGACCGCCGGGAGGTGTTGGAGATTGGCCGTGCCATACTGCGGCATCCGCGTCGCCATGTAATGCCGGACGGTTTCGCCATCAAAGAGCACCTTTTTCATCCATGCCGGTTGCAGCTTGGCTCCGACCAACGTGAGTGGCGGTGGGATGCGACCGTCGTCGCCGAGCTTCAGTTCGCTGCCGGCAAAGAATGGGTTGTGCGTGTCGTGCACGCCTCCGTAGTCATCGCGAACATGACAGGTGACACAGCGAAACGCCGTCAGTGTTTTCGCCACCACGACATGATCCGAGTCAGCCGTCGGCGCTTCTCGCAGCGCGGCCATGATCGCCTGGACCTGCGGCTCGTCGAGGTCGAACCGGGGACTGCGAACGCTCGTCTGGGACAAACAGCCGCGTGACAAATCGGCGGTTTTCAACGAAGCAATCCGTGGTGTCGCCGCGATGCCGGGGAGCGCGTGACACGCCACGCAGTTCAGTGCCTGAAAGTGCTGCTTCCCCAACGTCACCAGCGGCGCTTGGGGGACAAGTGCCGTTGCCGATTGCGGTTGCTCCCCCAACAAATAGCCCGCGATGGCCAGCGATTCCGCGGGGGTCAGTTTCATGTCAGGCATGCGACCGGAGCTGCGAACCTGTAGCGGTTGAAACAGAAACTCACTGAGCGACGACACGCTGTACTTCGCAGCGAGATGCCCCAGCGGGATAACGACGGGCTTGATCGCCTTCTTCGCCGCAACGGCCGGGTCGTCATCCTCGTCCTCGATGTCGTTGCGTTTCTTCACTTCGGGCGGGGCTTCCTTTGGACCATGACATGCCACGCAGCCGACTGCATGAAACAGCGTTTGCCCCTGCTGGCGATCGATCTGTTCGGTCGTTTCGGATTGAAAGGCGGCTTTTGATTGAGCCACCAGAAAGTGCGTCAGTGCTTCCGCGATCCGGTCTCGTTCTGCATCGGGTTGCGACGCCAACACATCCGGCATCGTGGTTCCCGGATGGGTTACCGACGGTGACGCGAGAAAACGACACAGGTAATCGGGAGAGATCCGCGCACCGACCGCGGTTAAATCGGGAGCCGTCTTTTCCGGCAGCGAACCGCGCTCAAGACCGCTGTGACACGCCGCACAGCGCAGTTCCAAGAGCAACAGATCCCCCGCCTGCACCTGAGTGAGCGGATGGTGTCCGGGCCACGCCGGGTCGCCACCGGCGACAACCACGTTGGCGATCACAAGGCAGGAGAGCATGAATGCGATGATAACCCACGAATGTCGCCATCTCATTTCACGGAGTCTTCCTGCCGGTGATCACGAGGTTGTGTTTGGGAATCGTGAAGATGAACGCCACGACGGAAGAGGCGGTCATGCGCGAATCGGAACCGTAGCCAGCGTTGTCGCGGTTGGGCTGGTAGTAGAAGCTGCCGTCGGTGCAGTGCGCCATGGTGAACCACCAGCGGTTGGCGTCCATAAGCTTGCGGAAGCTGTCCGCATCGATGTTCGCTGCCAGCGCCGTGTAGGCCATGCCCATCGGCGGCGAACCGTGCGTGTCGGGGAAGCTTTGGGGATGCCGACCGATCACTTTCGCATGGGACAGCGCTCGTTCGCGGTAGACCGGTTCGGCGTAGGGGCTGAGAAAATTGGCGATGCCCGTCGCGCCGGTTCGACCCATATCGGCCCAGCCATCCTGCGGGCCGCCGATCTGGTCGCCGTACCAGACGTAACCGTTTTGCCCCGTTCCTTTCTTGAGGAACGCATAAGCGGCATCGTGCTTCTCGCGATCGATCTTGATGCCGCAGCGGTGCATTAACGAATATGCTAACGCCCCCTGACCGGTGAGCATGGCGATGGGACCGTAACCTTCAAAGCCGGGGTTATGTCCCCAGCCGCCATGAGAGTCCTTCGGTCCTTTCGGAAAGGATTCCGGGTGCGATTCTTTCGCTTTGGGGTTGATCTGCGACATGTGGAGATACTGTGCTTTCGCCAGATGGTCATGGACTTCCTGCAGCTCCGACAGCACCCATTCCTCGCCGGTCGCCAGATGGTATTCGCTGAGGACGATCGCAGCGCTCATGTAGCTCCAGTTCATCAAATCGGCGTAGCGTTTTTCGTTCGGACGAGTTTCGCGGCCGTGCCAGCGCGCGTTGCGTTCGATGGCCGAACGGTACTTGGCCTCGCCGCTCGCGAGCAGCGCCAGCGGCGCGAACGTGTTATCGACGGGATCGCCGAACGAGCCGTCTTCCTGCTGATGATTGACGAGATACGGGAGCAACTCGGCGAGGATCCGGTCCGACTTGGCACACCCGCCCGGATAAGTCGCCGCATATGAACCGTATTTCTGGCCGACATCGAGCACGACTCGCTTCCGCTCGCCGTCCCGCCTCACCGTCAGGGCGAGCTTGCCTTTCCCGCCCGCTCCCTGAGACTCCTCTAACACTTGCGCCAGCTCGGCGATGGGACCATCGGCTCCGAAGAACTTTTCCCCGTATCCGTTGCGGTGCGGGTGTTGGAACATCTGGCCCCCCGCGCCGACAATGAGGTCGCCTACCTCGATACGACCGGCCGCCGGTGAGTTGGGAAAAACGTACTTGATGAGCAAGGCCTTCGGACGATCAGCGACCAGCTGCGCACGCAGCCCGGTGATGCCCAGGTTGTAGAACCAGCCCGGCACGTCCGCATCCGGCCCTGCTTCCGCGCGCTGTCCCCACGGACTGGTGTCGTCGTGATAATGCACCTGTGCCTGCACCGGTGCGACAAGTCCAAGAAATACGAGGCACGCCAGTCGCGACGTCAAACCGTAAGTCATCGCGCGGTCCTGAATAAACGAGAGTCTGGTGGATATCGCCGTCATCACGCAACCTCGACAATGCGTTCACCAAGCACGTTCATTCGTGGCGTGATCCCGAGTCCCGGTGATGTGGATGCAGCCATGAAACCGTTCTCGCGCTGGGGAGCACCCATTGCGGTGCTGACGGTCACATAGCTGTTGAAATCGGTGCTCGTGAATCGGAACTCTTCGGGCGTGCTGTGAGCGAGATGTGCGATTGCCGCCGTGGTGATGTCGCCGCCCCAACTGTCTTCCAGCGTCATGGCAATCCCCATCGAAACGCATAGGTCACGAACCTGTTTCGTTTTGGTAAGGCCGCCCAGCTTGCTGATTTTCAGATTCACCACATCCATGGCGAGATCGGCCTTGGCCCGCAGCAGCATGTCGAGACCATCGACGTTTTCATCCAGCACAAAGGGATGATCCGTGTGCCGACGCACGGCGAGACATTCTTCGTAAGTCAAACACGGCTGTTCGATGTAGACGTCGAGATCGCGGACAGCGCGGACGACGCGCATCGCCTCGTGCTGCGTCCAGCCGGTGTTGGCATCGGCGACGAGGCGATCGGTCGGCGGGAGCATGGACCGCACGGCGCGAATGCGTTCGATGTCAACGTCAGGATCTCCGCCGACCTTGAGCTGGAACCGCGTGTAACCCAGCGCGCGGTAGCCTTGTACATTCTTCGCCATCTCATCGGGAGGCTGCTGCGAGATCGCTCGATACAGCCGCAAGCTGTCACCGAACCGGCCTCCCATCAGCGTGCACACCGGCAGCCCAGTGCCTTTGCCGAGAATGTCCCAGCACGCAATGTCGATCCCCGACTTCACGTACGGATGACCCTTGAGCGCGGCATCCATCCGCTGGTTCAGCTTCGACAGTTCACGCGGATCGAACCCGAGCAGATGCGGACCAAGTTCGCGGAGTCCGGCCCGTACCCCTTCAGCATACGCGGGCAGGTAAAACGGCCCCAGCGGACAGACCTCGCCGTAACCGACGAGTCCGCACGCGGTCTCCACGCCAACGATCGTGCTGTCGAATACCGACACGGATTTTCCACCCGACCATTTGTACGAGCCTTCGACCAGCGGTAATTCAACGCGGTGAGCAAAAATGCGTTTGATTTTCATGGATTGATGTTCTGCCTTGCGGAGCGGATCGAACCGAGAGTGAGCTGGCACGGATCGCTTCCGCTCATTCTTTCTTCTCAGCCAACAGATGAATGTGCAGGTAATCCGTCAGCAGCGAGTAAAAGTGCGGAACTGTGTTGTTTCCTTCACTGATGCCATGCGAGCGCGCCGGATAGGGCATCACGGTGAAACGTTTGTGATGAGCGATCAGTTCGTTGATCAGCTTTTCAGTGCCCTGATAGTGGCCGTTGTCGTCGCCGGTGCCATGCACCAACAGCAGGTTTCCCTTCAACTGTGGCGCATGGGTGATGGGCGAACCGAGTCGATAGCCATCGACGTTGTCGGCGGGCAGCCCCATGTACCGTTCCTGGTAGATCGTGTCGTACAGCAGCTGATCCGCACTGGGCGCGACGGCAATGGCGGTGTGATACAACTCGGGGTATCGGAAGAGGGCATTCAGGCTCATACTGCCACCGCCGCTCCAGCCCCAGATTCCCACCCGATTCGGATCGACGAAACTCCACTGCTTCAGCAACGCCCTGGTGGCGGCGGCCTGTTCTTCTGGCGCGAGGATCCCAATCTGGCGATGGATACACTTTCGCCATTCGCGCCCGCGCGGTGCGTTGGTTCCGCGGTTGTCGATGCTGGCGACGACATAGCCCTGTTGCGCGAGCATCCAGTGCCACAGCCCTTTTGATCCCTGCCACGCATCGCGCACCGTCTGTCCATGTGGTTCACCGTAAACATGGAAGACCAGGGGATATTTGCCCGACGGATTCATCATCGGCGGCTTGAGACACCAGCCATCGAGTTGCAAGCCGTTGCCGATCTCGACGCGGAAGAACTCGGTCGCGGGCCGATCGAGCGCGGCAAGTTTTTCCCGCAGCCGGGCATTGTCCGTCAACACGCGCACCACACTGTGATCGGAGAGACGAATCAATTCCACCACCGGCGGCGTGGTGAACGTGGAATACCGATGGATCGCCCATAACGCATCGGGGGACACTTCGTAGGTATGCCAACCGGGCTGGTTGACTGGCGAGAGGCGTACGGGTTGACCTCCGCCGATGGGGACTCGATACAGGTAGCGTTGTGTCGGGTTGTCCGGCGATGCAGCGAAGTAGATCGCCCCACGGACTTCATCAATGGCTTCGACCGACATCACATCGAACGGTCCCACCGTGATCGCGGAGAACTCCTTGCCATCGGCACTGGCTCGATACGCACGCCTCCAACCACTTCGCTCACTCAGCCAGAGAAACCCCGCTCCGTGATACAGCCAGCGGACGGGATTCTCATTTTCCAGCCACGCCGCATCGGTCTCTGTGAGAATCGTCTCAATCGTGCCGGTCGTCGCCCCCCAGCGCAAGACGCGGTTGATGTTCTGCAGGCGGTTCATCTGCTGGATCAGGATCGCGCTGCCATCGGGAAACCACTCCATGTGGGGCAGATAGTGCTCGCGCGGATCGCCCGGTAGATCAACCCAACGGACCGCGCCTCCTGTTGCGGGGACGACGCCGATGCGGCTCGCCGAGTTCGTTGTGCCGACCTTAGGATACGGGAACGATGTGAGACGTGGGTACGTTCCCTGTGTGTAATCCACCAAGTGGAAGTCTTCGACTCCGGTGGTATCAAAGCACCAGAAGGCAATCGATTCGCCATCGGGACTCCAGCGGTAGCCGTCGCGGATGCTCAATTCCTCTTCGTTCACCCAGTCCGCGGTCCCGTTAATGATTCTGGACGATCCATCGGTTGTCAGTGCCGTTATTTGTAAGCTGCGCACATCTTGGACATAGAGGTTGTGCTCGCGGACATACGCCACGTGGGTGCCATCGGGAGAAAACTTCGCGAACATCAATGTCGATGGCGCGGCATCACTGCCGAGTTTCTTCAGCTCCCGCGTGGTGATGTCCAGTATCCAATAGTCGCCCTTTGTGTTCTGTCGCCAGACGCGCCGGCTGTTCGTATAAATCAACAGTTGTGATTCATCCGCCGACAACGTGAAACCGTCGAGGGCGAGCGGCTTGGATTCGCCCGGAGGAATGAACGCCTCGGCGGAGACCACGATCGTCTCTGCCCCGCTGCCAGCATCGATGCGCACGAGCGACTGCCCAGCGCTTTCTACCTCGGACTTCTTCAATGTGAAATAGGCCCCGCCCCGTTTGCTCCAGACAAGCCGGCCGATCTGCTCCTCCTGGAACTCATCCCGGGTGAAGATACGTTCGACGGTCAATCGACTGTCGGGAGTTTCGGGTTGCATCGGCGACTGGACCTGTCCCGAGATTGCTGGTGGACAGGGAGCGGCTGCGTCACAAGTGCCCGGGGGCGAAGGCGAGGTGAGTTCCACTGCGGGTGTTTCCTCCTTCCACACACCGTTCGCATGGATTGGCGGGAACGATCCCACCACAACAAGGAAGAACCACATGGAGCGTCCCGCTCGATATGCTTCCCCACGACACGCCAGGACACGTGCGAGCTTCATGGAAGACAGACCTGCGTTGCTAATGACGGCGGCGTGGGAACTAGATTCAGTTTAGCAACAGCGACCGCCGCACTCTTGGTTCAGAATCGTATCCGGCCATCCATCTGCGCATAGCACCGTCCACATCAACGTTTCTGGTTCTCCAACATGGTGAGTGTGGCTTCGGCAAAGGCGCGGCCCATGAGGGCGAAGGTCTTGGCACAACCGAGGTAATGGTAGCCGGCGTTGGAAGCCCCGCGTTTCCACACGGCGGCTTCTTCCGGAGTGATGAGTTCCGCTTCGAACTTCTTCACGTAGGCGCGCTTCTGGTCGGCGGTCATCGAGCCGTCGGCGTTCGCATGATCCTTGTGCTTGGAATCGAGGTAGTAATTCATCTGACGGACTTTGTCATGCTTATCGGCAATGGCACCGAGTTCCGCGGACCAGAACGGCGCGGTCTCGACGGCAATCACGTTCCCACGAAACTCCGGCAGCGCAGCCGGCGCGGCCATTGCCTTGCGAAATTCAGCGGTTTCCGCATTGGGTTTGACTCCGCCGACTCCGAGCACACCGATCATGAACGGCATCTCGGGAGCGGACAAATCGCGGCGAACATCGCGGATGAAGTGTGCCAGCCAGTCGCTGTAACGATCAAAACGGTGGGGCTTGCCGCGATCCGGGTAGGTGTGGCCATCGACCATATCGTTCCATCCTTGAAACCACACAAACCCCGCCAGCTCGTAGCCCTGACCTTCATACGCCGGACAGACCCGTTTGAGGTCGCTCAGCACATGGCGGACATGGTCGAGCATCAGCCGGTAGTAGTGACCAGTCTCCCGTTTCTTGTCGGCGAGCCACTTCTCGATGTCCTCGGGGACGCCGTGAGCCTTCGGCCCGTAGTACAGCTTTTTCTGAAAGTCATTGAGCACATACGGCCCGGCGCTCGGCGAACGGAAATCAGTATGCAACGACTTCCCACCCCAGGCGGTCTTGATGATGAGGACCGGCTCCTCGAAGGCAGCGTCCATCGTGAGGCCGAAGGTGAACTCCGGCCCAATCTTTCCGCCGTCTTCTTTGGGGTTTCGGCGCGAACCGTAGCCCGCCGTCAGCTTTCCGTACCCTTCGCCGTTCTCGTCGCCCGAACCGGTGAAGTACGAAATCCAAGCCCCCTCGCACACGGTCGGTTTGCCATCCGCACCGCGCATCTGTTTGAGAAGCGGAGCGGTTGCGGGATCATCGCCGATGTAATCAAAGGTTTCGACCTTCGCATGCCCTTCCATGTTGGACTGACCGGCGAGAATAAAGACCTTTAGACGTTTAGATTGCGCCATGACCGAACTGGACGCGACCAGCAAGACGGCCAACAAAGTGCCAGTCAGAATTGAAGACTGTCTCATGGAATGTGGTTCCTTGTGATTTACGGTTGAAGCGGTCGGCTGCGACCACTCGTTTTGGATTGTTCGAGGAGCGCCTTCAGTTCGGCCACGACTTCTGGCCGGGTATCGTATAGGTTTGTCGTCTCGCCGGGATCGGCTGCGAGATGGTAGAGCTGGCCGGGCACGTCGGGGGCCGTGTCCGGTAAATGAAACGGCTTGAGTTCGGGGTTGTTGTCGTAACGATTGCCGCCGGAGCCGGGGTGGTCGAGATATTTCCAATCGCCGCGACGGATCGAGAGCGTGCGCTCGCCGCCAAAGGCTTGCTGTAAGAGATAGGGGCGGATTGGCGGAGCTTGCTCATCAAGCCACGCAGGCAGCATGTTGAAACTGTCTTCTGCAGCGTTGTCAGGAATTCGCACACTGATGATCGCGGCAACGGTTGCCATGACATCGGTGAGACTCGTGAGCTGCGCGCTGGTCGAGCCTGCTTTCACTTTTCCAGGCCAACGGACAAGGAAGGGAACGCGGTGGCCGCCTTCCCAACTGTCCCGCTTCATCCCGCGCCACGGTCGCGCGCCGTCGTGACCGCGATCGGCTCGCATATGGATGACGCTGGTGGTCTCCGGGCCGTTATCGCTGGTGAAAATGATAATCGTGTTATCGGCGACGCCGAGTTTCACCAACGTGGCCATCAACTCGCCGACGATCCAGTCGAGCTGATGAATGAAATCCCCGTGCGGTCCGGCCAGTGTCTTCCCCTGGAACTGCGGCGCAGCGAACGACGGCAAATGCACGGCCTGCGCAGAGTGAAACAGGAAAAACGGTTTGCTTGGCGACTGGCGAACATGGTGTTCCAGGAACTCGCGACTCTTCTTCAAGAAGACGAGGTCGACTTCTTCCATCGGGAAATCCGGTGCGATCAGCCCGGGACGGCAATCGTTCGCGTAGGGATGTTTTTGCAGCGTGGACCTATCAATGAGGCCCGTCGGCGGGACGGGCACGCGATCATTTGCGATGAAGGCATACAGCCAATCAGTCGTGGGGCAGCACGCGGTCCCGAAGAACGATTGAAAGCCGTGATCAACCGGCCCGCCAGAAATGTGTCGCGAGAAATCGACTTGCCGCACCGCTTCAACACCATTGCCGCGCACCGGTTGTCCGTCTTTGCCAAAGAATGTCATCCCAACATGCCACTTGCCAACACACGCCGTGGCATAGCCGTTGTCGCGGAGCATGTCTGGCAGTGTGAGCCGCCCCGGCGCGATCAGCGACGGACCGCCGACTCCGGTGAAGACCGTGCCACCATTCGGCACGCGAAACGCCATCTGTCCCGTCATCAGGCTATAGCGTGTTGGTGTGCAGACCGTGCAAGGACTATGAGCATCGGTGAATCGCATCCCCTCGCACGCCAACCGGTCGATGTGCGGTGTCGCGACCTTCGATTGGTCGTTGTAGCACCACACGTCGCCGTAGCCAAGATCATCCGCAAGTATAAGTACAATATTTGGTACACGAGCGACCTCCGCGGAATCTGCTTGTTTTCCCGAGTCAATTGACAGGGGCGCCATCGCGGTGCTAAGAATCAGTGTAGCTATTCTGTGTAGC
>JBGSUN010000134.1:0-5134 GCA_041753475.1 Planctomycetaceae bacterium | reverse complement strand
CTAGTGTAGTGCCGCGTAATTACGGGAACTTATTTTATTGGCTGGCGTCTGAACTCCAGAATTTGGAGGATCAGTGCCATGCGCGTTGCGAAAGCCATCACGTTGACGAACGAAGAACGAGTCACGCTGACCAAGTGGGCGCGCGGACCCAGTACGCCGGCGCGGCTGGTGCAGCGGGCGAACATCATTCTCGCGGCGGCGGACGGTCGCGAGAACAAGGACATCGCGCGGGAGCTCGGCTGCACACGCCGCACGGTCGGCACCTGGCGGAATCGCTTTGTCGCCGACCGGTTGCCGGGGATCGAACACGATGCTCCGCGCGGCGGCCGCACACCGACGCAGCGCGTGCGATTTGAAGCGGAGATCATTCGCAAGACCACGCAAGAAACGCCGTCGAATGCCACGCAGTGGTCGACGAGAACGCTGGCCAAGGCGCTCGGCTGCGACGACACGCTGGTGCAGCGCGTCTGGCGCGACAACAACTTGAAACCACATCGCACGAAGGGCTTCAAGGTCTCGAACGATCCACGCTTCGCCGAGAAACTGGTGGACATTGTCGGGCTGTATCTCAATCCGCCGGAACACGCGTTGGTCTTTTCGTGCGACGAGAAGAGTCAGATTCAGGCCTTGGACCGCACGCAGAAAAGTCTGCCGCTGTTCCCCGGCCGGTTGAAGACGATGACGCACGACTACAAACGGAACGGGACCACGACGCTGTTCGCCGCCATCGAATTGGCGGAAGGCAAGATCATTTCGGATTGCCTGCCGCGGCACCGGCATCAGGAGTGGATCAAGTTCTTGAAGAAGATCGACGCCGAGACGCCGCCAGAGTTGGACCTGCACTTGATCGTCGACAACGACTCCACGCACAAGCATCCCAAGGTGTTGTCTTGGCTGAAACGGCATCCGCGGTTTCATCAGCACTTCACGCCGACCAGCAGTTCGTGGCTGAACGTGATCGAACGCTGGTTTCGTGACCTGACGCAGAACCGCATTCGCAACGGCGTCTTCCGCAGCGTGGCCGAGTTGCAGCAGGCGATTCGCGATTACATCGACCATCACAACGCCAATCCGAAATCGTTCGTGTGGACCAAGAAAGCCGAAGATATTTTGCAGAAAGTCACCCGCGCCAGAAATGCCCTGAATAAGATCCCATCTGCGTGAGGCACTACACTAGCGTGCATCTATTTCCCTGACGGGGTTGGAATGCCGTTGCCCCAGGACCCCGCTTATAAAGACTGGGCGTGGTTTCCACACGGAAACGGAACAGAGTTTACATTCTCAAAATGTGGTGAGCCGTTCGAACCCTTGAGGAATGACCTCACGATACTTTCCGGGTTTTCGCACCCGTCCAGTCGCAAAGTGCATGGTCACTGTAATGCCGATCAGTTTCTGACGGCTGCCGCAACGGCGACCAGTGGGCCGTACCAGAACTCGATTTCACTGGACCAGGCGTACGCTGCGTTTGTGGGCAACCAGACTCGATTTTCGTCGATCGTGATGTCGACCGATGGCGGTACCGGAACGCCGCGCGGAGCACAGACGATTTCGTTCGATTACAACGGCCGCGCGATCCCGGCCGAGAATCGCCCGAAGCGCGTGTTCGACATGCTATTTGTCAGTAGCGATCAGCATGCAGCTCGACGATTGGCACTCAACAAGAGCGCGCTGGACGATCTGATGGAAGATGCGGCGTCGCTACGAAAGAAACTGAATTCTTCGGATCAGCGCAGTCTGGATGAGTATCTGGAATCGGTGCGGGAAGCAGAACGTCGCGTGGAAAAAGCACGCCACTGGATTAACACGCCCCTGCCGGTGGTGAAAGCCGATCATCTGAAACTGGAGATCACCCCGGATGAACCTCAAGCCTATGTCCAGACGATGTTTGAACTGATTTATCTAGCCTTCAAGACCGATTCGACTCGCGTGGCGACATACCAGATTGGTCGCGAAAACGGCTTCGGCATCAGTGACCATCTTGCCAAAGCCGTTGGCTTTAGTCTCGCCCATGCACTGACTCATGAGACGAAGAATCCGAAGGGATGGGAACGTCTTGGAATTTACTGTCGGTTCCTGAACGAAGAATTCGCTCGATTTGCCGCGCGTCTTCAGCAAACTCCGGAACCCGCCGGTCATGGCAGCATGCTCGACAATTCTCTGCTGCTGTACGGCTCCGCCTCCAGCGCGTTTCATCTGTCGCGCAATTATCCGCTAGTTCTTGCCGGCGGAAAGAACATGGGCTTCCGCCATGGTCAGTATATCAACGCCGCCGGTGCCAATCCGCAGGCGGGTGCCTGGGACGGTGGCACCGAACCCTGGCAACTAGAAGCGACTACGCAAGACAGGCCTCTCTCCAACGTCTTTGCCACGATGCTGAAACAACTCCACGTGCCGATGGAGAAATTCGCCGACAGCGATGGTCTGGTGAAAGAACTTCTGACAGAACGAGCGTGAGTGGAGAACAGCGAACGAGAAACTGACAGCAGTGCGGTACTCGATCTCACGACTTCTCTCATCGCCGATCAATTCGCGTGATAGCCGCGCCGCATCCAAACGAGCGTATCCGCGAGCGTTCGCTCAAAAACCTTGCGATCGCAATGTTTTGATGCTCGACTGAACACGTAACGGTAGTCATAGCGTTTGGCCTTAAGGGCCGCAGCTGTGCGCTCGTTGGCCATGACGCAGTTGCGGTACGTCTCCTCGGGATCGTTGGCACGGTTATCGTCTTTGGAGACGTGTGTGAAGATCCGCAGCGGTTTCTTCTCACGGCTCTCGACCAGCTTCATGCTGGAGTGATACTCCCACGCCCCGAGCGGATAGGTCGCTTCTTCGGGGGAATCGTCATCCTGCTGGTTGACGAACGTGCCGGAATAGGTAATCAATCGACGGAACAAATCTGGCCGGAACCAACTGTTAAGCCCGGTTGAAAATGGTGGCGCGGTCCGGGGAAAAATGGCGGCGCGGGGGTGGGGAATACTCCGGGATAGAACTGGGATCGGCTTCGATCGGGGGGGGCTTGAGGGGCGGCGCTTTCTCAGCCCGGTTTGCGACGGTGTTTGGCGTCTTGGAGGCGGTAGCTTTCGCCTTTCGTCTCCAGGATGTGGCAGCGGTGCGTGAGTCGATCCAAGGCAGATCCCGTCAGCCGCTCACTGCCGAGGACTTCGGTCCAGTTTTCAAACGGGAGGTTCGTGGTCACGACCGGACTGTTCCGTTCATACGCCGTGGCAATCACGTCGAACCGCAATTCGGCTCCGGCTTTGCTGGCAGGGACGTAGCCCAATTCGTCGAGGATCAAGAGATCGAGCTTGCTCAAGGCTTGTCGATACCGGAGCAGCTGGCGTTCGTCCTTGGCTTCGAGGAGCTGCGTGATCAGCTCGGTCACGCGGAAGAACCGCACGCGCTTCCCTTGAGCACAAGCCGCCATACCGAGGGCTGTGGCAAGGTGGGACTTACCACCCGTGTAGCGATGATGTTTGGCGAGGAAGACGCCGACGATCATCCGACTAAATCCAGCCCGTAAACCTGCCATAAATCTTGAGCCGCCCCGTCGCCTTTTCTGCGTGTCACTGACGCGGAAAGTGCCTTCCTGGCCGCCCCCCGGCGGTCAGGAAGGTACGGCGCGGGCAGGTGGTGCGCGGTCGGAACCGCATCGCTGTCTCAGGCGAACAGCGACCGGGGTCGGAATCGCTTCCGTCCCCTGGTGACCGCCTCGTGAACCGATCTGCGTGAGCGGTGATCACCACACAGCCTGTCGTTCGTGTAGATCATCCGCGGCAGCGTCCGCTGCGCGTGATTTCTTGCGTGCTCTCGTCGGTGCGGGAGCGGTCTGTGTCTCACACACGGCCGCCCTGGCTGTGGGGTGGCATTTTCAGGAGTCGCCCGATGTTGAGTGTCTGCTCTCCCCCCGCCGATCCTGTTCCCACTGTTCTCGCCACGCCGAACTGGCAGTCCGAGTTCGAGGAACTATTGCCCGACATCCGTTCCCAAGCGCGCTTCGCTCTGCGACATCTCTTCGGCGAGGCACAACAGGAAGCGCTGCAGGAAGTCATCGCCACCGCGTGCCTGGCGTTCGCGCGACTGCATGGGCGAGGTCGTAGGGAAGTTGCCACCGCGCACACTCTTGCGCGATTCGCAGCGAAGCGGTACCGCATCGGCCGTCGAGTGGCGGAAAGGACGAATGTACTCGATGTCACGTCCACCGCGTGCCGATTGCGTAAGTCCGTTCGGGTGCAATCGCTCGATGGCAAATCTGAGGACAGCACGTGGGAAGAAGTGCTGGTGGATACGCGTTTCACACCCGCGGATCTGGTGGCAACCAAGCTCGACTTTTCAGCGTTCTTGGCGACGCTGGATCTCCGGCGGCGGGAGATCGCGGAAGTGTTGGCGACGGGTGAGACAACCCAGGACACGGCCCGAGTGTTCGGCCTGTCTCCCGGACGCATTTCGCAGCTCCGGATGGAGTTTAAGCTCGGGTGGGATCGGTTCGTTGGAAACGTGATGTCGGAACTCGCGGTGGCATAATAACGAGGGAAGCGGAGGGGCAGACGCCGAAGCCGGGCGGATCTGCCCATCGGGGCAGGTTCGCCCGGGATGGCTCTCTCTTAGCCATTGGGCGGCCGTGTTTCGAGTCACATTCCGCCGGAATCGGCGAACGGGCATGTTCGGGCAGCCATCAGGACGCCGTTTCGGGCGGAGCTTAAGCATGGGGGGATCGCTTTGCCGGAATAAGACAGCGGTTCGGGCTCTTCCGGTAATGGGGCCGTTTCTGATCGGTTGGTGGCGCCGGAAGCCCCAAATTGGCCCTGCAGCGGCTGATCAGTATGCGCAACACACGTTTTAACGCGCTGATTGGAAATGACTTGTGAACTTCAGTCCAAAGGTGGAATCCGGGATAGTTGAGTCCTCAACTAGGCGTGATTCAAACTTCGCAAAGAAGTGCGACCATCGGTCTCCGGAACCGTTCCTGAAAGAGATTTTCAAGTGGCGTTAGTTTCGGCGGGGTCATGGCGCACTGGTCGTGGTCTGCGTGAACGCATGGGCTGATTGTGTCGGTGATGTTGTCGGACACCGTCGCTAGATTTGCGCCGGATGGTGATTGATTTCGGCTTCGTGTTGTGGGTCTGAATTCGCTCGG
>JBGSUN010000133.1:0-26884 GCA_041753475.1 Planctomycetaceae bacterium | reverse complement strand
GCCGGATGGTGGCTTGTCCGCATGACGCGATGGCATCGGTTCACCGCGGATTGTTTCCAGCCGCGATCATTCATGGTTGAGCGCCTCGTCCAGATTCAACACCACACTCGCTGCTAATGTGTAGGCGGCGAGTTCCACCACAGCGGTTTCCACCGCGGCGTCCTCTCGGGTCTGCGGAATCTGTTTCAGCAATTGCTCGGCTTCTGCGGGATGCGCGGCGTAATGCGCTCGTGCCCGTTCCACTTCGCGCTGCAGTACGATCAACTCCCGCGGATGCGGCGGACGGGACACCACGCGCTGGGTGATGGTCGTCAGTCGCACCGTCGGATCATCGCCACTGCGGAGGGCCTGTTCCGCCAGCGCGCGGGCGGCGACCAGATAATTCGCATCGTTGAGCAGCGTGAGGGCCTGCAAAGGCGTGTTGGTGCGGGCCGGGCGGACTTCACACACCCGGCGTTGAGCGGAATCAAACAGAAACGTCGGGGCAATCGCCCGTCGCCAGAACGCATACACCGTCCGGCGGAACTGCGCGGGGCCTTCACTCGGCTCGTAAGTGAACCGGCCCATAAACATCTCTTCCCACACGCCCTCAGGTTGATACGGTCGCACCGGCGGCCCTCCCAGCGCGGGGTTGAGCAGCCCGGATGATTTCAACGCCGCATCACGGAGCATCCAACTCGGCAACCGAAAACGGGCACCGCGGGCCAGCAGTCGATTCTCCGGATCAAGCGTTTGCAGCGCGGGCGTGGTTGCTGAGTCCTGTCGATACGTTTCACTGAGCACGATCTGTTTCAGCAGCCGCTTCACATCCCAGCCGTGCTCCATGAAGTCGACGGCGAGCCAGTCGAGCAATTCCGGATGCGTCGGTTGTTCCCCCTGCAAACCGAAATCTTCCGGTGTGCGGACCAGCCCCGCGCCGAAGAGCATCTGCCAGAAATGATTGACGGTCACCCGAGCCGTGAGCGGGTTCTCTTTCGACGCGAGCCACCGCGCGAACTGTTCGCGCGTCCGGGGGGCTTCCGGTGTCCACGGGAGAATCGCCGGGGGGACATTGCGCTCGACGACGTCCCCCTTCTTGTCCCACACGCCGCGGACCAGCACATGCGTCGGCCGTGGCTCCGCTCGCTCGGCGAGAACCATCACGTCGACCTTCTTCGCCGCGGCTTGCACTTCTTTCAGTTGATCCGTGGCGCGATCGAGGGCGCGTTTCTCGGTCTGATACGCTTCAAAATCCGCCAGAAACTGGTCGAACAACGTCGCCCGCAGTTTTTCATCCGGCGGCATTCCCTGTTGAACCAGCGCCGCCAGCGCTTCCAGAGGCGGTGTGTCGAGACTGCGGACCGTCGCCCCGGCCTGATCGGTCACCAGCACGCGGAACCGGCCGATGTTCGCATCCCCCACCGTGGAGCGTTGTCGCAGCTCGAAGACCAGTTGCTCATCGGCCTCCAGCATCAACGGTGTCTCGAGCGCGAACACAGCGCGATGCGGGACCGTGGCATCGTGGCCTTGGGTCGTCCAGCCGTTGCGGGGGTCGTCGTCCAGCACGCCTTTGATGTTGCCGTAGCTGCGGGCTTCTTTCTGGTCCGCCCCGACATCGGCGACCGCGTTGCTCACCAGCACGTCACGCAATTGCGAACTCCCGCGCCGGCGGACCTGCACCTTGATATCGGTGAGAATGAATTCGCCACTTTCCCCGCGCGACAGCTTGCCCTCGGTGTGCGACACATGCGGCAGGATTTCGAGCTGAATGCCGGTGATCCGTGGCAACTCCACCGACGCCGCGAGACGGTAATCGTCCTGCCGGGGGTTTGGTCCCGATGCCTGCACGCTGCCGTCCGGTTCCTGCGTGAGGTGTGTCCCTTCGAGGGATTCCAACTCCGCGTTCACCAACGGATGCCACGCCGTGAACCCGTTCTGCACAGCTTGCGATTTCGCCGCGAGCCAGTCCTCAAACGGAGCCTGGGCGGCCGTCCGCGCCTGTTGCTCACGCGGCTTGCGGAGATCGACAAGTTGCTGCGCTTCCGTCACCGCCCGTGCCGCATACGGTGAGACATAACCGAGGTACGGCTTCGCACTCTTGCCGGCTTTGCCGTCTTCGTCGATGGAATTGAAGAACGCCGACAGGGAATAGAAATCGTGCTGGGTGATCGGATCAAACTTGTGCGAATGGCACTGACAGCAGCCGAGCGTCAACCCGAGCCAGATCGTGCCGGTGGTGCTGACCCGGTCGATGACGTAATCAATCCGTGATTCTTCCGGATCGCGGCCCCCTTCGCCGTTGGTCATGTGATGACGGTGGAAGCTGGTCGCAAGTTGCTGCTCCGGCGTGGCGTTCGGCAGCAAGTCCCCAGCGAATTGTTCGATCGTGAATTGATCGAACGGCAGGTTACGATGAAAGGCATCAATCACCCAGTCGCGCCACGGCCAGTTGGTCCGTGTCGCATCGCCTTGAAAGCCATCGGTGTCCGAATACCGCGCGGCATCCAGCCACCACATCGCCATCCGTTCGCCGTAGTGGGGTGACGCCAGCAGGCCGTCGACGAAGCGTGCATATGCCGCGTTGGGTTCAGTTTTGGCGTCATCCAGAAACGTCGCCAGTTCTTCCGGCGACGGCGGCAAGCCGGTGAGATCGAATGAGACCCGTCGCGCCAAGGTGTGCAGCGCTGCGGCTTTGGACGGCGTCAATCCGTCCCGTTGCAACCGATCCCGAATGAACGCATCGATCGGCTGACAATCCGCAATCGGCGGGGTGACTTTCACTGGTGTTTCAAACGACCAGTGCCGTCCCCACGGCGCGCCGGCGGTGATCCAGCGCCGCAACGTTTCGACCTGCGTTTTCGTCAACGGCTTCTTGTGCGATGTCGGCGGCGGCATGACGACATCGGCATCGGTCGACAACACACGGGCCAGCAATTCGCTCGCCGCCGGTTCTTCCAGCTTGATCGCCGCCAGCGCCCCGTCCCGCGTGTCCAGCCGCAGATCGGCCTTGCGATTCCCTTCATCCGGCCCATGACAGGCGAAACAGTTCTCCGACAGAATCGGCAGCACATCGCGACTGAACCTGACGTCATCCGCAGCGACGGGACATCGCGAGAACGAACCGACGGTGAGGACGACGGCCATCGCTACGCAGCTCAGGCTCATCGGGAAGATTCGACGATCAGTTTCGCAAGCAGACATGTTGCCCCGCGATCGACAACTCCGGATCCGGTTCAGATCTCATCAACGTTGAGTTTCCCCTTCCCGCCCAGCGGGCACAAGGGAGGGCGAGAAGTCGGCGGGCGCTGGGAAGCGGTTGGCGCGGGGCGCGAAACCGCAAGCGGGGTGGGTAGACGTCTCGAACGGTTGGGAGGCGTTGGGGGTTAGAGTGCCCCGCCCTTCAGGCGTTCTTCACGGTCGAATTGCAGCAGCGCCTGGATCAGTTCTTCCATGTTGCCCTGCATCAACTGATCGAGCTTGTACAGAGTCAGGCCGATGCGGTGGTCGGTCATGCGATTCTGTGGGAAGTTGTAGGTGCGGATCCGCTCGCTGCGGTCGCCGGAACCGATGAGCGTCCGGCGATGCTCCGCGCGCTCTTTGTCGATCGCTGCCGTGCGGGATTCCATCAACTTGGCCCGCAGCACGCGCATGGCTTTGGCCTTATTTTTGTGCTGACTCTTTTCGTCCTGAATCCGCACGACAATGCCCGACGGCACATGCAGAATACGGACTGCGGACTCGGTCTTGTTGACCTTCTGACCACCGGGACCGCCCGCGCGCATCGTGTCGATCTGCAGGTCGTCGTCTTTGATCTCGACGTCGACTTCACTCGCTTCGGGCATCACAGCGACGGTCGCCGCTGAGGTATGGACGCGGCCCTGTGTTTCCGTCTCGGGAACACGCTGGACCCGGTGGCCGCCGCTCTCGAATTGCAGTTGATGGAACGACGCCGCACCGGTGATCGTCAGCACGACTTCTTTCAGTCCGCCGAGCTCCGACGCCGACATGTCCATCACTTCGTATTTCCAGCCGATCTTGTCGCAGTACCGGGTATACATGTCGAACAGGTCGCGGGCAAACAGCGCGGCTTCGTCACCGCCGGTCCCCGCCCGGATTTCCATGATGAGACTGCCACGGGTGAGCGAATCCCCCGCGGTCACCATTTCTTCGAGTTCGATTCGTAGCGGCTCGTACTTCGCTTTCAATTCGCGAAGTTCTTCCTCGGCATACGCTTTTTCTTCGGGGTCGGTGGAAGCGT
This sequence comes from Planctomycetaceae bacterium, assembly GCA_041753475.1. Taxonomy (GTDB): domain Bacteria; phylum Planctomycetota; class Planctomycetia; order Planctomycetales; family Planctomycetaceae; genus DSVQ01. The sequence continues at coordinate 22,647 of JBGSUN010000133.1, read as the reverse complement.
CGGCCATTTCCTGGGCCGCGGTGATGTCGGCTTCCAACTGGTTGAAGCCGCGGATCGTCAGCGCGACCTTCGACAGCCCGCCGTGTTCCCGTTGGATGTCGACCATCTTCGACGTGTCGTTGAACAGGTCCGGGTCTTGCAGCGCCCGTTCGAGTTCTTCATACCGCGCGAGTTTGGCTTGCAAGGTGGGGAACATGGCGGTGTCTCAATCGCAAGGTCGCACCCCGGCTGCTTCTTCGCAGCCGGGGTGCTTGTTCTGGCAGCGCGGGGAGTTCATTGGAGCATCCTGGCTGCCAGGAAGCAGCCGGGATGCGGTCGTGCATCAAAAAACGAACGCGGGGAAACGGCAACCGGGTTCGCGGAGTTACGCTGGAATTGAGTTTATGGCTTCCGCCGGCACCCGAATTCGTGCGTGACCCTGCGTCGCCCCGTTCCCGTTTCCCCGCGTGTTCCGCGATGGACGAGCGGCGTTCGCTAACCTTCGGCCTTCTTTTCGCCCCACTTGTACTTCTTCTGGAACTTCTCGACGCGACCAGCGGTGTCGATGAACTTCTGCTTGCCGGTGAAGAAGGGGTGCGACGCCGAGCTGATGTCGACGGTGGCCATCGGCACCTTGCGGCCGTCAATCTCAACGGTCTTGTCGGTCTTCAGGGTGGAACGCGTGAGGAACTGGACTCCCGTGGCGGAATCCACGAAGACCACTTCGTTGTACGCGGGGTGAATGTCGGATTTCATTGCCAAATCTGCCTGGACAAGCGGTCCCGGAAAACACAATCCGCGCGGAAACACCGTCGCGCGGCGAGCCACATAATGTAATGGACAACGCTTGCGGCTGCAAGGATCGTTGCCTTGTACCTGATCGTTAGATCACTTCGGTTCGCCTATGGAAGTGAAACACAGTGCAAAATGAGAAGTGAAAAGTGCAAAATGCAAAGTGAAATTAATGGAATCATGGATTCCCGGTGGCTGTGATCGTTCTTGTCTCATCTTGTGATCATAGAGGACGGCATGAAAAAGCAACCTGCCGTTAAGCAACTCCTCGCCAGAGTCCTATCGAGCGTCGTTGGGATCCTGCTACTCAAATTGGGCGACAAAGCACTCGCGAACGGTTGGCCGATCCTTGTCGTTGCGCCCGCACTAGCGGTCTTGCTTTTCGGACTGGTATATCCGGTGTGGCTGATCGATCGTGATCACACGGAACAGAATCGGAAAGAAGAGCTGCTTCATTCTCACTCACAAATTTGATGGCCTTCACCACGCCTATCGCTATTCAGACCCCACATGGAACTCCTCCTTAGCACCATCTTTATCGGTCCCGCCGTTGGCCTTCTCGCCTGGTCAGCGGACGGCTTGATTCAGCGCGGGCTGGACACCGCGGCGGCGGATTTTCGCGTGCAACTGCGGCGGTTGCGGATGGGGACAAAGTACGTCCGGCAGTTGCTCGCCGTCTGGTGGGGCGGGCTGGTCGGACTGGCGCTCGTGTTGTGGCTGGTGTTCGATCTCACGATTCTGGGCGTCGTCATCAGCCTGATTCTCGCCGCGGCTCCGTGGTATCTGGTGCGCCGCTGGGCGTTTCAACGGCGGCAACTCATCGAAGATCAGATGGCCGACGCGATGGTGTCGCTCGCCAGTGCAATTAAAGCGGGGTTGTCGCTCGCGCAGTCACTGGAGATTCTCGCTCAACAAAGTCCGCGGCCGATCTCGCAGGAATTTCAGCAACTCGTCGGCGAGTACCAACTCGGCAAACCATTGGAGCGTTGTCTCGATGAAGCCCGCGCACGACTCCGCAGTGAAAACTTCGCGCTCTTCGCCGCAGCGATGCAGGCCAGCCGGGAAAGCGGCGGGAAGTTGAACGAAACGGTGGAACGGATCGCGATCTCCGTCCGCGAGATGCAACGCCTCGAACGCAAAATCCAGGCGGACACGTCGCAAGCCCGCACGTCCGCCGTCTACATGGCGATGGTCCCGTTCGCGATTCTCGCCCTCTATTATTTCGTGCTCGATCCGATCAACACCGAACGGCTCTTCACCACAGTCTTCGGCCAGTCACTGCTCTGCGTCGCCCTGGTTTTGAATCTCCTCGCTTATCTCTGGGCACGACGGATTCTGCATCCGGATATCTAAAAATTCGGAACACAGGCAACAGGAACGCGTCCTCATGATCTGGTCTTTGCGACCACGCATTGAGGCAACGGAACTTGCCGTGGTATGCGGACCACGGTATTGTCAAATGAGGCGGTTCGTCGGACAATCACGATGAATTGCCCCTGCCGATGGCTGTGTGCCTGAATCTCCTGCCCCTTTGCCTGCCGCTGTGAGGTACTTCCATGCTGGCTCGTTTCTGGATGTTTGGCCTGTTTGCGGCCGCGTGGCTCACTCTGGCGAGTGCGGACCGACCGGTCTCGGCCCAGGACCCGCTCGACTGGCCGTACTGGCGCGGCCCCGAGATGAACGGCATCTCCCGTGAAAAGAATCTCCCGGACAGTTGGTCGCCGGATGGAGAAAACCTCGTCTGGAAGAACGAAGCGCTGGGGACGCGGTCGACGCCGATTGTGATGCGGGAAAAGCTCTACACGCTCTGTCGCCACATGCCGGCGACGTTGCAGGAAGCGGAAAAGGTCGTCTGTGCCGACGCCGAGACTGGTGAGATCCTGTGGGAGCACGTCTTCAACGTGTACCTCACCGATGTGCCCGACACCCGCGTCGGCTGGTCGTGCGTGGTTGGTGATCCGGAGACGGGGAACGTCTTCGCTCAGGGCGTGTGCGGCTCCTTTATCTGTTTAGACGGGAATGGAAAACTGCAATGGTCCCGGTCGCTCAATGAAGAGTTCGGACTGCTGACAACGTACGGCGGTCGGACCAATATGCCGGTGGTCCACGAGAACCTCGTTATTATCAGTGGCGTCATCATCGGCTGGGGAGAAATGGCCCGCCCCACCTACCGCATCATTGCCTTCGACAAACGCAACGGCGAATGCGTCTGGTTCACCGGAACACGGCCGCTACCGGAAGATACGACGTACAGCGGCCCCGCGCTCGCTGTGATCAACGGGCAAGCGCAGTTCATTGTCGGTTCTGGTGATGGCAGCGTGTATGGTCTGCAACCGCGGACTGGCAAGATCATCTGGAATTACGACGTCTCGCTGCGGGGACTCAATACCCCTCCCACCGTCGTCGGCAACATGGTCATCTGCGGTCACAGCGAAGAGAACCTCGACTCCACCAAGATGGGGGCCCTCTTCGCCATCGACGGCTCGAAGTCGGGCAACCTCACGAAGACGGGGGAAATCTGGCGTACCACAGAAGAATTCATCGGCAAGACACAGCCCGTTGTTGTCGGCGAACGAATTTATGCCATCGATGACAGCGGCAACTTCTTCGTCAATGATCTGAAGACGGGGAAGATCATCGGCAAGCAAAAGCTCGGCACGATGGGTCGTGGTAGTCCGCTGTATGCCGATGGCAAGTTTTACTGCACGGATGCCACCGGCCGCTGTTACATCTTCACTCCGGATGAAGCCAAGGGGTTGAAGAAGATTCACCAGTTGCGTGTTGATGCGGAAATCAATGGATCGCCGATTGCGTCCCACGGTCGGATTTACCTGCCGACGGAATCGATGATGTACTGCATCGGCCTCAAAGATGCGAAGCCGTCCGCCGATCCGCGTCCGTCTCCGGTTCCAGAGACGCCGTTGTCGGCTGATCAAAAAGCCGCGCAGGCGTTGCTCGTCCCGGTGGAAGCCTTGATGAAGCCCGGCCAGAAGCAGCCGTACAAGGTCTTTCTGTACAACGCCAACGGGCAGTACCTCGGGGTGGCTGATCCGGCCAAGGTCAAGTTCTCCGTTGCGGGAAAGGGGACTGTCGAAGCGAACGGCCGCTTTGTTTCCGAAGCGGGAACCGGACACGATGCATCGATTATCTCTGCAGAAATCGATGGTCTGAAAGCCCAGGCCCGGGTGCGCATGATCCCGGATTTTCCTTGGTCTTTCACATTCGACGATGGCGTGGTCCCGGTCACTGCGGTCGGTATGCGGTATCGGCACATTGGACTCGATTTCGACCTGTATCAATCGCTGAAGAAGACGAACCCACTCGCCGCGCGGTGTTACATCGCCCTCACCACTCAATACACGAACTTCCCGGCCCCGGTCGCGAAGTATGACGACACCACTCCGGCCCAAACGTGGACCGGCTTCAAGCGGTATCTCGGTCATCTGGAAGACTGGACGAATCAGGAAGAAGCGCAAGCCGCGCTCGATCCCGCTCTCAAAATGTTGCAGGACGAAGGGGTGATCGCCAAGTGGGAATGGACCGGAACCGCCGCCATTGGTCCGCAATTGCAGGTCGCCAAGGGGATGCGGAAGGTGAAAGGGAACGGGGTGATGTGCAAGATCACCACCATTCCGAAGGGGACCCGCAGTCAAGGTTGGTTGGGGCATCCGAGTTCGTCGAACTACGAGATTCAGGCCGACATGTTTGCCGAAGCCGTGAAGGTGAGTGAGGCCGCGGACAAGAACGCCAAACTGTGCGACATGGGCCTCGTCTGCCAGCGCTACCGGTTCGACATGCAGGGGGCGAGCCAGAAGTTGAAACTTTACTCGTGGATTCCTCACGATCAGAAGTACCACGACCAGCCATTCGCCTGGGGTCCGGATACGTGGTACACGCTGAAATTCCGTGTGACGACTTCGAAAAAGGGAGACGAAGATGTTGCCCTGCTGCAAGGCAAGACGTGGAAGCGTGACGAAGCCGAACCGCAGGAATGGTCGGTGGAATGGACCGACAGCCCGGCGAACCTCGTCGGCAGCCCCGGCCTGTTCGGCAACGCCGGTAATGCGGAAGTCTTCATCGACAACGTGAAAGTCACCCCGTTGTCCGCCGGGAAGTAACCATCATTGCCACAGGAAGGGGGGGAAATCATGAGCACCGATCTCGCACCGTCGCGTCCGCTGGGACCGTGGGCCAACGGCATGCTCATGACCCCCGAGGAGTTTGACACCGCCACCGAATGGGACCCCGATTACCGGTACGAACTGGTTAACGGAGTGTTGATTGTCCATGATTTTGCGGAGATCGGTGTTCGAGTGCAAACTGAACGGCTGGGATATCTCCTCCTCCGCTATCAGGAACGGCATCCTGAAGGACATCATCTTGATGCCACGGTCTTCAGTGAACCTATCGCAACGATGACCAGCCGCTGGATTGCACATCGTGCGATCTGGGCCGGAATGGGTCGCTTTCCACAATCGGGGCGTGACATTCCGACCATCGCGGTCGAGTTTACTTCAGAATCATCCCGCGACCGTAAACGGGACTTTGTCCACAAACGTCAGGAATATGAAGAAATTGGTGTTCGTGAGTATTGGGTTATTGACCGTTTCCGTCGCCAGATGACTGTGTTTCGCGGTCCAGATACCCATATTGTCCCCGACACCGAAGTGTATCGAACCGATTTGCTGCCGGGGTTCGAGTTGCCCCTCGCAAAGTTGTTCTCCGAGGCGGAGGCGTGGTCGCAAGACGACGAACCGACTCCCTAAAATGCGTTCATTCACCAGAAGGGTTTTGCTATGTTTCGTTGGTTGATGCTCACCAGCTTCCTGTTGACGACGGCGACCGCCTTCGCACAGGCCAAGTTCGATCCCACGGCCGAGGCTCTCAAGCACATTGCCGCCAGCAAAGTGGGCAAGCTCGATTGGCCGAGCTGGGGTGGCACCCCGTACCGCAACAATACCCCGTCCGCCAAAGACCTGCCCGATTCGTGGGACCTGACCACCGGCGAAAACGTCCTCTGGGCCGCGCCGCTCGGCTCGCAAACCTACGGGAATCCGGTCATCGCCAATGGCAAGGTCTACGTCGGCACCAACAACAGCTATGGTTACCTCAAGCGCTATCCGAAGAATGTTGATCTCGGCTGCCTGATCTGTTTCGACGAAAAGACCGGCAAGTTCCTCTGGCAATCGTCCAGCCCGAAGCTTCCCACGGGCCGCGTCAACGACTGGCCGCTCATGGGCATCTGCTCGACGGTCTACTGTGAAGACTACCGCGTGTGGTACGTCACCAGCCGGGGTGAAGTCCTCTGCCTCGATACCGAAGGGTTCCACGACGGCACCAACAACGGCCCGTACAAAGCCGAACCGAACGAAAACAAAGACGAAGCCGACATCATCTGGCGGCTCGACATGATGGGAACGCTCGGCGTGTCGCAGCACAACATGTGCAGTTGCTCCGTCACGGCCTGGGGCGACTGGCTGTTCGTGGACACGGGCAACGGCGTTGATGAATCGCACATCAACATCCCGGCCCCCAAGGCCGCCAGCCATCTCTGCATCGACAAGAACACCGGGAAAATCCTGTGGACCGACAGTTCTCCCGGCGTGAACGTGCTGCACGGGCAATGGTCATCGCCGTGCTGCTTTGAAGTCGATGGGCAGAAGCAGGCGGTCTACGGCTCAGGCGACGGCTGGATCTACAGCTTCGATCCCGCCGGCGATGGTAAGGGTGGCCCCAAGCTGCTCTGGAAGTTCGACGCGAATCCCAAAGAGTCGATTTACGTTCTCGGCGGCCGGGCGACGCGCAACCACATCATTGGCACGCCGGTCTTCTACGACGGTTTCCTCTTCAGCGCCGTGGGGGAAGACCCGGAACACGGCGAAGGCGTCGGACACCTCTACTGCATCGATCCCAAAAAGCGCGGCGATATCAGCCTCGAACTCGCTGTCGATGAAAAGGGGAAAGAACTCGCCCCGCGGCGATTGCAGGCGATTGATGTGAAGAAGGGTGAAAAGGCGATCCCGAACCCCAACTCCGGGGTGGTTTGGCACTACGACAGCGTCGATTCCAACGGCAACGGCAAGAGCGAGTTTGAAGAAACGATGCACCGCACGATCGGCAGCGTCGCGATCAAGGATGATCTCCTCATCGTCGCCGACTTCAGCGGTCTCGTGCACTGCCTCGATGCGAAAAAGCTCAGCGCCCCCGGTAAGCCGGTGGTGTATTGGACGCACGACATGTTTGCCGCGTCGTGGGGTTCACCCCTCATTGCTGACGGCAAGGTTTACATCGGTGACGAAGACGGCGACATCAGCATCTTCAAATTGTCCAAAGACAAGGAAGACCCGGTCGAAGTCAGCATGGTGAATGCAGTCTACAGCACGCCGGTGGTCGCGAATAACACGCTGTTCATCGCCAACAAATCGACGATCTTCGCTCTGAAGAAGGGGGCGAAGCTCGAAGGGGGCGTGAAGTTCAGCGGTGCCTCCGACTCCGGCGACGCCGAGTAATTTGCCAGGACCCGCCGACCCCGCTGTGCGATTTCGCGCCCCGCCCCGAACGCTTGCCAGTGCCCTCCGATGACACCAGCCCCGCCCCACGGTGAAGTCCTCGACCCGTTCGACTACGACCCGCGCACGCGGGTCGTCTTCGGACCGGGGGTGGTGCAACGTTTAGGAGCGCTCGTCGCCGATTATGGTGGAAAGCATGTCCTGCTGGTCACCGACCACGGCATCGAAGCCGCCGGTCACGTCGCTCCGTGCCTGGCCAGTTTGAAAGACCGTGGCATCACCGCCACGGTCTTTCGTGATGTCCAGCCGAACCCCACCACCGATGACGTGGCCCGCGGGTTGGCTGTTGCCCAGCGCGACCAGATCGATTTCTTCGTCGCTGTCGGCGGCGGCAGCGCGATGGATTGTGCGAAGGGCATCAACTTCCTGCTGACCAACGGTGGGGAGATGCGGGACTACTGGGGCGTCGGCAAAGCCCATTCGCCGATGAAGCCGCTGATTGCCGTTCCCACCACGGCGGGGACCGGAAGCGAGGCCCAATCGTTCGCCCTCATAGCCGATGCAGCCACACACCGCAAGATGGCGTGCGGTGACAAGCGCGCCGCGTGTTGTGCGGCGTTGCTCGATCCCGAACTCACCGTCAGCATGCCCGCCGGGGTGACTGCCGCAACGGGCATTGACGCCATCAGCCACGCTGTCGAATCATTTGTCACCACGAAGCGGAATCCCATTTCCCAGGTGTTCAGCCGCCGGGCGTGGAAGCTGTTATCGACCGGCTTCCCCGCAGTGATCGCTGATCGCAGCAACCTGCAAGCCCGCGGGGCGATGCTGCTCGGTGCCCATATGGCCGGAGCGGCGATCGAAAACTCCATGCTGGGCGCGACACACGCGCTCGCCAACCCACTGACGGCACACTACGACATTACCCATGGTCTGGCGATTGGTCTGATGCTGCCCCATGTCGTGCGGTACAATGCCGAAGTGGTGGCTCCGCTGTATGCTCGCCTTGCGGCCGATGCAGGCCTGTGTGCCGTTGATGATCCGGCGGCGAGCGAACGGCTGGCAAAGTGTCTTGCCGACTGGGTTCGGCTCGCCGGTTGCCCGACATCGCTGCAGGAATGCGGTGTGGATCACCATCGCCTCCCGCAACTGGCCGAAGAAGCCGCGCAGCAGTGGACCGGAACATTCAATCCTCGCCCAGTGGCTGCGACGCAATTAGAGGAGTTGTACCGATGCGCCTTCGAGCCGACCGCATGAGCTTCGTGCGACCGCAATTCGCAACTCTGTGTGCCACTGGCTCTGCCAGTGCTCTTCTCGAGCAGCAAGGCAGTGTCCCGTCAAAAAGCAAGACACTGGCAGAGCCAGTGGCACACACGAAATCGTCCAAGCGGACTGTGTGTCGCTGCACACTCCTGGCATCGCTGCTCATTCCGATCATGGCCATAACTTCATGGGCGGCCGAGCCATTGAAGGTTCCCGACGACTCCAGTTGGGCATCGTTCCGAAAGAACACCGCCCAGACGGGCGTGGCCCTCTCTTCACTGCCGGACAAACTCGAATTGTTATGGCAGATCGAACTCGGTGAACAGGTCGTCGCCACCGCGGCCATCGTCGGGGAACACGTCTACATTCCCTGCCTGTCCGGTGAGCTGGTCTGCGTGGAACGTCGAACCGGCAAACGGATCTGGACTTACAAGTCGGTCGAGAAAGTCGAGCCGAACTCGTTTGCCCCCGGCTTCAAATCCTCTCCGACAGTGACGGCCAACAGCGTGTACCTCGGCGACGAAGACGGGATCTTTCACGCCCTCGACCGCGTCACCGGTAAACAGAAGTGGAAGTTCGAAACGCAGGGGGAAATCTACAGCTCCGCCGCCGTGGTCAATGGACGGATTATCTTCGGGTCTTACGACAATCACCTTTATTGCGTGAACGAGTCCGATGGCAAGTTTGCGTGGAAGTATCAGACTGACGGTTACGTTCACTGTGCGCCGGCGATTTCGGACAAGTACACCTTCATCGCCGGGTGCGATGAACACCTGCGGGTCATCGATATCGAGACCGGCAAGCTGTTCGTCGATATGCCGCTGCAAACCTATTTGATTGCATCTCCGGCAGTCATTGGCGACATGCTGTATGTCGGGACGTATGCCAGCGAAGTCGTGGCCGTGGACTGGCGGGCGTCTGATGTGAAATGGCGCTACAAAGCTGGTGTGGGGGATTTCCCGTTCCATTCCTCCGCAGCGGTTGCCGACAAAACCATTGTTGTCGGCGGTCGCGACAAGGTAGTCCACGCCATCGATCGTGCCACCGGCGAGAAGCGCTGGACGTTCACCACCCGCGCGAAGATCGACAGTTCCCCGGCCGTGGTCGGCGACCGCGTCTTCATCGGTTCCAACGACGGCAATCTGTACGAACTCGGCCTCGCCAACGGTAAGGAACGCTGGAAGTTCAACGCTGGCAAACCAATCTCCGCCGGCCCGGCCATCGGTGAAGGCGTCCTCGTCATCGGCAGCGAATCCCGCGACGGTAAGGTGTATTGCTTCGGGAAGAAATAGCTTGATAGTGCGGTTGTGCCACGGCTCTGTGAGCCGTGCGAATTGGCAGAACACTCTGGAAATCATGCACGGCTGACACGGCCGTGGCACACGCTAAGAGGATGACAGTTATGTCTCTCGAACTCGCTGATGCGACCGAAGTCGGCAGCTATTTTGTTTCGAACTATCCGCCGTTCTCGCAATGGGACCGGGCGTATGTTCCCGAAATCGAAGCGGCGTTCGCCGCCGAGCCGGATGCCTCGGTACCGCTCGGACTGTATCTGCACATTCCGTTCTGCCGCAAGCGGTGCAAATTCTGCTACTTCCGGGTCTACACGAATCAGAACGCCTCGGCGATCGAACGCTATGTGAATGCTCTCGCCGCGGAAGTGGACTTGATGAGCCACCAGCGCGGCGTCACCGGCCGGGAACTGAAGTTCGTCTACTTCGGCGGCGGCACACCGTCCTACCTCAGCGCGAAGCAGTTACGCTTCCTACGGGATTCTTTGCATCGCAGCGTCTCCTGGGATCATGCCGACGAAGTTACGTTCGAGTGCGAACCGGGAACGCTCAGCCTCGAAAAAGTGCAAACGCTCAAAGACATCGGCGTCACGCGGGTGTCACTCGGCGTCGAGAATTTCAGCGACGCGATCCTCGAAGAAAACGGCCGGGCGCACCTCTCGCCGGAAATCGAAAAGGCCTACGGCTGGCTGCAACAGGTCGGCTTCCCGCAGATCAATGTGGACCTGATCGCCGGGATGATCGGCGAGACCGATGACAACTGGCGGAACTGTGTGGAGCGTGTGAAGGGGATGGCCCCGGACAACATCACGATCTATCAAATGGAGTTGCCGTTCAACACGCTCATTTCGAAGGACATGCGCGAGCACGGCATCACGTCGCCGGTGGCCAACTGGGCCACGAAACGGCGGTGGGTCAGCGATGCGATGGATACACTGCAAGCGGCGGGATATCACATTTCCAGCGGCAACGAACTTGTGCGGGATCCGCAAAAGGATCGTTTCGTCTACCGCGACAATCTCTTCCGTGGCAGCGACATTGTCTGTGCGGGGGTCTCCTCCTTCGGGCACTTCCAGGGCGTGCATTACCAGAACGTCGACGGCATCGACGAGTACCTCTCCATTGTGGAAGGCGGCGCGTTGCCGATCAATCGGGCCATGCGACCGACCGCGCACCAGCGCCTGATTCGTGAATTCGTGCTGCAAATGAAGGAAGGCCGAGTCGCGACCGCATCGCTCCGCAAAAAGTTCGGCGTCGATCCGAAGGGCGAATTCTCCGAAGCGTTGGCGAATCAGCAGGCGAAGGGCTATCTCGAAGTGCAGGGGGACGACGTGGTTCTCACCCGCCGTGGGTTACTCCAGGTCGATAGCCTGCTGACCGAGTACTTCGAGCCGCAACACCGGGCCGTGCGGTATACGTAAATCGTTCCCAGGCCGGAGCGCAAGCGACGGGTGTCGACGGAAAGAGAAGACCGGGTCTTGCGTGCCACTGGCTCCGCCAGTGTCTTCTTCTTTTGTGTTTCACACTTACGGCGAGATCTCAAAGACACTGGCGAAGCCAGTGGCACACACGTTTGCTGCCTTTGTCGATGTTGAGATTCATACACCCGTCGCCCGCGCTCCGGGCTGTGAGGGATGTCGACAATCACACCGCGGTTTCTGCCGGATTCGATACGGCGACGAGTCGTTCGTAGGCGCTGCGGATCAGCGTTTCCGTTTCGTCCCACCCGATGCAACCGTCGGTGATGGAGACGCCGTATTTCAGCAGCGTGCGATCCGACGGTAACGGCTGATTTCCCGCGTTGAGATTGCTTTCGAGCATCAAGCCGACAAGGTTGTCGTTGCCGTCAAGGCGTTGCTGAATACACGAGTTCCACGCGATCGCCTGCTTGGTGTAGTCCTTGTTCGAATTGGCATGGCTGCAATCGACCATGAGGCGGGGAGACATCTTGATCGCGCAGAGTTTCTCCGCGGCTTCGGTGAGACTGGCAGCATCGTAGTTGGGACCGGTTCGGCCGCCCCGCAGCACCAGGAAGCCCCAGGGGTTTCCCTTGGTGTTGACGATGCATGTTTTGCCGTCGGCGTCGATGCCCAGAAAACTGTGCTGATGTCGCCCTGCCAGCATCGCATCCAGTGCGACCTGCAGGCTGCCATCGGTTCCGTTCTTGTAACCAACCGGCATCGACAACCCACTGGCCATTTGCCGGTGCGTGGGCGATTCCGTCGTTCGGGCACCGATGGACGCGACGGTGAGCAGATCGGCGATGTACTGGGGTGTTATGGGTTCGAGCAACTCCGTCGCCGTCGGCAGTCCCATCGTGGCAATTTCGAGCAGAATCCGCCGGGCCACGCGCAAACCCGTTGAGATGTCGAACGAATCATCGAGATGCGGATCGTTAATCAGCCCCTTCCAGCCGACAGTCGTCCGTGGTTTCTCAAAATAGACCCGCATGATCAGCACCATCTGATCGGCGACTTCGTCTGCCAACTGCTTGAGCTTGGCGGCATATTCGAGCGCAGCGGTGTGATCGTGTATCGAACACGGACCGACGATCGCCATCAGCCGACGATCTTTTCCGGCGAGGATCTTTTTGACCGTTTCGCGGGAATCGAGGATCGTCTGCACGGCCCCGTCGGAAATCTCTTCCTCAATTTTGAGGTACCGCGGAGCGATGAGGGGGACGGTGTCGCGAACATTGATGTCGTGCAGAGGCAGCATGGTCGGTAAGTCTTTGGCGGTGTTGCTCTTGGGTGAGCGGGCGCGATGCTCGTCTCAGGGAAGGAAGTCGGCCGGGCGCGGGACTCTCCTTGCAGTATAGACAGCCCGGAGACGTCTCGCCATCGGGGCGAACGGGGAACACTGTTCAGGCAGGCCGCCCGAGATTGGACACACAATCCCGGCGTGAGGTTCCAACCGCCGGCTGTGTGAAAATCTTTCTGAGTGATCTGAATGAATCACAAGGCGTGATCCAAGTCGGATGACCCGGTACAGTGAGGGACGACAATCTGGGTGAGACTGTTTTTTGAGGTGATGACAAACGATGCCGGGTGCTCAGCTTGCGGCCGATTTATGGATTAGCGAATACCTCACGCCCTGCGATATCTGGCAGCATGGGGTGACGCGTGTTCTGGCGCATCGAACGACGCCATTCCAGGAAATGACGGTGGTGGAGAGCGGCCCCTACGGCAAGGCGCTCATTCTCGACGGGAAATGGCAGACCTGCACCGGCGACGAATTCCTCTATCACGAACCGATTGTCCACGCCCCGTGTGCCCTGCACGGTCAACCGGAACGGGTGCTCATCGCCGGCGGTGCTGATGGCGGAGCGCTACGGGAAGCCCTCAAATGGAAGTCCGTGAAAGAAGTCGTCCTGGCGGACATTGATGGCGATGTAATCCAGGCCTGTAAAGAATTGCTGCCAGAGATTCATCAAGGGGCGTTCGATGATCCGCGGGCGCGGATTGCCGTCGGGGACGCGTGGGACCTGATCGCCAAGACTCGCGGACACTGGGACGTCATCATCGCCGACCTGACAGACCCGATTGAAGAAGGCCCGGCGTACAAACTCTTCACGAAGGAGTTTTTCACGCTCTGCCGTGACGCCTTGCGTCCCGGTGGCGTCTTCGTAAATCAGGCCGGATCGCAGTCACCGCCGCTGATGGACATCACCGTGCGCGTACTACACACCATTGCGTCGGTGTTTGGCCAGACCTCCGTCATCACGGCAAACGTGCCGACGTACGGATCATCGTGGGCGTTGGCGTTGGCTTCGGTATCGCTCTTGAACCTGCGGCCCGCACCGGAAGCGACCGACCGTCTGTTATCAGAACAACTGACCGCCCCGCTGCGGATGTTCGACGGGGAAGCGTTGCTCGGAATGTTGCAGATGACGAAACACATCCGCGACCGCATCGCGGCCGAGACATGCGTTTACACCGTCGACACCCCGCCGGTGTTCTTCGGCCGCACCACTTAGCCCCCCGTTGTCCGCAACGGGGGGTTAACGCGATGATGACACCGAAGCCCCCCCGGTCGCGGACGACCGGGGGCGAAATGATCATGCGGATTTGAAGAGGCGTTGCAGTTCTTCCAGCGACGTCTTCCCTTCCGCAACGATTCGCAAACCATCTTTGTGGAAGGTGAGCATTCCTTCGGAGCGTGCCTGAGCCTTGATTTGATCCAAAGCCGCCCCTTCGGCGATCAACTTGCGAATCCCTTCGGATCCGGAGATCAGTTCCAGCATCGGGGTCCGGCCGATGTAGCCGACGTCGTTGCACTTTTCGCACGGGTCGGGCATCTCGCCGGTCTTTTCATCCGGCTCGGGTTCCGGCTTGCGGTAGAGCACTTTCGTTTCCGGCGGCAGCCCCACTTTGGCGAGCAGCTTGGGGTTCGGTCGGAAGGCCTCCTTGCACGCCGGGCACAACAGTCGAATCAGTTTGGTGCTGTAAGCGGCATCGAAGATTTCACTGACCTGCTGCGGATTGCCAACCCATTGGGAGAACTGGACGATCGCCGACGCCGCGTCCTTGGCGGGCATTTCCCCCATCACGCAGACCCGGTCCGCAGCCCCCGCTGCCGCTTTGGCAATCTCGGCGTTTTTGATCGGCTCGCTGAAGATCACATCCGCCTCGGAGCGAATGATTCGTTCATAAGTTTGAACGAGATCGTCCTCTGGCTTCGCTTCAAAGGTCTGAACGTTGTAGACCTCGCGGCTGCCCATATCGAGCACCGTGAACGCCGCATACTGAAAGAGATCGATTCCGCGGAGGAACGCAAACGCCGTTGTCGTTACACCGCTCCCCGGCCCCCCGGCAATGAGAATGACACCGTGGCGCTTTGAGGTCAGCTCGCGAATTTGGGCTTTGGTTGCAGCTGAGAATCCCGCTTCTTCCATCGTGCTGATCTTGATCTTCAGGTTTCGCAACCGGGCGGTCAGCCGTTCGGTGCCATCCGGTTGTGGTGCCGTGTCGATCGTGACTTCGTACGGTGTTCCCTGGAATTCAGCTTTCACCCCACCGGCCTGCGGTGTTTTCAGCTTCGGATCGAGGCCGCATAAGAGCTTCAGCATCTGGGTGATGGCAACCGCTTGTGGCCGGGGCATTTTCCCGCCGGCAAACGCCACACCATCAATGTAGAACGTGCTGGAACCACGCTCGCCCTTGATCTCCACTTTGACGGTTTCCGCCCGACGCTCTATCGCATCGGTGATGATTTCCTTGGTGGGAATCAGCCCCGCCTGCGCCAGCCGGACGTTGGCCTTCATGTCCGCCGACTTGCCGTTCAGCGCGCCCAGGAAAGAACATAACTCCCGTTCATCTTCGTCGTCGTCATCATCGTCATCATCGTCTCGCTTGCCGCCAAACATGCCGAAGATCACGGGGACGTCTCCTGGGGAACGATAGGGATTAGCGAGTCGGAAAAAGATACTCGGTGGTGGTTGGTCGGTGATCGGCAGAGAAGCCTGGATTCTCCGTCCCTTAGCCCTGAACTCTTAGCCCTTAGCGATTACAACAGTCCATAATCCACGAGCGTCTTCCGCAATCGCTTTTCGTCCGCTTCACCCAGCGGTGTGAGCGGCAACCGCAGTTCGCCGGTGTCGCGGCCGAGGAGCCGCATGGCGACTTTGATCGGGATCGGATTCGTTGCAATACCGAGCAGGTCGCGACAGAGGGCGAACGCCTTGAAGTGCAGCTTCTGCGCTTCGGCGATGTTCCCGGCTTTCCACGCGGCAAGCAGCGCTAGCATGTCTTTCGGGACGATGTTACCGACGACGGAAACGATGCCGCTGCCACCCATCGACAGGAGCGGTAACGTCAGGCTGTCGTCCCCCGAGAGCACGCTGAGATTCGTTTCCGCCAGGACGCGCGACGCTTGATCCATCGACCCGGTCGCTTCCTTGATCGCCACCACCGTCGGCAGTTCCGCGATCCGGGCGATGACATCCGGCTCCATGTTCTTCGCGGTGCGGCCGGGGATGTTGTACAGAATGATCGGCAGATCGCACGCTTCCGCGACCGCTTTGTAGTGCTGATAGAAGCCTTCGCCCATCGGCTTGTTGTAGTACGGGGCGACCATCATCGCACCGTCGGCCCCCGCCTGCTTGGCGTGCTTCGTCAACTGGATGGCTTCCAGCGTGCTGTTCGAGCCGGTCCCCGCCATCACCTTGATCCGCCCGGCCGCCTGCTGGCAGACGATCTCGACCACGCGGCTGTGTTCCTCATGCGACAGCGTCGGGCTTTCCCCCGTCGTGCCGACCGGACACAGGCCGTTGGTCCCCTGGACGATGTGCCAGTCGACCAGCTTCTTCAACGCGGCTTCATCGACCCGGCCGTCCTTGAACGGCGTCACGATGGCGACGGTCAAGCCCGCGAACTGTTCACCCTTGCGTGGCATTTTCGATTCTTTCCGATCGTCTTAGCCCCCCGTCAATGACGGGGGGATGTCTGTCATAATTTGTTGCGTTGCGTACCCCCGGTCATTGACCGGGGGCTAAGACTATTTGCGGTTGCGCCAGTCGACGCCCGACATCTCCGATAGCGCTAGCAGCAGCGCGTGTGTCCCGTTGCGGCCCCAGCCTTTGGCTTTCACCGACAGATACAACTGCTCGGCGAGGGCTAAGCCCGGCAGCGAGAGGCCCATCCGTTTGGACTCGGTGATCGCGATCCCCATGTCTTTAATGAAGTGTTCGACGAAGAAGCCCGGATCGAAATTGTTGTTCATCATCCGCGGGCCGAGATTCGTCAGGGACCAGCTTCCTGCCGCTCCCGGACCGACCGATTGCAGCACCGTCGGCAGGTCGAGACCGGCCTTGTAACCATACAACAACGCCTCGCAGACGCCGATCATGCCGGTGCTGATCAGAATCTGGTTGGCCATTTTTGTGTGTTGTCCCGCTCCCGGTCCGCCCTGATGGACGATGGTTTTGCCCATCGCTTGGAACAACGGCGTCACCGCTTCGACCACGTCCTTGTCGCCGCCGATCATGATCGACAGCGCGGCGTTCTTCGCCCCGATGTCGCCGCCGGATACGGGAGCGTCGACGCTGTGGACGCCTTTCGCCTTCGCTGCTTCATAGACCTCGCGGGCCAGAGAAGGTTCGCTCGTGGTCATGTCGACCAGCACCGCCCCGGCTTTGGCCCCGGCGAGCGCCCCGTTGTCGCCGAGCAGCACTTCCCGCACATCGCTGGGGAAGCCGACGATCGAGAAAATCACGTCGGACTGCGCCGCCAGTTCCTTCGGCGACGCGGCCCACTTCGCCCCCTTGGCGATCAGCGGCTCGGCTTTTTCCTTCGTGCGGGTGTACACGGCCGCCGAGTACCCGGCGGCGATGAGGTGGCCGACCATGCTCGACCCCATCACCCCCGTGCCAATCCACCCGACCCGCGTCGTCCCCGGTTTCGCGACCGTCACCGCCATGCTGCGTGTTTCCTGCTGCCAAACCAGAGGCGAACCATGCGATCAACCCCGACCGCTCCGTCCTCCAGCCCGATTCCAATCCCACAGTATACCGGGCGAACCGGGACACGTCACGGAAGCGAAGATTTCCCGCGCGTCGTTCGGCACACAGAGAAAGTCCGCAGGGGTTGATCAGGATCGTCCGACGACAGCGACGGCAGAAGAAGAGCGTGATGAAGTGCGTCTCGAGGGCGTCATCAAATCGGCGGGAATGAGACATCGTGACGTTGATTATCACGTCTGTTGTAAACGCAGACGCCCGAAGCGGCGTCTGGGCCACCCGTCGTCGGTGTCGCGAGGCCCTGCACACTCTTGGTAGACTACCGAGCAATGGCATGGAATGCACTTCGACGAAGCGAGTTCTTCGTCTCTTTAATGTGTTTATGTGCCTGCTTCAGATTGTGATATTCGGTTTTCGGATTTTCCCCGCAGATGTCTTTGAAACTCAAATCCCGGCCCGAAGATTTTGAGGTCGATGAACTGACCGACTTTCCGATTACGGACGGGCCGTTTGCGGTCTATCGGTTGACGAAGCAATCGCTCGGCACGCCGGAAGCGATGACGGCCATTCAGCAGCGCTGGCAGCTTGCGCGGCATCAGCTCAGTTATGGCGGGTTGAAGGATCGGCACGCCGTTACGCGGCAGTGGGTGACAATTCATCGGGGGCCGCGGCGGAACTTGGAGCAGACGAATTTCGCGCTGATCTATCAGGGCCAGGCCCCGCAGCCGTTCACGCCGCATGATATCGCTGCGAACCGATTCACCATCACGCTGCGGAATCTCACGGCGACGGTGGCGAAGACGGTGATCGACACGTTGCCGGTATTGTCGCAGGAAGGGGTCGCGAATTACTTCGACGATCAGCGCTTCGGGTCCGTCGGCGAGTCAGGCGAGTTCATCGCGGCGGCGTGGTGTCGTGGTGATTATGAGCGGGCGCTGTGGCTGATGCTCGCCGAGCCGAACGTGCATGACCGGCCCGATGACCGCGAGGAAAAGCAGATTCTGCGGCAGTATTGGGGACGCTGGCCGCAAGCAAAGGATCAGTTACCCAAAAGTTCGCGGCGGAGCATCGTCACGTTTCTGTGCGATCACCCGACGGACTTCCGCCGGGCGGTGGGACTGGTGCGGCAAGATCTGCGGAGCCTGTATCTCGCGGCGTTTCAGAGTTTTCTGTGGAACGATCTGCTCGCGACGGAAGTCCGCCGGTACGCCGCACCCGAGTCGCAGATTCCGATGCAACTCGATCAGAACACGGTGCCGTTCTATCGCAACGTGAGTGAGGAAGGCCGTGCGGCATTGCGAGCATTGCAACTGCCGCTACCGTCGGCGCGGTTGCACTTTGAAGAGGACGATCCGCGGTTGACGCTCTATGAAGAAGTCGTGGCCAAAGCCGGGCTGACGTTGCGCGAGTTGCGGGTGAAATATCCGCGGGATAGCTTCTTCTCGAAGGGGGAACGGGCCGCGGCGTTGTTTCCGGAGGACGCCCATGCGGATGCTTGTGCGGATGATCTCAACCCGGGCAAGCAGGCGGTGACGTTGCGGTTCACGCTGCCACGCGGGGCGTATGCGACGATTGTGGTGAAACGGTTAATGGCGGAGACGCTGTAGAAATTCGTCCGTCCCAGCCCGGAGCGCCAGCGACGGAGTCAAAATCGGTCACTCCCGTCGCTGGCGCTCCGGGCTGGGACGGATTCCGTGCCTTGAAGGCTTGCCCGAGGGTCCGTGAACGGGCATCATCATGACCTCGTTGAGTGTTGATGCGTTTGTCCCCCAAGGTTTGCTGGTATGCAGCGTTCCGTCCTGATCAAGCTGTCGGTGATGATGTTCCTGGAGTTTTTCATCTGGGGGGCGTGGTTGCCGCCGAGCTTTGGGTTCTTCGGGGCGGGGGCGCTCGGGTTTGATGCGTGGCAGCAGTTCGGGTTGAACATCTGCTTCCCGCTCTCGGCGATTATCGGAATGTTCTTCGCGAACCAGTTCGTCGACCGCAACTTCGCGGCGGAACGGTTTCTGGCGTTCAGCCATCTGGTGGGGGGACTCGCCCTGCTCGGCTTTGGCGGTCTGGCATGGCAGGCGTTCCAGGGGGCTGAGCCGAACGTGCAGTCGTACTGGCTCTATTTCGCCTGCATGGCCATCCACTGCTTCTTCTATGTTCCGACGATCTCCGTCACGAACAGCATTGCCTTTGCAAACATTTCCGATGCTCAGAAGGACTTCGGGCGGGTGCGGTTGTGGGGCACCATAGGCTGGATCGCCGCCGCGTGGCCGTTCGTATTCATTCTCGTCGATTGGGCGAAAGTTCCGGCGATGGCGGAAGCGGGCGGGTTCGTGAAATGGCTCGGCATTGCCTTCGGTACGGGATTAGAAGGGCAAGCGCTCAATCAGGGACGAAGCTGGGCGTTTTTGACTGCGGGGATTGCCTCGCTGTTGCTCGCGGCGTTCAGCCTGACACTTCCGCATACGCCGCCCAAACCGGCCAAAGCCGGGGAAGCGTCGCTCGCCTGGCTGGAAGCGATGTCGTATTTGAAGTATCCGTACATCTTCGTGCTGTTCATCGTGACCTTCATCGACGCGGCGGTGCATGACGGCTTCTTCTTCTTCGCCTTCGATTACCTCAAGCACGTTGGCGTCCCGCCCAACTGGGTGCAGGCCGCCATGAGCGTTGGCCAGATCGCCGAAATCGGCACGATGGCGTTCCTCGGCTTGGTGCTGAAAAAATTCGGCTGGCGGACAACGATGATCGTCGGCATCCTCGGTCACACCGTTCGCTTTGCGGTGTTCGCCTTCTTCCCGAATCCGGTCGCCGCGGTCGCCGTGAATGTGCTGCACGGGATCTGTTATGCCTTCTTCTTTGCGACGCTGTACATTCTGGTGGATGAAGTCTTCCCGAAGGATGCCCGCACGAGTGCGCAGGGGTTGTTCAACTTCCTGATTCTCGGACTCGGCCCGATTGCCGCCCGGTTCCTGTGGCCGGCAATTCAGCAGGCAAACTCACCGGACGGGGTGATCAACTACCCGGTGGTGCTGCTGTATCCGTCGGGAGCCGCGTTGATCGCCGCGGTGATTCTGCTGCTGTTCTTCCATCCGCCGAAGGTCCACATCGACCCCGCCGCGGCGCCCGTTGCGGCCCACTGATTAATTTCGAATCCGTCCGAGCCGCGACCGTCCGTCACTCTGGGTGGCTTGCGTTCTTATTGCCGGTTGCGTCGAGTCTGCCGAAAACAGCGACCTTTCCTGAGTCGCAAACCCTTGCGGCGCTGCCAGATGCGTCACGGAAGGATTTGCCCGCACAATGTGTTTTTTGAGCACCGCAGGCTGAACTCCTACGGTTGGCATAACCGATACCGTTAGCAGACTGAGGATATCAGGATCCATCGCGCGGCGACGTCACTGCCGCAGCGACAATCCTGACTCTCACCCCGATTGCGTGTGGGCTGGTGACGGGTGTCACCCCCGCGGCGGATTGGACTAACGAGGTCGGCGCCATGAAGAAGTGGTACGGTTCTGTCAGTGCGGTGCTGGTGATGGCCCTCGCGGTACAACTTACCGGATGTGCTACGACCTCGCGGACATTCGCCCGCTGGACCGGTCGCGACAAAGACGACCAAGCGGTCGCCGAGATCGACGGCAAAGCCGCGAAAGACACCGCTGCCAAGTCGCGGTCGGAAGCCAAGCGTCCCGCAGCATCGCAGGCTTCAAAGTCGAAGTCGGCTGTTGAAGACGAAGACCGGATTGTGGCCAAGAAGGTCGATCCCAAAGCGGACCAGGCCAAATCGGGTTTGCCGCCCTACGGCTCGACGGCCAAGACCGCATCCCCACGGGACAAGACCGCCGGCGACAGCCGCGTGGCCGCCACGTCGAAACCGGATGTGGCCAAACGCCCGACCACATCCAAGGACGAAGTGACGCCCAAGGTGGAAGCCGCGACCAGGACCGCTTCCGTTGCCAAGACCACTGCTCCGAAAACCACGCCGATCGCCAAGACTCCGGCTGCTCCCAAGGCTGAAAAGTCGAACGATCCGTTTGCGGAGTTCGAAGTCGCGGCTGAGGACAACATCGTCCCGCCGTTGGCTTCCAGCACAGCACTGGCGTCTGCGAAGGTTAATCCGGCCGCCGGCGTGAAGCGTGATCGCGCGGCCGTGGATCCCGACTTTGAAGAATTCGCGGCGAACCAGTCGTCGAAGAAGATTCAGGAAGTGGCTCACCGCGGGGAAGAGAACGACCTGCCGGAATGGGCGACGGAAAAACCGTCCGTTAAGTTCGTGAAGAAGTCCGAGGTGCAGGCCGCTCAGCCAGATGCCGTGGCGACGAAGAAGCCGGCGGTGACAGTGGCCCCGGCTGCTCAAGTCACTGCGACGAAAAAGCTCGTCGCACCGGAGGCACCCAAGGAATCGTTGACAACGCTTTGTCCCGACGCCAAAGGCGAAGTCCTGGAATTGGTCCGCACGCTGGACTCAGACGATCTGGAAGGGATGAAGCGCAGTATTCACCGCCTGGGTCGGCTGGAAAAAGATGCCGCGGCCGCCTCCCCGGCGTTAGAAAAGCTGCTGCTGCACCGCGATGGTTTTGTGCGGGTCCACTCCGCCTTAGCTTTGGTGCGGATGCAGGAAGTGACGCCGTTTGTGACCGAGACGCTGATTGTCGGCCTGCGATCCCCCGACCCGAGTGTGCGGTCGTTCTCGGCCGCCGTGCTAGCGGAAATGGGGCCGGGTTCCGCGGAAGCCCTGCCAGCCCTGAGCAGCGCGCTGCGAGACTCCGACGGCTTTGTGCGGTTGCATGTTGCGGAGGTCCTGATTCGTCACGAAGACTTCTCACAAGTCGCACTCGATACCCTCATCAAGTGTTTGCGTGACGAAGACGAAAACGTCCGTTGGCTGGCCACATACAGCTTGGCGGAGCTGGCCCCGCAAGCCTTTGATGCCACGGCGGCACTGGAACGCAGCCTGAGCGATTCCTCGCCGAAGGTGTGCGTCGGGGCGGCATATGCCCTGGGTGAAATCGGACCGATGGCCCGCTCGGCGACCTCCAGCCTGAAACGCTGTGCCAACAGTAACGACCCGGAACTGCAAGCCGCCGTCGCCTACGCCCTGCGACAAGTCGCGGAGTAGTGGTTAGGGGACAGTGCCAGAAGAAGCCCAGGGAATGCCTTCCCTGGGTCTCTTCGTTTCCAGACCGAGAATCCGGAAAAACCATCCACAGATTTCGCAGAAGGACACAGATTATTGACTCTCAGGATGATATAGACGTCGACGCGGGGAAGCGTTAGATGTTCTGCCATGCGGCGACAGGGAAGTCCTCAGGAGTTAGAGCGGGTGCGACGCGAGGCGGTCGCGCTGGCCGCTCAGGGTGTGGGCACGCCT
>JBGSUN010000132.1:0-1596 GCA_041753475.1 Planctomycetaceae bacterium | reverse complement strand
GATGTTCGACTTGTCGATTGGAGGGCTTTTCGAGCTCATCAATTGCGAAGAGCTTAACCCATTCCTCACGCTGTGCGTCGTTGAGGGCGATCTCTTGATAAAAGTCCTCTGCTACACGATCGAGTGTAATGCAGTAGTTTGTCTCCACGACGAACTTCTTCTTGAGCCACAACCGTTTCTGAAAGGTTTCGAGCTGTGCCAGAAACTGGATGATCTTGCGGGCAATGCCACGGATCACCTTGATCTGACTAGAGCGCCGTTCAAAACCCTGGTTTTATGAAGTGGTAAGGAAACTGCGTACCAGTCGGAGCGAAAGGAGTTTCGCTCATGGCTGCCACACGGAAGATCGACCTCACTCAACACGCCTATCTCTCGGACGCCCAATGGGAACGGATCAGTCCGCACATCCCGGAACTCGAACGCAGCCCCCTCGGCGGACGTCCTCCGCACTCTGCACGGGCCTGTCTGGAAGGCATCCTGTTTGTACTTGTCACCGGTTGCCAGTGGGAAAAGTTACCAAAGTGCTTCCCCTCGCCGAGCACCTGCTGGCGACGGTTTGACGACTGGACGCACTCGGGCGTCTTCGAGGAACTCTGGCTGATCCTGCTGGAGGAACTCGACGGCCTCGGCAAGATCGACTGGAGAGAAGCCGCTGCGGACGCCTGGTTCGTGAGGGCAAAAAAAGGGGGGACGGCGTGGGAAACACCAAGTGCGGCAAGGGCTCAAAGGTGGTCGACATCGTCGACTCCCACGGGACGCCGCTGGCTGTCCACCTGGCGGCTGCCAACGAGAGCGAAGTGAACCTCATTGAACCGGCTCTCGACAAGTTGCCGTTCACGAACGTCGTCCCGGAGCACCTGATTTACGACCGTGGAGCCGACAGCGATCCGTTGCGGGAGCGGCTGATGGAGGATCGGGGGATCGAGTTGGTCTGCCCGCACCGCAAGAACCGGAAGCGGCCGCCGACCCAGGACGGGCGGGCGTGCCGCAGGTACAAACGTCGCTATAAAGTGGAGCGGACGCACAGCTGGTTCCACAATTTCCGGCGAACGATCATCCGTTATGAGACCACGCTGACCCGCTTCGGCGGTTGGATCCACCTCGCCTGTGTCTTGCTCACGTTGAAGCGGTTTTGAAAGGCGCTCTACACAGAAATCGCGGATGCGATTGTTGAAGGGGGCCTGCGAACGGAAGTGGGGGCGACGCCGCCTGCCACGGTGAACAGTGTGATCTCGACGTCGATCGTCAACGATCGCGATGGTTCGCCGTTCGTGCGCGTGGAGCGCGGGCGGTACTGGCTGCGGATGAAGTCCCAGGGAATCGTTGTCGCTCCGATGGAAGCCGGCGACGCTGAGGCGGATGAGACCGGGCTCATCAATGCGTTCGGGATGTATTGGTCGCGGAGCAATGTGCTGTGGAACACAACGCCGAAGATTCTCGGGCAGCAGCAGCCGGGGAGCAGTAAGGTGGATTTCTGTGGGCAGAAGGGGGTGTATCTGCTGCACGATGGCCGGGAAGTGGTGTATGTGGGCCGGACAACGGAGCAGCCGCTGGGGATTCGATTGCGGCAGCATGTGTCGGACCGGCTGAACGGAC
>JBGSUN010000131.1:0-3525 GCA_041753475.1 Planctomycetaceae bacterium | reverse complement strand
CTGCTTGTGCTCCAGCTTGTGCGGCTCCTGCCGCCACGACCTGTGCTCCGGCTCCGGCCGCTTGTGCCCCAGCCTGTGCGGCTCCTGCCGCCTGTGCTCCGGCTCCGATGGCTTGTGCCCCGGCTTGTGCAGCTCCGGCTGCTTGTGCTCCGAAGTGCGCTCCGGCCTGTGCCGCGCCCATGGCGTGTGCTCCGGCTTGTGCCGCTCCGGCCGCTTGCACTCCGGTCTGCTGCACCCCGAAGAAAGGCCTGCTCAGCGGCCTCTTCGGCAAAGTGAAGAAGAACGACTGTGCCGCTCCGACGGCTTGCACCCCGGCCTGCGAAGTCCGCTGCTGCAACGCTGATCCTTGCGAAGTTGCCACGCTGATCTACGAATCGCAAACCGCTTGCAAAGCCAAAGATCGCAAGAAAGCGATTCACAAGCTCGGCGACAAGTTCGATTGCATCTGCAACCCGGAAATCATGACCGCCTTCATCGTGGGTCTCAATGACTGCGACGAAGACGTCCGTGAAAAGGCCGCTGACGAAATCGGCGACCAGATCCGCAAGAACTGCTGCTGCTGCCCAGAAGTGGTGGCTGCTTTGACCTGTGCTCTCGGCGACTGCGACAAGCACGTCGTGAAGCAGGCCACGGAAGCCCTCGAACTGTGCGGTTACGAAGTGGTTGACGGCTGCTGCAACACCTGCGGCACAACCGCTGCTTGTGGAACGGGTGCTTGTGGAACGGGTGCTGCTTGCGGCACTGGGTACGCCCCGGCCGCCGCTCCTGCGGCTGCCCCGGCTCCGGCTCCGGTTCCTCCGCAAGATGGCCAAGCTCGCAAGGGCGGCCTGAGCCAACTCCTCGGCCTGTTGGACTAGTTCCCGCGGTCTCGATGAGATGATCGAATGATCGACGCCCCCTGAGGAAACTCAGGGGGCGTTTTTGTTTTTGGTTGTTGTCAGTGGATGGTTGTCAGTTGTCAGTGGGGAGAAGAGGAAACATCCCCCCGCTTGCGCTTTGCCGAATCCCAGCGCCCCCTGCACTTCACTCAACCGTACCCATCCGTAACAAATGAATCGGTGAGTGGTTCCCCGGATACTTTCCCTCTTTGTCCAACGGTCGACCATTCCCATTGCTCCCGGCATTCGTGGCACACACGGCGAGCCGTAATCCATCCGGATGCAGCGACAGCGAATGACAGTTCGGGAACTTCGTGGTTTCAAACGCAAGTTTCTCATCGGTGATCTGGAACGCCACCAGCTTGCCCGCGCCGGGGTTGCCGCTGACGGTGGCCAGCCATTGCTGGTCGCCCGTTTCGATCAGATCAGTGACGTACACATCGCCCTCTTTGCCGAGTTCGATGGTCTGGGTCAACGCACCATCGGCGATCTGAAAGACGAGAACTGTCGGCACCCCTTGCACGTTGCCGCCGTTCTTGGGCTTCGTTCCCGCGACCAGTAATTCCGTCCCGGACTTCGACACGCCCAGCAACCGTGCCCCGCCGACGTCCTGCAACCGATTCACGACATGCAAAGCCGAGGCATCAAATTCGCGCACGGTCTTGCCATCGGCCCACGCCGTCTGAATCACGCGCCCGTCGAGATCACCCGTGAAGACGCTTTGACCATCGATCGCGAACGCCACACTGAAGACTTCCGTTCGATGCGGCGTCCATTCAAAACGCTTTTCACCATTCGTTACTGACCAGCCGCGCACCGTTCGGTCAATGCCGACGGTCACCACGGTTTCGCCGTCCGGGCTGAGGGCCAATCCGGTAATCCAGCCGTCATGGGCCTGCGGCACCGTCCAGACCGCCGCCGGGTCTTCACCGAGAAAACGGCCGCAACGGAGTTGTCCCCAGGAATCCGCGGTCAGCATCAGTTCGCCCGCGGCCCGACAGATCACCGACTGCACCCAACCCTGATGTCCGGCCATCGGTTTCAACGGCAGCGGTTGCTCGCCGGTCATGTCCCAACGGTGCACCAGCGCGTCATGCCCCGCCGCCAGCAGGAACTTCCCGCACGGCGAAAACCGCACCTGACTGATCTGCCGGTCCGTCTTCAGCGCGGGAATGGCCTTCGCTTCAACAGCCTGCTTGAGAACGGTGAGATCCAGCATGCGGCATTCCCGAAATGGCAGTGAGATTCGCAACGCCAATGTATCACGAAGTTTTACGGAAGCGATGCCAATCGATTGGGAGTCGCCCACTGGATCCGGCCCAACAACAGATCACCGCGGTAACCGTGTTTCGGCAGCATCTCGCCGTCGGTCACCCAGGATTCGTCAGGCGTCACATTCACCGGATGAAAGTTGCCGCTGTAGGCGACATCGTTCGGAGCATTGATGCCGTCACCAACCAGCGGGAGCACAATCCGTTCGGTGTCGCGGAGTAGACGTAATTTGTCCGGGTCAACCTGCGCGATATAGAGCGGGGCTCGCCAGCGCGGCACATTGATGTTGCTCGCATCCTTGCGGTTGTAGACGAGAAACAAGCCGTCCGAATGGGCGAGCCAATGCTGCTGCGTGGTCGACATCGTGACCGCGTCGCCATTGTCCCAGCACCACGGTTGTTTGTCGGCGAA
The DNA here is from genome assembly GCA_041753475.1 of Planctomycetaceae bacterium. GTDB lineage: Bacteria > Planctomycetota > Planctomycetia > Planctomycetales > Planctomycetaceae > DSVQ01. Next base: position 964 of record JBGSUN010000131.1, on the reverse strand, counting down.
GTCCAGCCCGTCATCACTGGTCGCGACGTAACCGTGGTTGTCTTCCGCCCGCAAGGTGACGAAGAACCGGTTCCGCCAACGGACGAGTGACGGTTCCAGCAACCCGCGCCCGGCGGTGTGTTTCAGCTCTGTGCCAACCTGTTGGATGGTGAGCGTGTTGCCATCGAAGGAACAGCGCACCCCGGCAGCCGAGCGGCTGTTACGACTGGTGCCGAACGACATGACGAAGGCGATGTCGCCGTTATCGAGCACCACCCGCTGGCCGCAATTGTTCGTGTAGAGGAGTGCACCGCGCGGGTCATCCCACACGAGCTTTTTCCGTTCACCCCACGCCCCGTTTTTCCAGACAGAATAAACCGGGCAGCGCGGCGGCTGTTGCGTGTCGAACTTCGGCCCGCGGTAAAAGACGTTGTGCCCCATCGCCAGCACGGTCTTTGTCGGCGGATGATACTCCGGCACGACGTCGCACACACCCTCTTCCCAACCCTTCTCCGCCGGGACACGCCCCAGTGGCGGCACCGGTTGCGGGTCGGTCCATGTCCGGCCGAGATCCGACGTCGTCATCCAATGGACCGGCCCGAAGACATCGGACCCGGAGATGGTTTGCAGCGTCATGAAGACCTGCGATCCGTTCGCCGTGGGGATGACGCATGCGCGCGGATGAAACCATGTCGGGCCGCTGCCATCCCGACCACGCCGGAGCGTGATTTTCTCGATGTCGGCGATCAGGCGCTGCTGGGTTTCCGCCCGGACCAATCTGGCCGAACTTGCCATCACTGCACTGGCTATTGCTAGAAAATCACGCCGGGAAATCATGGCTAGTCCTCAAACCAGCATGCCCTGGCGTCCGTTTTTGGGTGGGCGCGTGAAAAACTCGAAATCCTTCGGCATTGTTTGGGGTTTCATGGGTGTTGACGATCCATGACCCATTCGCAGGCAAAAGGATTTCGAGTGCGCAGCATCA
>JBGSUN010000130.1:0-7721 GCA_041753475.1 Planctomycetaceae bacterium | reverse complement strand
TTACTATTGCCACGAACGCCCCCACCAGAGTCTGGCGAACCAGACCCCCTGGCACGCCTTCCACACCACTCGCCGACGACCTCGCTGAAGACCATCTAAGAAACACCGCCCCGTGGTCTAAAAAACGGGGTCCACTTCACGGGTCGACGAATCGGGCCATTGAATTCAAAACATCAGCAACGAGGCAAAAACAAGGATTCTGCCTGTTTAACACACGAGTCTTGCTTCCAAAGACTTGTCCCACGGCGTCGGGCTCCGCAACACGGCGGACATCAAGGTTGTGGACTCCTGGACTCCACACTGCATGCGCAGCAAGCACGTGTTTTGAGTAAACCCCTCGGTTCTCAAGAGATTGACTGCAGATGGGCTGTTATTAAGCATCTGTAAGCGATGCGGCCACATCGGAACAGCAATTGCATTTCGACATCGCAGTCCGCAATGGAGCGGGCGAAAAGTCTCGGATTGGCGAAGATGTTTGTCGCCCATCAGCAACAAGGAAACACAGATGTTACGAACAGGATTGGCCATCGGGCTTGCGGCGGTGCTCACCGCAAGCGGGGCATTCGCCCAGGAAGAAACGACCGTTCGCACGAAGACGACCACCACCACGGGCGGACAACGTTTCAGCGTGCTGTTGAAATCGAAAGTGCTGATCCGGGACGACCAGCCTGCGGGTCAGATCGTTGATGTCGTCTTCAATGAGGGCGGCTGCGTCGACTACCTCGTCGCCAGCTATGAAGACCAGTACTACGTTGTGCCTTACAGCGCGACCCAGGTCCGTTACGCCGACCAGGTCGTCTTCGTCGACATCGCCCCCACACAGTTCCGCAAGGTGCAGTTCTTCCGGGGGAACAACTGGCCGAACTTCTACGCGAATGACTTTCGCACGAATGTCTTTACGACCTTCAACGTGAACACGTTCCGCAACGAAGGTCGCACCACGTTCAAGCCCAATGCGGATGATCGGGATGATGCAAACAACCGCAATCCCAAGAACCGCGAAGGTGCGGACAAATCCAAGAAAGAAGATGACAAGCCCACGCCGCGCACCGAGCGCAATCCTGCCAACCAGCCGGACGGCGAGAAAAGCGTGAATCCGAAGACGCCGAAAAAGGATGACGCAACGCCACGGAAGGAAATAGCGACGCCGGAGAAGAAGCCCGCTGCAACGCCGGACAAGGAAACCAAGAAGCCGGTCGACCCGCCGCGTGAACCGCTCTTGAAGAATCCTCCGCAGCCGAAACCGCTGCCGAACCCGACGTCGCCGCTGCCGAAGCCCACGGAACCGAAGCTGCCATAGGGCGTGCAACGGTCAGAAAAGTGCTCAAACGCAAGCGGAACGTCATCATTGAATGGCGTTCCGCTTCTTTGCTATCTGGTCACTCATCGTCATCTGAAATCTCACAGGAAATCATCCCATGCTTAACTCGCGCACATTCCAACGAATGACTTTTGTCGCGATCCTCAGTCTTGGCGGAGTTCCCGGTGCGGGAGCCCAAGAGGAACCGTTCGACGCACTGGTCAAGCGGCTTCGGAGCGAGAAACCTCAATTTGCGGAGCGCCAGATGAACCTGCTCACCGAGCGGTATGACCTGGCAGATCGTCCAGCCGACGGGACCACGATGTCGCGCGGCAAACCCGTGCAGGAGGGGGTCCGAGTCAGGCTTCCGCAGGCAGTCACCTGGGAGAAACTCGGTGCGATGTCGGCCCAAGACATCAAGAACCAGAAACTCTGGCCGGAAGGCTTTTTTCCTCTGCCACACCCGCATCACGAAGCCGGTGGGATGGTGTTTCCGAAATTGCAGATTGAAGAGCTGAAGAAGCAAAAGAATGCGCGCGATCTGACACGCTTTGATCTCGATTTTGATCTTCCCCAGCACCTGCTGCCCGAATTCCCTCCGCCGATTTATTTGACGACGCGTCCCGACTTGGGAGACGTCTCGAACGGGAAGCTCGTCACGCTCGACAACTTCTACGATCTGTTCAAAGACATTCTGAATCCCAAGCAGCTCGACGGTCTGCGGCTGCTGCTGACACCGTTCCCGCAGCAACAGTTCAATGCGACTGACGATCGGCGTTCGTTGCACGCTCACACCGGCGTGTCCTGCTTTGATTGTCACACGAATGGTCACACCAACGCTGCCACACACACGGTGGGTGACATCCGGCCGAACGAGCATCGGCATCGCATTGACACGCCCACTCTCCGCGGCGTGAACGTGCAGCGGCTGTTCGGCTCACAGCGGGCACTCAAGACGATCGAAGATTTTACCGAGTTCGAACAGCGCGCGGCGTACTTTGACGGAGACATCGCCACCGCGGCGAAGAAAGGAATCAATCCGCTGGAGCGCGGCACTCAGGTCCATTTTATGGCCGAGTTCCAGGCCCTGCTCGATTTCCCGCCAGCACCAAAGCTGAATCTCTTCGGTAAACTTGACCCGGAGAAGGCCAGCAAAAGCGAACTCCGCGGGGAGAAACTCTTCTTTGGCAAGGCCCAGTGCGCCACCTGTCATCCGGCCCCGTATTACACCGACGGGTCGATGCACAATCTGAAAGTCGAACGCTTCTTCGAAGAGAAAATGATCAACGGCCGCCTTGCCTCGGCAGACGGGCCAATCAAGACCTTTCCGTTGCGAGGCATCAAAGATTCGCCGCCGTACCTGCACGATGACCGATTGCTCACACTGGAAGACACGGTGGAGTTTTTTAATCTCGTGCTCAGCACCAAGCTGACGACAGAAGAAAAAAGCGACCTTGTCGCCTTCCTGCGTTGCCTATAGCGGCCATGATGCCGAGAGCGTCGCTCACCGCTGCCCGGAGAATTCATCGTGGTCAACACCACCGAGCTGCCGCTCCGGCTGAAATGACTCCTCCTGAGCTCGACTTTGGCCATGTGTCGGAGTTTTGTCATTCGGGAAACTAGTGAAGACGCGGCCGGTAGCAGTGAGTGACTGGACTTTCCGCACCGCGAGTCGTGGTTGGCGCGATCAATGGCGTCCCCTTTGGTGGCGACTGGTTTGTCACCACTTCAAATACAGGTTGAGGGAACAGTGAGCAGGGAATAGCGAATGGCCAGAAGTCGTTCGCTGCTCACAACGGACTTGCCATTCCCCCGACCGAGGACCCGACAATTCAGCGGTGACTCAGCACGACGTCGAACAGAATCTCGTTCCGAAAATTAAGCCCACGGTCACATCTTTTCATCACGGACTTGTTGTTGCGGTCGGCAGCGGCTTGAACTGGTTGAGGAGCTGGCTGAGCTCCTGAAAGTCGACCGGTTTTGTGAAGTGCATGTTGAAGCCCGTTTCCCTCGCTTGCTGGCGGTCCGAGGACTGGCCGTATCCCGTTAAGGCCACCATGTAGATCCCGTTCAGTTCCGGCTGGCTGCGGATCGCGCGGGCAATTGCGTAACCGTCCATGCCCGGCAGTCCCACATCGACCAGCGCGACATCCGGGCGTGACTCACGGATCAAGTCCAGACCCTTCGGACCGGTTCCCGCGAAGCTGACGTCGTAGCCCTCATACTTGAGCAAACGGCACAACAGGTCGCGGGCGTCGGCGTTGTCTTCCACAACCACCACGCGGAGCTTTTCACTGCGTGTCCGCAGCGCGGGCTGTACGTCCGGCTCGACTTTGGCGGCATCAATCGTCGGCAAGTGCACGATGAACTCGCTGCCGCAGCCGGGCCCCTGGCTCTTGGCCTGAATCGTGCCGCCGTGCAGTTGCACCAGCCGTTGCGACAGCGTCAGCCCCAATCCCATGCCCCCTTCGCTGCGGTCATGCGTGCGGCCGAGTTGCTCAAATGGTTCAAACACACTCCGAAGCAGATCCGGCGGAATCCCGTCTCCCTCATCGATCACGCGCAGCTCGGCATGATGGTTCTCCCGTTCCAGATGGAGTTTCACACGCGTTCCGTGCGGGCTGTATTTCGACGCATTCGACAACAGGTTCGACGCGACCTGCCGCAAGCGGACCGCGTTCCCCACCACGGGCACCGGTTCTTCGGGCAAATGCAGATCCAGTTTCTGTTGCCGGGAATCGAGCAGTGGCTGCACGGATTCGATCGCCGGGCCGACCACCTCGCGGAGGTCGAACAACTGCTTGCGAATCTCGATTTTCCCTTCGGTGATGCGGGCCACATCGAGCAGGTCTTCCAGCAGCGCGGCCATGTGCTGCGACTGCCGGGAGATGGCGTCGACAATTGGAATTGCCTCCTGGCTCAGTCCCGTCAGCTTGTTGAGCACCCGGCAACCATTGACGACGGCACCCAGCGGATTGCGCAATTCATGCGACAACGTGGCGAGGAAGCGGTCGCGCTGGGACACCTGCAATTCCTTCTCGGCAACCAGCGTGCGATACATCTCGACGTTCTGCACCGACCCCGAGACATACACGGGGCGCCCGTCCGCATCCCGTTGCACTTCGGCCCGGCCGCGGAACCACACGTAGTCGCCGTCGCGATCCTGCATGCGGTACTCCACATCGTACGGCTTGTTCTCCCGCAGCAGCCCTTGCTCGGCCGTCTGCACGCGCGGCATGTCATCGGGATGAATCCGGCGATCGATATCTGCCTTGAGAAACGGCGCATCGCTCGGATTGAGTCCCACCATTTCGACAAACCTCGGCGAGTAGTACACGCGACCGGTGCCCATGTCCCAATCCCAGATGCCATCGGTGGTGCCCCGGACGGCACGCTCGAAGCGCTGCTCGCTTTCCTTGATCGCTGTCACCAGATGCTTGCACACAAACAGCCCGCAGATGCTGCCGTCCACGGGGCTGACGTCGGGGGCATAATTGACAATCGCCCAGAAGCGACGGCCGTTCGGCAGGTCAAAGCGTTTTTCAAATTCGACCGGCTTGCCTGCCAGCGCCTCTTCCAGATGCGGCCGAAGTTCTTCAAACGGTCCTTCGCCGAGGAGATCGCGCATGGAGGTGCCAATGATTTCGTCACGCGTTTTCCCGAAGAACTCGCCATATCGTTGGTTGACGTAGGTGTAATTGAAATCGCGATCGACACAACTGATGAGCGAGGGCACACGATCGGCGATCATCCGCAGTTCAAATTCCCGCCGCGCGAGATCCTGCTGCGCACTCTTCAGCGAATCGATGTCGACCAGCGTCAGCACCACGCCATCGAGTTGGCCTTTGGTGCGGTAGGGAAGAATCCGCAGCAGATACCAGTGGTCGGTGACATCCTGCACTTCCGCTTCGAATTGCTCGCCTGTTTCCAACACCTGGGCGACCTCCGCCGACAGCTTGTCGCGCAACAACCGATGCGAGAAGCTGTCGAATGAGCGTCCAATATCGCTGGCCACAAAGTTGAAGACTTCGGCAATCTGCGGTGTGAACTTCCGGATGCGGAGCTCACGATCGAGAAAGATCGTATGCACCTGTGTGCTCGCGAGCAGATTGTCCATGTCATCCGTGAGGACGGTGAGCTCGAGAATCTTCCGTTGATGTTCCGCATTCACCGTGTAGAGTTCTTCGTTGACCGAATGCAGCTCTTCATTCGTACTTTGCAGTTCTTCGTTGGAAGCGACCAGTTCTTCGTTGCTGGCCTGCAACTCTTCATTGCTGGTCTCCAGTTCTTCGACGGTCGCCTGCAGATTTTCCTTGGTGTACCGCAGTTCGGCTTCGAGAGATTCGATCTGTTCGGTCGTCGCTGGATTGTGCGGCGTCACGTCGTGAGCTTCCGGCGGCGGGGTCACGGCGGCGAGATTTTCCTGCATCGACTCCAGCAGAATCAGCAGGTCCGACGACTGCGTCCGCTGATTGACGACGGAGCGCACGGTGACCGCAATCCGTTCCTTTCCTTCAGGCGTATCGACTTTGATGCCACGAAGTTTCATCTCCGTCTTGCGCTTGTTGTGAATCTGCTGAATCGCACCGGTAATTGCCAGCCGGAGCGACGAGTCCATCAGTTCCAGCACGTTGCGGCCCGTGCGACCGGGTTTGTGTTGCAGAAACCGACCCGCATTCCCGAACACATGCAGCAATTCATGACGCTGGTTGATCAGCAGCGCCGGCGGCATGTACTCCGACAACAGAGAGTCGTAGGTTCCCAGCAGCATGGTATCGATGGAGCGCGAGCCGCCGGTGGGGATTTCGGGCAACCCCGACGCCCGAACAACGCGGCCGCCGATGTTCGGTGTGATTCGCAAGTCAATCGGCAGCCGCACATCGCGCCGCTTGCGATAGATTTTCCAATGCGGATCCAGCGTGTCGAATTCTTCATCGACTTCCGCCGGGGATTCGCTCGGCCCGAGGAACATTAATCCGCCCGTGCGCAGGCCGAAGTGGAACAGCGAAATCGCTTTCTTCTGCGCGGGCGGTTGCAGATAGATCAGCAGATTACGGCACGAGATCAAATCCATGCGGGTGAACGGCGCATCCTTGATGATGTTGTGCTGTGCGAGCACCACGGATTGGCGGATCACCTGCTTCAGCGCGTAACCGTTGTCGAGCCGATTGAAGAACTGTTCGACGCGCTGGGGCGGGATTTCCGTCAGGCTTTCCGGGCGGTAGACCGCCTCCCCGGCGACTTCCAGCGACCGCCGATGCACATCGGTGGCGAAGACGCGGATCGTCAGCGGAATGCCGCTGGCCTGCACGCGCTCATGGAGCAGAATCGCCAGTGAATAGGCTTCTTCTCCCGTGGCACAACCGGCAATCCAGGTCCGCAGTTCGGTCCCCGGTTTCTTGCCGGCAATGATCTCGTCGATGTGGTGTTCCAAGCTGCGATACGCATCCGGATCACGAAAGAAGCGGGTGACGCCCACCAGCAGATCGCGATAGAGCGCATCGAGTTCTTCCGTATCCTTTGCGACGAGAGCGGCATACTCCTGCACCGATTCCACATGCGCGATTTGCAGCCGGCGTTCGGTCCGCCGCACGATCGTGTTCAATTTGTAGTGCGAGAAATCGATGCCGTAGCGATCGCGCAGCAACCGGAAAATGGAACTGAGCGAATCCTCATCGGCTTCCGTGTGGGTATGGTCGGCGGTGAACTGTCCGACATCAACACTGGTCCGATAATCGCGCAGCGCATCGCCGATCTCTTCCGGATCGAGTGTCAGATCGACAAAGCCGGTCTCCCGGGCCGCGTTGGGCATGCCATCGAACTTGGCCGACCGGACCGATTGCGCAATCACCATGCCGCCGGCGTGCTTGATCTCTTCCAGGCCGCGCGAGCCATCGCTTCCGGTTCCTGAAAGTATGACCGCAATCGCCTGGGGCCCGCATTCCTGCGCGAGTGATCGCAGAAAATGATCAATCGGCAGCGACAGCCCCTGCTCGGGATCCTTATCCGTGAGCAGCAGTTTGCCCGCCGAGATAATCATTTCCTTTCGCGGCGGCAGCAGGTAAATCGAATTGGCTTCGACTTCCATACCGTCGTGGACGCGATGGATCGGTAAACTCGTCCATCGTGCCAGCAATTCGTCCATCAAACTTTTGAAGTCGGGCGAAAGATGCTGGACGATGACAAACGCCATGCCCGTATCGGCCGGCATATTTTGAAACATGCGCTCGAGCGCTTCCAACCCACCGGCGGAAGCTCCCACGCCGACAATGTGCGAGGGTTTAGCAGCTTGTGGATTTAAGCCGTTTGGTATCGGCCGATCGAATTGCCCCAGCGGGCGAGTGTGAACGGGTTGAGGAATGTTTCCGGGGTGGTGCGGGGCCTGGGGTGCCATGTTGGAAGTCGGGACCAGGCTTTCAGG
>JBGSUN010000129.1:0-6620 GCA_041753475.1 Planctomycetaceae bacterium | reverse complement strand
CCTGAAAGCCTGGTCCCGACTTCCAACATGGCACCCCAGGCCCCGCACCACCCCGGAAACATTCCTCAACCCGTTCACACTCGCCCGCTGGGGCAATTCGATCGGCCGATACCAAACGGCTTAAATCCACAAGCTGCTAGCCCTCTCCCCCGAAGACGGGGGAGAGGGGACCGGAGAAGTCCGGTGGTCTCCGCTGCGCTGCGACCACCGGCTACCGTCTGTGACCCCGTTGGGGTCGACCGAGCATCTGTTTGTTATCGAATTGTGATCCTGTCGAGATGCTGCCATGAATGACGCAACGAACATCCTGAACGCCCTCCACACCGCACAAACTCGCCGACGATTTCTGCACTCCGCGGGGTATGGCGTCGGTCTCGCGGCGCTGTCGCAATTGATGGGCAACGTGGCCCAGGCGTCGACAAATCGCGAGCCGGTCGATCCGCTCATCGGCAAGCCGGCGCACGTCGTGGGGAAGGCCAAGCAGTGCATCTTCATCTTCCTCGAAGGGGCCCCCAGTCAACTCGATATGTTCGATCCGAAGCCCAAGCTCAATGAACTCAACGGCCAGCCGCTGCCGGAATCGTTGACGAAGGAAGTTCGTTTCGCCTTCATCAAGAAAGAATCCGCGGTCCTGATGGGCTCGAAGCGGGTCTTCACGAAGCATGGCGAATCGGGCATGGTCTTCAGTGACTACCTGCCGCACCTGGCGAAATGTGCCGATGACATGCTGATGGTCCGGTCGATGCACACCGACCAGTTCAATCACCACCCGGCTCAACTGTCGCTGCATTGCGGCCGACCGTTCTTCAATCTGCCGACCGCGGGGGCATGGCTGACGTATGGCCTCGGCAGCGAATCGCAGGACCTGCCGGGCTACGTCGTTTTGTCGACCGGTCGGGGCACCAGCGGCGGGGCGTCGCTGTGGCAGAGCGGGTTCCTGCCCTCGACGTACGCCGGGGTCTTGCTCCGCAGTCAGGGGGAACCGGTCCTCAATCTCGCGAACCCACCGGGTATGCCGTCGAGTCTGCAACGCTCGGGACTCGATGCCCTGCGGTCGCTCAATCAGTCACGATTGGAAACGGTCGCCGATCCGGAGATTGCCAGCCGCATCGCCAGTTATGAATTGGCGTTCCGCATGCAGTCGGCGGCACCGGAGTTGACCGATCTGTCGGGCGAGACGCAAGCCACGCTGGAAGCCTACGGGGTGAACCGCAAAGACCCGGAAATCAAAGCGTCCCGCGGCGGTGGTCCGGGGCAGTATCCCGCGTTCTCGACAAGCTGCCTGCTCGCGCGGCGGATGATCGAACGGGGCGTACGGTTTGTGCAGATCAATCACGCCTCGTGGGATCATCATTCGAACCTCGACAACGAACTGGCTCACAACTGCGGCATGGCCGATCAACCGGTGGCGGCGTTGATTCAAGATTTGAAACAGCGCGGGCTGCTCGATTCCACGCTCATCGTCTGGGCCGGGGAGTTCGGCCGCACCCCGCTCGGCGAAAACCGCATGGGCAGCGGCACCGTGACCGGCCGCGATCATCATCCGTCCGCGTTCTCCATCTGGATGGCGGGCGGCGGCGTGAAGGGCGGGCTGACCTACGGCGCGACCGACGAAATCGGCTGGTCGATCACCGAGAAGCCGGTCCACGTCAACGATTTCCACGCCACGATGCTGCAACTGTTCGGCATCGATCACCTGCGACTCACGCACCGTCATCAAGGTCTCGACGCGCGATTAACCGGCGTCGCCGGCCACGTCATCCCCGAATGGATCGCCTAGAAGCCCAGGGATTGCCATCCCTGGGATGTTTCCATGCTTGGAGAATTTGCCAGTGTCTCTGTCTGTGATGAAGTTTATCGTTGTCGGTCTCGCCCTGACATCGTTTGCCTCCCCCGTCACTGCCCAGCAAACCGGTTGGAAAGCCGGGACCGCGAAGGCCATCATCACCCCGGCGGAACCGATGTGGATGGCGGGCTACGGCGGTCGCAGCAAGCCTGCCGAGGGAAAACTGCACGATCTCTACATCCGGGTGCTCGCTGTGCAGGATGCGTCCGGTCACCGCGCAATCACCCTGTCGAGCGACACCCTCGGTATCTCGCAACCGATCTACGAAGCCGTGGTCGCCGCTACTGACAAGCAGTTCGGTCTGAAGCGGGCCGACATCATGCTGAATGCGTCCCACACCCATTGCGGCCCGGTGCTGAAACAGGCGCTGTCCGACATTTATCCACTCGACGACAAGCAACGGCAACTGGTCGAAACGTATTCAGCCAAGTTGATCGAGACCATCGTCGCGACGATCGGCCAAGCGCTGGAGGATCTCGAACCGGTGACGTTGTCGCACGGACAGGGGACGTGCGATTTCGCTGTGAATCGCCGGACAAATCGTGAACCCGATGTCCCAAAGTTGCGGGCGGAGAACCAGTTGCTCGGGCCGGTGGATCATTCCGTCCCGGTGCTGGTGGCGAAGCGGGCCGATGGGTCGCTCAAGGCGATCGTCTTTGCTTACGCCTGTCATAACACCGTGATGGATTTCTACCAGTGGAGCGGCGACTACGCGGGCATGGCGCAGCTCGCGCTCGAATCCCGGCATCCGCAAGCCACGGCGATGTTTGCGATGGGCTGCGGTGCGGACCAGAATCCATTGCCGCGTCGTAAGGTGGAACTGATCAAAGAATACGGTCTGAGACTGGCGGACTCTGTGGATGCCGTGTTGCAGCAACCGCTCAAACCGTTGACGGCAAAGCTGGCCACCAGCATCGAAATGACGCCGCTGAAACTCGATCTGTTGCCACCGCGGGAACAGTTGGAAAAGATGGCCGCCGCGCCGGAAAGCTACAGTCAACGCTGGGCGTCACGTGTTCTGAAGCTGCCGACGGATAAACCGTTCGCGGACTATCCGTACCCCGTGCAAGCGTGGAAGCTCGGCGATTCGCTTTTGTGGATCACGCTCGGCGGCGAAGTCGTCGTCGACTACAGCCTGCGGTTCAAAGGCCAGTACGGCTACGAAACTTGGGTCACCGGCTACGTCAACGACGTGATGGCGTACATCCCCTCCGCCCGCGTCCGCATCGAAGGGGGGTATGAAGGCCAAAGCTCGATGATGGTCTACGGCCTTCCCGCCGAACGCTGGGCGGCGGACGTAGAAGACCGCGTCGCGGCCGGTGTGGACCGTGTGGTGAAGCAGGTGCAAAAGCCATAGACATCGTGTGGCTGGGTCGGAGTCCGAGACGACCCGGAATAAGTCCTTTGATAATCCAGGGGAAGTTATGTCGGTTGACGAAGTCCTCGGTAGCAAGTTGCGCCAGCGAGAGTTGGGGGCCGATCCCCGGCAGAAGATTTGGGAGCACAAAACCCTCAATATCCATCGAGGAGTCTTGCAGTGGCAAGTGACTGCGGAGTCGCCCACATTGGCAGAACTGTCAGCATCCGTCCGTGACCAGATTGCCGAAGCCTTTCACGTCTCATGGTGGCGTGGATTTGGTTTTGGTGCATTGATTGAAATCAAGTCGGTCCCGAAGGACATTTCAACGATCGGATCGACCATCGACACTCGGACTAATTCCAAAGGAACGTGGCAGTGGACTGTGCTCACATTCCCGGAAACAAGGTTAGTCGTCGGGACTCACACTTGGATGGAAGGTTATCTTTCGTCTGTCTACCGCGGATTGATCGACCACTACAAAGGATTGGGGTTTGAAGTCGGCAGTTTTGCGAAAGGACAAGATCAACTCATGCGATTCCTCACGACGGCATCCAGCCTGAGAGGCTTCAAGCTGGCCGAGTTTGAGCAGTAAATTCCACTCGCCTCCATGCGCAGTGTGGGAGCGAAACTTCCCATTGAGAAAATCCTAATTCGAGCGGTCCATTGCACAATTTCGCTTCCTGCGTGACAAGTGTATCTTAAGGGAGTTGCCCGGCAGGGCTCTTGTTGATGACTTCGTCCGGATAGGACTCCGACGCCGATGCAAAAAGTCAAAGCCTGCGGTGTGCTCGTCTTCCGCAAGCAGCCCACGCCGTCCTTCCTGGTCATGAAGCACCATCACCGCTGGGATTTGCCCAAAGGCCACCTCGAACAAGGCGAAACCGAACGCCAGTGTGCTCTCCGCGAAATGTGGGAAGAGACCGGCATCGGCATGCAGACGATCCAGCTCGACCCGCGATTTCGCTATCAGGAAGTCTATTATCCGTACGAAGCCCGCTTCGGTCCCGGCCGGGTCGAAAAGACGCTGGTAATCTTCCTCGGCTGGCTCGAAAAGGACCACCCGATCACCGTGACCGAACACTTCGGCCACGACTGGCTCCCCTGGAAACCACCCCACAAGATTCAGAAATTCACGATCGATCCGCTCCTCGCCAGCCTCGAAGAGTATTTCAAGGAAAACGACATCCGGATCGAGTAGCTCCCCGACACCGCTTGCGGTTTCGCGCCCCGCGCTGAACCACCGAGGATTCTCCACACATGCGAACGCGGATTCGCGGCGCCACCTGTGTCCTCCCCACGGGATTGTCCCGCGTCGATGTCCTCATCGATGGCGAAAAGATTCTTGACATTGATCCCCCGGCGACCGCCGCGGCGGATGAGATCATCGATGCCACCGGCCTGCATCTTCTGCCGGGTGTAATCGACGATCAGGTCCACTTCCGCGAACCCGGCCTCACCCACAAAGAAGACCTGCGGACCGCCAGCCGTGCCTGCGCCAAGGGCGGCGTCACCAGCTTCCTGGAGATGCCTAACACCAAGCCGGAAACGATCACCGTCGAACGACTGCACGAAAAACTCGCGCTCGCGGCAACAAAGTGCCTCGTGAACTACGGCTTCTACATCGGGGCAACCCCGGACAATGTTGCGGAACTTGCCGCCGCGAAACGGACGCCAGGAATCAAGATCTTCATCGGATCAAGTACGGGCAATCTGCTTGTCGATCAACAGGCGGCGCTCGAACGGATCTTCGCAGAAACGACGCTGCCGATCTGTGCTCACTGCGAAGATGAAGCCACCGTCCGCGCCAACACGGCGGCTCTCAACGGGGGAAAGGACTACGCCGATCATTCGCGCATCCGTGATGAGAAAGCTGCAGTCATCGCCACGAAACGGGCGATTGATCTCGCCCATCGACACAACCACCGCTTTCATGTGCTGCATGTCTCGACCGCCGCCGAGACGGAATTTCTCCGTGATCATCGGGGCCTCATCACCGCCGAGGCGTGTCCTCACCATCTGTTTTTCAACACGAACGATTACGCCCGGCTGAAATCGCTCGTGCAGATGAACCCGTCCATCAAATCGCCTGCTGACAATGCCGGCTTATGGACCGCTATGAACGATGGCCGCATTCAGGTGATTGCCACCGATCACGCCCCACACACGCTGGAAGAGAAAGACCAGCCGTACCCGAAATCGCCATCGGGGTTGCCCGCAGTGGAAAACTCGCTCGCGCTGATGTTCGACGCCGCTCATCGCGGCTTGTGTACCGTCGAGCAAGTCGTCCAATGGATGTGCGATGCTCCAGCACGGGTGTGGGACATCGTCAACAAAGGCCGCATCGCGCCGGGTTACGACGCCGACCTCGTGCTGGTCGATCTCACGAAATCGGCGACCATCCGCAATAGCGAACAAGCGACGAAGTGCGGCTGGAGCCCGTGGGACGGTGTCACTCTGACCGGCTGGCCCGTCCGCACGTTCGTCCTCGGTGAAACCGTCTTCGCCGATGGTACGATCAACGACCGTCACCGCGGCGGCGAAATCCTGTTTGACCACACCCGCGGTGGATATTGGGCTGCAAAGTAACCTCTGGTGCCGTCCGGGATCGCCAGCAACGGCGGCGTTCCGGTATGTGCCCGGACCGCAGCAATCGATGCTTCTGCAGCCGCTCCTCGCTTGTACCCAACTCTGGCAAAACAGGGCAATCTGTATCGTTAGCTGTCCATTCATCGGAAAGAACCGATGAATGGGCACTCAAAACGACGAACAATGCAAACCCCTTGAAATCCAACGAAAAAGCCTTGTTCACAGCATCTGCGAACAAGGCTTTTCGAGTGGAGCGGAAGGGAGTTGAACCCTCGTCCTCTGCATTGCGAACGCACGATTCTAGAGTTCTAAGTGTTTCCCCATCAAGACTTACGGCAAGCGACAGACTCGTTTGCACCGGCGTTTGCACCAGCGAGCCGGAACGACGTTTCCAAGAAATCGCGACGAACCTGCCGCCAGTCGCAACCGGAGTAACTATGCCGAGCAACTTCGCCGCAGCCTTGGCGATGATTGCAACACTGCCCCTTACCGATTCCGAACGAGCCGAAGCCGTTCGCCGGTTGTTGAAGTCGGCAGATTAGTGGATACCCAACACAAGTTTGGTACACCTGACCGGTACTTTGCTTGTCTAAGCGGCCCGACTATGTCGCCGGATGGAATGAGGCGTGATTGGGGTGGGCGATTGTCGCTTTCAGCAGAGCCAAACCATTGCCATTTCGGTAAATGTCTGAAGTGGACCCCGTTTTTTAGACCACGGGGCGGTGTTTCTTAGATGGTCTTCAGCGAGGTCGTCGGCGAGTGGTGTGGAAGGCGTGCCAGGGGGTCTGGTTCGCCAGACTCTGGTGGGGGCGTTCGTGGCAATAGTAA
>JBGSUN010000128.1:0-37131 GCA_041753475.1 Planctomycetaceae bacterium | reverse complement strand
CGCTCGATTTCATCCGTAACCTGGCGACGGAATGGGATGAGTGATACCGATCGCAGGACTTGTCTGCGCGTGGGAGGGCCACGCTCCTGCTGAGCCGCGCGCGCTTCCCACGCTGAGACAATCAGCGGCTCAGCGGGAGCTTCGCCCTCCCAGAAGACGCTCCGGCCGCGCAGTTGAATTCTGGGACTGGTATTAAAGCACGGTCTGGAAATGGTTTACGGACGATTCGTACCAATCGGCCCCCTGCCTATCCCATCTTTCCGCGCCAACCGTTATCTCACAAATTTTCGGAGTAACCGGAAAAGTTTGTGTGACCGGTGTTTCCCGACCGATGAATAGAAGTAGCGAGGTGTTAGCGCGCCTCGGGGACGGTCCGGATTGTTCCGCCGTCCACCGGTTGTGGCGAGGACTCGGCAGCGAGACAGGCGGTCTCGGTCGAACTTCGCAGGCAACAGGCCGACTCAGATGCCATTCTCAGAGTCGACCGGTTCCTGTGAGGCACGCCCCAACGGTAACGGACACGGTCAGCGCAGTTAGGGAAGGGAGACCAGTTCATGCGTAAGTACGGGAAATGGGCGTTGGTGCTCGGCTTGATGGCCGCCACGCCCGGCCTGGGCTTCGCCGCCCCGTGGTCCCGCACCGAGAACGGGGACAAGGCGAGCAGCCCAGCAGCAGCCAGCAAGACCAGCAACCAGAAAGTCGCGGACGATATCGCCGTGGCTCTCCGCAATGCGCGTCTGCAAGGCTACGACATCGAGATCGAATACAAGAACGGCACGGCCACGCTGAAAGGCCGCGTCACCGACCCCAAGCAGAAGGATAAGGCCACACAGGTCCTCCAGAAGCTGCCCGGGGTCGAACGGGTTGACAATCAGCTCGTCCTGACGACGAAGCCGAGCGTCTCGGAGCGGATGACTGCTCAGAGCACCGGTGGTGGCGTCCAGCAGGCGTCACACACGTCGCCCGGACCGCGGGCCGACCGTGTCAAGCAAGTCAATTTTGAACCCGCCGTTGCCCAGGCAGCCGCTCCGGTCGCCAATAGCAACCAGGCTGTTGCCGAACAGATCGCTGCGGCCTTGACCGCCGCGAACCTCGACGGCTACGACATCGAGATCCGTTACCAGAACGGTGTCGCGATGCTCGGCGGCAGCGTCGGCACCAGCGCTCAACGCGCTGCGGCCGAACGAGTCGTGCAGCAAGTTCCGGGCGTCCAGGGCGTGCAGAACCAACTCCGCACGACACAAGAACCTGCCCCCGGTCCGCAAGGTCCGTATGCTGGTCCGCAAGGCCCCTACGCTGGCCCACAGGGACCACAAGGTCCGATGATGGGTCCGCAAGGCCCGATTCATCCCGCTGCTTACCAGGGCCAGATGGGTCCCGGTGGTCCGGGAATGATGGGTCCGGGCGGCCCGGTCCAACCGGTGGGCGGATACGCTCACGGCGGTGGTGCCGGCCCCATGTACAACGGCCCGAGCCTGCCGGAACATGCCTGGCCGTCGTACGCTCAGTATCCGAACTCCGCCGCGGTGACCTATCCGCAGCAGTACAGTGCGAGCGCGTTCCCGTACATCGGGCCGTTCTATCCGTACCCGCAAGTTCCGCTGGGCTGGCGCGATGCCACGCTCCGGTGGGATGATGGTCAATGGAACCTGCAGTTCCGTCAGCGGACCGACAAGTGGTGGTGGTTTATGAGCCCGAAGAACTGGTAAGCCATACCTGAGATCGCCACACGGATGTTGAGGGTGGATGGTCGAAGGTTGAGGGTCAGAACATCGGACTTTGTCTGACTCTCAACCTTCGACCCGAAACCCTCAACCCGATGCAGCAGTCTCACCGTCCCTGCTGACCATGCAAGCGACGGTCACCTGGACCGTCGGTAACCGAATGGCAAAGTGTCTCCCGTTGTCCCTGTGATGACGGGAGACACTGTCATTTCAGCCATACAGGGAATGGAAAGTGAAGAATAGGGAATGAGGAATGTCGAATGCGGATCGCCTTTTCCATTCTCCTTTTTGCATTCTTCATTCTCCATTTCCTCTACCCCTGACCGTGCCGCCGTGCCCCACAGCGGCCGTTACCATCCCTACATTCGATAAATCCCGAAAAATCCCACAAGTCCGCACGCTCAATCATTCGATAAGTATCTTGCAGGCTCTTGGAACGCGCCTGCGGCAAAAGCTTTCAGGACTGTGAAGTGTGCCTGAAGACCTTGCTCCAGTTTCCCCGCCCTCGACCATCCGTTGAATGCGAGCCCCGCGGTAACCCCCGGAGAGGAACGATGATCAAGCCTGGTTCGCTCCTGAAACGCCTCACACTGCTGGTCGGCGTCGGTTTCTTCACGATGACAAACTGCGGGTGTGTCACCCTCTTTCAGTTAATGAAAGTGCAGTTTCTGCTGAGCGGCTTCTTCGGCGCGACGCCGGTGATTCCGGTCAGCCCGTATTACAGCCAGCTCATCGAAGATGCGTACATCGATGAAGAACGGTATGCGAAAGTCCCGATCCTCGACCCGGTGGAAGGCGAAAACGCCCCGCTGTTCTGCATGGACCCCCCGTCGCAGGACGAAGTGATGCGAGCCCTGCCGGACGAAACCGGTGGTGGCTGGACCTTCCTGGCGGAAACGTCGCGGAACAACGTCCGCATCGTGGTCGAACCGATTGTTGACCGGATGGACGAATGCCGCTTCTATCCCCTCGTCGGACCGGCCCGGTTGCATCACTGCCACTACAAGTGCACGGTCTACTACGATAAGATCATGCGGTCTGACTGGCCGGTGCCGTTCCGCCATCAGGACGAATCCTCGCAAGTCGTCTACATCGACCACGATCACCTGATTCGCTGTGCTGGCCCCGCGTCCGCTCAGTAATCTGCGATTAACATCACAAAAAGCGAGAGACCCAGGGTTTCCTAACCCTGGGTCTCTTCGTTTCTGGAACCAACCATGCTGGAAACCGTCGTCTTCGACATGGGCAACGTCCTGGTCCACTTCAGTCACGAACGGATGTGCGCCCAGATCGGTGCGTTGTGTGGCCGAAGCGCGGCCGAGATTCGCACGGTCTTGATGGACTCGGGATTGAACGCTGATTTCGAACGCGGGTTTCTCAATCCTGAAGAGATGCGGGACCGGCTCTCCCAGGCGGTTGGTCAAGAACTCGGCATCGCCGCACTGGCCGAAGCCTATGCGGATATCTTCACGCTCAACGAACCGATGCTGCCCATCCTAGATGCGTTGCGCGAGCAGGGCCTGCGGCTGGTGCTGCTGTCGAACACGTCCGTCTGGCATTTCGATTTCATTTGGGAGCGGTTCCCCATTCTGCAGAAGCTGGATGAATTCGTCCTGTCGTTTCGTGTCGGGGCCATCAAGCCGGAACTCCCGATCTTTCACGCCGTGGCTGAAGCGCTGTCATGTCCTGTGGAGAATGCGTTCTACACGGATGACATCGCCGAGTACGTGACGGTCGGTCGTTCACTGGGCTTGCAGGCCGAGATCTTCACCGACGCCGTTGCGCTGCGCAGACATCTTGCCGGCCGAGACGTCCACCTTCCGTGACGGAATCACACCAGGATTCGTTGAGAGACTTCACCGCCGTCGGAAGGTGTTGATGGGGAAACAGGCGGGAAGCGCGACGCAATGAATTGACACTGAGTCTCAGTGTCATTACAGTGCGGTTCAAGCGGTGATCTTTGTGGAGCCCCTGCCTCCCTCCCCGACACGGCACACTACTCGCAAAAGACGTCCAGAAAATGACTTCCGGCGATGAATCCCCTGCCGTCCCTCCACCGTCGCCGCCGTCCGGCCCGCTGCCGACGCCAGCCCTCCGCTCCATTCGCTCACAGGATCTCTTCCTGGGGGGACACGAAGTCCTCATCGAACATGATGGTGAACAGTATCGCTTGCGGCTTACGCGCAACGGAAAATTGATCCTTCAGAAATAATTCACCAGAGGATTGAACCGGCGGCGCTCCTGCTCCCGGTCGGCAGAGTGGACGATGCGCCCGTGGCTGCCTAGAGTGTTACTCGGCCGTCAGTTGTGACGGTTGCGCGAAGTGGGCTGACTTTGACACCCCCCATCCCGCGCGAGACAGCGCTGTCTCGTCACCGGCGTTCACCGGCGACTTTCTCCTTTGTATTGAAGCGGTTTTCATGAAAGTCCAGCAGTTTCTTGAGCATCATGGCCTGAACCAGAACCCGTTCAGCCAGGAAGATGCTCAGACCGACCCGCTCTTCAAACAATATTGCTCGAAAGACGTCTTTCACCCGGCGTGGGACAAGGTCTTTGGGACCGCCGATGAGCCGGCCACCGCGGTGGTTTTCGGCGAGAAGGGGAGCGGCAAAACCGCGCTCCGGCTACAGATCGTCGATAAAATCGCCGAGCACAATCGCCAGCACTCTGATCGCCGGGTGTTTATCGTTGAATACGATGACCTCAACCCGTTTCTCGACTGTTTCCACGAACGAATGGCCACGTTCGGGAAGTCACCGGAACGGACGTTATCCCGGTTTCGTCTGTGGGATCACATGGATGCCATCCTCTCCCTCGCCGTGACGGGGCTGGTGTCCGATGTGCTCAATGAACGGACCGGCGGTGAGATCGGCGCGTTTGAGGTTCAAGGCGATAAGCTCACACAACTGAATCATGCCCAGAAACGCGACCTCTTGCTTCTGGCAGCGTACTACGATCACAGTCTGAATGAATCCGCGGGAGAACGTTGGAAGAAGCTGCGCCGCCGGCTGCGGTTCAGTAATTGGAAAGCGTATTGGGATTTGGCGCTCGGGATCGGTGTCACCGCCGGACTCGGCGCGATACTGGTCAAACAGGATGCGTTGACTCAACTGGGCCGCTTCTGGCCGTGGCTGATTCTGTTCATCGCCTGGGGACCGTGGTTGTGGCGTCAACTGCAATTGCTGTGGCATTCCTGGCAGACGGTCCGCCAGATTCGCGTGATTGAACATCACACCACCGAGTTGCGCAGCATGCTGACACGGTTCGAACGTAAAGATCTCATCGGCCAACCGGCTCCCAGCCGTGACCGGAGCGATGACCGTTACGAACTGTTGATGAAGCTGCAGTCAGTGCTGAAGTCCCTCGGTTTCGCCTCCGT
Organism: Planctomycetaceae bacterium; assembly: GCA_041753475.1. Lineage (GTDB taxonomy): Bacteria > Planctomycetota > Planctomycetia > Planctomycetales > Planctomycetaceae > DSVQ01. Next base: position 32,028 of record JBGSUN010000128.1, on the reverse strand, counting down.
CACCATTCTTGTGGACCGCGTCGACGAGCCAAATCTCATCAACGGTTCGGCACAACGGATGCGCGACATCCTGTGGCCAATGTTCGACAACAAGTTCCTGAAGCACGCCGGACTGGGCTTCAAGCTGTTGTTGCCGATCGAGGTCAGTTTCTATCTGCTCAAGGAAGACAAGGAGTTTTACGAGCGCTCCCGGCTCGACAAGCAGAACCTCGTGCGCTCTTTGGAATGGTCAGGCGAATCCCTCTTCGATCTGGCCAACGACCGCATTCAGGCGTCCGGACCGGAGTCGAGCAAGATCGGCAAACTGCAAACGTGGTTCGATCCGTCGATCGCCGAAGGGGAACTCGTCAGCACCTTGGCCCGGTTGCGGGTCCCGCGGCATCTCTTCAAATTCATGCACCGCCTGCTGACCGATCACTGCAACCGCTACACCGACGCCAATCCACAGTGGACGATCGCCCGCGAAACGCTGCACGCCACGCTGGCAGTGTATCTGCGCGATCTCGATGTCTACGACCGCGGCATGGGAACGGGTTGAGAGAAAGGATCGTCGTCTTAGCCCCCGGCGAGTCGCCGGGGGTCGATCGCGCGGAGAATGGCAACGGCGGCTTCCGCGAGTGAGTCCGTTTTCCCCCGGCCATTGACCGGGGGCTAAGACAAAACGGTTTCGTCAATCGCTGTGTGCCACTGGCTCTGCCAGTGTGAATTGTCCCAAGGCCAGGCAAAGAGAAGACACTGGCAGAGCCAGTGGCACACGGCGGGAACCCTTTCAACAGGTTTATTGGACAGAAGGCAGCAGCGCGAGTATTTGTGCGTAACACAGCGCAACTTCAGCAGCGATGGCCCAGTATCCCAATCGGCGCTCGGAACGCGAACGCAAGACGCTGATAATGACGACCAAGGGACAAATCACCCACGCGATCAAGCAAGGAAACAGCAACAGTTCCATCCGTTGATCCACGAACTCTGATACTTCCGGACCGAAAAGCAGTCCGCGATCGGCCAACGAAAAGCTCGCGCAAATCGCCGTCGCCAAAAGGTGAACGTAAATCGCTGACCGCATCATGGCACCTGCAAAGCTGCGGTTCAGTATAGCTTGCAGGCTGGCAATATTTGATGTGGAAAGAGACCCAGGGTTCAGAAACCCTGGGCTTCTGCGGGGCATCATTCACCAGGTTGGTACAACGGCCCGGTGATGCGAATCGGGCGAATATCGAGGCGGATGTTGAGGACGGTGTAATCGTCGCCGCCGAAGGCTTCGGTGTACCAGCCCAGGCTGTTGTCGTCACGGACGAAACGGAACTCGAAACCGTCCACGGACTCGGACCGTGCCTGGTCGCCGTCAAACGCCAGACCGATGGCTTCGGACTGCACGGAATCGATCAGCCGTCCCATCAAGTCGACCACGGTCGTGTTGGACAGGATGTCGTTGTAGAACATCTTCCGTTTGTAGAACGGCCGAAAGTTCTCCGACGTCGGATCGAGTTTTTCGTCTTCGAGTTTCTCGGCGGCGGGTGTCACTTCAAACGTCTTTAAATTGAACCGGTCGCCCCGGTCGAGATACGTGAGCCGCACGTTTTTCAGGTTGAATTTGCCGAGCGTTTCATCATGCTCGGCGTGGGACAGATCGAAAACCAGTGCCCCTTTGTAGCCGATCACTTTCACATCGGTCCCACCCCGAACAACGACGGCGGAGTTCTCATCGACGCCGAGGCCGTATTTGAACTTCTGATCGTGCATGGCGACGATGGCCCGGGCAAAGCGGCCGCGGACGAGCAGGTGCTGATCGACAAACCATTCGGAATCGAGAAACCCGAGACCGCGATCGAGTTCCTTGCCCATGCGCACGCCGGTGAGCATCGTCTGCAACACCGATTCGGTATCGCGGAACATGACCCGACTCATCACCGCCGCCCCGGCACTCGTCCCGGCAATCACCCCGCCGCGACGGTAGACATGCCACATCGCCTCAAGCATCGGCGTCGGTCGCCCTTCCGGCGATTGCAGCGCTTTGACGATCCGTTCCTGTTCGCCGCCGATCATGAACACGCCGGTCGCTTCCCGGACACGGTTCACCCATTCAGGATCTTCCGCGATTTCACTCGGCGGCTGCGTCACCTTGCGCCAAGCCAGGGGGACGACAAACGCATCGGCCCCGGCTTTGTTGAGCGCACTGACGACCCAGCCCCCTTTCCGAATGGGGTCACCGTTCGCCGTGGGGAGGACCGCGATCTTGCTGCCGGGACCACCCGCCAGCGTGACGATTTCGTCCCAATACTCTTTGTGATCGAACCGTTCGGACCCGCCGATGATGACGAGCGACCCGGCGACCGCCTCGTCGTCCAGTCGCTCCGCGGCTGTTGTTGGGCTGGCCAACACCGCCAGCCCCAGCATGCAGGCGAGGGTGATGAGACAACGCATGGAAACCTCTCAATCCTTGAGGGGCAACGACGCAAACCCGTTCCCTCGGGGAGCGGGATTATAGACCGGTCCGGCCGAAATCGTGCAAGTCCATCCGCGAAGTTCTGACGAAAAAACGAACGCGACCACGCACCCGCGGCGCAGGGATTCGGCACCCTTCTCTGTGGAGATGATGTTCACAAGGTGGCAAGCAAGAAGGGAATACTTCATTTTTCGTGCCGGGCATCACGGAGACCAGAGCCGAATTCTGAATTCGCTGTGAGAAACCCGAGAAAATCGGCGCTCCGGGCAGTTTGCCGCCTCACATGTCGTCCGCCGAATGTGTCCCGCGGCAAGCAGTTCCCGTCGACTGTCAAACCTTGCGGGCACTCCTGCTCAGCGTGATTGTCAGAGTTACCATCCTCATCGTGACATGTCGGAATCGCGCACTATGCGCGCGGGAGTGCCAAAGTAGCCATCACGCTCCGCGTGATGAGCGGCACGTTTCAGATGCCCCCCCGAAAACAAAATACTTCCACTCGGAACGTCCTCTATGAACCACGCCGGACCTTCATCCGCTCATCACGCGGAGCGTGATGGCTACATTCGGCAATGGCGACAGGATGCGCTCGGCTCTACAATGCAGAGATCTTCTGAAACGTCCGTCGGAGAAATCCCATGCGCCGCCCGGTCTGGTGTTGCCTGGTGACCGTGGCCCTGAGCGCGACCGCATCGGCGGGCATGCCTTCCGCGCTGCCGACGCCGTTCACGGCCGACCAGTTCCCGCATTCCGATCACCTCAGCCCCTGGGTCGATCACCGCTTGCAGGCGTTGTCGTTTTTTGTGTTCGCCACGCTGATGGTGGCGTGGCTGGTGCGCGGGTTGTGGAACACATTTCGTCGGGACTGGCCGGCGCTGCCGGTGTTGAGTTACCGCGGCGCACTGGTGGCAACGCTGCTGTGGGGACTGGTGTCGATTGTCGTACTGACGATGATCTCCGGAGCCCGCGAATTGATGACACCGGGGGCCTGGCGGAAACAGGGATGGACGTATCGGCTCGATCAGCCGCCGTCACCCGAACCACATTCCCGACAACAGAGGCGCGAACGATTGGAAGCCCTGCGACTCGCCCTGTTGCAACACGCCGCCACTCATGGCGGGGCGTTCCCCGCGGAGGCCAAGGAGATCGGCGAAAACTGGGTGGTACCGACGCATCCGGGGTTTGACTTCCTGTATCGACCGGGGCAAACGGCCTCGAACCAATCAGCCGACATACTCGTCTTTGAACCGGAAGTCGGCGATTCCGAGCGCTTCGTACTGCTGGTGACTGGCATGATCGGTACGATGCGCACGCCGGAGTTGGATGCGGCCCTTTTGCGTGCCATGACATCACCACAGGAAAGCCGTCATGAATGATCCCCTGGCGAATCTGGACGAGTCCTACCCACCGATTCCACGCTGGATCTACTTCGTCGGGGGTACTTTTGGTGCCTACCTCTTCAGCCTGATCGCCAGTTCGATCATCGCCGCTGACCGTGGGATGACGATCGTGAATGCGGTTTTCTTCGGCTGGGTGGCGTTTCTTTTGGATCGCCTGGGCAAAGCACAGCCCGATTGGCCGAGCGTGCTGATGGGGTTGGTTGCCTTCGTCATGCTGATGGTTCTGGTGCACACAATCGGCTACCGGACCGCGAGTGGATTCGGCGAAGCTGGTCGCTGGACCCGTCGATCCACCATCGCCGTGACCGCTACCGTCTTTGTGCTGTTCGCCGGCGGAGTCGCAATGGTCGGAGCAGCCCATCAGGCGATCTGGCTCAGTCGTGAAGTTCCGTCGGAGAGAACTCCTGGTGGCCCCTCCGCATGGCCGGCGGCTCCCGGCCCGCTCAATCTGGTTCAACAAGCCCGTCTTGCGGCAATTCAAACCCAGTCGCGAAACAACCTCAAACAGATCATGTTGGCCATGCACAATATTCACGACAGCTTCGGAACGTTCCCGACCGGAGCGATCATTGATGCGCAGGGACACGCACAGCATGGCTGGGTCTTTCAACTCAGCCACTACTCCGGGTTTTACACAAAAACCGATTGGAAGCAGGAACCATGGGATGGCCCGACGAACGGAAAATATGCCAGGGGCGCGTTGCCGGAATTCGTCAACCCGCAGCTTGGCTGGCACGGGCAGTTCGACGAGCATGGCTATGCCTACATGCACTACGCCGCCAACGTGCACGGCTTCCCGAACAACCGCGGACTGAAGATGGCGGACATCACCGATGGCACGTCCAACACACTCGCCCTCGGGGAAGTCGCCGAGAATTTTCAGCCGTGGGCGTCACCGTGGAATCGCCGCGATCCGGCCGACGGCATCAACGAAGTCCCCTGGGGTTTTGGGGGGCCGCCATCACAGAACGGTGCGTTCTTTGCATTCTTCGATGGTCAGGTGCGGATGATTGGCCGCGACATCGACCGCTCCGTGCTGCGCTCACTCGGATTGCCGAACGACGATGGCCCCAGGGGAGACTGGGAAAGCCAACTGCGGTAGCTTTCCCTTTGGGTATGCGCTTCATGAGCGCGGGGTCAGCAATTCTTCCAGCGGCAGCCGGGCGATTTCCGTTCCTGCAATGATGACGGGCACGGAATCGTTCGCACGGATGATTTCTGTTCGTAGATACTGCCCGCTGGGAGCTGGCTCTGTCATCCGTTCGAGCTGCCAGTCCTGGAGATTCACGAGCCAGTATTCCGTCACGCCGGCGCGCGCGTAGATGGCCGCCTTACGACGATCCTCATACACGGTCGAGTCCGCGACTTCGATCACGAGAGCACAGTCGTTCGCCGTGGGATGGCGCGATTCGTAATCCAGCGAGCGTCCACGGACGACGGCAACATCGGGCTCCGGCCGGCTGTCATCCGTTGCCAGCACATTCTGAATCCGGCAGTACCATCCCTTTGGCAACAATCCCTCGAGCATCTCGTCCAGCCAATCGATGCGACTGTCATGCAACGGATTTTTGGTCATCTTCGGTACCAGCCAACCTTCGAGCAGCTCGAGATTGTCGTCTTCGTCGAAGACTCCGCTGTTGACCAGTTCTTCGTACTCCGCGACGGTGAACCGCTTCACCGGCCACGGGGGAATGCCGGGAGCGAGGCGGGTCACGCAGGGTTCGATGACGGCAGACATAATCATTCCTCGGCTGGGCGAAGAATCAGTTTAACACATCCACCATGAGAGCAGGAAAGAGACCCACGGTTCAGAAACCGTGGGCGTTAGGGCGTTCTGGTTACCGATCCTCAATCAACAGCTTGATCTCGTCCGAATTGCCACGCAGTTCAGGGGCGTACATTGCGGACGCCTTGGTGGGCAGGGCGCTGAACTTGCCGGGGATCTCGGCGCGCAGGCGGTACTTCATGGAGTGCTTGCCGCGCGGGAGTTGCCGGACGAAGAACGCGACGCGTTCGTCACGGTATTCGACGTAGGCCCCGAGGGAGTTGCCGGTGTAACCGCTGCGGATGTCGACCGGTTCAAACCCGGCGGCTTTCATGTCCTCGAACACGAGGTACTCATAATCGTTCTTGCTGTCGATTTCGAGTTCCACTTCCACGAGGTCGCCGCTGGTGACGGTGGCGAGGTTTTCCAGTTCGGTGCGCTCAAACTTCTCGACCTTTTCCTTCACCGCCTGACCGCGACTGCCGGCGGCGTCCACTTCCTTGTTGACGCGGGTCAACTTGTAGTACTTCCGCTGCACCTTGACTTCGAGCCCGGCTTTTTCGATGTGGTCTTCGAGCGTGAAGTTGGTGAGATACGCATTGAAGTACAGCGGCCCCTCTCCCTGTTTGCGGAATTCGAGCGTGTGTTCGCCGTCGGTGACGGCATCGCCCATCAGCGCGAACGTGTTGTCGAACGAGAAAATGTTCGTCTTGTCGACGGTGACTTCCTTCTGCTTCTTGCCGTCGAGCCAGACTTCGATCGTCAACTGCGGCTCGGCTTCCCCGCTGGCGACGAGATAATCCGCGAGGGCTTCAATGCACAGGCCGGTGTCGCGGGTGCTGTTCCAGTAGGTGCCGTGCTTGCGGTTATTCAGCAGATATTTCACCAGCCGTGGCGCTTTCGGATCCTGCGGATTCACGCGGGTCAACAGTTTCAGATAGTACGCATTGGCTTCGATGCTCGAACCGTACCAGGACCACCACCAGTTGTTCTCCGGCAGCTTGAGGTAGGCCGTCTGATTCTCGTCGTCCTGTTCGAGGAACTGGTCGATGTTCTGCATCACGGTCGCCAGTTTCTCGGCTTGCTGCTGTTTCTGCAGCGCCAAACTGTACAACGCCTTGGCATACACGGGCAGTTCGATGCGATCGCGGAACAGGAACTCGTTCATGTCGGCGCTGGCGATGTCCGCATCGACGAGCAGCATGTAGACCAACGCATCGGTCGCATCGGCCCGTTCTTTCCAGCGTTGATCCTTCGGCTTGGTTTCGGCCCGTTTAATGAGTTGGACCTGCTCGTCCTGATAGCGCTTCAACCACGCGATCCCCTTGTCCAACACCCCCGGCACCAGCGCCACGTCATTTTGTGCGGCGATCTGCAAGCCATGCACCACGGTCGCCGTGGTGTGCGCCGAGGAATGTTCGCCGTAGCCGCTGAACCAGCCCCAACCGCCGTCGGACAATTGCATCGCGGTCAGCCGTTCGACGCCGTCTTTCACCATCGCGGAGACTTCATCCGTATCGAAGACCGGATTGCGGTCGAAGCGTTTCCATTGCTTCGTGCGGTCCATTGGATCGCCGAGTTCCTGGGCGTTGAGGTTCGTCCGTTTGTCCCGAATCGCCGCCAGATCGAGCTGCATCTTTTGCAGAATCCGCTGTGTGATCACCGTCGGCAGGAAGCGGTTCAGCGTCTGCTCGGTGCAGCCGTAGGGATACTCGACCAGATACGGCAGCGCGTCCACCATCGCCCCGGCGAGCGTCGGCGAGAACCGGGCTTCGAGCCTCGATTCATTGATGCGCCGTTCCGCGGGTACATTCAGTTTCACGCTGCCCATCGCATCGGCCGCACGGATCGCGCCGGAGTACGATTCGGTCTTGAGCATGCCATGCACGTAGACCGGGAACGTCATCTGCATCGCGTCCGATTCTTCATCGGTCAGCGCCTTCATGCGGACGATCGCCGAGCCTTCATGGACGACTTTCACGCGCCAGTCGACGCGCTGCTTGCCATTCGCCGGGATGACGATTTCACCGGGAAACGACCATTTCGGATCGGTCGCGGCGACGTCGGCTTTCTCGGACATCGGCAGCAGCGTGCCCCCTTCGCATTCGAGGACCACGCGGACGGTTTTCTCGGTGGCAAGATCGTTGTGCACGATCGCCGAGAGGACGACTTCGTCTTTCTCAACAAAGAACCGTGGGGCCTGCAAACGGACGAGGAGATTCTTCTTCGTGGTGACTTCGACGGAGCCTTCGCCGACTTTGGTGCCCGCGCCGAGCGCCCACGCCTTCACCTTCCAGCCGGTGAGATTCTCGGGCATGTTGAACTTCACTTCGGCGAACCCGTCGGCGTCCGTCGTGAGGCTGCCCGCCCAGAATGCGGTGTCGGCGAAGTTGGAACGAATGGTCGGTTCAACCATCTCGGCCCCGCCACCACCACCCATCCCGCCGGGTGCAGCAGACTCGGCAAGCATCGCAGGCGCACCCGCCGCCATCGGAGCGGCAGGCGCGGCGCCGTCGAGCGCCAAACCAGCGATCGTCCCGCGCATCATGGCTCCCTTCCGCATGATCCCGCTGCGGGGCATACCACCGCCGAAGGCTTCCGCCATGACGCCGATTTCTCCGAATGCGCCGAGTGTGCTCATCGGCGTCTCATTGAGTTTCAGAATATTCCACCCGGCGACATCCAGATTCGATTCATGCCGCGGATGATGTGACCGCCGCCATTTCCAGAAGAACTCGCGGATTTCGGGGATCGTCGATTCCCCGGCGATGTAATCGATGCTGCGGTCGTACACCGTCAACACGGTCGATCCGACGAACGGTTTGCCTTTGTCGTCCGTCAGTTTGACCTGCATCGTGGCGGCCTGACCGGGCTGATACTCGGTCTGTGAGGGCTTCACTTCGACATTGATCACGCGCTTCTCGGGCGGGACGATGATCTCGCGGACTTCTTCGTGATACTTGCCGTTGGCGACGGTGAACGCCTCGATGAAAAAGTTCGGCATGTCCTTCTGCACGACCGCGATTTCCTGCACCGTCGTCTTGCCGGTCAGTCGCACCACTTGCGGCGGCAGCGCGATGCCGTTCGCCGGTCGCAGGAACAACACCACCGCGCTGTCCGGCCGGTTGGTCGAGACGAGCAGCCGCACCTTTTCACCCGGCGCGTATTCGCGCTTGTCGGTGATCAGTTCGAGATCATTGAAGCGGAACTCGCGGCCGTCGAAACCCTGGCCGAGCACGTTGAAAACATAGCCCCCTTCGATGGTGCGGTCTTTCGCATCGGTCACCGAGTAGGAAAGCCGATACTGTCCCGCGGCGGAGGCCACGAACTGCTGCGCGGCGTATCCCTGCGCATCGGTGTCGAGATCCCACGTGCTGACCACCGTCTCGTTCGGTTCCCCCGCTTCGTTGTACTTGATCGCATACAGCGTCAACTTGCCTTTGCCGTTGACGGGTTTCTGATCGAGCGTGGACGCGGCGAAGTTGGCTTTGACGGTGCTGCCGACGGTGTAATGACCACGGTCGACCCAGGCGAAGACTTTGAACGGTTTGCGGGCGACGAGGACCTTGCCGGTGCCGACGATGGTGCGGCGGGAATCGTCGACGACTTCCGCGGTGATCGAATAGGAATGATCCTGATCGCCGTGGATTTCCTTGGCGGCGAGCGTGTCGATTTCGACTTTCACGGTGCCGTCGTCACCGATGTCGACTTCCTGCTCGGCAACCAACTCCGGCGGCTGCGGGCCACGGTTCCACCACCACGGGTACGGACGCACGCAGCCCCAACGGCTCCAGCCGGGATAGAAACTGTAGTCCGGCGCGAACCACCAGTACCCCTTGCCGTAGAACCAGTCCCACCGCCCGGCGGGATACCACTGAGCCGTGTGCGCGGTCCGTTCGACCTTGTACTTCACCTTCGCTTTGGTGACCGCGCCGCCGAAGTAATACTGGGCGTTGATGGTCGCGGTGATCTTTTCGCCGAGTTGCACCGGTTCAGTCGGGGCGTCGATGGTGACTTCAAACTCGGGCTTCTTGTACTCCTCGACCCGGAACGTGCCGATGCCATCATGGTCTTTGATCACGAGGTGATAGACACCCAGCGGGGCATCCTTCGGCAGCGCGTATTCCCCTTCGATGCCGCCGAACTGGTCGCTCACCACCGGCTTCTCGAAAACCCTCTCCGCCTTCGGATTGATCAGGATGGCCGTGAATTTCTGGTTCGCATTCGGCGATGTGTCCGGCTGGTCGTACTTCGCGTTGCCAACCCAGAACTTGTATTTGACGGTCTGCTCGGGGCGGTACACCGGGCGGTCGGTGATCGTGTAGACCTTGGTTTCCTGGTATTGCGGGTCGTGATACTCCCCGTGCCATACGTTGGAGAAACCGAAGTACGCCAGTCGCCCGGCGTCCGTCCGGGCCACTGCCAGCCATTGATGGTCGTGCGGCTGTCGAATTTGCCCCAGCCGGAGTTGTCCGTCGGCGTCGGTGAACTCGGAAAAATTCTTGACGATGATCTTGTAGTTGCGCTGGTTGGGTCGAACCTGTTCCTGTTTCCAGCCGAGCAATTCGACATTGGCACGTGGCAGAGGTTGCCCGGTCACCGCATCGGCGACGTAATACCACGACTGTTGATCGAGTTGCTTGCGGACAATCGCGGTGTCGGCGAGCCACACAATCACACGGCTGGTGTTGCCGCCGTCGACCTTGCCAACGAGCAGGTACGCCCCGGCTTTCTGCAACGGCGTGGTGACCGATTGGCGGCGATCGACATGCTCGGCTTTTGGTTCCAGATCGAGGGACCATTCCGCGGTTTTGTCGCCGAGGTATTTGGTCTGGTTCTCGATGACGAGCCGATGACCGATGTCGCCGATGTTGATTCGTTGCCAGTCAATCTGCGGCGGACTCGATTTCAGATACGCTTTCAGATCGTCGAGCAGCGTGCTGATCTTGATGGCATGCGCGGTGAACGTGATCTTCTTGGCGTTGCGGAACCGCAGATCGATGGTCGCTCCGGTCCCGGCCGGTTGCAGTTGGACATTCTCGAACGTCGCCCAGTTGCCGGTGATTTGTTTCAGGCGTGCGGCGCGGTGATTGTCATCGCCAAACTTTTCGAGAGCCGTCTTCCAGGCCGCCGCCGCGGTGACGTATTGTCGGCGGTCTTCGTAGATGCTGGCAACCATGTCGGCGGCCTGGGCGGCGAAAGCGTCCTTAGCGCGTTCGGAGATCGCTTTGTAAATCTTCAGCGCGTTGAATTCGTCGGCTAATGAAAATCGTTTGATGCCGGTCGCCAGCCGTGCGAGCGTTTCGTCGTCCTTCAATGTGTGGACGGCAAACGGCCCGGTGGCATCGTCGGCTTTGCGGTCGTCATCCTGCGGCAGAAAGCCCGCCATCGTCTGCACGCCGAATTGCGAATGCAGGAACCCCGCCCATGTCGTTTCCATCGCATTCCGCAGCGATTCGTCATTGGTGATGGCGTTCGTGAGCAACCACCGCCAGCGTTCGCCATCGGACTTCGCCGCGGCGAATGTTTCCGGCACGTGATAGAAAACCGGGTTGCCTTCCGCATCGACGGGGGCTCCGCGCCGACCACCGCCGTGCATGCCGAAGCCGCGGCGGCCCCAGCGATGCCCCGGTTCCGGATCGGGCAGCACGGCGAGATCGGTGAGGACCTGCAATTGCCACGCATCCGCTCCGATCGTGTCCATTGCGACGGCATCGGCGAACTGCTGATAGAACCGCGCGAGTTCAGGCTTGGTCGCTTCGGTCTGGGCAAGCTCCAGCGCTTGCGTGAACAATTGCAAGGCCCGCACGCGATCACGATCCGTCGTGGTCACGAATTCGCCTTGCCCGGCTTGATTGCCACGGGTGAATTTTCCCGCCACGATCGAACCGTAATGATCAATCTGCTGAAACTGCACGGCAGCCTCACGCAGCAGCTTCCAGTTCTTGCCATGCGTGGTGATGGCCGCTTCGACGAGTGCATCGAAGCTGGCGAGATCACCGAGTTGACGCAGACAGTTCACGGCCGCGGTCAGATCACCGGGGACGGCACTCGGCGTCGTGTCGGGGCTTTGCACCAGCTTGCGATAGTTCGCCAAGGCGTCTTTGAAGTTGCCGGCTTTGACCTGCTTTTCGGCCGTGCTCCGCATGGTGGCTTCTCCCGGGGCTTCCGCCGCGCTAATCCACCAGGCCCCGCCCAGCAGTAACACGCCGGCGGCCAGACACCAACTCGTTGCGTTCATCATGTTGCCATCCATCAACCGTTCGAGAAGCCAGATTCGATCCGTCGTGGGCGTAGTATAACCGCAACGGCGGAAGATCGAGACGGCATTTTGACGCGATGGTGATGGAGTTAGTTCCCGAAGAGGTGGGAATGAGCGCGGGCGTGGGGATCTGCAAAGCACAAGCGGGATGTGTGATTACTTCTTGATGGGATGAATCACCCGGTGCCCCGTCACTTATCTTGTTGCTTGACACGTTTGAGGGTGAGAAACATCCGATCATCACCTGATTTTGTGCTGAATGTGTCTGGGCGTGACTTACCGCTTCTGGACCAGCAGACCTTCAACTCTTCCCCTTCCAGTTCGTAGATTCCATAGGACACCTGCCCTCCACGAATTGTGGAGGCGAGATCTACGGCTTTCGGCTCAGAAGACGGATCAAGCTTCAGCTTCATGTCCAACGTCTTCGGTTGACCCTCGAACTTGAAGCTGAAAATGTCACTTTTGATCATGATCGTCAGTTTTCGAGATTTCTCGTCGGCCTGCTCCTTGCCGTTCTCTTCTGCTGAGGCGACCGACCAAGTGCCCTGCAACTTTTCCAGTTCCTTGACTCCGAGATCGTCAGCGCGAACGGGCAAGGTCAGAGCCAAGGCAATCACGGACAAAAGGCAGATTCGCTGTTTCACGATATGATCCTTCTTGGTTGAACTATTTTTTGATGGCATGAATCACGAGTCCACCACTTTGGCCGGGGCGGAGTTTCAGTTGCGGGTTATCGACTTCCGCCCAGAAGCGCACCTGATTGTTCACCGGATCAATCTCCGGGCTGACGTACACCAGTTCGCCCGGCAGTTTCAATGCGGGTTGCCCCGACAACTCCGCCGTCAGTGTGACCGTGCGGCCGATGGCATCGAGTGGCAAAGTTCCCGCGGGAGCGAACCCTTCCGCCCGGAGTTTGTGCATGCGAATCACCCGCACCACCGGCGTCCCCGGTTCGAGCCATTCCCCTTGATGTTTCTTCCACTGCACCACCACGCCGGTGATGGGAGCAACGATCCGCCGACGTTCTTCCTGCAGCTTGGTCCGATCCACATCGTGCTGCTTGAGGGATTGTTGAATCCGCGCGGCGGCGAGTTCTTCCTGGGCCTGTTCAATTTCCAAGGCGGCTTTGTCGGCGAGGAGTTGCAGACGATCGATTTCTGTCTGGGAGACACTCTTCGGGAATTTTTCGATGGAATCGAGCGCCCGCTTCAATTCGGACTTCGCGACTTCGGACGACTTCTGCGCGAAACGGACCTTGAGATCGTTCTCGGCCAATCGACGCGCTTGTTCAAGGTCGGCTTCCGCGCGGCTGCGGACCAGCTTCACGTCACGGTCATCCATTTGTGCAAGAAGTTGTCCTTCTTCAACAACCTGCCCTTCGGTCACCACACGTTTGAGCAGCACGCCGGGTTCCTGAGCAGGGACGTCAACCTGTTCGATGAGCGTAACCACGACCGCCGGGATGCGAACCTCGCTGACCGGGGTCTCGGCCATCAAGTAACTACTGAAGAGCAGCGTCGCGATCAACATCGTGTCACGTCCTGATGCCAATAGAGAGACAGTGAAGTGTGCATGATATCCGAAGCCCGCGCGGTCGTCGCAGGGAGACACGCCTCCCGGCTGCTTCCTCGCAGCCGGGAGGCTGGTGTTGGCAACACGCACCGATCGGAGAGGTCATGCTCTCGATTCCCTTTCGCGCGGGCAAGACGAGACCTCACGCAAAGGCGCAAAGGAAGGCCATTTCGATTCTTCTTCCCTTTGCGCCCTTGCGCCTTGGCGTGAAGCTGATTGATCGTGCTTTCGATGGGGACGTTGTTATCTGTTCGAGCATCCCGGCTGCGAGGAAGCAGCCGGGATGCAGCGTTCAGAAATGCGCGCGGACTGGGCAATCCACAAAGCGGAAGCGCGGAATCGAAACACTACGGGGCGGTGGCTTCCGGATCGATGTCCGCGCACAAACTGGCGGTGACCGCTTCAAACTGGGACCGCAGAGTGGTCAGCTCGCGGTCTTCGCCTTGAAAGAGCACCAGCGCCGTGTTTTCCACGAGTGCCACCGCCCGGATACTCGCGGAGTTCACGAGATCGAGGCAGACAAAATCGAGATCGCAGCCGGCGGTCCGCAGATCATCGAATTCCGGGCTGCGGTCGTAGCGGTCTACCTGTTCGTATTCGTCTTCAAACGCCGCGACTGTCGCTTCCACCACATCGACGACATCGCTCGTGGGAGGCAGCAACGTCAGCATCCAGAAGGCCATGCCGGGTGTTTGCAGATGAATGTTGACGGTCGCACCGTGGTCTTCTTCGGTGACGGTCCATTCAGCGGGATAGCAGAAGCGGACGCCGTGTCCGAGATAGGTTTGCATGTCCGATCGGCCTGATGTTGCAGAGCAGAAAGCGAGACGAAGTTCAAGTGCAATTCCCCTCAGTTTGACAGCGTTGCGAGAGAACCACAATCGCGGGCTTCCCAGTCTTCGGTGCATTGTGGGACATCGCGCGGCGGAGTAATGTAGTTGATGTGGAACGCCAGGGAATCGGCGCTCGCGGCCGGTTCGATTCCGAGTCAGTGACGCCGAGCGTTGCCCATGGAATCAAGATCGAGGTGGGGACGTTGAGTGGGACGTGTGCGATCGCACGGGACACCACCAAGTTTCTCCGGGAGAAGAAGAGATGGCATCGATTCGCGCTGAGGCCGTTGCAGAAGTGCTCTGGGAATTGAAGCGACTGGAAAAGCTCGCCACCTTCACAGAGGTTGCCGAACGGGCGGGATTCAAGCCCGGCGTGAACGGCAAGAACCTGGCAACCTGCCTCGACACGATTCGACGTGACTGGCCCCATCTGCAATGGTGGCGGGCCGTGAACGATGACGGCCGTCTGGCGGCCGACTGCGAACAGGCTTCGTTCCTGAAGTCCGCCGGCTATGAGCTGTCCGCTGCCGCAGGTCGCAAGACGATTCTGGAAATCGTCGGCTGCGACGCGCATCTCATTTCGTGGAAGATCGTGGAAGAAGCCGCGCCCACTCCTGCAGCCGCCATTGGCTGAGCGGAGCAATCGTGATGTTGTCGCGCGTCCTCGAACCCGAGGTGATGGACGCCACCGAGGACGCGGTCGACTACGATGCGATGGATCACGCGCACGTCAATCGTGTGTTTGTCGATGATCTGCTGAGCCATTGGCCAACGTCAGAGCAGACGCTGCGCGTCTTCGATGCCGGGACCGGAACGGCGCAGATTCCAATTGAGTTGCTGCGACGGGGAGTCGCGGCGACTGTGGTCGCGGCCGATGCCGCAAGCGAAATGTTGCTGATGGCCCGCAACAACATCGCGGCGGTCGGGCTATCGTCGTACATCACTTGCGAACTGCGTGACTGTAAGCAGATGCCTGAGGCCGATGCGTCGTTCGACATCGTCATGTCGAACAGCATCATCCACCATATCCCGGAACCATTTCTGGTCTTCGCCGAGTGCTGCCGGATTCTCAAACCGGGCGGCTTGCTGTTCCTGCGCGACCTGCACCGACCGGAATCGGACGCGGCGTTGCAATCCCTCGTGGATCAATACGCCGCCGGTACGAACGCCCATCAGCGGCAGCTCTTCCGCGATTCCCTGCATGCGGCGCTGACCGTCGAGGAAGTCCGTGAGTTGCTTCAGCCGCTCGGCATCAATCCAGCCGCGGTGAATATGACCAGCGATCGGCATTGGACGCTGTCCGCCATCAAACCGTAAACGCACCAACTCCGCTTGCGGTTTCGCGCCCCGCGCAGATCGCTCCCCAGTGATCACCGACTTCAAGACGCCTGCCGAAACCGCAGCGACGGTTTCTCCAACATCACAATCGTGTTCGGCGGCACCGATTCGTACAGCGACACGCTCGATCCAATGACGGCGTGATGTCCAATGATCGTGTCACCGCCGAGAATTGTGGCGTTGGCATACACGACCACATAGCTTTCGATCGTCGGGTGGCGTTTCGTGGTGCGGACGAGGTTCCCCTCGTCATCTTTGGCGAAGCTGCGGGCACCGAGGGTCACGCCTTGATAGAGCTTCACATGTTCGGCGATCTCGCAGGTCGCCCCGATCACCACACCGGTGCCGTGGTCGATGAAGAAGGAATGCCCGATGGTGGCACCGGGATGAATGTCAATCCCCGTCTTGCTGTGGGCCCATTCGCTGAGCATGCGCGGAATCAACGGCACACCCAGCGCATGCAGTTCGTGGGCAATGCGATACACCGTCACCGCTTCCAAACCGGGATAGCAGAAGATGATCTCGTCGAGACCACCCGCCGCCGGGTCGCCATCGTAAGCCGCCTGCACATCAAGACTGAGAATGCGGCGAATCTCCGGCAGCGTTTCGAGAAACTGCACGGCCTTTTCCTGCCCGAGACACTCGAAATCCGGCGTGACTTCCCCACATTCCATACCGTTGCGACGACGGAAATCATGTCGCAACGCCCGGGCAATCTGTTGCGTGAGCCGGTCATGCAGGCTGTCGATGAGGTCGCCGACATGATACGTGACGTTGCCGAAGTGCAGATTCTGCCGCTTCCGATAGCCGGGATAGAGAATCTCTTTCACATCGCTGGCGATGTCGATCACCGCGTCAACGCTCGGCAACGGACAATGACCCAAATGATGGATCGTGTCGATCTCCTGATACGTCTCGACGATGCGGTCGGTCAATTCCGGCAAACGCTCCTTCAAGCGGATGTCCGTCGCCATGGAGATGTCCTCGGGCTGAAAGAGGGTCCCGGTTCGGGGACCAATTGCGAGCACTGGCAAATTGCGCCGACTTTGATGATTGCGTGATCCATTCTACGCAAGTTCGCTTCCGCGACAATCGGCTTCGTCAGCATCGGCGGAGAAAGCATCGCAGCCGCACTCAAACTGAGAGCCGCCATTTGCGTTGCGGTTCGTACAAGCCGCAAGGTCGTTACAGACGTCAAGGTCGAGTGTGGGCCAGCGTCGCGGCGTCAGCCTGTCGTTGAGTTTACCGAATGGACGGACTGCTCGGACGGTTCGCAAACAGTTGGATTTGCCTTCGTGATCGGGACGATTCTCTCTGGCTGCTGTTGGCTGAGAGGGAGAACTCGTGGACTCCGGAGCCCGATTGCCATTCGATTTCCTGCAAGCTTCCGCAGAATGGGGAGCCCGGCTCTCGTCTGTTCGGCTGCCGATTCCCAGCGAGGACATCGACGCCGCGCGGCTTGAACGTTGCCATCGCCAGTTTCGTGAGATCAGCCAGCGCACCCGCTCGCTGTGGAATCGCTCCGAATTCCAAGCCGCCGCCGTTCCCCACATCGCGCGGCTCGGTGAGCAATCGCTCGCGCTGTCGCGGATGATTTGCGACGAACTGGTCGCCCATACGGTGAACGCGGGAATTTTTCTCCCGGTCCCGATGGACGTGCTAGAAGAACTCCTTGCCGCCAATGCTGTCATGCTGGATTGGATCACCGACCGTCTCGAAGCGGTCGCGGCATTCACGCCCATCGCCACAGAACTGAGATCCCTGGTCGAAGCCATCGTCATCGGCAAAGAACGGTCGTTTCGTCCGATGCGATCGCTGGTAGCGGAATTCATCTCCCTCGTTGAAGATGGCCCTGAACTCAGTTTCCGAACGACGGCTGATGCCGCCGTGCTGTCTGAAGTGTTTGGACCGCCCGGCGTCCCCCGCACGGACTGGTTTGCACAAAGTCTTTTCACCGGATGGTTACTGGCCCGTTCAACCACACGGGGGGAATTCTCAACGGAGGTGGGACATCGCCTGGTGATGGCGGCCCTCGCACAAGATTTCGGCGGTTGGACCGATCCGGTTCGCTCGAAAACACAGGCCGATCCGCGGATCGGTGTACCGCGGTTGCCGCCGTACCACCCGTCAACGGGGGCGGCGATGTTATCCGGGTTGAGTGACACCCCCGCGGAAGTGTCGCTGCTGGTGGGAGCCCACCACGAACGTTGCGATGGTTCGGGCTTTCCCCAACGGCTCTCGGGGGCACGCTTCACTCCATCCGCCCAGCGACTGGCGTGGACTGTGCGGCTGGCCGAACTGCTGCTCGATCCGCTCACCAGCGAACTCTCCATCAACGCGGGTGATGCGGTCGACACACTGGCGGGTCTCCGGCTCTGGCGTGAGGTGACACGCGGCGCTTTCGATCCGCAAGCCGTGCGGGATTGGCTCTCATCGATTCGACCTGGCCTCGCCGACGAAGTCATCACGCTCTTTCCAAAATTACAACGCCGGTTTGTTGATCCCCCCCATCGGCAGGCCCCGATGCCCCATGCCGGGGGAATGGGACCGCGGCGGGTGGATGGAACACCGGCCGACGAGGCGGTGGCGGCACCGCAGTTTCTCCGCCGTGGTGGTCGGATCGTGAGCCGTTCTGGTTCGATGGCAGTCGCCACACGGGAGGACCGGCCGTCATGACCGCGTTGACGACAACCTCGCCCGGCGATTCGCTCGCCTACTGGCACGATACACGACGGCCGTTCGTGAACCTCGTGTTCGTGCTGCCGTGGATCATCCTGTACGAACTCGGCGTGTGGGCCACCGGCACCGGCGGCGAAGCGGTTCGTAACGGAGCCGATGCGTGGCTGCGGACGACGCTTTCCACTGTGGGTGTCTCCTCGGCACTGTCGTTGCCGTTGTTCGTACTGGGCGGCTTGCTGGTTTGGCATCTCGTCACCGATCATCCCAGCCGCGTGAGTGGCGATACTCTGGCAGGGATGTTCGCCGAAAGTTTGTTGTTTGCATTTGTACTGATTCTGTTTGGCCAGACCGCGGACATGCTGCTGCACTCGGCATTCGTGCTCGATGTGACCCCGTCGTCGCCGATCACATCGCCACCGGTCGTGTCGCTCGGCTGGGGCTTGCGGCTCATCAGCTTCGTTGGGGCCGGGGTGTATGAAGAGTTCGTCTTTCGACTCTGCCTGCTCCCCGTGGGTTATTTCGTGCTCCGCGGTTTGCTGGTCCCCCACACCCCGGCCGTGGTGGGAGCGATCATCGCCACCAGCGTGATCTTCGGTCTGGCCCATTACCTCCCCGTCGACCCGGAAGTGGGCACGAGGGGTTACCTCTGGGCCGCAGCCGTTCAGGTGTCGGCGAAACCGGAACTCTGGTTCGGCTTCGCCTTCCGCACGCTCGCCGGAGCGTTCTTCGCCGCCCTCTTCTACTGGCGTGGCTTCGGCATCACCGTCGGCTGCCACGCCCTTTACGACGTCGTGGTGGGCATCATTTTGATGAGCCGGCTCTAGCGTGGAAAGTGTTCCGGAATGAAGTTCCAAATTCCAAACACCAAGTTCCAAACAAATTTCAACGGATAAATTCCAAACGAAGAATGTCTCAGCCTGACTGCCGGACTTTGCATTCTCTTCGTTTGGAACTTGGAATTTGATCCTTGTTTGGAACTTGGCATTTGGAATTTGGAACTTCACCCTCATCGGTGAGCGTGATACGCTGGTATCCCCTGCCCGCTCCCTCGCCGAGGTCCCGCCATGGCTGCTGATCCTGCCCAGACGCATGTTGCCCAGACTTGGAAGCACGGTGCCCCGCTGGTGTCGTGCCGGTTTGATCCCACAGGGAAATACGTCTTCGCCGGGGGGCAGGACAACAAGCTCTCGCGGTTCACCGTGGCGGATGGCACCCGCCTCGAAATCTCCGGCGGGCATGACAGTTGGGTGCGGGCCATCGCCTTTTCGCCAAACGGTGACACGATGGTCACTGGTGGCTACGACGGCAAGCTGGTCTGGTGGACGACCGCCGCCGATGCACTCACGCCGTTGCGAACCATCGAAGCCCACGTCGGCTGGATCCGTGGCAGTGCCGTCAGCCCCGATGGTCAGTACATTGCGACCGCTGGCAACGATCTCAAAGTCCGCGTGTGGAAAATGGCCGACGGTCAACTCGTGAAAGAGTTCACCGGTCACGAACGGCACGTCTATCACGTCGTCTTTCATCCCGACAGCAAGCAACTCCTGTCGGGCGACCTCGTCGGCAAGTTTTTCCATTGGAACGTGGACCTCGATGCCCCGGTGCGACAGTTCGCCATTGCCAGCCTGTCGAAGTTCGATGCGGGCTTCATGGCCGACTACGGCGGTCCGCATTGCATGACGATCACGCCGGATGGCAAACGGGTGCTCGCCGGGGGCATCACCAATGTGACCAACGCTTTCGCCGGGGTCGGCAACCCGATCCTCGTGGAGATCGACTGGGACGCGGGCAAAGAGGCTGTGACCCATCTCACCAAAGCGAAAATCAGCGGCGTCGTGTGGGGCACGGCGATGCACCCGGAAGGCTTCGTCATCGGCGCGATTGGCGGCCAGGCGGGCGGCCATCTCTTCTTCTGGAAACCCGATCAGGCGGACGAATTTCACACGCTGAACCTCGGCAACTCCGCACGGGACCTGTCGCTGCACCCAGACAATCTCCGCATCGCGACCGCCCACTTCGACGGCAACGTCCGCATCAGCCTGATGGCCCCAAAACCCGCCTGAAGCCCAGGGATCCCCATCCCTGGGATGGGCCACTCTGATCTGTGCAGCCATTGGGTCCATCAACACAATCAACAACCACAACCCGACGCCGATCGTCGCCCTCCGAAGCCACGCTTCATCAATGATGTTCAACCCCGGCACGGCGGTCGGTTCGAACCCCACCGGGCAGCCTTCGAGAAACTTCGGCGACGCCCCCGGACAGTGGGCGGCGAGCCATTCCCGATATTCTTGATGCACGTCGGCGGTGTTACCGAACCGGGTTTCGAGCGTCTGGAAATTGCGGTCGGACAGCCGATTGAACTCGGCGTGCGTCGGGTAATCGTCGACATTCACGGCCGCCCGATGGTACTCCGCCAGCAACTCGTCATCGGAGTAGACCGGTCCGGGGTGCGACCGCACGGGCAACCCGGCGGCCCGCCGCAGATTGGTCCAGTTCCCCCAGCGGTTGTAGATGTAATAGGGAGCAATCCCGGTCTCCTGCCGGAAGGTGAAGACGGTCACATTCGGCCCCCGCCGCTCCGCCAGTGCCCGCAGTTCCTCCAGCAACGATTCCCGCGTCGGCCGCCCCATCGCCCGCCCTCCCCCCACCCCCGCCGCACCATCGAGAGAGCGATCACATCACTCCCCCCTAATTACCGACGGGGTTGCGCGCGATTCTGGAATTCCCGTGTGGGAGAATGTTTGGGAATGCACGGACGCCGTTTGCGATTGTTTGCAATGGTCTGCAAAGGGGTACCACCGGTTGCCCCAACCGGTGCCGCGTCAGCGGCCAGAAGCTTCTCGAACCGCGTTCCAATGATCAGACTCGTGACTCAACCCTGAAATCAACTCGCCCGAGCTTGCATCGATGATGCGGAAGAGGGTCAACGATCTGTGCCGGCCACGTGACCAGTGCCGTCGACTTGCCGTGGAGTTCGGCTCACTGGTCTCGGGAACACCAATCCGTCGGCGTGCCGAGGTGGGGGCAGTGTGATTGGTCAAAGCGTATCCTGAGGCTTCCTGCCGCTACGCGGCACCGGTTGAGGCAACCGGTGGTACCCGGTTTGGAATAGTCTGCAAACGGGTACCACCGAATGGCACTAGCGCAAGAACTCCGGCGCTGTGGTCACACAGCGTTGGTCAGAAGCATTTGACCGTCTGCGAGAGTGGCACGGCAGGTCAGTTGAACTGCACGAATAGTCCAATGTACCAGTCGAGAATCGCAACCACGGCTTGATCACGCTCTCCGAGCCATAGAATCGGGACATAGAGGCTCTGGAAGACGTTCAGGGAAATGAATCCTTCCGCCATCAGCCAGTAAGTTGGGCCGATGCTCAGCGGATAGGCCACGAACACCGCCACGAGCACGCCAACGACCCACCACCGTCGTCGTTTCCACGTCCACGGCGCGAACCAGGCGATGCGGCGGGGGAGTGGGTCGGTCATTGGCGCTTTTCCGAAGCGGCTGCGTCCCGGCAATCAAATCTGCGTGCCACATTTAGGGCAGCAAACTACCTGAGAGTTCACGACCCGAACCGTTTGGCCGCAATTCTTACATTCCAACTTGCGAAGGCTGAAATACAATCCCGTCCAAAACGCGATGCCAGCGACGGATGCCAACAAAAGATTGCCGGTGTTGATCCCTAGCCCCGCCAATGGCAGGGCGACCAACCAACTGACGTACCAAAGAACTCGTCTAAGCAACGTATCTGACATGCCGGGTTCTCCATCCCCGCCACGCTACGCGGAGGACGCGGGGAGAGTCAAGAATGCAGGACTAGAGGCTGTCGCTATTGCGATAGGCTTTGCCTCAATATCACGAACCATGACCGGGTACCACCGGTTGCCTCAACCGGTGCCGCGGAAGCGGCGGGAAGCCTCAGGATACGCATCCGCTAATCACAGTCCACCCACGTTATCGGCACGCCGACGGATTTGCGTTGCAGGTACCAGCGAGCGGAACTCCACGGCCAGTCGACGGCCCGCTCAACCAGACCGGCGCGGACCGGGTTGACGTGCATGTACTCCAGCTTCTCTTCGATCTTTGCCCGTTCCCAGATTTCAAAGGCGTGGTATTTGGGTTGCCAGAAGCGGATGCCGACTTCGAACTCTTCAAAATAGCGCAGCTGCTGCCGGCCGTACCATTCGCGAATCAAGCGGCTCGAATGGCGTTTCCATTCGTGAAGAAATCGGCTCAGGCAACCGGGCCGGGGAAACCAGACCAGCGCATGCACGTGATTCGGCATCACGACGAAGCCGATACACCGGGCATCGATCCGCCGCAGTTCCTGATTCAAGACGCCCAGCACGATCCGCTTCGGCTGATCGAGCGAGAGCAACTGACGACGTTTGTAGCATCCAAACGTGATGAAGTGGGCATAGAGCTGATCGTCGATGATTCGCCGCGTCATAGGGGGCGACCTTCGGCGGGAGACTTTCGGGGTTGAGACAGATTCTGATCACTCGAACGCGGTTTGTGAAGCTTCCGACCGCTGACGCGGCACCGGTTGGGGCAACCGGTGGTACCCGTTGCCGGGAACCAATCGCGGGATGATCGCGTCGTAGTGTTGGCGGCGGTGGGGGATGATGGCGTCTTGGGGCGCGATCTTTTACAGTGCCCGGACGTCGCTGATTTTCATCTCGCGCTCGGGAGAAGGCTGCCATGGTGCGCTTGCTGTGGGTCTGTTCGCTGGTGTTGCTGCTTGGTCGCCCGATGGCCGCTCAGCAGGTGTTTCATGAGGCGCGGCTCAAACAGATTGAGCCGGTGCTGCAGAAGTTTGTCGATGACGCTCAGATCGCCGGGGCGGTGACGCTGATCGCGACGCCCGGGAATGTGGTGCAGATCACGACGACCGGGCTGGCGGACATCGAAGCGAAACGGCCGATGCGCGAGGACACGATCTTTCGTATCGCGTCGATGACCAAGCTCATCACGGCGACGGCGCTGATGCAGCTGGTGGAGCAACGCAAGATCGCGCTGGATGATCCGGTCGAGAAATATCTGCCATCGTTCCGGGACCAGAAGATTCACAAGCAGCCGATTTCGCGGCCGATCACCGTGCGGGATGTGATGACCCACACCGCCGGGGTGAAAACGCCTGATCCGAAGACGACGAAGGATTTCACGCTGGAACAACTCGTCGATCAGATGGGAGCCGAGGGGCTGGAGTTTGAGCCGGGGTCGAAGTGGAAATACAGCAATGGTCTGACGGTCGCCGGGCGGTTGATTGAGGTCGTTTCCAAGGAGAGTTATGCGGACTACTTGCAGAAGCACCTTTTCGCGCCGCTGGGGATGACGGACACGACGTTCACGCTGACGACGGAGCAGGCCGTGCGGCTGGCGGTGACGTACAAACCGGGCAAGGAAGCGGGGACGCTGGAAGCGGTGGAGATTCCGGATCCGACGGTCGAACGGACGCCGGGGCCGTCCGGCGGATTGTTCTCGACGGCTCGCGATCAGGTGCGATTTTATCAGGCGATTCTGAACGGTGGCACGCTGGGTGACGTGGCCATTCTGAAGTCGAAAACCGTGCAGGAAATGCTGACGCCGCAGACCGGCGAGTTGGTGACGGGCTTCACGCCGGGCAATCAATGGGGCCTCGGCTGGTGTGTGGTGCAGCGACCGCAAGGGGTGACGCGGTTGCTGTCGTCCGGCACTTACGGTCACGGTGGTGCGTGGGGGACACAGGGCTGGATCGACCCGGTCCGCAAGCTGATTTTCGTGTTGATGATCCAGCGTCAGGGCTTCGGCAACAGCGATGGTTCCGATGTGCGCGATGCGTTTACGGAAGCCGCGCTGACGGCGTATCTCGGCGGTGAACACGAAGGGGTGAAGCTGGCTCCGTATCATGCGGACAAGCTCGCCGTGCATCTGACTGATGGCGATGCGCAGGCGGTCCTGTCCTTCGAAGCCGGCGGCCGTCCGCTGGAGTTCTCGTTTCACGATAAGCAGGCGTTGTGGCTCGATCCCGCGGAGAAGGAACCAACGAACGGCAAGCCGCGCTCGATCTCTGCCGGGCGGTTCGATATTGGTCCGGAACTTGTGACGGCGTCGCATCCCACATTGTGGTCCGGAGAATGGACGCCAGAAATCACCGGCCCGCGGTCGGCACGGCTGACCAGTCAGCGCGATCCGGCGACCGGCATTCAACTGGTGCGCAACTTTTATCTTGGAGACGTGTCGAAGACCGGCATTGCCCGCCGGGGTGAAAAGCACGGAGCGATGCTGCTCTGCATGCAGACGATGATGAACACGTCGCAGGAGCTGCGCGAGGTGTGTCACTGGGGGCGGTCGTTCTCACCCGGCGGCGGCATCTGTCTGATCCCGCTTGCCGGTCGCAGCAAGTTCCCCGGTCAATATGCGATGTACGAAGACAGTGCGATCATCAACGTGCGGAACACCGACGAGCAGATTCGGGTCCGGGACGGCTTCCTTGAGATCCTTGCGCCGCCGCGGAAACCGAAGCTCGGGTTTGATTCAACCGCGGGGTGGATGGCGTACCTGATGCCGGATGATACGCTCTTTGTGAAGCGGTACGTCGTCGATCCGAACCGTGTCTACGGGGAAGCCGCGGGGTTGACGCTGTCGGTGTGGTATCCGGCCGGAGCGCGGATCGAACTGGAACCGATCGGTCCATTGGAACGGCTGCAACCGGGGCAGGTTGCATCCTTCGCGGAAGAATGGTGGCTGTTGAAGTTTCCGTTTCCGAAGAAAGACGAGCAGATCGATTTGAATCGATTGCGGGAATTTGTGGAGTATGAGACGGTGCCGAAGATTGAGAAGTGAGTGGCGACCCCGACGGGGTCGAAGAAGGTAGCCGGTGGTTGAGCGCAGCGACACCACCGGTGAGGAGCAAAACGCAATTGCATCCCGGAGGGATGCCAGACTGATCGTGAGCCAACCGTTCTGGCACCCCGCCGGGGTGCGGTCATTTTTATCATCGACACCAGTGGTCTCCGCTGAGCTGCGACCACCGGCTACCGTCTGCGATCCCTTCGGGATCAATTCCAAAGCGAGGACCACGCATGCATCGTCGTACTCTGTTGAAAACATCCACGGCCGCGATTGCCGGGTCCGCTTGGGCACACCGTTTGTGGGCGCAGGTGGGCGGCAGCGCGGTGGTGCCGTTCAATCGCTTCACGCGGATGGTGCACGAGTTCTACGAACAGCAGATCGCGGCGGCGGTCGAGGTCGGGTTGAAACGCAAAGCGGCGCTGAACAGCCAGGCCGATGCGGAAGCGTATGTGAAGTTCGTGCAGGACAAGATTCAACAGGCATTCGGACCGTGGCCGGAGAAGACACCACTCAAACCGCGCATCAGCGGCATCGTTGATCGTGATGTTTACACCATTGAGAAAGTCCTGTTCGAGAGCCGGCCTGAGTTCTTCATCACGGCGAATCTGTATGTGCCGAAGGGGAGAAAATTCCCTCTGCCGGGCGTGGTCGGGTCGTGTGGCCATTCCGTGAACGGCAAGGCGGCGGAAGCGTATCAATCGTTCGCCCAGGGGCTCGCGCGGCAGGGTTATGTCGTGCTGATTTTCGACCCGATCGGTCAGGGCGAACGGTTTCAGCATCCCGACGAACAACTGCAAAAATCGACGGTCGGGGCGGGGGTGCTGGAACATCTGCACGACGGCAACCAGCAGTTTCTCATCGGCGAATTTTTCGGTGCGTGGCGGGCATGGGATGGCATGCGGGCGCTCGATTATCTGTTGAGTCGCCCCGAGGTCGATCCGCAGCACGTGGGCATCACCGGCAACTCCGGCGGCGGGACGATGACGATGTGGCTGTGCGGTGTCGAACGACGCTGGACGATGGCCGCGCCGAGTTGTGCGGTGACGCAGTTCCGCCGGAACTTTCAGAACGAGCTGCCCGCGGACACCGAACAGTGTCCGCCGGGCGTGCTGGCGATGGGACTCGAACACGACGATTTTCTCGCGGCGATGGCCCCCAAGCCCGTGATCATCATGGCGCAGGAGCGCGACTACTTTGATGCGCGGGGTTCCGAGTTCGCGTACAGAAATCTCAAGAAACTGTACGGCCTGCTGGGCGCGGAAGAAAACGTGCAGTTGCACATTGGCCCCAATGAACATGGTTATTCGCAACCAAACCGCGAGGCGATGTACGGCTTCTTCAACCAGCAGACGAAGATTGCCGAAGGGCATGCCGAGCCAGCGTTGACGATCGAGAAAGATGCCACGCTGCAAGTGTTGCCGCATGGTCAGGTGAGCGAGGTTCCTTCACGGACCGTGGTCGATTTCACCCGTGATACCGCGGAATTGCTGACGAAGAATCGGCCCGTATTGAAGGGCGATGCACTCCGTGCCGTGATCACCGACGTGCTGCGATTGCCCAAGGAGCGCGGCCGCATCGACTACCGCATCCTGCGTGGCACATCGGGCCGGAAGTATCCGCTTCCCTACTTCACGAACTATGCCGTGCAGACGGAACCGGGCATCGAAGCGATTGTGACCCGGCTGAGCACGAAGACACACATCTCGCGACCGACAACCGGCCTGGGAGAATGTGTCCTCTACGTGTCGCATCACTCCGCCGACGCCGAACTGCGTGGCGATCCGTGGGTCGCCGAGAGGGTCAAAGCCGCCGGGGAACGGACCGTGTATGCCGTCGATGTCCGGGGCATTGGTGATTCGCGTCCGGATACCTGCGGCGGCTCGGCGACCTTTCTCACTCCGTACGGCAACGATTATTTCTACGCCGCGCATGGGGTGATGCTGGGCCGTCCGTATCCCGGGCAACGGACGCTAGATCTGTTGCAGGTGCTCGACTGGTTGAAGTCGGTCGGCCATGAGCGAGTGCATGTCGTCGCCAACGGCTGGGGCACCATCCCCGCGACGTTCGCCGCGGTGTTATCGCCCGTGGTGTCGCAAGTCACGTTGCGACATGCGCTGACGTCGTATCACGCCATCGCCACTGCAGAACATTACACGTGGCCGCTGTCGTCGTTTGTTCCGGGCGTGCTGAAACACTTCGATCTGCCGGATTGCTACGCGGTATTGCAGGAACAAGGCTTGATGCAGATTGAACCGTGGGGGGCGGACGGGAAGCCGGTGTAGAGACCCGGTGAATTGTCAGCCAGGACCAGCCACCAGTCCAAGAGCCGCCTCTCCGGTCCCCTCGCCCCCGTCTGCGGGGGAGAGGGTTAGGGTGAGGGGGCGAATTGAAGATGGATGCTGCTGAAACGTTCGGCCCCCTCATCCGGCCTTCGGCCACCTTCTCCCCCGCAGACGGGGGAGAAGGGACCGCATCCACGCTGATCGTAGATGTTCGGTTACGAGATGCGAATTTACTCGCGCACTTGCTTCACTAACCGCTGCACACCGTCTGCGATGTGCGTCTCAATGTCCCCCGCCCAGCGCAATGCCGGGTGGCCGTATTCGTAGAGGTTCGAGCCGCCCTCGTACCCGCCTTCGTCCCATACCCGGCGGCTGGGGATGTACGAGATCATGTCGTCGGCGTAACCGCACACCCAGGTGCCGGGGCCGTATTCGGTCTTGAACCGCAGGGCGTAATCGACGACCGTTTCCGCTCCCATGCCAATGACGAGCATCTCGTTGCCCAGTCGCCACGCATGCAGCGGGTACGGATACGCCGCTTCAAACTGATGACCCGCATCGAGCTTCTTCAGCAGCCGTGCCGACCAGCGGGCTTTGATGCCGTTCGCGTCCTTCGTCAGCGCCTGCAATTCTCCGCGCGACATCACATGCAGATAGGGCAGGTCGACCAACTCAAAGCTCGTTTTCAGCCCGCCGGAAATCGGTTTGAGCGATGTCTGCAACACTTCCTCCACGCCGACGGCGAGCATGTGGCCGTACTTCTCGCAGAGTTCCACTGTCCGTCGCGGCAACGGGTTCTGATCGCCGCCGCAGGTGTTGACGAACATCGCCGTCGCGCCGGGATGTTTTTCTTCAAGTTCTTTCTGCGCGAAGCCGGGGTAGTCGCCGCACCAGGTGAGAAAGCTGAGCGTGGTGGGGTGACACGCATAACCGAAGAGAATCGCCGCGAGTTTTCCATCGGGCCGTGTGACGGTCAGCACGGGAACGGAGTGATCGACCGGACCGACCAGCGGCTTGCCTTCCGTGATGAGATTCGAGATATCGGCTTCCCGATTGTTCCGGCGATTCACCGCAAACGTGCAATGGCCTTCCCCCTGCTGCAACTTCGCCGGGGAAAGATTCGCCAGCGCTTCGCCAACGAGCGTCACCGTTTTGGTGACCATCGCGTCGGTGTACTCGGCGACCAGCGCTTCCTGCTCGGCTTCGACGGGGTAGTAATCGATCAGGTCATCCCCCAGCCGCGGCCCGCAGTGATTGTGCGAGAACGTGAACATCACCTGCGCCCGGTCGAGCTGGTACTTCTCCTTGAGTTGCACAAACACGCGGTCACTCATACTCCGCGGCACGCCCTGAAAGTCACTGGTGATGAGCACCGCGCGGTGACCCTTGTCGTCTTCCAGTGCGAGGGCCTTCATCCACAGATCGTGCAGCTTTCCATCCGGAGCCCGCTTCGATCCATACCCCGCCAGCCAGACGGATTTCTCCGGCGTGATGACGGCCCGCGCAATGCCGGCTTTCCAAGGGAAATCATTCGCTGCTGTCAATGCTGGCGTGCTGAATACAACGAGGATGAATCCGATCTGGCGGAACATGGCCATCACTATCCCTTGAAGAGACTTTGAATCTTGATCGAACAGGAAATCATGACGGCTTCCGCGATCGAATCCAAACGATTCCTACGACAATCAATCCGACAAACACCGAAATAACGACCTGCATCGTTTGGCTTGCCAGGTAAACGGAAAAGTTCAACTGGGAAAATCGCGACTTCGAGTAGGTCTGCGCATTCATGGCCATAAGCAGATAGAAATGCCACACGACGGTCCGATGCCACTTCCGACCATCGAAGTAGGAAACCGAAAGAAACAGCATGAGCAAATAAGTCGCCACAAACCCCGCGACGAACCATTTGGCCAGTCTTATCCCTCTGATGGAACCAAGTCTTAAATCGGAAGTGGTTGGCATAGGATGTGTGGCCTTCAACTCGGCGAAATCCTATGTGGTCGTCTCGCGAAAATGTAACACCGGCGGCTTTGATGTTCGACCTCGGGGTACGGATCGCGTTCGATCACCTCTTCGATCTCGAAGCCGGCATCGCGCAGACAGCCGGTCATCTTCTCCGGGCGGAAAAAGTGAAAATCAACATTCACCGCGTGGCCCCACCATTCGTCGAGGTGCAGCGTTTCGTCACCGATGTGAAAGGCGATCAGCAGCACTCCGCCGGGCTTCAGCACGCGCCGCAGTTCCGACAAGGCGGTCGGCAGGTCGGTCCGCGCGATGTGAATCAGCGAGTAGAACGCCACGATGCCCGCCCACGTTTCATCGGGGACCGCGAGGGCGAGCATATTTCCCGGCTGGAAGTCGACGCTGGGCGTCAGACTTCGTGCCCGTTCAATCATCGCCGGTGACAAGTCAACGCCGCACATCGTCACGCCCCGTTCGTGCAGGTACCGCGCGATCTGCCCCGGCCCGCACCCCATGTCACACGCCGTGCCGACGTCCCGCACGGCATCGGCGAACCGGTCCAGCAGTTGCCGATCGTGCGGTTTGTCTTTCAGTTCGTCAAAGATACGCGCGACATACTCATCGGCGACGCGGTCGTAGCTGGATTGGCAATGGATTGGATTCGGCTGCTGCATTCGAGAATCCTCGGCGGTCACCAGTCATGGCAGGCTCGAAATCAAATCCCGTTCCTGCATCCATTCCAGATATGTCTTGGCGTAACGATCGAGGTTTTCGATGTCACCGCCGCCGCGGAGGGGGCTGCACATTTCGTAGGTGGCGAGGCCGGTGAAGCCGCCCTCTTGCAGACCGGCGAAGAAGGCGGGGTAGTCGATGAAGCCGGTGCCGAAGGGGACGGCTCGCACCATCGATGGCGAACGGCGTTCGTAGTTCACCAGTTCCGGACGATAAGCAAATCGATCGAAGCGGACGTAATCCGCATTGGTCGTGATGACGGTGTGCGGCGCGGCGAGTTTTGCGACTTTGTAAAGATCCTCGCCGCGGAGGGCCGGGGACCACGCATCGAAGCCGAGTTTGCAGTTCGGGCGGTTGACATCGGACAACAGTTCGAGCAGCGCCGCGGTTTCCACGGCGACGTCGTGATGGTTCTGCACGGCAATCGTCTGGCCGCGCGGCTGCACACGGTCGCACATTTCCCGCAGCATCTGCACTGTGAGGTTCCACACCCGGGACGTGTCCCCATCGGTCCGTTCATAACCGGTGAAGACCCGAATGATGTTGGTACCGAGCTGCGTCCCCATGTGCGACAACCGGTCGACATACGCGATCTGCATTTCGAGGTACGGGACCTCGGCCGCAGTCCCACCGGCGGCGTCGACGTAGGCCCCGATGATCGGCGCTGTTACCCCGCATTCGTCCATCACGTTGCGGAGTCCCTGCAACTCGGCTTCGTGATAATCGAGCACCGACAGATGCGGCCGCTTTCCCGCCAGCATCAGATGACGATAGCCCATCTGTGCCGCATGTCGAATGAAGTTGGGCAGCGTCAACGCCACCTGTCCCCACAGACCGGCATAGCTCACCGAGAACAACGCGGGGGTGAACATAAGAGCGATTCCAGAAGTATCAACCCATGCGACTCAGAGACACGGTGCCACGTCAGACATTTGCATCAATTCGGTTCTTCGTCGACAAAGATCGGAGCGGCCGGCTGACTGTCATTTCTCCGTGAACTGGCAGGACGTTTCCGTTGCGGATTGATGGTGAAATAGAGCAGGAGTGGTGGGATCAAACCGAGGCACGCCAATCCGTAGATGATTTGTATTCTTCGGCCGCGCCGCGACTCAAGCGCTGCCAGTTGAAACTCCGTTGCTGGCTCGAGTTCAACCAGGTTTGTGATGACGAATCGGTCCGTTTCCGGCTGACGGTATTGTCGCTGTGTCGGATGCAAGCCTGTCGGCAGGATGCGATAGGCTCCCTCTGCTGATCTGATCAGAATCTCACAAAACTGAATGTCATCCCAGTCATAAACAAACGAGCGGCTTGAACGAGCCGCAATCTGAAAATCTCGATCTTCCGTGGAAAGAACCACGAGGTTCCGGAAGCGGGAGTATGGAAGTGTTGACCGCCGCCCTGCTTGCCCGATGGCTCCGATCGGAGTAATCCACACATCCTCTGAAGTCTCGTTGACGACCGTGAATTCCGTCAAGAATGCCAACCCCATCGGATTGACCATCGTAAATGCGATGAGCATGGTTAGCAGGGATAATGGTGAAAGAAGACCGACGATGGCTGTCAGTATTCGCTGCCATGTTCGTGGAGCCGGCATGATCGCTCCTTGGAGTCCGGCGGATGCTCAAAGGCAACAGCGTTTGGTCTCGCGAACTCTTCACTGATGCACGTCGTAGCGGAAGATTTCTCAGGTGTGCCACTGGCTCTGCCAGTGTCTTCTCTTCGTATGTCGTTGGGACAATTCGCACTGGCAGAGCCAGTGGCACACAGTAAGTCCGGTCCCCTCTCCCCCGTCATCGGGGGAGAGGGTCAGGGTGAGGGGGCTGAGTGCTTCAGAAGACTGACCAACTGGACGAGTCTCTTTTTCGGCGTCGTGTTGCAAAATTTGCCGTCGATCAAACACCCCCCTCACCCTAGCCCTCTCCC
>JBGSUN010000127.1:0-8045 GCA_041753475.1 Planctomycetaceae bacterium | reverse complement strand
GGCCAACTCTTCCATCGCACTGGCGGAGCGCGGCATCTTGCCGGACCGCAGTTGCGGTAACATCGGCTCGCTGAGCGTGTAGGCGAAGCAGATATCGATACTGGGATCAGTTCGCCATGTTTGACGCACGATACCTTCCATCGCCTTGTGAATTTGCTCGGGTGAGGTCCCGCCGTCATTGACGGCAAACTCGACGAACAGCAGATCCGGCTTGTGACGCAGCACATCATTCTGCAAGCGAAAGACACCCAAATCGGAACCTGTACCACCGATGGCTGCGTCGACCCCTTCAAATTGTGCCTGGGGATATTGCTGAACAAACCACTCGCGCGACTGCACCCGCCAGCCGGGAGCCGCGGTGATGCTGCCACCGAGGTAGGCAATCTTCACCGTCTTATCTGCTTCCACTTTCGCCCTGAAATTCGGCAGACCCGACCGGGGATGGCACTCGACGGCCTCACGCAATGGATACGCGTCCTGAGCCAGTCCGGGCGTGACCCACCCGATGACGAATAATAGGATGATTGCGCTGGTGAAACTCATTGAGCAGCCAATGCGAAGTCGAGGGGGAGTCATCATTTGCCTGTCTTGGGATTCCGGTAAGCGCCATGCTAATCGGAGCGTGCGTGCGAAAAGTCGATCTGCTTCTCAGCGGTTCGCGCGGCCCCTTGCCAGTTCGTCATCGCGTTGGCTCCCAGTCATACTGCTTTTGTGTGCGAAAGCCGGTGAGCCGAATGGTGCCAGCGGGGGCGATCTCCATGACGGAATACCCATTGTTCTCCGCACCGGAACCCTCAACCATCGCCACAAGCGTGCAATAATGGATGCCGCCGATGTCCTTCAGATCGTTCTGGTGGCTGTGACCCTGAAAGACGGCCCGCACCTTTCCGGATTCCTCAAGGATCTTCCGGACTTCCGGACAATTCTTGACCCCGTGGTCGTTGCTCACATCCAACCGCTGATGAGCGAAGACAACGGTCTGCTTGCTCGTGGCCTTCAGATCGGCTTGCAGCCACTCCACTTCCGCAGCCGGGATGTTGGCATCGTTCCACTTGGAGTTCTTCCGGCCATACGGCTCGCCGTCCTTACGAAAGCACGAGTCCAGCACCACGAAATGAAAATCACCACGGTCAAACGAGTAGTACGACTGCTTCTGTTCGACACCATCGAGGAACTCGGCCTTGGTTAGCGTGTCCACGCAGTGATTGCCAAGCACGTAGTGGCGATCCTTCGAGATCGCTGAGAACTCTTGGTTGATCGTCTTGAGATAACGCTTCTCGGTCTCCACGGAGTCGGCGGCGTCAATCAGATCACCCAGTTCCACCACGAACGACACTTTCTCCTTCTCGAACTGGGTCGCGGCTTCAGCCAGCTTGCCCTGCGTCTCTCGATAATGCCGCGTGCCAGCGGACGGTTTATCAGCGTGATGAAGGTCCGTGACGAGGCCGATACGCAGCGCTTTCTTATGGTCATCAGCGAACAGCAACGAAGGATCCACCGTCGCTGCCGCGGCCAGCAACAGCGTTCCGTTCTGAAGAAAGGCACGTCGGCCCAGAGGGAGAGAATGCGGTTTCATGATTTCCTACCGGATGAGATTCGAGGAAAGAAGCGACCTGTCATCGCCATATAGTCACGGTACTGTTGGCCGAAGCGTTTGACTAACATTTGCTCTTCCTTGGGCGTGCGAATTGCCAGCAATCCGAGGACCAACAAACTGCTGACGCCGATCAACCAATTCGCTGTCAGGAGTGTTACGGAGCCCATGAGTAACGCCGCCGTCACATAAAAAGGATGCCGAACCCAGCGATACGGGCCGGTTGTCACCAATGTGGCCTGGGCGCGTGTGACCACCGTGTCGGTCAGATTCCTCCCGAGGTTGCTCAATGTCCAGTACATCAGGAACGAGGAACCGAGCCCCATGGCCACACCGACCCAACGGATGCGGGAATCCAACGGAAGCGACGTCCACGGGACGGACAGCGGAGCGATTAAGTAGACCAATGTGGCGATCCAGAGGCCCAGTCCGGCCAGCCGGAGCACGATGGCAAACAAATGACCTTCTTCCTTTCGCGAAATCGTTTCACCGGACGATGCCGCTTGCAGGCGGTGATAGATCCCAATGGACATCGTGAGAACAATCACGATGACTAAAGCGATGCGAAAGGGGTCTTCCGAAGTCATTTCGAGTAGCTCCCGTAGTGGACGGCCAGCCAGACGGTCGTCTCATCCGTCGACGTCCATGCCACTCGATGTTTCTTATGGGCCGGAATGTTGACGAAGTCACCGGGACGCAGCTCGATGGTCTGTTCTTCGAACTGAAGCCGGGCCGCTCCCTGCAATACCATCACCCACTCGTGCTCGTCCTGGTCATACCACTGGTCGTCGGGGGAAACGTGTCCTTGCGAGACGATCCGTTCGATGCGGACATTGTTGGCAGAGAGCAGGGTCGTGAAAAGTTCGTCCGGCAATTGCGTAGGGATGTCAGCGAAACAATTGCATCGCAGGGTCATGATTGACATCGGCTCCTTGCATGAGACCCAAGCGAGTCCATGTGGCTATGGTACCGCATCGCCGAGTTCCCACACGGTGCCGTAAGCATGCTGATTCTCGAAATACTCGAGGAGTCGCAGGTAGAACTCGTGATTCGCAAGAGTGCTGCTGTCGCCGAAGACCGTCAGACTGCGGCGCGCCCGCGTGAGGGCGACGTTCATCCGGCGCGTGTCGGTCAGAAAGCCCAGTTCGCCCTGCGGATTGGATCGAACGAGGGAGATGACGACCGCTTCTTTTTCGCGCCCTTGGAAACCATCGACCGTGTCGATTTCCACGGCCGCGTCAGGAATCAACTCTCGCAGACGTCGGACTTGGGCCGCATATGGGGTGATGATGGCAATCTCCGTCGAGGCAACTCCCGCGGCGATCAGTGCGGCGACATGCTGTGCCACGAAGGCGGCTTCGCCGGGGTTCTCGCGACTCGATCCTTCGCTTTCTGCTTGCTCGTCGCAACTCGATCCCGCCGTGTCGTAGAATTTCAATGCGACTTCCGTGAACGGGTTGGCCGTCACATGCGGCAGATCGACAAGACGGTGCTGACGAACCGTGTCGGCGGCGATCAGCGAGGATTCGTAAAACTCGTCTGACGAGAACCGCATGATCTGTTCGTGCATGCGGTATTGCGTCGTGAGTCGCCGTGAAATGGTCGTACCGCAAAATGCGTGCAGCCGCTCCATCAAACTGACGTGAAAGTTTTCCTTGCGGGCTTCGTGCGAAAGGACCGTCGGCGGTAACTGGCAATGATCGCCAGCCAGCACGAGGCGGCGTGCGCGGAGCAGGGGGATCCAGCACGTCGGCTCGGTGGCTTGAGCCGCCTCATCAATGACGACCAGATCGAACACTCGATCGCCGAGGAGTTCCGCATTAAGTCCAGTCAGGGTAGCACAGACCACGGTGGCCAAGTCCAAGAGATGTTCCACCAGGCGCGATTCTAATCGTCGGGCATCGTCGAGCAGTTGCTTAGCCTCCGCCCGCAGATTGCGGCGCTCACCGGGTGGGGGAGCCGTCCGCTTGTACTTGCTCGCCTGACGGCGTAGCGCCCAGGCTTCGCTCGTCCACTCGCGCGCGAGCTTCAAATCGGAATGGGTTTCCACCAACACATCAAGCGTGTGCTCACGCAGTTCGGGCAAGACGCGGGCCGGATGACCGAGGCGGATCGCCTGTTCGCGGCCCACCAACAACCGTTCCAGCAGATTGTCGACCGCGAGATTGCTGGGAGCACAAGCGAGCACGCGCTCTCCCCGACGGACGGCCTGCCGGATGAGTTCGACGACGGTGGTGGTCTTCCCCGTCCCTGGCGGACCATGAATGATCGCGAAGCTTTCCGCCGCCAGCGCATGACTCACGGCTTCGCACTGAGAGTCATCCAGAGCGGACAACGGCGTCCATGCTTTCGGCGTCCCGAAGACCGGCGGCTCATCCCCCAAGAGGCAGCGTTTCAATGCCCCCAACGGCCCGCGCTCGGCGGCCATCGCTTTCCGCAACGCGTCCCGCTGCCGCTGCCGAGAGATTTCATCCGACGACAAATCGAGGCGAAACATAGGGCGATCGGCAGCAGGTTCCGGTGACTCCGCCAAAGCGACGGTAATCGTCTCGCGATCCCGAACAGTAACGACTCCACGCCACCCCGTGTCGATCGCGGCGGTTTCCTCCGACAGAATGACCGGCGTTCCCACACTCAGTCGCGTCCACGGAAG
Organism: Planctomycetaceae bacterium; assembly: GCA_041753475.1. Classification (GTDB taxonomy): domain Bacteria; phylum Planctomycetota; class Planctomycetia; order Planctomycetales; family Planctomycetaceae; genus DSVQ01. Next base: position 3,798 of record JBGSUN010000127.1, on the reverse strand, counting down.
TTCGAGCCGGCGATCTAGTTTGCCCAGCGTCACGACCACGCGTCCGCCGAAACCACTGGTTTCGTCCCGAATCGCCAATCCCACTAAAGTGGTACCGCCCCGCTCCGCAGCGACTCCCGTCAACCGACGGGAATTGCCAACGGCAGCGATCGCCTCCGCCGTCGCTTCATGATCAAGGCATCGCAGCAGGCGTAGAAAATGTTCGTCCAACCGTGGCCACTCTTGTTTCACAGAATTTAAAATTCGCCGACCTACCGTCCGTTCTCGAATTCCGATCATAGCCGCGGGGATCAAGAATTGGACTGCTGAGTGCCGGATGAGCAATTCGGTTCCCTTACTGCGAACCTACATTGGCGGCCTGATGTGACCGTTCGATAGAATCGCGGCGAAGCCACCAGGCCCTCGAAGCGGACGACAACAGCAGTCAGCCAATAAATCGGAATCCCGTGATGAAGCATCTGAAGCACGTTTTGATCGGTCTGTGTTTTATTGTCCATGCATTGATTCTTCGAACCCAGGCACAAGAGCATCCCGATCGCGTTGTTCAGGCCGGCGTTCCCCAGGGGACGATCACAGCGGGACAGTTCAACGACAGCCAGGTCTTTCCGGGGACGAAGCGGGATTACAGCGTCTATGTGCCCGCTCAATACAAGGACGGCGAACCGGCCGCGTTGATGGTGTTCATGGATGGCGGCGGGTACTCGAATGTGAAGGGCGGGTTTCGCGTACCGGTCGTGTTCGACAATCTTATTCATCAAAAGAAGATGCCGGTCACGATTGCCGTCTTTGTAAATCCGGGCACTGTCGCCGCAACGATGAAAGGCGGAAAAGATCGCAGCAATCGGTCGTTTGAGTACGACTCGATGGGCGATCGGTGTGCCAATTTCCTGATCGACGAGTTTCTGCCGGTGGCACTGAAGGGGCTCAATGTTTCAGCCGACCCAGCGAAGCGCGCGGTCTGCGGGATTTCTTCCAGTGGCATCTGCGCTTTTACCATCGCATGGGAAAAGCCGGAGCAATTTGGCAAGGTGCTCAGCCACATCGGCAGCTTCACCAACATCCGCGGTGGCTGGGAGTATCCGGGGCTGGTCCGCAAGTCGAAGGACAAACGGAAGGCCATCAAAGTCTATCTACAAGATGGTCGTGATGACCTGAACAACCTGCACGGAAATTGGCCGATCAGCAATCAGGATCTTGCGGCGGCGCTGCAATTCGCGGGGTACACATACAAACTCGACATGACCGACGGCGGACACAGCGGCAAGTTCGGCGGCGAGATGTTGCCTGAAGCGTTGACATGGCTATGGGACGACAAAGCCGAGAGTACGAACATTCCGATCGTCGAGACCAAACCCGCGTGGGAACCACACCCGGATGCGGTCGCGAAGGACGATGTGCCAAAGGGGACCGTCGAGCAGATGCCTGCGTGGGAATCGAAGATCTTCGCCAACACGATCCGCGATTGGTCGGTGTATGTGCCTGCCCAGTACAAGGCAGACCAACCCGCGGCGTTGATGGTCTTTCAGGACGGCGAAGGGATGAAGAACGTCAAAGGTCGTTGGCGCGTGCCGACGGTGTTCGACAATTTGATCGCGCGCGGGGACATGCCGCCGACAATTGCGGTCTTTGTCAATCCTGGTCATAGCAAAGACAAATCGCGAGAGAACGGGAAGCACTCCAATCGCAGTCTGGAATACGATGGCCTCGGTGACCGCTACGTCCGCTTCCTGCTCGAAGAGATCATCCCCGAAGTGCGCAAGAAGTATTCCATCTCCGACGACCCCGAGCTGCACGCGATCGGCGGTTCCAGCTCGGGCGCGATCTGCGCTTTCACCGCGGCGTGGGAACGAACCGACTTCTTCCGCAAGGTCTATTCGAGTGTCGGCAGCTTCACGAATCTTCGCGGCGGCAACGTTTACCCGTCGCTCGTTCGCAAGACCGAACCGAAGCCGATCCGCGTCTACATGGCCGACACCAGTGGTGATGTCGACAATGCCTTCGGAAGCTGGCCATGGTCCAATCAGCAGATGGCGTCGGCACTGAAATACATGGGCTACGATGTCCGCTTCGACTGGGCGGAAGGCTACGCGCACAACGCCGACTTCGGCGGTGCGAAGTTTCCCGAGGCGATGAAGTGGCTGTGGCGAAAGGAAGCTCACACTCCGGTACTCGATACCCGCGGCGATCTCGGCGGCGATCTCACGTTGCTCAACTTGTTGATTCCCGGCGAAACCTGGGAGGTCGTTGCGGAGGGACTCGGCTTTGCGGATGCACTCTGCGCGGACAAGGCAGGCAACCTCTACTTCTGCGACATGCGGGCACCTTCCGTCGTCCGTATCGGCACTGACGGTACACGTAAAGAAATCTGCAAAGAGTCGGTCAGCGGCCTCGAATTCAATCCAGAGGGCTCGCTGCTCTACGCCTGTCAGGGAGCGAAAAGTCGTGTGATCTCGATCCACCCGGACAGTGGCGAAGTGAAGGTCGTCGCCGAAGGAGTGAAGCCGAACGACCTCGCGGTCACGCCTGACGGTTTTATTCTGATCACGGAAACCGGAGCCCAGCAGGTGACGCGGATCAACCCGCAAACCGGCGAAGTCACCGCGGTTGACAAGGGCATCACCAAACCCAACGGCATCGCGTTATCCCCCGATGGTGGCACCCTCACGGTCTCGGATTATGGTGGAACTCACACCTGGATGTTCCGTGTCAACACCGACGGAGTACTCGACGCCAAGATGCCGACGATGCCCATGCGCCTTCCGATCGACCCGAAGGGCGAGTTCAAATTCAACGAGCCGCCCCCCTACGTCCAGAACTCGAAGGGCGACGGCATGGCGGTCGACAAGGTCGGGCGTTTCTATGTGACGAGCGACCTCGGCGTGCAGATTTTCGATCCGACGGGCCGCCCTTGCGGAGTCCTGCCTAAGCCCGACAAGGATCAACCCCTCACCACCTGCATCCTCGCCGGCCCCGATCACAGCACGCTCTACATCGCCAACGGCATGAAGATTTACCGCCGCAACCTGACAGTAGAAAAACCAAAACCGTAGGGTACGAGATGCTCTGCGCGGCCTTCTTTGATATCAATGAAAGAGCGAAGGTTGCGAGTGATCGTTGGTTGGACTAATCCGGTGGGGAGTTTGGTCCCCATCCTCTTGCCGGAGAACCATGACCATGTTGTACCTTGGAATCGATCAGCATGCTCGCCAACTCACGATCTCCCTGCGGGATGACCAGGGTGATGTCGTGCAGGCGCGGCAGGTGTCCACGCAGCCGGAGAAGATGCAAGAATTCTTTGTGCGGTTAAAACGCGAGTTCCTCCAGAATGGGGAATCATTTCTGGCGGTGGTGGAGGTCTGCGGCTTCAACGACTGGCTGCTCCAGGCGCTGGAAGATCATCGGTGCCACAAGGTGATTCTGATTCAGCCCGAAGAACGGAAGCGGCAAAAAACCGACCGGCGCGATGCCGCCGCGCTGAGCGAATTGTTGTGGGTGAATCGCGACCGCTTTCTGGCCGGGAAGCCGGTCCACGGTCTCCAGCAAGTCCAACTGCCGTCGGCGACCGATCAGCAGAACCGGCGTCTGACCACCCTGCGCAAAGAAGCCAGTGAAGCGCGGACCCGAGTGATCAACAAGATCAAGCACCTGTTGCGACGCCACAACCTGCAATGGAGCCTGCCGACGAAGACCTTTCCGACACAGCGAGCCGTGGCTTGGCTGAAGGAACTGGTGTTGCCAGAGATCGACCGGATGGAGATGACGTTTCTGGTGTCGGACCTGGAGCGTGCTCAGCAGCGC
>JBGSUN010000126.1:0-64919 GCA_041753475.1 Planctomycetaceae bacterium | reverse complement strand
GGAGCTCGTTTCTGTCCTGCGTACTCGCAGTACAGACCAGTTCACGGAAAACGCCGAGAGGTTCGCCTCCCGGCGTTTTTTCGTTTCCGCCTTTTCCGCAAGACGTTACGTCACCCCGCCCGCTGCTCTGGCGCTCTCTGTTTCGAGAGAGTCCCACCGGGTTGCGGAAGGCACCCGGATGGTCTCGCTCGGACCCCGGAATCTCCGCCCAAAACTCTCGAACTCTCGCGTTAACACCCCTCTCGGAGTTAACACGCCGGTCCCTTTCGGACCCTGGTTTCGTCACTTCGAACCGGCGTCGGGTAGCTCTACGGATAGGGCGATGAATTCGCCCCCGAGTCCTTCCCGCTACCGCCAGGCCGCTGGCTGGTTGGTCCCCTGCTGGCCGCGATTGGCCACCACGCCGGAGACACTATGCGCCAAACCGACGACGAGCCCTCATCGGAAGACGCCCGGCTCACGGAACTCGCGAGCATTTTCGCTGCGGCCATTTTGCGGCTTCGCCACCGGATCGTCTGGAGCGACGAAGAGTCGGCCGACGGGACCAAGACATGCCTTGAGGTTCCTCGGGAGACCGTGCTCAGTGGTCACCACGGTTAACGGTTTTCGAGAACCCCACAAGGAGAGACGCATGTCGATCAACGTCGGAAAAGAGGTCGCCGCGCTGCAGCGGATGACCGTGAAGGAGTTGCGGTCGAAGTACGCCGAGGTCTTCGGCGACGAAACCCGCACGGGCAACAAGGCCTGGCTGGTGAAACGGATCGCGTGGCGGCTGCAGGCCACGGCGGAAGGCGGATTGTCGGAACGCGCCCGCCAACGCGCCGAAGAGTTGGCGAACGACGCAGACATTCGGATGTCGCCACCCAAGGCCAAGCCCGCCGAATCGCCCAACGAGAACCACACGGTCACCGCCACCGTTCGATTCTCGGACGACAACCGCCTTCCCCTCGCCGGTACAGTGCTCACCCGCGACTACAAGGGGCAGACGCTGCAGGTCCGAGTTCTGGCCAGCGGGTTCGAATACGAGGGCGAGGTCTACCGGTCGCTGAGTGCGGTCGCCAAGCAGATCACCGGTACGCACACCAACGGCTTCCTCTTCTTTCGCCTGCGTAAGGAGGACCAGCGATGACCCGCACCAAACCCCGCGCCACAACGCCTACCAAGCCGACGGTCCGGTGTGCGATCTACACCCGCAAGTCGACGGAAGACGGTCTCCAACAGGAGTTCAACTCGCTCGATGCCCAGCGCGATGCGGGCGAGAACTACATTCGCAGCCAGGAAGGGGAAGGCTGGCAGATCATCCCCGACCAATACGACGACGGCGGATTTACCGGTGGCAACATGGACCGGCCAGCCTTGAAACGGCTGATGGCGGACATTGATGCCGGGAAGGTCGACTGCGTGGTGGTCTATAAGGTTGACCGCCTGAGTCGGTCGCTGCTCGATTTCTCCAAGCTGCTCGAGACATTCGAAAAACGCCGGGTTTCGTTCGTCTCGGTCACCCAGCAGTTCAACACGGCGAATTCGATGGGCCGGCTGATGTTGAACGTGCTGCTGTCGTTCGCCCAGTTCGAGCGGGAAATCATCTCGGAACGAACGCGGGACAAGATCGCCGCCACCCGGCGGAAAGGGAAATGGTCGGGCGGAATGCCGCTCCTCGGTTACGACGTAGACCCCAAAGGCTCAAAGTTGACTGTCAACGACGACGAGGCTATCCGCGTCCGCACAGTCTTCGAACTGTATCTGGAACACCAGTCCCTGATGGCGGTGATCCAGGAGTTGGATGCACGCGGCTGGAGCAACAAACGGTGGACCACGCGAAAAGGCATCGAGCGGGGTGGGAAACCGTTTACGAAGAAGAGCCTGCACAAGCTGCTAACCAACGTCACCTACGTCGGAAAACTGCGGTACAAGGATGAAGTCCACGATGGCGAGCATGCCGCGATCATTGCCGACGACGTGTGGGAACGGGCGCAAGCGCTGCTTCGGCGGAACGGCCGAAGTGGCGGTGTTGAGGTCCGCAATAAGTTCGGGGCGTTACTGAAGGGGCTGCTCCGGTGTGTTGCCTGCGACTCGGCGATGACGCCGACACACGCAACCAAGGATGGTAATAAACGGTATCGGTATTACGTCTGCTGCCACGCTCAACAGCGAGGCTGGCAAAACTGCCCGTCACCATCCATCCCGGCCACCGAGATCGAGCGGTTCGTCGTCGACCAGATCCGGGCCATCGGTCGCGACCCCGGGATGGTCCGGGAGACGGTCGTCCAGGCCCGCCAGCAGGCCGAATCCGAACTTGCCGCGTTAGAAGCGGAACGGGTTGGCCTGGAGCGGGAACTGGCTCGGTGGAACGCCGACGTTCGCGACGTGGTCGCCCACGTTGGCCCCAGTGACGCCGATTCCCCGGCAGTGGCCCGATTGGCCGACCTTCAGGAACGGATACGCGGGGCCGAACGTCGGGCGACGGAGGTCCGTGAGCAGATTCACGCCATCAGCGCCAAGTCCGTCGACCACCACGAGGTGGCCGCCGCATTGGCCAGGTTCGACCCGGTGTGGAACTCGCTGACGCCGCGCGAACAAGCCCGCGTGGTGGAACTGCTCGTGGAACGGGTCGATTACGATGGCGCTCGCGGCAAGGTGGCCGTCACTTTTCATCCGAACGGAATTCGGGAATTCGGCAAACAGTTCGCCGACGCGGAGGACGCAGCATGATTAAGCCACTGACCGTTGAAGCCGACATCCATTTCGAGCGTCGCGGCCGAGGCAGCCGTCGCGTGCTTGAGTCAGGAACCGACCCGACCGCGGCTCGACCCGTGGGGCGGCTGGCACGAGTGACCCGGCTGATGGCGCTGGCGATTCGTTTCGACAAGCTGATCCAGGCTGGCGAAGTCACCGACTACTCCGAACTGGCACGCCTCGGGCACGTCACCCGTGCCCGCGTGACCCAGATCATGAACCTGCTGATGCTGGCCCCGGATATTCAGGAGGAGATCCTGTTCCTGTCCCGGGTCACAGGGGGCCGTGATCCGATCCACCTGCGGCAGCTTCAATCCATCGCACTTGTTCCTGACTGGCGGAAACAAAGGCCTGTTTGGTCGGACATCAGGATCCAGTCGAAATCGACGTGAGCTGTTCAGTCTGTTCAGAATCGTCACAACTCGTTATCAACATAGGGAGTTCAAGAGATGCTAAAAGATGCGTTCACCTGCCATGCGGCACTGGCGACCAGGGAGGGCGGCCATGAGTGCTAACTCAAAAATCGAATGGACCGACGCCACTTGGAACCCGGTGCGTGGCTGCACCAAGATCAGTCCAGGTTGCGTTCACTGCTATGCTGAGACGTTTGCCGAGCGATTTCGCGGCGTCCCCGGACACCCTTATGAGCAAGGGTTCGATCTGCGGCTGGTTCCTGAGAAGCTGACGGAACCTTTCAGTTGGTCAAAGCCTCAAATGGTCTTCGTCAACTCGATGAGCGATCTCTTTCACAAGGACGTATCCGACGAATATATCGTGCTGGTGGCGCGGGTGATGGCGACCGCGAACTGGCATACATACCAAGTACTCACGAAGCGGTCTGAGCGACTTCGCGATCTCCTGAAAACAAAGCTGTCGTTCGTAGCCGGGTTGGACCATATCTGGTGGGGCGTGAGCGTCGAGAACCGCAAGCACGGTGTTCCGCGAATTGATCATCTGCGTGACGCTTCCCCCGCAATGGCGTTTCTGTCAATCGAGCCGCTATTGGAGGATGTCGGAACGATTAACCTTGAAGGGATCGACTGGGTGATTGTCGGCGGCGAAAGTGGAGCTGGTGCCCGGCCGATGGCGAAGGACTGGGTGGTTCAGATCCAGCGCCAATGCCTGACCGAGAAGGTGCCGTTCTTTTTCAAGCAATGGGGCGGGGTTCGAAAGAGCGAGGCAGGGCGTGAACTGGACGGGCGGACCTACGATGACCTTCCTCCTGTGGCACGGTGTGCAGTCCCGAGCCTCGCTGAACGAAAAGTGTTGATTGGTCGGTTCAGTGGTAAGTGGCCGAGCCTACCTTCGGGGAGCTCAAAGAAGTCGGCATGACGGGGTGGTGACGATGGGTCAGTTTTTCGAGCAATCCACAGACCAGTCTCGAGTCAAGGCGGCCATCGTCGCCAACTATTTTTGGGCTTGGGCCAAGGTCATCATCCCGGCCGCGAAAAAATCGCGACATCCTCGTATCGCCTACATCGATCTGTTCGCTGGCCCCGGGCGCTATGATGACGGGACGATGTCAACACCCCTGCTCATCCTGCAGAGAGCCATCGCTGACCCAGACATGCGGGCGATGCTGGTGACGGTTTTCAACGACCGAAACTGTGATCACTCTCAATCACTCGAAACCGCGATCTCCAACCTCGACGGGATCGCGTCCCTCAATCACAAACCGAAGGTCAACAATTACGAGGTCGGCGATCAGTTGGTCAAACAGTTTGAGCAGATGTCACTTGTCCCGACACTCTTTTTTGTTGATCCGTGGGGGTACAAAGGATTGTCGCTTCGATTGGTCAATTCGGTTTTGAAGGATTGGGGATGCGATTGCATATTCTTCTTCAATTACAACCGAATCAACATGGGCCTGCCGAATGCGGCCGTTGATGAGCACATGGACTGCCTTTTTGGGAAAGAGCGAGCTGACAAGCTCCGAATACGGTTGAAGGGTCTTGATCCCGAGGAACGGGAGACCGCAATCGTCGAGGAGTTGGCTGAGGCCTTGCAGGATCTTGGTGGCCGCTACGTCCTGCCATTCAGCTTTCTCAATGAAGAGGGGACTCGCACAAGCCATCATCTGATCTTCGTCAGCAAGCATGTCCGTGGCTACGAAATCATGAAGGATGTCATGGCCAAGCAAAGTTCCAAGGCCGAGCAGGGTGTGCCGTCTTTCCGCTATTGTCCGGCCGATCGCAAATACCGTTTGCTGTTTGAGCTGAACCGCCCACTCGATGATCTCGGTGAAATGCTGCTCGCAGACTTCGCCGGACGAACATTGACAACACAACAGATCTTTAACCACCACCATGTGGGGCGGCCGTACCTCCTGAAAAACTACAAAGCCGTACTCGGAAATCTGGAGCGTGAGGGCAAAGTCTCGACTGACCCACCGGCAGCGAAACGCCGTGCTGGCACGTTTGCCGACTCGGTTCAAGTTACGTTTCCGGCGCTGAAAAAGATTTGAAATCGCCGTAATTCAATACCAGCCAGAATCTTGCCGTTCAGAACGCGCAGTCGCGAGGTTCCAATTGTTTGCATTTCCCGAACAGCCCGGTTAACATCCGCCGTCAACCGTTTAGTAAACCAGCAAGTGTGGCTGGATTGTGATGGCAGTCGGGAATCGAAGGATGCCTGAAACCCAATCTATTCAGGTGGGCCAGACGCTGACCGGCCCGTTGTTCAACGAGCCGATGCGCGTCGAAACCGTCACGCCCGGTGGCGCGGGGATCTGGGTGCTGGGCCTGGTGGGCGCGCAAACGGAGCGATTTCGGCGGGTTACTCTTACGGAAGCCGAACTCGCGCACCTGGAGATCCTTGCCGGAACTGCATCGTTCGACGGCAATGGTAACCTGTTGCGTCTCGGCGTGCAGGCTTACGCCCTGGGAATCGCTTACGAGTTCGATCCATACTTCGGCCTGTCGATCTCAAAAGTCGATCCGCTGCCGCATCAGTTGGAAGCGGTTTATCACCACCTACTCAAGCTGCCCCGCGTTCGGTTTCTTCTGGCCGACGACGCCGGTGCCGGCAAGACGATCATGTCCGGGTTGCTCATCCGCGAACTGAAATTGCGAGGATTGGCCGAGCGGATTCTGATCGTCGCTCCCGCCAACCTGGCCTTTCAGTGGCAGCGGGAATTGAAGGAGAAGTTTGACGAAAAGTTCCTCGTCGTCAAAGGTTCCGACATTCGCGATCAGTTCGGTGTCAACCAGTGGCTCGAACAAAAGCAGGTCGTCACGTCGTTGGATCTCGCCAAGCGGAACGAGATTCTTCCGGGATTGAAGCAGGTCCACTGGGATCTTGTTATCGTCGACGAAGCCCATCGTCTGTCGTGGTCGCCCCCAGCCCGTAAGACGGCTCGTTACGCACTTGGTGAATTGCTGCGGGACGCCACCGATCACTTTCTGCTGCTGACCGCCACCCCGCACAAAGGTGATCCGACCAACTTCAGCCTGTTCCTGCAGTTGCTCGATCAGGACGCCTACGCTGACGTGAAGTCCATTCATGAAGCGATGGAGCGTCGTCGCGCGCCGTTTTATTTGCGGCGGACCAAGGAGGCGATGGTCGCTTTCCCCGTGCGGCAAGAAGACGGTACCTGGGTGGCCGAGAAGCTGTTCAAGAAGCGCATCCCGCACACGGTCGACTTTCAGATCGACGGGGCCGAATTCGAGCTCTATAAAGATGTCACTCGGTTCGTGAAACGGCAAAGCACGCGGGCCGCATCTGCTGGCGACGATCCCCGGGCTCGGGCGGTCGGGTTCCTGATGGCCCTCTATCAACGCCGATTGGCGTCCAGCACGTTCGCCGTCCGCTGCTCTCTGGAAAATCGCGCTCGGCGTTTGGGAGTGGGACTCAAGAAGGCGCAGGATCTGGCCCGGACCGCTCCGCCCGACCTCCCCGATGCCGACGAACTGGAGGAAATGGACGACGAACAACGAGAGCGGCTCGAAGAGATGATCGAGGCCATCTCCATCTCGCAGAACGCCGAAGATGTGCGACGCGAAATTGTAGAACTGCAGGAACTGGCGATCCAGGCGCAGAAGGTCCAGGAATCCGGTGTGGAAGCGAAGCTGTCGCGTCTGCGCAATCTGCTTCACGAACAGGGGTTCTTCGACCAGTCCGACCAGCGTCTGCTGATTTTCACCGAGTTCAAGGACACGCTCGACTACATCATGGGGAAGTTCGCGGAATGGGGCTTCCGCGTCGGGTGCATCCACGGCGGTATGAAGCCCGGTTCCCGCGACGAACCGGGGTCGCGACTCTATACCGAACAGCAGTTCAAGGACGGCGATATCCAGGTGCTCGTCGCCACGGAAGCCGCTGGCGAGGGGATCAATCTCCAAGTCTGTCACATCCTGTTTAACTACGACATCCCCTGGAATCCGAATCGGCTTGAACAGAGAATGGGCCGTATTCACCGGTACGGCCAGAAGAAGGACTGCCTGATCTTCAATTTCGTGGCCACGAACACCATCGAAGGCCACGTCCTCAAGCGGCTATTGGAGAAACTGCAGGAAATCCGAAACGCACTGAATGACGATGCGGTCTTCAATGTCGTCGGTGAAGTGCTTCCGGCAGCTCAGGTCGAACGGGTCTTGCGCGACTACTATGCTGGCCAACTGGGCGAAGCCGATCTTGAAGACCGGTTGTTGTACAACGTTGACGAAAGCCGATTCCGGGCAATTTGCCAGAACGCCCTCGAAGGATTGGCATCGAAGAAGCTCAACCTGGAAATGCTGATCGAGCGCCGGGCACAGGCTCAGGAGCGCCGCGTGGTGCCTGAGACCATCGCCCGTTTCCTGGCAGAAGCGTCCGGCCACGTGGGGCTCACGCTGAAGGCCGTGCCCAACCTGGAACACACGTTTGATCCGGCCCGGACGCCATCGGTGCTCAAAAGGTACGAACGCGATCCCGACTGGCGGCTCCCCGCGATCTCGGTCAAGTATCCTCGGCTTTCGACGCACCGCGAAGTGGCCGAAGAACACCATCTGGAATGGGTCACCCCCGGACATCCATTGTTTGAAGCGATCCGGCGGCACATCTATCTGTCATCCCAGGACGACCTGAAACGGGGAGCCTGTTATTACTCGCTGGCCTACGAAGTGCCCGTGCGAGTGGATTTTTACCGGGGCCGCGTCGTCGATGGTCTCGGCCAGGTGATCCACGAACGGCTCTTTGCGGTCGAACTTTCCGATACCGGCGAACCGCAGCGCCGCGAGGCAACCATCCTGATCGGCCTTCAGCCCGCCCCCGCCCCGGACAGCCTGCCGACTGTCGCCACCCTGCCCGAGGCGTCCATCTGGCTGCAAGAGCAGGCCCTGCGACCTTTCCTGGAGGAAGTCCGCAACGAGCGGACAACTGAGGTCGGCCGAATCGCAGACCACATTGACCTCTCGCTGACCGAACTGTTGCAACGAGCCGACGAGGAACTGGGTAAGGCGGCTGCCGAGGTGGATCGCGGTACGCAGGGGGCGGAAGGCCGGTTGACCCAGGCCGAGAATCGTCATGCGGAATTGTTGGCGCGGCGCGACCGCCGCCGCCAGGAATTGAACCAGCAGCGGTCGTTGACCCTGCAGGCGGTGGAGAAGCTGACCTCCGTCATCATCCTGCCGCATCCGGACCGCAACGTCCCGGAGATCCGCAATCTGCGTCCGGACTTCGAAACCGAGGCCACCGCGATGCAGTTCGTGATGGATTACGAGCGTGCCCAAGGCCGGCAGGTTTACGACGTCCATGAGAAGAACCTTGGCTACGACGTGACCAGCCTCGATGTCAATACGGGCGAACTTCGTCTGATCGAAATCAAGGGGATAGCGGCGGCCGTCGGGTCGGTGATGCTGTCGCCCCACGAGTTGGAGGTCGCCCAGGATCGCCGCGATTGCTTCTGGCTGTACGTCGTCACCAATTGCGGCACGACCCCGACCCTGCAGATGATCGCCGACCCGGCCCGACTCCAATGGACGGAAGTCTCCAAGGTGGCCCATTACCGCATCGACACGCGCACGCTGGCGCGGGGCGAATCGAGTGGGGGGGCGTCATAATGGCGAAAAAGAAGGGAACGGTGGCTGGACGCAAGCCCGTCGTCAAGGGCGACGCCGTGATCGCGACACGCGTCCCGGAACGACTCGTCGGGGATTTGCGGCGGTTGATTGACGAATCCCGCGCCGGCGTGGCCCAAACCGTCAACTCGGCCCTGGTCTGGCTGTACTGGAACATCGGCCGACGGCTGTGGGACGATATTCTCAAGCAGAAGCGGGCCGACTATGGCGAGCAGATTGTCTCCGCAGTGAGTAGACAATTGATCGAGGAATACGGTCGCGGTTATTCGGAGCCGAACTTGCGGCACATGCTGCGAATCGCCGAGATGTTTCCCGACGAGAAGATTCTCTACACGCTGTGTAGGGAATTGAGCTGGTCGCACTTTCGCTCGCTGATCTACCTGAATGATTCACTGCAACGGGATTTCTATATCGAGATGTGTCGGGTCGAACGGTGGAGCGTTCGCACGCTGCAACAGAAGATTCAGGGGATGCTCTTTGAGCGTACCGCCCTGTCGAAGAAGCCCGAGCAACTGGCCCGGCAGGAACTTGCCGCGCTGCGCGACGGCGACCGGCTGACGCCCGACCTGATCTTTCGCGACCCTTACTTCCTCGACTTCCTGGGTCTCCGCGACACTTATTCCGAAAAGGATCTGGAGTCCGCGATCCTGCGGGAATTGGAAGCCTTCATGCTGGAATTGGGGGTCGGCTTCGCGTTCGTCGAACGGCAGAAACGCATCACCATCGATGCCGAGGATTACTACCTCGACCTGCTGTTCTACCATCGCAAGCTCCGGCGGCTGGTCGCCATCGACCTCAAGCTGGGGAAATTCCAGGCGGCCGACAAGGGCCAGATGGAACTCTATCTCCGCTGGCTGGAGAAGCATGCGATGGAACCGGGCGAGGAGACGCCGCTGGGTCTGATCCTCTGTGCCGACAAGTCTGACGAGCATGTCGAACTGTTGCGGCTGGCCGACAGCGGCATCCGCGTGGCCGCCTACATGACCGACCTGCCTCCGCGCAAGCTGCTCGAACAAAAACTGCACGAAGCTGTCCGCGCCGCCCGCGCCCGCCTCGACGCCACAGGACCAACTGCAACATGATCCCCAAGGATTGCAAACGCCTGGCCGAGGTCGACTTCCCCATCGCGGTGGTCTCGAAACACGCTGCGCGGGAGAAGTCGATTCGTCACGGCTTGCCCTCAACGTTGCACCTGTGGTGGGCACGTCGTCCATTGGCAGCGTGTCGTTCGATGCTGCTGGGGTTGCTGCTCCCCGATCCCTGCGACGCACATTGTCCGGAAGACTTCAAGACACAGGCCCGAACTCTGTTGCTCCGAAGCCGTGGGGCCATCCCTGCTGGGGATGCGGCACTTCGGAGTGCGCTGCTCAAGTTCATCGGAGATATCGCAAATTGGGATATGGCATCAGATCGAGTCTACCTTGAAGTGGCCCGTGGTCTAGTGAAATCTGCATATCAAGGTGAGGTACCTTTAGTTGTTGACCCGTTCGCCGGAGGTGGGGCCATCCCACTCGAATCGCTTCGACTGGGATGTGACTCCTTTGCCAGCGACCTAAATCCGGTAGCCTGCCTCATCAATAAGGTGATGCTCGAGGACATTCCCCGTCATGGGGCAGAACTGCCAGACACTCTTCGCAGCGCAGGCGCAGCCGTGAGAGCATCGGCAGAGAAATATCTTAGCCAGTACTATCCGCTTGATGCCGATGGCGCTCGCCCTATCTGTTTCTTGTGGTCGAGAACCGTTCGGTGCGAGGCACCAAATTGCGGAGCAGAAATTCCACTCGTCCGATCATTCTGGCTGTGCAAGAAGCCAATCCGGCGACGCGCTTTGCGTCCAATCATTCGACGACCTAACAACGGCCATCCTCGAATTGATTTTGAGATATTCGATCCAGAGTCAGAAGCCGCCGTTAGGCCCGGGACCGTCAATAACGCTAAGGCCGTCTGCCTATGCTGCAACGCAGTTCTTTCTTCTACACGCGTCCGCGCTCAGTTGTCTGCGCAACGAGGTGGCGCACATGTTGAGTTCGACGCCAACGGCATTCGTACTAGCGGTGCAACTCTTCTTGCCGTCGTGACCCTTCAAAATGGGCAAGCAGGCCGCCAATACCGGCTAGCAACCGACGCAGACTATCGAGTTGTCTATCTCTCTCAACAGGAACTGAAGAGGGTTACTGCAAAAGGCGACACGGACCCGGTTGAATCTCTGCCTTCAGAGCCGCTGAATCCGATTCGCCCATCACCGAACGCGCGCGGTCTTTCTGCAGTAACTCGTTATGGAATGACGACATTTGCAGATCTATTCACGAGCCGTCAGTTGCTCGCGATGCTCACACTCTGCCGTGAAGTCCGTGGTATCGACAATGCACCAGTTCAGCGACTGATGTCATTTGCTGTCTCAAAGCTTGCGGACCTCAGCAATTCGCTCTGTCGATGGGAACCCGTCGCCGAATGCCCACGGCAACTCTTCACTCGACACGCCGCTGCGGTAACCTGGGACTTCGCCGAAGGCGTTCCAACCTCAAGCTCAAGCGGTGGATTGGATGTTTGCCTTGAAAACGTGATAAATGGTTTGGCTTCGATCGGTCCAATCACAACAGCTGGAACGGTAACGCTCGCAGATGCGGCTAACACTGGACTTCCATCAGAATCTGTGGATGTTTGGTTCACCGACCCGCCCTACTACGACGCAATCCCATATGCCGATCTTGCGGACTTCTTCTTTGTTTGGCTTAAACGCAGTCTTCCGCACGACTCATTGCTGCGAGACCCATTCGACTCGACTAACTGCCTGACGCCCAAGACGCAGGAATGCGTCTGGAATCAAGGACATAAGTTCAATGGTCGGCCAAAGGATGGTGCGTTCTTTGAGATGGCTATCGGTGCCTGTTTCGCCGAGTCGAGACGGTTTTTAAGGGGAGACGGTGTTGCTGGCGTTGTCTTTGCGCACAGTACAACCGAAGGGTGGGAAGCATTTCTTAAAGGGCTAATCGCTGGTGGTTGGACCATTACAGGCTCTTGGCCCATCGCGACGGAAATGGCGAGTCGAATGAGAGCGAGAAATACAGCCGCACTCGCGACGAGTGTGCATCTCATCTGTCGTCCACGTCCAGATAGCGCAGGAGTCGGCGACTGGGCTGATGTCCTGCGTGAACTTCCCACGCGAGTTCAAGACTGGATGGATCGGCTTCAGGATGAAGGTGTTCGCGGAGCGGACCTTGTGTTCGCATGCATCGGGCCGGCGCTGGAGATCTTCAGTCGGTATGCCAAAGTTGTCGACGCCGAGGAACGGGAGATTCCCCTCGGCGGTGATCCGACATCTCGTGAAGCACACTTACGGGGCTACCTGGCCTACGTTTGGGAGATCGTCGGCCGCTCTGCCTTGGAACGTGTGCTGGGAACTGCTGAGTCACGAGCGCGCAATGGAACTTCAGGAGCCTTGGAAGAGGATGCGCGACTGACAGCTCTGTTTCTGTGGACACTACAATCCACCGCCTCGGATGCTGCTGACGCGGCTGAGGACGAGGAACCGGAACCCGATGATGACGATGAAGAGGTGTCGTCCAGCAGCAAGCCCTCGAAGGGATTCTCTCTCGTGTTCGATGTAGTCCGCCGGTTCGCTCAACCGCTGGGAATTCACCTGGAAGAATGGGAAGGCCGAATCATCCGCACTGAAAAGGGAGTCGTGCGGCTGATTCCCGTGTCGGATCGCAGCACGCAGCTTTTCGGCGAAGATGGGGCCTCGTTGGCTGCCGATCGCATTGAGCGAGCTCCGACCGGTTCGATTCAGTTGACTCTATTCCCCACTGCCGCAGAGACCGCTCCACCGCCAGTGCGCGGCCGCCGCCGTCGCGGAGCCTCGACCGTTCCCGACCAGGCACTCGAGACCCAACGTGGCGCAACGACACTGGATCGGGTCCATGCCGCCATGCTGCTACAGTCTTCCGGACGGGCGAATGCACTCCGCGCCCTGCTCAAAGACGAGGTGGACCGCGGACCGGATTTTGTTCGCCTCGCCAATGCCTTGTCGGCCTTGTACCCCACCGGCAGCGACGAGAAGCGCCTCGTTGGTGCAATGCTTCTGGCAGTCCCGAAGTAACCTATGGAAACGACCCGTACAATCTGGCAGATCAGCGGCGGTCCGGCCTCCCGGTCCTATGCCGACGTGTTTTTGCGCCACGGGGTTGCCCTTATCGGACCAGGCGATCCGGGGCCGTGGTCCGCTGCCCGCTATGACTACGATTGGGCAATCAAAGGATTCGTGGAGAGCTTTGCTGCCAAGGCCAAGTCAGGCGATGTGGTGCTGCTGCGTACCGGCCTGACGACGATTCGGGCAGTCGGCGTAGTGACCGACCAATATGCTTACGAGAGCCGCTTCGACGACGTGAATGGATGGGATCTGCAACATTGCCGACGGATTCGCTGGTGTGAACTCCCCGGTGATCATGATTTTGGTACGTCCGTCTTCGGAGCGAACCCAAGTCGTTTTTGCCGCGTGCAGAACCCGCTGGTCGTGGAGTATTCACTCCGATTTGTGAATTCCGAGCCGACGCGATGGCAAGAAGCGGATCTTCCCCAACTGCCGGTCGAAGAGCTGTTACTCGATGAGATTCCCGATTCGTTTCGCGATCTGGTCGGGCAGGCTCACGACTACGCGATGCTGGCCGAGGATCGGTCGCTGTTCCCCGAATACCCGTCCGAACACGAGATCGTGGGACACTTCGTGATCCCGTTCCTGCGGGCATTGGGCTGGCCGATCGAGCGTATCGCAGTTGAATGGCGACGGATGGATGTTGCCCTTTTCTGCTCGCTTCCGCGCATTCCGGAGAACTGCCAGTTTGTCATCGAAGCCAAGCGGTTCGGCGCTGGCGTCGAGGGAGCCTTCGACCAGGCGCGAGCCTACGTCGAAAAACTCGGCGTGATGCGGGATGTCGTCGTCACGGACGGCGTGCGGTATCGCCTGTATTCCGCGTCTGAAGGCTTCGCCCCCGCCGCGTATGCCAACCTCGCCCGGCTGAAGCCTGCGGCATTGAACCTTTTGAAACTCATGAAGCGCCCCTGAGGAGTAATGCGATGGACCCGTGGTACAAAGTCGTGACGCCGCGCAAAGAAGTCCGGGAAGGCCGGTCGTTCAATCCGGACGAGTTCGCCATTGCGCTTGAGCAGGTGATCGCGGGAGGCGCTCCCGAAGATTATCAGCAGCCGAAGCAGTTCTTTTCCCGAACCTGTTTCACGCGGGCGCTGGTTGAGAACTCGTCCCAGGTGCTGCGCCGGCTGGCTGGCAAGACCGATAACACATCGCCGGTCCAGACGCTCGTCACGCAGATGGGTGGCGGTAAAACCCACATGTTGACCACGCTGTGGCACCTGGCCAACACAGGCCCGGCGGCCGCCCAGTTCGACGGCGTGCAAACATTGATGGACTACGCGCAATTGAGCGAAATCCCCGCC
Organism: Planctomycetaceae bacterium; assembly: GCA_041753475.1. GTDB lineage: Bacteria > Planctomycetota > Planctomycetia > Planctomycetales > Planctomycetaceae > DSVQ01. The sequence goes on along the minus strand of JBGSUN010000126.1, from coordinate 50,676 downwards.
GCCCGTGTCGCGGTCTTCGTTGGCAACGCGTGGGACCCCCAGCCGGGGCGGGAGACGCCGTGGATCGACCTGGCCTACCAAATCGCGGGCGACGCCGGTGTCGCGGCCCTGGGGCCGTCGGCCAAAGAAGCCCCTCCCGGCACCGACACGTTGAACCGCATCATTTCGATGGCGGGCAAACCCGTTCTATTGCTGTTCGACGAAGTGCTGAATTTTTTCTCGCGGCACCGCAGTTTTGCGGAACCAATGCATGCGTTCATCCACAACATCATGCGCGGTTTCATCGGCACGAATCATCGGGCCGCCGTCATCAGTCTGCCCCGCAGCCAGGTGGAGATGACCGATTTTGATTTGAAGTGGCAGGACATGATCGTGAAGGTCGTCGGCGCGGTGGCCAAGCCATTGCTGGTGAACGACGAAGCCGAGATCAGCGAGGTCATTCGCCGGCGTCTGTTTGAAGACATTGGCTCGGACCAAAAACGCCGGAATGTCGCCCGTGCGTATGCTGACTGGTGCTATGAGCGCCGTGCGCAACTGCCACCGGAATGGACGGCCGTTGACACGACGGCCACCGAGAAGAAGGCCCGCGAACTGCTCGAGTCGCGTTTCGACAAGTGCTACCCGTTCCACCCGGCGACGATTTCCGTGTTCCAGCGGAAATGGACTTCGCTTCCGCAGTTCCAGCAGACACGCGGTGCGCTGGCGATGTTTGCCCAGTGGATTTCCCTGGCCCAATCGAAGGCGTATCAGAAGGCCGACAAGTCCGCATTGATCACGCTGGGTTCGGCACCGCTGTTCCACTCCAGTTTTCGAAGCGTCGTGCTGAACCAGTTGGGCGAAACGCGGCTGCTGTCAGCCATCGACGCAGACATCGCCGGTGATCATTCGCACGCCGCCGCCCTGGACGCCGACACAAAAGGGGTGCTGCTCGACATTCATCGTCGCGTCGGATCGGCCATCCTGTTTGAGTCGTCCGGTGGACAGGTCAACCGGGTTGCACATCTGCCCGAGTTGCGATTCGCACTGGGTGAACCAGAACTCGATACGACGACCATCGACACCTCGGCGGATGCCTTGGAGCGTCGAGCGTTTTTTATTCAGCGAGTCGGCGCTGACGGCTACAAGGTTTTTCACAAGGCCAAGATCGACAAAGCGGTTCATGATCGCCGGGCGTCGCTGGACGACGAGTCCGAAACGAAACCCAAGATTCTCACGCTGGTGAAGGAAGAATTTAAGCGTGGAGCCAGTGTCCCCACGGATCTGTTCGAGATGCCCTTTGACGGCACGAAGGTTTCAGACACGCCACGGTTGAGCGTGTGGGTCGTTGACCCTGAAGCCGAGTGGACCGAGACGGGGCTCCGTCAGCAGATCGCCGAGTTCACGAAACGACGCGGGAAGTCGGATCGGCTGTATCCCGGTGCGGTCGTCTGGTGTGTGCGCAAGGCCGGTCGCGATCTGCGCGACAAGGTCGAGCTGATGCTGGCTTGGAAGAAGGTGCAAAAGGAAGTGGCAGAAGGCGTCCTCGGCCAGGACTACGAGAAGGCCGATCTTCAAGAGATCCAAGTGCAGGTGAAGGATGCGGAAGACGACGCCCGCGAGGAGATCTGGGCGGTTTATCGCTTCGTGGTCATTGCCGACCAGCAGCAGCCGGACGGTGTCAAAGTGATCGACCTGGGAGCGGGTCACTCCAGCACCAAGGAAACCCTGTGTGGCCGCATCATTGGCGCACTCAAGGCCGAGGCCCTGCTCAATGAATCCGTCGGCGCGGGGTACATCGAGCGGAACTGGCCTCCAGCATTCAAGGAGAGTGGGGCTTGGCCGTTGGCCAGTCTGCGGCAGAGCTTCTTGAACGGCGCTCTCACACGACTTCTCGACCCCGATTCTGTCTTGAGGAACAAGTGTGTCGAGTTCGTCAGTCGCGGCGACTTTGGGCTCGCGTCCGGGCCGCAGCCTGACGGGTCGTATCAGCGTGTCTGGTTCCAGGAAATGCCATCTCTCGACGAGGTGACATTCGATTCCGGTGTGTTGCTCCTGCGAAAAGACCGTGCGGAGGCATTGAAGAAGACTCCTGTTCCGCCCAAACCAGACGTGCCAACACCTGGTCCACAACCAGATCCGTTAACACCTGTAACTGACCCTGACGGAACCACAACCGTCACGGGCGGCCCGACTCCACCCACAGTTCCCTCGACTCGCACCCTGCGTGTCGCGGGGGCGCTCGCACCGGAGCTTTGGAACCGCCTGGGAACAAAGATCCTGCCGAAGCTCCGCAGCGGTTCGGAACTGACCATCGACGTGACATTTACAGCTCGAGTTGATGGCACCGCAGTTCAGGATCTCACCAACGAAGTGAAACAGATACTCAACGACCTCGGTCTCAGCGACACATTTACAATCGACTAAGCGGCTCACGACGGGACGACTTCTCCAAGGCTTGGATGGCCGGGAGTGGAAAGACACATGTCTGCAAAGCACAAACCGTTTGGACAATGGCTGCGCGAAAAACGCGTGGCGAAGGGCTTTAGTCTGCGAAAATTTGCGGAGCTGGTCGGAGTCAGCCCCACGTACCTCTCGCATGTGGAACAGGGCAACGCTGATCCGCCGACGGCGGATCGCGTGAAGACAATGGCCGAGCTTCTGGGCGAGAACGCGGATGAGATGATCGGATTGGCCGGCCGCATGCCGGTCGATTTGCCGGAGATCATTCAACGACAACCGACTGAAATGCCAGAGCTTTTGCGGGAGGCCAGTGGTCTGACCGCCGAACAGCTTCGTGGTTTGACGGAGCAGATTCGGAGGATCAAGGAGCAAGGGGACAAGTGATGGGCCGGCGCAGTTCAGCACCGAAATCGGATGTGCCATTCCTACACGAGAAGCAGATCGAGCGCGAGGCGGATCTGCTGCTCGAAGAGTATGCGCTGAAGTTCCCTGCGGTGACTGCACCCCCGGTGCCCGTTGACGGAATTGCCGAGCTGCATTTGAAGTTGACGCTGGAGTATCTGGACATGAAGTCCCTCTTCCCAGTCGCTGACGTACATGGCGCGATCTGGTTCCAACAGTCCCGGATCGGTATCGACCAAGGCCTCGACCCGGACGCGAATCCCTCGCGCCGTGGACGATACCATTTCACGCTGGCCCATGAGGTCGGACATTGGCGGTTGCACCGCCAGCACTTCGTGTCGAATCCCGCACAGCAGCGACTGTTCGGCGACGGTACTCCGCATCCGGATGTTATCTGTCGGTCGAGCGAAGGCAGCAAACCCGTAGAGTGGCAGGCCAACGCGTTTGCCAGTTGCCTGCTGATGCCTCGAAAGTTGGTCTATGCCGCCTGGACTGAGTTCCGGCAATCGGACGATGGCCCCGTCGCCATCGGGGAATTACGAAGCCGGTACGAGAACGTGTCAGCCGTCGAACCTCTTTATCACAAGGGTCGGCTGGCAGTTGATCAGGAATCGAAAGATCTCGCCATGAAAGAAGAGTTCTGCCGACCGCTGGCAGAGACGTTCCAGGTTTCCCCGGAAGCGATGCGCATTCGTTTGGAGCAACTTGCCCTGTTGGTATTCACAAAGCCGAAATCGCTGTTCTGACGAAAGAACAGGTCTTTTTTTGTCTGCGGTGTTTACTGTTTAGCCAACGGAGACGCTGCACAGTCATGAGGATGATGACATGGTGTTCGATTTGAGGAAGCAGCTGAAGCAGCACGACAACGGCTTGCTCCAGCAACTGTTCGCTGAACGCGAGGAACTGGAGGCCGTCCCCTGGTCCAGCCTGAAGAAGACGGAGGTGAATCCGATCATCGCCGGGATCAAGGCGCTGCCGTCTTGCCAACGCCGGCAAATCCAAGTGCTGCTGCAGAGCATCGCCAAGCTGTCTGACAACCGAGGTCTGAAGGTGGTGCGCGAGGAACTGTCGCAGCGATACCCAACTTTGGTCGCCACTTGGGGGGCGCTTAAGAACCGTGCGGATATGGTTCTGTGGGTCTACCTCAATGCCCGTGACGCCTTCGAAGAAGCCGCCGTCTTCGCTCGCGCTGACGCTCTCTCCGTCACACGGTATTTCAATCGATGGAGTCATGCACCGTGTCAGGGGTACGCAGCAACCGACGAGAAAATCACCTCGCTCGAAGCAGGACTGCGGGCTCACTACGCACACGAAGTACGAGGCGAACTCTGCAAGGTGCGTCATTACACGCGGATGAATGGCGATGAATATTTTTTCGCCTACCTGCCGGACTGGCCCAACAACTTCGATGTGTTCAACGACGACGGAGATGTCGAACCACTCGACATCCCCACTGCGTTCACGAACCTCTTCGTGTATGAGCCGTCGACGGGAGCGATTGAGATGATCGCCGCAGGTGGGAATTCGGCCCAGCAACAGCTGCGACAGATTTTCTACCGGGCAATGTGCGAGCAGGAAGTTGGTGAAGCCGACCCGGACAAACCGGAATACATGCTCGATCACCTGCTGCAGCACGGCTTCACTTTCCAGACCGAACTCACCGACCGCATCGAGGCAGTCACCGTTCCTCAAGTCCTCCTCGTTCCGCTTGTGGAAGCAGGTGGTCTCGATGGTTTGCAGCCGCGATTCCGGAAGGGACTGTCGTGGTCCGATTCACTGTCGGTAATCGATGACCTGCTGGGAAGTCGCGATCTGAGTCGCGACCAGGTCGGCGTGGATCACATTCAATTCCGTCTGCAGTTTATGGGCGACGGCACCAAACGCGGGAAATCCTTGACGATTCGTATCTCGCCCCGGTCGTGCAGCCTCAAGGCCGAGGATGACGAGGAACTGCAAACTATCGCGGGCGGCTGTCTGCGTCGCTGGGGGGTGATCAATGACTGAACCACTTCACTTTCTCTGGCCCGCTGTCGAGGCGGTGAATCCGGTCTTCTCGAGGGCGGCCCTGATCCGCTGGCCGAAAAACGTTCACAGTCAACTTATCGCCGCCAAGCTGTTGGTCCCGCAGGACACCACAACTCGGATTCGGTGTCCCGAGTGCGGTCAGACGCACATCGCAAGACCCTTTGCACGGGAACAGCCCGATGGAACAGTGCGGTTCTTCATCCCGTGCCCACAGAACCTGCGGGCCGAGGTGAAGGAGCGTGATCTCCAGCAATGGGCCGCCAATATTGAGAGATTGGTGACTTCGCTGTTGGAAGTCATGTCTCTTGGTGGCAACTCGACAAAGTTGGAGTCTGACCGCGTCTGGCGTTGTGGCCGATGGACGTACCAGGGGGTGCTACGTGATGTGCTGTTCGCCCGCGGACTCCGTCGCAACGACGCGGCCCAATTCCGCCGAGCGATTACGGGCGCTCACCGCCCAGTCGTCTTCGTGGCTACAGAACTCCCTGACGCGGACTTCTGGCAGGGACGCGTGCCACCCCTGATCCGACTTCGTGAAGTCGCCAATCTCGTCGACGGAAAAATTGAACTCGATGTGCCCCAGGTCGTCGGTCTGGTCCGGGCTGCCGACGAGGACTCCGACGCCGGCGTGGCCATCACGCTAGACAACTTGAAGTTGTTGATACGGCAGCAAATCAAAGCCGAAGGAAAAACATCGCTGCGAGACGATTGGTTGGTGTCGGCCTACAAGCAATGTGGCTCGTACCGTAAGGCGGCGAAATTCCTCAGTGACGAGTCCCAGCAAACAGTGACGAAGGAACAGATCGCTGGTGCAGTGAAACGGGCTGGGGGCCTTGAGGCAATGACGTGCGGAGACGACAGCGACTCTGTCGTGCGCGCTGTCTCGTCGCGGCGACGCGACACTCCAATTAAAAAACAAGATTCAGATAAGTGACACCAGCAAAAGGACTTCCGCTCGCATGATCTGACCACATTTCGCTGCGCACTCTGCGACAGATGCGACACCGCAGCCGCCGTCTGAGGCCGTGAAGCTCTTCACCCGGCAGTCGCTGTCGTGCCTGCGTAGTTCTGCGGAAACATTCCGCGGCGCAGCAACCCGACCTGATTCGCTTCCGGGGACCGAGCTCCGGCCCAGGCAAGCGAATGCAGGCATCTCACGTCGATGGCCGTGGTCCCCGGTGTGACCACGAGCCCCTATTGGGTCGTTTCGAGTTTGGAATCGTCAAACGCAAGGTCCGGCAGATCATTGGTCGTGCCGGGTACACCGCTCAGGACCGCGAAGATCTGGAGCAGGAACTGCTCACGCGACTCGTGCAGAGTCTGAAGTCTTTCGATCCCAACCATGCCCATCGCAAGTGCTTCGTGACTGCGGTGGTCGAACGGGATGTCGCCAACATCCTGCGAGACAAGAAGGCTGAAAAGCGGGACCACCGCCGTATCGGCTCGCTGCATGTGATGATCGAAGTCACCGAAGAGGGTCCAACCGAACTGGCCGGGACCATCGGCGAACGGGAGCACAATGCCCGCCGCTGTCGGCAACCGCGCAGTGAGGACGATCTGGCGCAACTGGCCAGCGATCTGGCCGACGTTGTGGCCGCGCTCCCGGATGAATTGCGTGATCTGGCCGAGCGGCTGAAGACGCAGTCGATCTCGGAAATTGCCCGTGAGGTGGGCATTCCCCGCACCACGGTCAACGACTCTGTGCGCCGCTTGCGCCAGCGTTTCGAGCATGCGGGGCTCCGCGAGTACCTCTGAAATCATTCCGTCACCTCGTGTCGGGGCCGGGTAGCTCTCCAGATAGAGACGCACCCGCCCGACACGAGGAGACCACGATGATCAAAGACGTTTATCGCTATGGGTTTCAACCCCATGTGCCACTGGAGGAGATCGAAGCCTCGCTGCTGTTGGCTCTGCTGGCGACGGAGAGCCTGCACGGCGAGGCCCAGGTCCGACTCGATGCGGCGCACTACATCGACCCTGCCCAGCGTGCCTGCGTGATTGAAGCGGGCACGCCGGTCGGTCGCGACATCAACCGCCTGTTCGTCGGCTTCTTGCGGCGCGAGTTCGGCGAAGACGCGTTCAGCGTCGAGCGTGTCAATTCCGTTCCCCACCCCGAACCCCAGGAGGTCTGCGCGTGAGCATGCTTGCCCGCATCCATCGCGGTAAACAGCCGTTGCCGCCGCGATTGGTGCTTTATGGAACCGAAGGCATTGGCAAATCGACGTTTGCGGCCCAGGCTCCCGCACCGATCTTCATTCAGACCGAAGATGGTCTCAGCGAGATCGCCTGCGACAAGTTCCCGCTGGCCCAGACGTTCGACGAAGTCCTGGCATCGCTGACGGCACTTCACGCCGAACAGCATGACTATCAATCGGTGGTCATCGACAGCCTCGACTGGCTGGAACGCCTGATCTTCGACGAGCTCTGCCGGCAGTTCAATGTGCCGTCCATCGAGAAGGTCGATGGCGGTTACGCGAAGGGCTACACGCATGCCCTCACGCACTGGCGGCAGGTGTTGGGGTTGCTGAACCGGCTCCGGATCGAACGTGGCATGGTCGTGTTGTGCATCGCCCACGCCAAAGTCGAGAAGTTTGACGACCCCGAGGCGACGGCCTACGACCGTTACAGCCCCAGGCTGCACAAGCACGCCTGCGGCCTCGTCTGCGAATGGGCCGACGCCGTGCTGTTCGCGACTCGCAAGATTCGCGTCCAGGCCGAGGACGCCGGGTTCAACCGGAAACGGGGCTTGGCGTTCGCCCTTGGTAAAGACGGTGGCGAACGGGTGCTCCGCACGATCGGCGGCCCCAGTTGCGTCGCCAAGAACCGCTATTCGCTGCCCGAAGAACTGGCGCTGTCGTGGCCGGCCTTCATGACGGCGCTCGTCCAGCAACCCGCTGAACCGACCCCAACCACACCCAATCCTCAGGAGAAATAATCCGATGGCAAATCTGCACGGCTTTGATGCGAACCAGGTCGATCCCGCGTCCAACTTCGATCCGCTCCCGGCTGGGAAATACCTGGCCGCGATCATTGAATCGGAGATGAAGCCGACCAAGGCCGGAACCGGGAATTATCTGGCACTGACGTTCCAGGTGCTCGATGGCCCTCACAAAGGGCGGATGCTCTGGGCGCGACTCAACCTCGACAACCCGAATGCGACGGCGGTGCAGATCGCCCAGGCGGAGTTGTCCGCCATTTGTCGGGCGGTTGGGGTGCTGGTCCCGCATGACTCGGTTGAACTCCACAACCTGCCGCTGGTGATCAGCGTCCGCTGCAAGAAGCGCACGGATACGGGCGAGATCACGAACGAAATCGGCGGCTACGCGAAGAAGGAAGCTCCGCCCACACCGCCACCGGCGGTGAACGGTGCGGCCCACGCGCCGTGGAAGCGGCCCGCGCAAGGGGTGTGACATGACGTTGCATTTCGATCTGCCGTATCCGCCGTCCGTGAATCATTACTGGCGGCGGGTGGGAGCACGGACGCTCATCAGCCGCGCGGGGCGGGCATTTCGCGAACGCGTGTGCTCAACCCTCGCGGCACGGCAGATCGAACCGCTGGCCGGCCCCCTGGACGTCCAGATTGAGGTCTTTCCACCGGACCATCGTCGTCGCGACATCGACAACCTGCAAAAGGCCCTGCTCGATGCGCTCCAACACGGCGGGGCCTACTTCGACGACAGCCAGATCGTCTCCCTGTGCATCACCAAACGCGAGGTTGTCCCCGCAGGACGAACCCTGGTCACCATCGAGAAATCCGCATGCTGACTCTGCGTCCGTATCAACACGAAGCCGTCGCAGCGGTGTACCAGCACCTGCGGGAACGCGACGACAACCCGTGCGTGGTGATTCCCACGGGCGGGGGCAAGACGCCCGTGATGGCGACGATCTGCCGGGACGCGGTCGTCACCTGGGGCGGCCGCGTGCTGATCGTGGCCCATGTGAAGGAACTGCTCGAACAATCGGCCGACAAGCTGCGCGTGGTCTGCCCCGAGGTGAAGTTCGGCATCTATTCCGCCGGTCTCAAGCGGCGTGAGACGCAGGCCCCGGTGATCGTGGCCGGCATCCAGTCGATCTACAAGCGGGCCTGCGAGCTTGGTCCCATCGATCTGATCCTTGTTGACGAAGCCCACATGATCCCGCCCGAGGGCGAGGGCATGTACCAGCAGTTCCTGGCCGAGGCGAAGGTCGTCAATCCGGCACTCCGTGTGATCGGGCTGACCGCCACGCCCTACCGACTGAAGTCGGGCCTGATCTGCACGCCGGACCATTTCTTGAACCAGGTGTGCTACGAGGTCGGCGTCCGCGAACTGATCGTCCAGGGCTTTCTGTCACCGCTCGTGACGAAGGCGGGCATCACCCGCGTCGACACCAGCGCCGTGCATGTCCGGGGCGGCGAATTCGTCGCGGCGGAAGTCGAAGACCTGATGGATCAGGATGAACTGGTCGAGGCGGCTTGCCAGGAGATCGTGGCCGCCACACACGACCGTCGGGCGGTCTTGATCTTCGCCACCGGTATCAAACACGGTCGCCATGTGCAGGACGTGCTGCGCCGCAAGCACGGTGTCGCCTGCGGGTTCGTCTCCGGCGAGACGCCGACCGACGAGCGGGATGCAACGCTGAAGGCGTTCCGCGATGGCGCGATGCAGTATCTGTGCAACGTCAACGTCCTGACCACCGGGTTCGATGCTCCCAATATCGACTGCGTGGTGATGCTGCGGCCGACAATGTCGCCCGGCCTGTATTACCAGATGACAGGCCGTGGATTCCGTCTGTTTCCGGGCAAGGCGAACTGTCTCGTGCTGGACTTCGGCGGCAACGTCCTGCGGCATGGCCCGGTTGATGCAATCCGAATTCAGGAGCGGCCGGGTGGAACCGGCGAAGCGCCGGCCAAGGAATGCCCGGACTGCCACGCTGTGATCGCGGCCGGATTCGCGACCTGCCCGCAGTGCGGCTACGAGTTCCCGCCCCCGGAGCGGCAGAAGCACGAGGCCAAGGCGACAGAGGCTGGCATTCTCACCGGCCAGGTCACGGACACGAAGTACGAGGTCATGGATATCGCGTATTCGGTTCACACGAAACGCGATGCAACTCCGGATACCCCCAAGACGATGCGGGTGGACTACCGGCTGGGACTCAGTCATTGGCAGTCCGAATTCATCTGCGTCGAACACGATGGCTATGCCCGGCAGAAGGCCGAGTCCTGGTGGCAACGCCGGTCGCCCGATCCGGTTCCCGACACGGCTGAACGGGCGGTCGAGATCGCGGAAGCGGGTGGGTTGTGTCCCACGCACGGGATCACCGTTCGCACCGTGACGGGCGAGCGGTTTGATCGGATCGTGGGCTATGAACTCGGCTCGCGCCCAGATGCCGTTCCCGCGGGTGATGTGTTTGCCGATGAGGAGGTGCCATTTTGAATCAGCCTGATTTCACCGCAGAAAAAGTCCCGGAGATTCCGGTCCGCATCGTCCTGAAGGCAGTGGCTGGGGATGAGGCGGGATTGTGCTGCCCCGTGTGCGGCTCGGAGTACGTGCATCCCCTCGCCGTGATTGTTGAGCAAGGGCACACCCGCACCGAGGTCAAGGGCCACGGTACGACGGTGACCGCGACGGATCGATTCTGTCGCGCCCGGGGCTCCCTCGTGGAAATGGCGTTTGCCTGCGAGCAAGGGCACGACTTCCGCTACGCCCTCGAGTTCCACAAAGGGTGGATCTTCCTGCAGCTCGCGGCCCAACCGCGTGATCACCAACAGCCCCTCGACGAACTGTGGAGGAATTGACCCCCATGCTGGATGATTTCCTCGGCTGGCTGTTTCCCGACGCGGTTTCCCCGGCGCAGCGGATCGTGCTGTTCACGGTGCCGGAGAAGCGCGCGCGGTTCTTCGACAACCCGTCGACCGCTCAAACCGCCGCCCGGAAACTATCGCTGACCCAGGACGTCTATTTCGGCGTGGGGCTGATCCAGGGGACGCCGCGTGGCCGTGGCAAGCGAGACGATGTCGGCGGGATCGGAGCGCTGTGGGCGGACGTCGATTTTGCCGGTTCAGCTCATCCCGATAAGGCGCTGCCGCAGGGAGACGAGGACTTTGAACGGTTACTCGCCGAGTTACCCCTGCCCCCGTCCATCGTCATCGACAGCGGACACGGTCGGCATCTGTACTGGCTGTTGCAGGAACCGTGGCTGTTGGCGAATGCCCAGGAACGCCAACGGGCAGCGCAGCTCGCGCATGACTGGCACGAGGTGGTCTGCGTAGCCGCCCGACGACTGGGCTGGTCGCTGGAGAACCTGGGCGACCTGACGCGCATTCTGCGTTTGCCAGAGACATTCAACCGCAAGCAGGCCGATGCGCCACGGGAAGTCCGAGTTCTGGCGGCGCATCCCGATCGGCGTTATGCGCTCGATGACTTCGAGAACTTCCTGCCGGAACCGGCCCCCCTCCCCGCAGTGCCCAGCCCGATGGGTGCGGCTCCGGCCATTGAGCTCACCGCCGAACCGCCCGCCGACAAGTTGCAGTCGGCCTTGATGGAAAGCCCGCTGTTCCGCCAAACCTGGGAACGCAGCCGTGTCGATCTGTCGGATCAGTCGGCCAGCGCGTATGACTTGAGCCTGGCCACGTTGGCGGTCCTGCGGGGCTGGTCGGACACGGAGATCGCGGCCCTGCTCGTGGCCTGGCGACGCACGCACGGTGAACGCCCCGAGAAGGCCGCACGTCCCGATTATCTCGCGCGGACGCTGGCGCGGGCCCGCACGGCGGCAGCGGCCGAAGATGAGACACCGGTGGACCTGTCCCAGTTCCTGACCGGTTTGCCGCTAGTGCTGACGGACACGCCGCCGCCGGAGTATCCCGATCCCGGTCCGATCCCCGAGTCGTTGTGCCGGATGCCAGGGTTCGTGACCGACGTGATGGACCACTGTCTGGCGACGGCTCCCTATCCCAACATCCCGCTGGCGTTCTGCGGTGCGCTCGCACTGCAAGCGCTGCTGGCCGGCCGCAAGGTCCGGGACGACGCCGACAACCGCACCAACATCTATTTGCTGGCGCTGGCGTTTTCGGCCGTCGGCAAGGATTGGCCCCGGAAGGTCAACACGGCGATTTTGCATCGCGTCGGTCTGGTCAATGCGTTGGGAGAGAAGTTTGCCTCGGGCGAAGGGATTCAGGACGCCCTGTTCCTCAATCCGGCCCTGCTGTTTCAAACGGACGAGATCGACGGGCTGTTGCAGTCGATCAACAAGGCCCGCGACGCCCGGCACGAGAACATCCTCGGCACGCTGCTGACGATGTACTCGGCGGCCAACAGCATCTATCCCATGCGCCGCAAGGCGGGGAAGGAACAGCCCGGTGTCATCGATCAGCCGTGTCTGGTCGTCTACGGCACGGCGATCCCCACGCACTATTACGGTGCCTTGTCAGAGCGAATGCTGACCAACGGGTTCTTTGCCCGCATGCTGATCGTCGAAAGCGGCCGCCGCAGCCTGGGGCAGGATCCGGGCCTCATCGACCCGTCGTCCGCGATTCTCGATGTCGCCCAGTGGTGGGCCGACTTCAATCCCGGCACCGGCAACCTCGAAGCCTGGCATCCGCAACCGCGGGTCGTGCCAGCGACCGAAGCCGCCCGTGAGCTGCTGCGCGAGGGGCGGCGGGAAGCCGAGACCGAATACACGCTGGCCGAAGCCCGGGGCGATCCCGTGGGGACCACCGTCTGGGGTCGTGCGCATGAACAGACTCGCAAACTCGCGCTGTTGTATGCCGTGAGTGCGAACCACACCGATCCGGTGATCGACGTGGACGCGGTCCGCTGGGCGAACGAGTTCGTCCTGCACCAGACCCGGCGGATGCTGTTCATGGCGCACGGACACGTCGCGGAGAACCCGTTTCATGGCGAGTGCCTGAAGTTGATCAAGAAGCTGCGGGAAGCGCCCGACCAGCAGCTGCCGCACAGCGTGTTGCTCAAGCGGATGAAGCTCGACTCGAAGACCTTCCAGGGGCTGATCGAAACGCTCGCCCAACAGGGAGACATCGAGTTCGTGACCGTCAAGACGGCTGGCCGCACCCGGCTGCAGTACCGGCTGCCGGGAGAAAGAAGTCCCGCCGGTGAAACAACCCTAACCAACCCGGTCGCTTCGGAAGGTGAAACAAGCCCATGAAATGGACCAAGAAGGTGAAACATGGGGTGAACCAAGTGGGGGTGAAAGAAGGGAAAGAAGCCCCCCGTAAACCCTGCCAAACACGGGATATCGACTTCGTTCTTCTTTCACCCACACCCGCGAATTGTATGTGTTTTAACTTCTTTCCCCTCTTTCACCCCCACCTACACACACGCAATGCAGGCGCGCGTACACGCGAGCGCACGGGTGAGGGGGGGTGAAGGAAGAAAGAAGCCATAGGTACTTCCCGGCAATCTGGGCAAGGAGAGGCCAGCGGGAACCGTCGCCATTGTGAGCAGAGTTTGTTTTGAGTGTCCGAACCGTTTTCAGGAGTCATCCCATGTCTGAATCCCAAGACCCCAAAGTGCAGCAAACCAATGATCAGAACGAGTTCTGGAAGGAGGTCGTGTGGCCCTCAGCCCGCGCCCTGGAAGCCTTCTTCTGGAACCTGCTGTGGTTCGCCGTGATCGTCTGCCTGCTGTTCTCCTACAACCCCTTTCGCTAAGGAGCCTGTGATGCTCATCGAATTGCGTTCCCTGACTTCAATTCGTCCCTACGACAAGAACCCCCGGATCAACGACGACGCCGTCGATGCCGTCGCGGCGTCAATTCGCGAGTACGGGTTCCGCCAACCGATCGTCGTCGATACCGACGGCGTGATCGTCTGTGGGCACACCCGCTACAAAGCGGCCCAGAAGCTGGGCCTGGAAAAAGTGCCGGTGCATGTCGCCAAGGATCTGACTCCGGAGCAGATCAAGGCGTTTCGGATCGCCGACAACCAGACCGCGTCGCTCGCTGAATGGAACTACGACCTGCTGCCGCTCGAACTGGCCGACTTGCAGGCGGCCAACTACGACCTCGGGTTGCTGGGGTTCGACGCGGATGAGCTCGCCAAGCTGCTCAACCCCGACGGCAAGGACGGGTTGTGCGATCCCGACGAAGTTCCAGCCCCGCCGGACGAGGCCATGACCCAACCCGGCGATCTGTGGATTCTGGGTGAACATCGATTGCTGTGCGGCGACAGCAGCAACCCGGCCCATGTTGATCGGCTGCTGGACGGCGCGGTGATCCATCTCGTGAACACCGATCCGCCTTACAACGTGAAAGTCGAGCCGCGCAGCAACAACGCCATCGCGGCGGGCAACAGCAGCTTTGCGAACCCCAACAAGCACCATCAGAAGTTCGACCTGGAGCGTCACCCGGAGAAGTCGAAGGCCACGCACAAGAAGATGCGAGCCAAGGATCGCCCGCTCGCGAACGACTTCGTCACCGACCAGGAGTTCGATGTCCTGCTCGATGCATGGTTCGGCAACATCGCCCGCGTGCTGGTGCCGGGCCGTGGGTTCTATGTCTGGGGCGGCTACGCCAACCTCGGCAACTACCCGCCGTTCCTCAAGAAACATGGACTCTACTTCAGCCAGGGGATCGTATGGGACAAGCAGCACCCGGTCTTGACCCGCAAGGATTTTATGGGCGCGTTCGAGATCGCGTTCTACGGCTGGAAGGAAGGCGCGGCCCACGTCTACCTCGGCCCGAACAACGCCACCGACCTGTGGCACGTCAAGAAGGTCAACCCGCAGTCGATGGTGCATCTCACCGAGAAGCCGGTCGAACTGGCGGTGCGGGCGATGCAGTATTCGTCGCGGTCCGGCGAGCATGTGCTGGACCTGTTCGGCGGGTCCGGCAGCACGCTGATCGCGGCTGAGCAGACGGGCCGCAAGGCGTTCTTGATGGAACTCGACCCGCCCTATTGCGACGTGATTGTGCAGCGGTTCGAGAAGTTCACGGGGCAGAAGGCCGATCGCGTGCCGGCGCAGGAGGCTACCGCATGATCTACCTGGCCAGTCCGTATTCGCATCCCGATGTCATGATCCGCGAGCAGCGGTTCCGCGACGCCTGCCGCGTGGCCGCCGGGCTGCTGGCGTCAGGCCTGACGGTGTTCTCACCGATCGTGCATGGGCATCCGCTCGTCGACCACGGGCTGCCGACCGACTGGCCGTTCTGGGAGCGGTTCGACCGGGACCACTTGGTGCGGTGCGACGAGGTGGTCGTGTTGATGCTCGACGGTTGGCAAGAGTCCGTCGGCGTGGCGGCGGAAATCCAGATCGCGGGAGAACTCGGCAAGCCGGTCCGGTATCTGGCCCCGGAGGCCACGGGTTCGCCCACGTTGGCCCACGTCGCGAAGGAGACCCAGCCGTGAACCTTTCCCCCGCCAACGAGAAAACGCCCGCACGTTTCGAACGTGGGGCGTCACCGGGGCGAGCCCGGATCAATGGGTTGTCATTCGCCGGGGCGGTACGTCGTTCCGCACCCGGCGCAGCGGATCGTTTCGTCGTCGTCCTGCCAGACCAACCGGTCGGCGTCCCGTTCGCCGCACTTTGGACAGGCCTCGGTGGGGGCGACGTGGTTGGCCACGGGCGGGTCGAGTTGGTCGGCCACCGCCAGCAGCGTTTCGAGCAGGTCGTTGGCATCGATGCGGTTGGACCGCTTGCCGCGTTCAATCGCCTCTTCGAGCCGCAAGGCGACCACGCGGAGGGCGTCGGCGATCTTGAATTCGGGAGTTGTCATGTGGGCACCTCAAATCTTGAAGAGTTCGGAGACCGCCTTGGGACCGGGCGTCCCGTCCGCGATCTCGGTCTGGTCGGACTTCTTCTTGGCGGCCTTCTTGCCCGTGGCCTTCGCGGCGGGTTTCGCGGGGGCGTTGGTCCCCGTCCCCAGCGCGAAGTGCCCGCGTTCGGTCTTGGTGAACCGGGCGTCGCCCCCCTTGGTCTGAATCTCCCGCAGGATGGCGGCGTAGATCGTGGCCTGCGGCGTCTTGCCACCGGGGCTGGTCCAGTACCCCTTGGTCGCCATCGCGTCGATCATCGCCTTCGAGGTCATCGGCTCCCCGGATTCCGCCAGCACCTTCGCGGCCGCGTCGAGGGCGCTCAGCTTGCCGGGAACCTTCTCCTTGGCGGGCTTCTTCGCCTCCGCGGGTTTGGCGTCAGCCGTCGTTTCGACCTTCGTCTCGGCGGCCTGCGGTTTCGCCTTCTTCACCGGGGTCTTCTTCGCGGCCTTGGCCTGGGTCTTCGGGGCCTTCTTGGTCGTGGTCTTCTTCGTCGACATGGTTCGTCTCCTTGGGAAACAGGGGTCCAGAAACACAATCAGCCGACCACACGGTCGGCTGGTTACTCACCACGCAGGATTCTGCGTCGAGCTTCGCGGGCTCTGTCCAAGGCCCGCTCGGCCGATTCGATGGCGAACACTAGGGCGTCCGCCGCTTCCGCGTCTTCGCATTCGATGGCCATCAAGTCGTTGATCTGCCGTCGCAGTTTCATCTGCAACTCGTGCAGCGTCCGGATGGCGGCACAGTTCAGGGCGCGGGGTTGTTCGTCGTGGTCGGCGGTCATCGTTCGTGCTCCTCGGGGTTGGCGTTCGCGTTCGTCGTGGCGACAGACACATGTGAGCCATGATTTCGGAACAACATCCAGCCCGGTTCGAGCAGATTTCTCAGGAATTCCAGCAGGTTTTTGACATGGCCCAGGACACCCCCAAACCGCAGCTGAACCCGGCGGCGATGCCGCTCCGGGACGCGGCGCGTCTCCTGGCCAAGGTCGGTGGTCCATCGATCACGGAAGCGATGTTGCGGGCCGACGTGGACGCCGGCGCACCGACGAACCCGGACGGAACGATCAACCTCGTTCATTACGCCGCATGGCTGGTGAAAGAGATGGGCCGCAGCGCGGGAGACCAACATGGCGAATGACCCGCGCAAGCTCCGGCCGAGCGACCTATGCCGACTGCTCAACTCGACGCCGCTCGGCGAGGTGATCAATGAGCGGCAACTGTATCGTCACCGCACGCGGGCTGGCTTGCGGATCGGCGATGCACGGCACGTGGACCTGCTGCGCTACGTCGCCTGGCTCGTGGAACTGCGGCACACGCCGAAGCCCGAACCGGATGGCGATCCCTACGAGAAGATGAAGGACCGCGCCCGTGCGCGGAACGTGGCGCTGGCCATCGCCGGTCGAGACATCGGTGATCTGCCAGAGGTCGCCAATCCGACTCGCAAGGCGCGGGCCGCCTCCGACTTCCGATTCTTCTGCGACTCGTACTTCCCGCTGACGTTCCATCTGCCGTGGTCCCCGGACCACTTGAAGGTCATCGCCAAAATCGAGCAGGCCGTGCTGCGGGGAGGCTTGTTCGCGATGGCCATGCCGCGCGGCAGCGGTAAGACCACGATCTGCGAGTGCGCCTGCATCTGGGCGGTGCTGTATGGGCACCGCGACTTCGTCTGCCTGATCGGTTCGGATGAAGGGCACGCGATGGACATGCTCGAATCGATCAAGATGGAACTCGATGGCAACGATCTCTTGCTCGACGACTTCCCCGAGGTCGTTTATCCGATCCAGGCTCTCGACGGCATCGCCAACCGCTGCAACGGTCAGCTCTACAAGGGAGGGCGGACGCACATTGGCTGGACCGCCCGCGAGATCGTGTTGCCGACGATGCCAGACAGCGTGGCCAGCGGAGCCATCATCAAAGTCGCGGGGATCACCGGTCGCATCCGGGGCATGAAGTACAAGCGGTCCGACGGCCACACCGTTCGTCCGTCGCTGGTGGTACTCGACGATCCGCAGACGGACGAGTCGGCGCGGTCGCTGTCACAGTGCGCCACGCGCGAAGGCATCCTGGCCGGAGCCATTCTGGGGCTGTCCGGTCCTGGCAAGAAGATCTCCGGCATCATGCCCTGTACGGTGATTCGTCCGGGGGACATGGCGGACAATATTCTCTCGCGCGACCGGCACCCGGAATGGAACGGCGAGAGGACCAAGATGGTCTATGCCTTCCCGACCGATGAGAAGAAGTGGCAGCGGTACGGCGAACTGCGAGGCGAGAGCCTCCGCGCCCACGGCGACATGCGTCTGGCGACTGAGTTCTACGCCGCCGACCGTGAGGCAATGGACGCCGGTGCGGAGATCGCCTGGCCGGAGCGGTTCAATCACGACGAGTTGTCAGCCATCCAGCACGCGATGAACCTGAAGCTGCAGGATGAAGCCGCGTTCTTCGCCGAATATCAGAACGAGCCGCTCCCCGAAGAAGCGTCCGAGGGCGATGAACTCTCGGCCGACCAGATCGCCGGGAAGTTCAACCGCATGCCGCGTCGGTTGGTGCCGATCGGGTGTAACCACCTGACGATGTTCATCGACGTGCAGGCTAACCTGCTGTTCTTCGTGATCGCCGCCTGGGAAGACGACTTCACCGGCTACGTCCTCGACTACGGCACGTTCCCCGATCAGCAGCGGCCGTACTTCACGCTCCGCGACGCGCGGCTCACGCTGGCGCTGGCGACCAAGGCCAGCGGCCTCGAAGGGGCGATCTATGCCGGGCTGGAACGCCTCACTGCCGACTACCTCGGACGGGAGTGGCGGCGCGATGACGGAGCCATGCTGCGGATCGAGCGGTGTCTGATCGATGCCAACTGGGGTTCCAGCACGGACGTCGTGTATCAGTTCTGCCGCCAGTCGGCGCACGCCGGCATCATCCTGCCGAGCCACGGTCGGTTCGTCGGGGCGTCGAGTCAGCCGTTCTTGGAATACAAACGCCGGCCAGGCGACCGCATCGGGCACAACTGGCGAATGCCCAACGTGGCCGGCAAACGGGCCGTGCGGCACGTCGTCTACGACACGAACTTCTGGAAGACTTTCATCCACGCGCGTCTCGCGGTCCCGATGGGGGACCGAGGTTGCCTCTCGTTGTTTGGCGACAGTGCTGAGTTGCACCGGCTACTCGCTGAGCACCTTTCCGCCGAGTACCGGGTAAAGACCGAAGGCCGTGGACGGACCGTCGACGAATGGAAGCAGCGGCCCGAACGGGGCGACAACCACTGGCTTGACGGCGTGGTCGGCTGCGCCGTGGCGGCGTCGATCCAGGGGGCGGTGCTGGCCAGCGCCGGCGGTTCGATGGCCCCCGTGAAACGGGAGCGGGTTCGTCTCTCCACTTTGCAGAGGGGCCGACGATGACCGCCGCCCCCAAACCTGTCGACGAACCGAAGGGACTCGTCTGTCCGAACTGCGGCTGCCGGCATTTCTATGTCGTCTACACGCGCCCGCGGGCGGGGAAAATCGTGCGCCGGAAAGAATGCCGGCATTGTGGGAGAAGAGTGACGACGACCGAGCGATTGACTTGATGATCAGTCCACACCATCGATTGTGTACATAGCCAACAGCAAGTCCACCATCCGATTCGTTCTTGCTTCGATCATTTCTGCGGTCCACGTTGGTGCAGTAGCCAAGCTGTGCTGCTTCCCCTGAACGGTAAAGGAGAGAGAGTTGAGCGCCAGCCCATTGCGGTAGCCAATGTTGATCTTGTGACCAAGGAATTTGCGGTTCTCTGCCAGGGCCTGCTTCTTGTCAAAGGCTGCAGTAGACAGCTTTGAGTTATAGCCGCTGAGTGTCAGGTTCCCCAAACGGTCCACGTGCTGTTCATGCAGCCGAGCAGCTTCCTTCGCGTCTCCGATCGCGATCATGTCGACCCAGGCATCCGTGATAGCCTCTGTCTGTGGCAGAACGTGCTCGACGGTCCAGACATACTTGTCGCCCTCGTTGCGCGCCCACAGATCGGGAGCGTATTCGCGAGAGTGATGGGTTTCGTCGAGTTTCACAAGCAGGTAGCGTGTCATCAGAATGTTGGACGAATACATCCCGCCGCGCAGTGCCTTCTCAAACACATCCCGTGTGGCGAATCGACCAGGCTGGAGCAGTTTGGCACGGAAGAAGTCGCAATCGAGCTTCTCCCCTGTGGCGATTCGTTCCTGGCAGGCCTGTACCAGATCCATGTGCCCTTGATCGAGATCGCGTGTGCCGGGAAAGTCGGTGACGTTACGCCGGACGTAGTAGCGCTGCAGGAGATCCACTGCCCGAGTCAGAAAGTCGGGCTGAGCAAAATGCGTGTTCGGAAGGGAGAAGAGATACAGCAACGCTTGATATGCAGGTGTCGCATTGATGCGAGCCAGGTCGGTCAGCTGCTGCCGCAGTTTGTCGTCGAAGCCATTGTCATCACGGGCAAGCAACCGACCATAGAGCGCCGCCATATCACACAGCCTGTCGAAGACCGACTGGGCGTGCTTTTTGATGAGTTTCTCGTAGATGGCGATGATCTTGGACTTGATCGCCCGCGGTATACCTTCGACACGGATGGTCGGGTCCCAGCGAAACGCATTGTAGAAATGACGCAGGAAGCGTTCCTGATCTGTGGCATCGGGAACTGCGGCGATAATCGCCTGCCACCGCTCATAGGAATCGTCGATGTTCACCTGATGCTGCTTTTCCATCTCGGCCAGCATCTTGTTCTTGATGATATCGATGGCGGACAGAGGAACGCCGCGATTATTGAGCGTCTCGAACAGGGTGAATGCATCAGCCTGCGATGAAACGGAAATGTGCACGAAGATGAGCTGGCTGATCTTCGACACCAGCGCCAGCAGCCCCTTCACATCCGCCGGGATCTTCTCGATGAAGAATCGCTGCGCTTTGCACATCGACCGGACGCCGAGATACCTGGGCTTCTCGCGAGCTTTGATCAGTCCAATTTCGCTGAGCAGGTACTGGTAGTCTTCGAGGTTGCGGTTTTGGCTGCTCGGCTGGACCCGATGGAAGCACATTTTTGACTGTTCGATCCAGCCTCCCGGTTCCCCTTTTGTAAATTCCCCTTCCTTCTTTTTCTTGACAAGCTTGTTCCGGAGGCTGGCGAGTGAATTCTGGAAGTCCTGACGATCCTCCTCGTCGTCAAACTGGCAGGTGTCCTGAAGTGCCGTCAGCCGCTGATAGATGGCCATCATCAACAGCGACAGCGTGGTCAGCCGCTGCTGACCATCGACGACTTCGTAAATGACCTCGTCACCAGGACTTGGTGGATCGCCGTCCTTCACACAAATGAGTGATCCCATGAAATAGCCCGGATCGTTCTCATCGATATCCTGCAGGAGCCGCTCCCAGTCCCATTTGCCCCAGGTGTATTCACGCTGGTACTTCGGGACATGGTAATGCTCGCGGGCTCCCTGATCGCCGCTGACGATCTTTGAAAATGGCATGCTGTGAGCGTTCATACGACTCCCATCTCGTCATAACTGCCGCGGTGACCAAGTCGAGCGCCTGGAGTCTCATACCCCATCGCGAGCGGTGGAGTTCCAGATCTGGAACGATCCCCCCGTATTCTGACGTTCGCTTCGTCACTTCGCACCCCCGCCGGGTAGCTCTCCAGATAGGCGACATGGTGTCGCCGTCGGAGAGCGACTCATGGCCGACGACCTCGAACAATCCATCCGCGAGAACGCCCAGCAGCCGGCCAAGGCTTCGGGCGATTCCGGCAGTGTCGAACAGCATCCGCTGGCCGACCAGATCGAAGCGGATCGGTATCTGGCCTCGAAGCAGGCCGCGCGGTCGAAACGCCTCGGTCTCCGGTTCACCAAGATCGTACCGCCGGGAGCCGAGTGACCATGCTCAACTGGCTCCGACGCGCGTTTTCGTCGGCCTCCCCCGCCCAGGCCGGGTTCCGTCCCGTGCGGGTGGTGCGTGCCAAGTACGATTCGGCCCTGACGACCGACAACAACCGCCGGCATTGGGCGAACGCGGATGGTCTGTCGGCGAGCGCGGCCAATGGCCCCGAAGTCCGCCGCATCCTGCGGAACCGGGCGCGGTACGAAGTCGCCAACAACAGCTATGCCCGTGGGATCGTTCTGACACTGGCAAACGACATTGTCGGCACCGGTCCCCGCCTGCAACTGCTTACCGAGGATGCGGAAGCCAATCGCCAGATCGAGCGCGCGTTCCATCGCTGGGCCAAAGCGATCGGCCTGGCCGGGAAGCTTCGCACCCTGCGGATGGCGCAGGCTCAGGATGGCGAAGCATTCGCGGTCCTGGTGAATAACCCCGGCCTCGACACGCCAATCCAACTCGACCTGCGATTGATCGAAGCGGATCAAGTCGCGACGCCCGATCTGCGCTGGAGCGATGCCCGCGCAATCGACGGCATCGTGTTCGATTCCGCCGGGAATCCCACCGAATACCACATCCTTCGCCAGCACCCGGGCAACGGGCGGTCGCTGTCCCAGGATTACGACCGTGTTCCCGCCAACTCCGTGCTGCACCTGTTCCGTGCTGATCGCCCGGGACAGCACCGTGGCATCCCGGAAATCACCCCGGCGCTGCCGCTGTTTGCGATGTTGCGGGATTACTCGCTGGCCACGCTCGATGCGGCCAAGGCGGCGGCGTACTACGCCGGAATCATTTACACCGACGCGCCGGCCAACGGAGAAAGCGACCCTGTCGAGCCGCTTGATCCGATTGAGCTCGACCGCAACATGCTGCTGACGATGCCAGGTGGCTGGAAGATGGCCCAACTGCACGCGGAGCAGCCGACGGGGACCTACGCCGAGTTCAAACGAGAAGTGCTCAATGAAATCGCACGCTGCTTGAACATGCCGTTCAACATCGCGGCAGGGAATTCGTCCTCTTACAACTACGCCTCCGGTCGACTCGATCACCAGACCTATTTCAAGTCGCTCCGCATCGACCAATCGCGGATCGAAACCGTAGTGCTCGACCGGATGCTGGCCGCCTGGTTCGACGAGGCGGTGCTGGTGGGAGACCTCTTGCCGTCAGGCCTCGGTCCCATCGCCGATTGGCCGCATCAATGGTTTTGGGACGGTCACGAGCACGTCGACCCCCAGAAAGAAGCCAACGCGCAAGCCACGCGACTCGCGTCGCACACGACCACGCTGGCGGACGAATACGCCCGCAAAGGCCAGGACTGGGAAACCCAGCTGCGCCAGCGCGCGAAAGAACTGGCCCTCATGACGGAGCTCGGCCTCGCGCCGGCCGCCGCCCCCACCCCACCCAACTCGGAGGATCCGAATGCCGACCCTGAAGAAGTCTCGGTCAGCGATGAGTGACCAGTCGGCCGCGCCGACTTCGCTCAGCCTCACCGCCACGGCCCACATTGAGGTCGAGGCGGCGTCTGAAGGTGCGGGGTCTGCGCTGCCCCGGTTCCAAATGCTGGCCTACACCGGCGGACCGATGCGGATCGCCGGATGGAAGCATCCGGTGATCATCGACCTGGCGGGACTGGCGATCCCCGCTCAGTCCCGGCCGATTCGGTTCGGGCACGACCCCCTCGCCGGCGTCGGGCACACCGACTCCATTCGGATCGAGCAGGGTCAGCTGATGGCCAACGGCGTCGTCTCCCGTGATACGGCGGCGGCCCGCGAAGTGGTGACCAGTTCCAAGAACGGGTTCCCCTGGCAGGCGTCGGTCGGCGCGAGCGTCGACGAGTTCGAGTTCGTGAAAGACCACCAGCAGGTGACCGTGAACGGTCGCCAGTACAGCGGCCCGCTCAACGTGGTCCGCAAATCGACCCTTGGCGAGATCAGCTTCGTCGATCTCGGCGCGGACGGAGCCACCAGCGCCAGCGTGGCCGCGATTGCCAATCCCGAATCAGGAGCAGACACCGTGAACGATACAGACGCCCCAACCCTGGACGAGCCGATCACCCATCCGACATCGACTGGCGTTGTTGCCACGAGCCCCGTCGATGACATCCGTGCCCAAGCGGCGGCCGAGGTCGAACGGATCGCGGCCATCCGCCGCATCTGTGCGGGGAAGAACGCCACACTCGAAGCCCGCGCCATCCGCGATGGGTGGGATGCCCAGCGGATCGAACTCGAAATCCTCCGCACGACGCGCCCGTCTGCGCCCGCCGTTCATGTCCCGGACAACTCGGTCAACGGCCAGGTGCTCGAAGCGGCCTGCCTGCTGACCGCCAAGGCGGCCCACGTCGAAGAAGCCTATGACGAGCCGACGCTCGATCTGGCTTCGCGGCGGTTCCGGGGTGGGATCGGTCTGCAGGAACTCCTGCTGGAAGCCGCCTGGGCCAACGGCTACACGGGCCGCAACTTCCGCGACAGCCGGTCGGTGCTACGGTTCGCGTTCGGGCGGGGGATCGAAGCGGCGTTCTCCACCATCGACATCAGCGGACTTCTCTCGAATGTCGCCAACAAGTTCCTGCTCGAAGGGTTCTTCAGCGTCGAACGGACGTGGCGGAACATCTGCGCGGTCCGCAATGTCAGTGACTTCAAGACCGTCACGAGTTACCGCTTGATCGGGAAGGACCAGTACGAACTGGTGGCCCCGGGCGGCGAACTCAAGCACGGCACCCTGGGGAACGAGCAGTACACCAACAAGGCCGACACCTACGGTCTGGTGCTGTCCATTGACCGTCGGGACATGATCAACGACGACCTCGGTGCGATCACGACCGTTCCCCGCAAGCTCGGTCGGGGCTCAGGTCTCAAGATCAACGACGTCTTCTGGACGACGTTCCTCGCCAATAGCGGGTTCTTCACGGTCGGGAACAAGAACTACCTGACCGGGACCGACACGGTGCTGACGATTGATGGGCTGACAAAGGCCGAAGTCGGCTTCATGGATCAGACCGACTCGGACGGCAAGCCGGTCGGGATCATGCCGGCCATCGCGCTGGTGCCGACGGCCCTCTCGGCAGTCGGTTCGCAGCTTTATAAGTCGCTCGAACTCCGGGATACGACGGCGAACGCCAAGTTCCCCATCGCCAACCCGCACCAGGGAAAGTTCCGCGTCGAGGTCAGCCGGTACTTGGGCAACGCCCAGTACACCGGCAACTCAGCCAAAGCGTGGTATCTGCTGGCCGAACCGACCGACCTGCCGGTGATCGAGGTCGCGTTCTTGAACGGCCAGGAGTCCCCAACCATCGAAACGGCCGAGGCGGACTTCAATCAGCTCGGCGTCCAGATGCGCGGTTACCACGACTTCGGCGTCGCCCTGCAAGACCCGCGCGGCGGCGTGAAGAGCAAGGGCGAAGCGTGATCGGCGACCGCCACGGGCGGCTTGGGCCTGCGGCAGCCAGAAACAACCAGAACATAGTTGGAGTACCCACTCATGCCTCAAGCAACGTTTGTGCAAGACGGACGGGCCATCGACTACACGCCCGGTTCTGCCGTGGCGGCGGGAGATGTCGTCGTCCAGGGCGATCTCGTTGGTGTCGTGAAGCGCCCGCTGGCAGCCAACGAGGCGGGAGCGCTCGACGTCGACGGGGTCTTCGACTTCGCGAAGGCGACCAACGTCGCCTACACGGTCGGGACCATTCTGTACTGGGACGACACCGCCAACCTCGTCACCACCACGGCCACGGGCAACAAGCAGATCGGGAAAGTCGTCCGCGCAGCGGCGACGACCGACGCCACGGTCCGTGTCCGCCTGAGCCAGTGATCGGAGGACGCGATGGCCGACCTGCTCGAACGCGGCTCGCGTTGGTTGGAAGACCAGCGCACCAAGCACTGCACCCGCGACGTGACCTATGTCCGGGGGGCGGCCTCGGCCGCCGTGCGGGCCACGGTCGGTCGGACGGAGTTCAAGACCGACGACGGCGAGACGGTTCGGATCGAGTTCACCGACCGGGATTTTTTGATTCTCGCGGTGGATCTCGTCCTGGCCGGAAGCCCGACGTCGCCCGAACGGGGCGACAAGGTGCGGGAGACGCAGGACGGGACGGTCTACGTGTTCGAAGTCATGAACTGGCGGTACTCGGACCCGTACCGGCAGACGCTCCGCATCGAAACCAAGCTCGTGGGAACGGAGGCCATCTGAATGGCAGTGATCACCGACATCGCCGACGCCATCGTCGCGGAACTCAATGCGGCGATGTTCAGCCAGCCGATCACGGCCGTGCGGCATTATCTCCCGCAGTTCGATCTGAAGGAGATGCAGACGCTCCACGTCACGGTCGTGCCCAAGGCGGTCGTGCTGGCCTCGTCCGACCGATCGCGGGGTCAGGGGGACTACAGCGTCGATGTGGCGGTGCAGAAGAAGTTCGAGACCGAGGCGAACGTCGAACTCGACCCCCTCATGAATCTCGCCGAGGAGATCGCCGACCATTTTCGCGCGAAGCGCTTGGCGTCCTATCCGAACGCGGCCTGGATCAAGACCGAACAGAGCGTGCTCTACGCCCCGGAGCACATCGACGAACTGCGGCAATTCACGGGCGTCCTGACATTCACCTACAGGGTGCTCCGATGATCGGCATGAAACTCCAACAGGCGAAAGGGCTGTTCTTCGACCGCTTGGCGGTGACGAACGCGGCCGACCGCGCCCAGCGGAAAGTGCTGTCGAAGTTCGGCGCGTTCGTGCGGCAGACGGCGCGGACCAGCATCCGCAAGCGGAAATCGATCTCGGTACCGGGGCAGCCCCCCAGCAGCCATACCGGACTCCTCAAGCGAAACATCTTCTTCGTGTTCTCTGCGGAGACACGGAGCGTGGTCATCGGTCCGATCCTGCTCAATCAACGGACCGACGCCCCACGGCTACTGGAACACGGCGACACGGTCGTGCGGAAGAAACGCACCAAGCGTGTCCGGATGAAGTATCGCGCCCGCCCCTTCATGGGACCGGCGTTCGACCGCGAACAACAGAAACTCCCCGACCTGTGGCGGAACTCGGTCCGCTGATTGTGATGAAGGAAGATCCCATGCGACTTATGACCTTCGGACTGATCCTGTTCGGCCTGCTGCCCCTGCCAGAGGCAATGGCACAGGACAACCTGGCCGTCGACCTGCCGGTGGAAATCCGCCAGTGGTTCCGCAACCCGGACGGATCGTGCGTGCAATGTTCG
Source organism: Planctomycetaceae bacterium (assembly GCA_041753475.1). GTDB lineage: Bacteria > Planctomycetota > Planctomycetia > Planctomycetales > Planctomycetaceae > DSVQ01. The sequence continues at coordinate 23,988 of JBGSUN010000126.1, read as the reverse complement.
ATTGGCATGTGCGGCGTCGACCAGAACGTGCCGGCGGCAGCCACATTGTTGTGGGATACCGAATACGGCTCCCGCGAACGGGGCGGCTCCGGTCCTTCCCGCGTGGCCGACTATTGCAACCGCCGGGGCATCCGGGCTTGGAACGTCGTCGGTGACGACACCTTCGAGTGGATGAAGTGGGCCTGCGCCACCGGCCGCGGCGCGGCCATCGGTGCCGGCGCGAATCACTTCCAAACGCTCGTCGGTTACGACCCGACCTCCGGTCGCTGGTACGTCTGCAACAACAACTCTCCCGAGCGGATCGACAGCTATGACGAAGCGCACTTCCGGCGATTGCATCTGTCGAGCGGCCCCTGGGTCGTGATCCTCGATTACCCACCCCATCCCGCCCGGCCGGAATACCGCCCGTGGTGGCGCTGATCCCAACGAAGTGTTCGATGCCTCCCTCTCTTTTCCAAGGAATGCTGCTCATGCGAACGCTGACTGCCTGCTTGCTGTCCTTGCTTTTGTTGCCCACGCTGGTCCTGGCCCAAGCGACTCCCGAGGTCGATCAAGCGGAGGTCCGCCGACTCGGTAACCTTGTCCATCAAATGGGTGTCGGACCGCAATCCGACGGGGTGGCCACGTTCCTCGAAGCGATGGGGCCGCCCGCCAGTGATGCCGACAAGTGGTACATCAGCCTGATGAGCACGCGGGGGTGCGTTCCCTGCCTCCAACTCAAACAGGCATTCGGCACCGATCCGTGGCTCAAGGCGCTCGCCGACCCCAACGACCCGAAGAAGTCGTGGTCGCACTTCAATGTCTACGACGCCCAGGATCGGAGCCAGGCCTTTCGCTTCGAAAAGCTCAAGATCGAAGCCTACCCAACGATCCTCGTGCAACCGCCCCGCAGCAAGAAGTACGGCGATCCCACGACGGTCGTGTTTCAGGGGACGTATGGTGGCGAGCCGAAGCAGCTGGCCACCGACATCACCACGGCCATTCGCCGCTATCTCGCGAAGTTGTCCGAAGCCAAGGCGGCAACCGAACCGGTCCCCAGCGTGGGAATCGGAGCGGACCCGCCCTGGCAGCCTGCTCCCAAGATCGATCCCGTTCTCCCCGTGTTGCCGTCGCCAGTCACGCCCCCGGTGGACGTGGTCCAGATCCCACCGCCACTGCCGGTCACCCCGACGCCAACGCCGACACCCGTTCCGCAACCGGTGACTCCAGTCCCCGCGCCTGCACCGGAACCGCAGCCCCAACCCAATTACCGTCCGTCGGTGCGCCTGGAAGCAGTGGTGGTCACGGACGCGGATCTGCCCAGCGACGTGGCCACCGAAACGCGGATTCGCGAGGTGATCCAAAGCCTTCGGACTCAACGCGGCCAGCATCTCAAGGTCCGGCGAGTAGATTGGCAAGACGCCGCGACCCGCTATCCGTTGCAGCGCGATGAAGTCCCGGTGGTGTTGGTGACGAGCAACGGACGGATCGAAGACAAGATCTCGGCGGGTCTATTGCCGTTTGTCGCACCGACCACACCGACAGCACCCGCAACCCCCACGGAACCACCGGGGTCGTCCGTGCCGTCGCTGGCGACAACCGGGTTTGGTGTCTCCGCCATCGCGGCCATCGCAATCCTGGGATTAACCCTGTGGCGTACCCGCCGTCAGCAGACCGGTCAACCCACGCTGCTCAACGACGCGGCCTTTCAACAGCTGCTGCAGACGCTGCAGCGTCTGGAAGAGCGCAAGGCCGGCCCACCCACCCCGCCCCCAGCGGCCACGGCGTAATGACCATTCACGAGACAGATTTCGGAGGACCACATCATGGGCGTGAAACTCGGCATGGACGCGAAGCTGTACCGGAACACGGGCAGCTATGGGTCTCCCGTTTGGAACGAGGTCAAGAACGTCAAAGACGTGACGCTGAACCTGGAAGCGGGGGAAGCGGACGTCACGACGCGCGGCAACGGCGGCTGGCGGGCCAACATCGCCACGCTGAAGGACGCCAGCCTCGAGTTCGAGATGGTCTGGGATACGGCGGACGACGACTTCACCGCCATCCGCACGGCGTTCCTCACCAACGCGGCCATCGAGTTTGCCGTCTTGGACGGTCCCGTGGCGACCTCCGGTTCGCAGGGACTGCGGGCGTCGATGGCGATTACCAACTTCAGCCGGGCTGAACCGCTGGAAGAGGCGATCAAGGTCAGCGTCACCGCCAAACCCACGTATGCCACGAACCCGCCCGAGTGGATGACCGCCGCTTAACCGCCACGGGCGGATTGTGCCTGCGGCAGCTGAAGGAACCCAATCTCATGCACACGTTTCAAGACACTCAGGGCCGAACGTGGTCCGTCACGATCAACGTCGACGCGATCCGCCGCGTGCGGACGCTGCTCGACATCAATCTGCTCGACGCAGTCGAGGGGAAGTTACTGGAACGACTGGTCACCGACCCGGTCCTGCTGTGCGACATCCTGTTTTCACTTGTTCAGCCGGAAGCCCAGGCGAAGAACGTGACCGACGAAGACTTCGGGCGGGCGCTGGGGGGCGATGTCCTCGATCACGCCACGACGGCACTGCTGGAGGAACTGGTCGATTTTTTCCCGAGCGGGAAGCGGACCGTCTTCCGCAAGGCGCTGGAGAAGCTCAAGAAGCTGGAGGGGATCGCGCTGGAGACGGCGACGAAGCGGCTGGAGAGCGACGAACTCGAACGGAAGATGACCGCCGCGCTCGCGTCGATGTCTGGCGACTCATCTGGCAACTCGCCGGCGTCGTCGGCCTGAACCCCGGCCCGTTCACGCTGCGGGAACTGGTCTGGATGGCCGACGCCAAACAGACCGACGACTGGAACCATACGGCAGCCCTCCTTGCGATGGCCGCCAACACGCACCGCGATCCCAAGAAGACCCGACCCTTCAAACCCGCTGACTTTCATCCCGGAACCAAACGCGCCCAGCGACCCCAGGAACCGAAACCGAAAGTCGACATCACGATCCTCAAGACGGTCTTTGTGGACCGTGGCCCCTTTCCGAGGTGAACCCCGATGGCATCGAGCCAAGGCATCCGCGCCGGCAAAGCGTTCGTCGAGCTGTTCGCCGACGACACGAAGCTCGTGCGCGGACTGAAGGCGGCCGAGAAGCGGCTCAAGGCGTTCGGGGCGGGCGTCCAGTCCATCGGCACGAAACTGTTCGGCCTGGGGGCGGCGGCCGTCGCTCCGCTCCTGGCGACGACGAACGTGTTTGCCGACATGGGAGACCAGCTGGCCAAGATGTCGGCCCGCACCGGCATCTCGGTCGAGGCGCTGTCCGAACTGGGCTATGCCGCCGAGCAATCGGGGGCCGACCTGGAGACGCTCGAAGGGGGCGTCCGCAAGATGCAGAAGTTCCTGGTCGAAGCGGCGCAGGGATCGAAAGGGGCGGGAGACACGCTCTCGAAACTCGGCCTGCGGCTGTCGGACCTCGGTCGGCTCACCCCGGACCAGCAGTTCGAACTGCTGGCCGACCGCATCTCCAAGATTCAAGACCCGGCGATTCGGGCGGCCACGGCGATGGAGGTCTTCGGCAAGACCGGGACGTCGCTCCTCCCCATGATGCAGGACGGGGCCAAAGGGATCGAAGCCCTGAAGCAGCAGGCCCGCGACCTGGGGCTGGTGATCAGTACCGAGGACGCCAAGGCGGCCGAGACGTTTGGCGACACTCTCGACGACCTGTGGAAGGTCATCAAGAGCGGCGTGTTTGCCATTGGCGCGGCGCTGGCTCCGTTGCTCCAAGACCTGGCGACCAGCGCCATCCGCGTTGCCAAGGTGACCGCCGACTGGGTCCGGCAGAACAAAGGCCTGATCGTCACCGTGTTCAAGATCGCGGCAGGTGTCGCCGCCGCCGGGGCCGTGCTGGTCGTTCTGGGGACGCTGATCTCCGGCGTCGGCGCGGCGTTCGGGGTGGCGGCGTCCATCATCACGGGCATCGGCACCGTTCTGGGCGTACTGGGCACGGTCATCGGATCGCTGCTGTCCCCGATTGGACTCGTTTCGGCGGCGGTCGTCGGGTTGGGCGCATACCTCTTATATGGATCCGGCGTCGGGTCGCAGGCGCTCCAGTGGCTGGCCGACACGTTCAATGCCCTGAAGGACGACGCCCTCGCCGCCTGGCAGGGGATCGGCGATGCCCTCGCGGCGGGCGATCTGGCGCTGGCGGCCAAGATTCTGTGGCTCACGCTCCGGATGGAATGGCAGAAGGGCGTCGCGTTCCTGCAGGAACACTGGATCGCCTTCAAAGAGTTTTTCCTTTCCGTTGCCACAGATGCGTTCTACGGCGTCGTGGGTCTGTTGATCGATGCGTGGGCGGGACTCCAGGTCGCGTGGATCGAGACGACCGCGTTCATGGCCGACGCCTGGACGGTCTTCACGTCGAGCATGACCAAGGGCTGGAACACGGCGCAAAACTTCATCAGCAAGGGCGTCCTGCGGCTGATGAAGCTGTTCGACTCGAGCCTCGACGTCGAAGCGGCATCCAAGATCCTCGACGAGGACTTCCAGAAGAAGAACTCCGAGACCGACCGCAACGCCCAGCGGATGGTCGGCGAGCGGGACCTCCGCCGGCAGGACCAGCGGACGCTCATTGAAGCCGACCGGCAGGGTGCGCAGGCCGAAGTCGGTCGCATGGCGGAAGCGGATCGACTCGCTCGCCAACAACAAAACGAAGCCGACATGCAGTCGTCCGCGGACGCGCTCCAGCAGGCCCGGAAGGAATGGGAGGACGCCATCGCCGAGGCGGCCCGCAAGCGGCAAGAGGTCGAAGCGTCCGGTGATCCCGCACGGATCAAGAAGGCCAAGACCAGCCTCGAAGGGATGGACGACCTGTTGAGCCAGGTCGGCCAGGAGAAGGTCAGCGTCAAAGGGACGTTCAACGCGCTCGGTGCGCGGGGCTTGGCCTCTGAAGGCCCGGCCGAGCGAACGGCGAAGGCATCCGAAGAGACCGCCAAGAACACGAAGCGCCTGTTGCAGGAAGCCCAGCACGGCGGGCTGACCTTCGCCTAAACGGAGTCATGCGATGACCGAGAACCATCCCGAACAAGGCCCCGGCCTGCTGCAGCAAGCGGCGAACCTCGGCAAGGCGGTCGTGCGCCATGTGGCCGACGGCGGCAAGCACGTCAACGACGAGGTGTACCTCGCCCGGCTGGCGATCTGCGCCGACTGCCCGTCGTTCGATCCGGAACGGACCTCGTGCAAACAGAAGACGTGCGGGTGCCGCGTGAAGAACAAGGCGCGCTGGCGTTCGGAGAACTGTCCATTGGGGAAATGGCCGCCGCCTGAGGGAGCGTGATGCCGATCGTTGTCGCCGAGAAATGGGATAGTCGCGAGACGACGCTGGGTGAAGACTCGTCGGTCGACCTGCGGTACGTGATCCGCGGCACCGACAACGATGTCGACGCCCATGCTGCGCTCATCGCGAACTCCCCCGCGTTCTACGGCGGCCTCATTCGGCAGACCAGCCACATCGAACGGATCGCCGAGGATACGTGGGAAGGGTCCGTTCGGTACGGCACGACCGATCCCCCGGAAACCGGCGACTCGTCGTTCTCGTTCGACACCGGCGGCGGCAATCAGCACATCACGCAGGGCTTGGGGACCGTCGGTTCGTATGCCGCCCCGGGCGGGACCGCTCCCAACTTCCGGGGCGCGATCGGCGTCACGCAGGACAACGTCGAGGGCGTGGACGTCACCGTTCCGGTCTACAACTTCTCGGAGACACATTACATCGCGGTGGCCGCCGTCACCGGGGCGTACAAGGCGGCCCTGTTCTACCTCACGGGGTCCGTCAACAACGGCGGGTTCAAGGGGTTCGCAGCGGGTGAAGTCCTGTTCCTGGGGGCCTCCGGTTCGCAGCGCGGCGAGGACGACTGGGAAATCACGTTCAAGTTCGCCGCCAGTCCGAACGCCACGGGTCTCGTGGTCGGCGACATCACGGGCATCAACAAGAAGGGCTGGGAATATCTCTGGGTCCGATACGCCGATGCCGAGGACACGTCCGCCAAGGTGCTGGTCAAGAAGCCCATCGCGGCCTACGTCGAACAAGTTTATCCCTACGGCAACTTTGCCGGCCTCGGGATCGGGGTGTGACTCATGGGCGACAATTTCAAGAAGGTCCAGACGGGCCAACCACTGAAGATTCCGGCCGAGACGTTCAATGCGTTTCTCGACGCCGCTCGTGATTTCCGCGCCCGGCAGCAATCGCGCGAGGCGGGTTCGCAGCCTCAGTTCCGGCAGTCGGGAATCGTGAAGGTCAAGAACGCCAGCGGAGAGGATCGGAACCGGTTCGAGATCCTCGGCATCGACCGCCCGATCTTCACACCGACCGACAACCTGGACACGTTTCAGAACGATGTGCTGTTGGTGGGCGTGAGGCCCGACGGCGAAGAGCATCCCGGTCGTTTCTGCGTGCTGCTCGAACCGCTCAAAGCCGACGCCATCGGCGTGGCGGTGATCGCCGGCGTCTGCCCGGTGCGGATCGACGTCCAAGAAGAGAGCGACACGTTCGCGGAGGTGCAGGACGACGATCCCACGCAGCTCAAGTCGGGCGGGAGCGGCTCGGTGACGATCCTGTGGAAGGAGTCCGGGACCGGGGAGAACAAGTGGGCTGTCGTTCGCCTCGGCGACTCGCAGCCCGTCATTCGCAAGGCCGAGATGATCGACACGCTGCGGCAGGGGGACACCGATCCCGCCAAGGCCTGGCTCCTGAAGTACGAAGACGATGAATGGCAGCGGACCGACAAGCAGATCGATCTCTACGGGGACAAGGGCTTTCGGGGGGTGGCATTCGGCAAGACTGACGAAGTCGATTCCGGGGACAAGATTGACGTCTATTACTCGCACGAAGCAAAGCAGTGGTACGGCGTCGTCGGGGGCTGGTACTTCCACGGCGACGTGGTGGATGACATCGCCGAAGGGGACCAGGGGGAAGTGAAGCTCAACGTCGGGGCCGGTTCCGATGCGCGCGAGATCACCGTTCCGGCATTCAGCCCTTATGCGGCGGTGAAGAAGGACGACTTCGTCTCGGTCAACTGGAACACGTTCAGCGTCCATTGGGATATCGGCAAGTTCCAGGGCGCGGAACCCGGTTGCGGCCTGGAACGGGACGAAGACCCGGAAAGCCCGGACTATGGCAAGCTCAAGGTCAAAGCGAGCGACCTGGCCGGGTGTGGTCTCGACGTCGACGGCGACTGCGGCCTGAAGGTGAAGAACACCGACCTCGTTGGTCCGGGGTTGATGCCAGTCGGAGACTGCAAACTCGGCGTCCAAATCGTGGCGGGCTGCGGGATCGAAGTCACGGAGGGGACTGAAGTCAGCGTCAAAGCCGAAGACCTGGCCAAGTCCGGTCTCAAGACCGAGGGGGAATGCGGCTTGGCGGTCGACCCCGGCTGCGGCATCTGGATCAACGGCGGCAAGGTCGAGGTCGCCCACGACGAACTGGCCGGGGATGGTCTCGTCATCGGGGACAACTGCGAGATCGATGTCGACTGCAATTGGATCAAGACCGAGTGCGTGAAGCCCGGCTGTGGCATCTGGTGGAACGGCGATCTGCTAGAAGTGGCCCACGATGAGTTGGCTGGCGACGGATTGGTCATCGGAGACAACTGTGCCATCGACGTGGACTGCAACTGGATCAAAACGGAATGCGTGAAGCCGGGCTGTGGTCTGTGGTGGAATGGAGACCAGCTGGAAGTCGCGCACGATGAACTCGCGGGCGACGGACTGATCATCGGGGACAACTGCGCCCTCGACGTCGACTGCAACTGGATCAAAACCAACTGCATCGACTGCCAGACGATCCGGAATTGCATCACGCCCGGTTGCGGCATCTGGTGGAACGGGGATCATCTGGAAGTCGCTCATGATGAGTTGGCCGGCAATGGACTGGTGATCGGCAGTAACTGCGCGCTGGACGTCGACTGCGAATGGATCAAGACGAACTGCATCACGACCGGCTGCGGCCTGTGGTGGAACGGCGGTCAGTTGGAAGTCGCCCATGACGAACTGGCCGGGAACGGCCTCGTCATCGGCAACAACTGTGCGCTCGACGTCGACTGCAGCTGGATCAAGGCGAACTGCGTCATCGCGGGATGCGGTCTGTGGTGGAACGGCGATCATCTGGAAGTCGCCCACGACGAACTGGCCGGTCGCGGTCTCGTGATCGGGAACAACTGCGCCATCGACGTGTCAGTCGGGTGCGGGCTGCGGTTCGGTTCCGGCGATGCCATCGAAGTGAATCCCGCCGACATCGCAGGCAACGGACTCGTGGCGGGCGGTGGCTGCGCCTTGAACGTCGACTGGAGCCAGTTGCCCGTGGGTTGCGGCGTCTGGTGGAACGGTTCAGCGCTCGAAGTCGCCCACGATGAGATCGCAGGCCGGGGACTCGTCATCGGGAGCGGCTGCGCGATTGATGTGGCGGTTGGTTGCGGATTGCGGCTCGGCAGCGGCGATGCGGTCGAAGTGAATCCGGCCGACCTCGCGGGCGACGGCCTGACGGCCGGGAGTGGCTGCGCTCTCAATGTCGATTGGAGCCAGGCTCCCGTGGGCTGCGGCCTGTGGTGGAACGGCTCGGCGCTGGAAGTGGCGCACGACGAGTTGGCCGGCAACGGCCTCGTCATCGGCAACAACTGTCAGCTCGACATCGACTGCCAGTGGGTCAAAGACAACTGCGGTGCGCAGGGCGAGCAAGGTCCACAAGGCGATCAGGGAGCACAGGGGTATCAGGGTTACCAAGGTGTCGATGGCTACCAAGGATCGACCGGATACCAGGGGCCGCAAGGTTATCAGGGATATCAAGGCTACCAAGGCCCGGCCGGTCCGCAGGGGTATCAAGGCTACGAGGGATATCAGGGACCGCAGGGATACCAAGGGTATCAAGGAACCCAGGGAGTCCAGGGCGCACAAGGACCGCAGGGCTACCAGGGAGTTCAAGGTTCGCAGGGATATCAGGGACCGCAAGGCGCTCAAGGTTCGCAGGGAACTCAAGGCAGCCAAGGTTCGCAAGGCGTTCAGGGCGCACAAGGCCCTCAGGGTTCCCAAGGCAGTCAAGGGGCACAAGGCAGTCAGGGATCGGGTTCGCAGGGACCACAAGGGACGCAAGGTCCTCAGGGGTCTCAGGGAGCGACTGGCTCTCAAGGTTCCGGCAGCCAAGGCCCGCAAGGAGCTCAGGGGCCACAAGGTGCGCCGGGTTCTCAAGGAACCGGAAGCCAAGGACCACAAGGCGCTCAAGGTCCGCAAGGGATGCAGGGTGCCCAAGGCAGCCAGGGGAACGGTTCGCAAGGACCACAGGGTGTCCAAGGCCCACAGGGCGCACCCGGTTCACAAGGAGCGGGTTCTCAGGGCCCCCAAGGGGCGCAGGGACCACAGGGCGTTCCCGGTTCACAAGGCACGGGATCGCAGGGGCCTCAAGGGGCACCCGGTTCACCGGGAATGCAAGGTCCGCAGGGGAGCCAGGGTCCACAGGGAATGCCTGGCAGCCAAGGTACGGGATCACAAGGCCCCCAGGGCGCGCCGGGAATGCCCGGTACACAGGGACCGCAAGGTGCGCAGGGCTCACAAGGACCAATGGGATTCGGCAGTCAGGGTGCCCAAGGACCACAAGGCACGCCGGGAATGCCGGGGATGCAAGGCGCTCAAGGTCCGCAAGGAACCCAGGGGCCGATGGGGTTCGGGACGCAAGGCCCCCAGGGGCCGCAAGGCGCGCCCGGAATGAAGATGGCCATTGTTCCCCATCAGGACGATTTCGTCGCGTTGTTCTGCGTTGAGTCGCCAGACGTGCGATTTGAAGACGTGGTCCGCGTCCCGGTCACCGGCCACGTCACCACAACCCGGCTCGATCCCGCGTTCGTCGGCGTCTGCGAGCCGGAGAGCCTCGACGTGATCTCCGTCACCGCGCCGACGCCAGCGTCCATCGGTGCCGCCGTCACCGGGGACACGGTCACCGTGCTGATCACAGGCGACTTGCCGCCGTTCGTCATTGTCACCGTCAGCGGAATTCGGGCGGGGAGCCGTGGCGTCCGGTTCCCGCGCAAAACCCGCGAGCAGATGCTTCGCAACAATTCCTTCTGGGACCAATCCAAATGTTGATTTCGCTGTTCACGCCGACCCACAATCCGCAATTCTTCGACAGGTTAGCTCGGTCAGTGGCGCGGCAGACCTGCGTCGAATTCGAGTGGGTCATCGTCCCCAACGGCAACACCGGTGAGGTCCGCGTCGATCTCCCGCAGGCGCGGATTGTCCCCTACGCCGGCCAGACCCAGAACATCGGCGAACTGAAACGGTTCGCGTGCCTGGCCTGCCAGGGCGACGTGCTGGTCGAGGTCGACCACGACGACGAACTAACGCCGGACTGCGTCGCGGAACTGGCGGCGGCGTTTGCTGACCCGCGGATCGACTTCGCCTATTCGAACTGCTGCGAGATTAACGACGGCAAGCCGTGGCGATACGACGAGCGGTTCGGCTGGCGGTATCGGCCGTTTGCCTGGGACGGCCAATCACAGTGGGAGTGCGTGGCGTTCGATCCATCCCCGGCGTCGTTTTCGAAGATCTGGTTCGCGCCGAATCACGTCCGGGCCTGGCGCGGTGACTTCTACCGGCGTATCGGCGGTCACGATCCGTCACGGGCGGTCCTCGACGACCAGGACATCCTCAGTCGGACGTACATCCACGGCCGCGTGAAGCACATCGACCGCTGCCTGTACGTCTACCACGTCCATGCCGGCAACACCTGCCGGGGTGAGCAGAACGGGTTCATCCAGACCGAAACGCTGGCCCTCCATGATCGGTACATCTATCCGCTGGTCGAACGCTGGTGCGACCTCCACGGTCTACGAAAAATCGATCTCTGCGGCGGGATCAACCCGGCCCACGGTTATGAGTCGGTCGATCTGCATGGTGGTCGCATCGCCGCCGATCTCAACGCGCGCTGGCCGTTTGGCGATGGCGAAGTGGGCGTCTTCCGGGCGCATGACGCACTCGAACATCTCCGCGACCCGATCCACACGATGACGGAACTCCATCGCTGCCTGGTCCCGCAGGGCTGGCTGCTGTCGCAGACCCCCAGCACCGACGGCCGCGGCGCGTTCCAAGACCCGACACACGTCTCGTTCTGGAACTCGAACTCGTTCTGGTACTACACCCGCGCCGACCAGAACCGCTTCATCGACTGCCCCGTCCGGTTCCAGGCCAACCGCCTGAAGAACTTCTTCCCCAGCGAATGGCACCGCGAGCACCAGATCGTCTACGTGAAGGCCGACCTGCTGAAGGTCGCGGGGCGCGTGCCGGGCGGCGTGGCAATCTAATCCAGGCGACGAGAGTGGCCATTCCCATCTTTTGGAAAGAACGCGAACATCGCAGTGGCGCATTGAAGTCGGAATTGAGCAAGCTTATCATGCCGCACGTGGAGAGCGAGCCGGTCGAGAATTGCTGCGCCTGCAGGTTAGGCGTGGATGGACTTCATGGTCTCCCGGCTCAATACATTCTGGCGGTGGCACAAGCGAAGGCTGATCGCCTTGGTCGCGCTGGTGTCCGTTTTGTCATCGGTCATTCCGATCCCCGTCAGTTTTCAATCTCCAGAAAAGGACCGTTCACAGCCATTCCCCTGTCAGAATCGTCCCTGCGGCTGCCGTTCTGCCGAGCAATGCTGGAAAAAGTGCTGCTGCTTCACCAACACCCAGAAGGTGGCGTGGGCGAAGGCTCACAGCGTTCGACCGCCGCAATTCGTAATCGCAGCCGCTAATCGGGAGCAGGAGACGCGAGAATGCGCCTCGAAGACTTGCTGTTCCAAATGTTCGACGCATTCTTCCCCGGCGGCTGAACCTCAGACAGCTTCGACCGGAAACAAAGTCGATGGTGCGGAACATGAAAAGCATGATCACATCACGCTGGTCATAGGAGTATTCGCTCAGGAGTGCCAAGGCCAAGGTTGGGGATGGCATTCACTTCCGTGGTCGGTGTTGCCCGAGGGACCAGCCCGCTTGGTCATGGTGGACATCACGCGTGAGCGATGTTCGCCCATTTCCGATTCGTGTCCGAAACGAAGTCTGAAGCCCCCCGTTCCCCCGCCGCGACAGCTCTCTGTCGCCATCTTCGGGGTCTGACTCCGCCCGTGCTTTGGGACGTGTCTCACGTTCGTGAGGTCATGTCCCGGCGATGGTGGGGTGTGCGGCTCATGCTCGCACGCTCACACGGGTTGAGGGCTCGCTCTCCACAAAAGCTGGTCAATTGACCTGCTGTGAGCGTGCCATCATGCGCCGCAATTCTTCCAGCGCGTAGTCAGGTCCAGGCAGGGTTTTCAACGTCGGATGATCTCCGTGCGCAATCGGTGCGCGCGGACACCGGGCATTTCGGAAAATAACAGCGGAGCCAACGCATGCAACCAAATACGGCCAATTCACGGCTGTCTCGTGGATTCACCCTCATCGAACTCCTCGTGGTGATTGCGATCATCGCGATTCTGATCGCACTTCTGCTTCCCGCCGTGCAGCAGGCTCGTGAAGCCGCGCGGAGGAGCCAGTGCAAAAACAACCTCAAGCAGATCGGCCTCGCGCTCCACAATTATGACAGCACGCATCTCACCCTGCCCAGTTTCTACTCCTTCGGGGCAGCCAACTCGGGCAGCTTCTCAGTGCAGGCGCAACTGCTCCCGTACATGGATCAGGCCTCGCTGCACAATCTGATCGACTTCAGTCTCAAACCACAGATTGGATGCTGTCCTGGTGACGTTCCTCCACAATTGGTGGAAGCCGTGAAAACCAAGCTTCCCGTATTTCTCTGCCCGAGTGATCCCGGACCGGCGACATTCGACGTGAAGTCTGGCACGAGGGGTGGGGCGACGGGGGCGACGTTCACGTATGCCGGCACCAACTACCACATCAATCAAGGCACGGCTTTGGGGAAAAACTACGATGGGAGAGCCCCGACGGATGGCTTGGTCTGGACGAACTCGAATGTAAGGTTTGCGTCCATCACTGACGGGTTGAGCAACACGGCCGCGTTCTCGGAGTCGATCTTTGGCTTCCCCGCGCAAGCGGTCGCGGCACCGACGAGCAATATGGATCGCCGTCGGAGCTACATCAATGTAGCGTGTGCTTGGACATCGAGCACCGTCCCGCCAGCCACGCCAGGCCTGGCGAATGGGTACAGCCCGCCGAATGATCCCGCTCAGTTCGAAGCTGCTACGGTCGCCATCAGCCGTGGCTGGGCCGGACAACGTGGTGCGGGCTGGATGCACGGCCGCGAGTATTGGACCGCCTACCACCACTACCACAACCCGAACAGCAATGTTCCGGACATGGGGACATGCGGGAACGGGATTTTCGCGGCTCGGAGTCACCACGTCGGAGGCGTTCACACACTCTTGTGCGACGGCAGCGTACGGTTCGTCAGCGAGAACATTGACCTCAATACGTGGAGGGCGCTCGGCACGCGGATGGGAGGCGAGGTCTTGGGCGAATTCTGATCGCTTCGTCATGGGCCCGAAGTAGGTCGTGAACGCCGGGATGCGCGACGACGCGCGAAGTCGATATTCCTCAATCACCGTCGAAGGATTCCAAATGAAAAACTCTCTGTTGATGACTGCCGCTGCCACGCTGCTGATGGCCGCATCCCTCTCCGCGCACGATACGTGGATCATGGTCAATTCCCCTGTGGTCCGCGTCGGCGATGTCACGCATGTCGACCTGATGCTGGGAAACCACGGCAACGAGCATCGCGACTTCAAGCTGGCCAGCAAAATCTCTCCTGAGTCCTGGACGCTGGACGTAGTCTCTCCCGCCAAGACAACCGTCGATGTCAAGGCCCGCATGACCGACACAGGCTATGCCCCCAAGGAGGGCTACTGGACTACGCGGTTCGTCGCTAAGGAAGCCGGCCTGCACGTCGTTACGCACACACTCGACAAACTTCACGGAACCACACGGGCGATCAAGAGCGCCAAGTCCTACCTGCTGGCCGCAGACAGCCTCGATCAACTGCCTGAGAACCGGCACGACTTTTCGAAGCCGCTGGGGCACCCGCTGGAACTGGTCCCGGTGACCGATCCCGTTCGCGATCTCTGTCCAGGTCGGCCCATTGAGGTCCAGCTGATGTACTCGGGCAAACCGCTCCCGAAGGCGCGAGTCTCGTTCATTCCCCGTGGACAGATACTCGCGGAAGGGATTGATCCGAAGTACGAACGCACGACAGATGCAGACGGTAAGGCGTCGTTCACGCCTGAGGACGGAAACTGGATCCTGATAGTCGTTCACCATGCCCAGCCGGAACAAAAGGGGGAGGGTTACGACAAGACCCACTACACCGCCACCCTGACGGTCTCAGTCCCAGAAGTTCCCCGCACCGGCTCGGCCGTCGTCCGGCGACCCGCGGCCTCACGCTGAGTTCTTCGTTCGTCCGCAGCGGGGTTGGTGGTTCTGCCCGTGAGCGCCGCGGCGGCAGCCACGCTCGGTTTCAGCATGTATGGATTGCTGGCCGCCTGATTGGGCGTCACGGCACCTGAATGGAAATGAGGTTGTGAGATGCATCTGACAGTGGTCGTGGGAATGCTGATCCTGGCTGGCGATCCGACGCCGAACTGGCCAGGTTTCCTCGGGACGGGGGCGTCTACCGTCGCTCCCGAATCGATCCCTTCGAAGTGGTCGCCGACTGAGAATCTGGCTTGGACTCGGAAACTCACAGGCTATGGACAATCGAGTCCGGTCATCTGGGGGGACAGAATCTACGTCACGGCAGTTGATGGTCCAAAGAAAGACAAACTGCACATCATCTGCGTCTCTCTCAAGGATGGCGACGTCGTCTGGGATCAGGCAACGCCCTCGACGTTCCCCCAGAAGAGCAGCGTCTACATCAGCCGGGCGGCTCCCACACCGGTGGTCGATGCGCGCGGCATCTACGCCTACTTCGAAAGTGGCGATGTGGTCGCGCTGTCCCACGAGGGAAAGCCGCTTTGGTCGCGGTCGCTGAGCAAGGATTACGGTCCCCCTCAGAACGAGTTCGGTTTGTCGGCATCGCCCGTGCAGACGGCGGATCGAATCATTGTTCTCGTTGACGATGAGGGACCGTCGTATTTGGTCGCCCTCGATAAACTCAGTGGAAGCGTTCTGTGGAAGACGGATCGAACCAGCCGCAAGAGCTGGGCCTCACCCGCGCTGATCCCTTTTGGCGAGAGTGTCCAATTGGTAGTGAGTTCGGCCGGCAGCGTTGCTGGCTACGACCCGCCGTCCGGGAAACTGCTCTGGGAGTTCACGGGTGTCGGTGGCAACACCGGCACCACGCCGACGCCGGCAGGCGACGGAGCTTTCCTGGTGTCCGCCTCTGCTGGCCGCGAAGGGGATAACGCCGAGAATGCCAAAAGGTCCAACGGGCTGATGCACGTCGAGCGAATCGGTGAGAAATGGACGCCAAGGTTCGTCTGGACAAACCCGGTTCCCACTCCCTCGTGGGGTTCGCCAATTGTCCATCAAGGTCAGGCGTATTGGGTCAACCGAGTCGGCGTCGTCTACTGCCTGGAGGCGAATTCGGGTCAGGTGGCCTACATCGAGCGAACAAAGCAGTCCTGCTGGGCCACGCCGGTGGGCATCGGCGACCGTGTGTATGTCATCGGCAAAGACGGGCTGACGACAGTCCTGGCGACGGGGACTGAGTTTCGCGTGCTGTCCGAGAACACGCTGTGGGCGGCGGATCAACCTCCGATCAACAACGTCCCATCCGTAGAGGACGAAACGGAGGAACGCCGCCGATCCGCCGCAATGTTTTCTCGACCCACCGTCTATGGGTTCGCCATTGTCAATGGTTCCATAGTTCTGCGAACTGGAAGCCAACTCTTCTGCATCCGCGATGCCAAGGGTCAGGCTGGCAAGGAGACGCCATGATTCGTCCAGTCACAGCAGTAACCGGTTCACGTTTGCAAGCGTCGTGGATCGACCAACGGCTTTCCTGGTGGCGACGGGAATTGACCAATGACGCATTTGCACTGGGCGTCTGCCTCGCCAGCGTTTTTCTCCTTCCGGCCGGAGAATTCCAAAGCTCTCCCTGTGATCACTGTCAGACGGCAGAGAAGTCCAATTTATCGCTAGGTCCGACAACTGTGCCACCAAAAGCAATCGCCACTCATCATTCAGGAGAGACCGAATGTCGTTGAAATTACTGATGCTGACAGTCATTCTGGGTGCCGGTCCCGACGCCTGGCCGACATTTCTGGGGCAGGGTGCCAGCCCCGTCCAGGCCGATTCCATTCCCCTCAAGTGGTCTCCCTCCGAAAACATCGCGTGGTCGACCAAATTGCCAGGCAAAGGGCAATCGAGTCCCGTCATCTGGGGCGACCTGGTCTTCGTTACCGCCATCGATGGCTCAATGAAGGAGCGCTGCCTGGTCTCGGCACTGCGACTGTCTGATGGCACGGTCGCATGGACTCATACGGCGAAAGCTCAACAAACAGTCCGCGCCAACTACTTTCAAAGCCGGTCTGCACCAACTCCGGCGGTTGACGAAAGCGCCGTCTACGCGTTTTTCGAGACCGGGAACGTGCTGGCGGTCTCCCACCGTGGCGATGTCTTGTGGGAACGGAAGCTCACGGAAGACTACGGCCCATTCGAGTCGACGATCGGCTTGGCGAGTTCGCCACTGCTGACGGACGACTGCGTCGTCTTCCTAATCGATCACGAAGGTCCGTCGTACCTCCTGGCACTCGACAGGCAAACCGGAAAGACGCGGTGGAAGACGGATCGCGACAGCCGCGTGAGCTATGCCTCGCCCGCGCTTGTGCCGGTGGGTGATGCCAAGCATATCGTCTGCAGTTCGGCGGGCAGTATCGATGGATATGACCCTGCTTCTGGCACGCTGCTGTGGTCGTACTCGGAGAACATCGGCGGTAATCGCGCCGCCACTCCTCTGCCACTCGGAAATGGGCGTTTTGTGATCGCCGCGAGTCCGGGTATGCACAATGAAAACGAGTCCGAAGCTCGCAAGTCAAATGGCGTAATGGCAATCCGCCGGGAGGGAGACGAGTTTGTCGCCAGCGTTCTGTGGCGAACTGAAGAGGCAATGCCGGCATTTAATTCGCCGCTCGTTCATCAGGGTCTGGCGTACTGGGTGAACCGCGTCGGCGTCGTTTTTTGTTTCGATGCAACCACCGGAGAGAAACACTATGCCAAGCGGATCAAGCAGGGTTGCTGGGCCACGCCGGTTGGCATCGGCGACCGCATCTACATCTTTGGCAAGGATGGTCTGACGACCGTTCTCAAGAGCGGACCTGAGTATGAACTGCTCACCGAAAACCAGCTTTGGGATCCTGAGAAAGCGGGTGCCGAATCACTGGCCCGTCAGAGAGCAAGCGGTGGCGATTCCGTGGGGCACAGGGAACATGGCACACCCGGGACAAAGTCGCCAGCGGAACTGAATGACAAGCGACCAGGCAAGCCCACTGAGAGCGACTCCGCCAAGTCTGACAAACCTGCCGCCCAAGACACCCCGCAGAGTCCGAGAACAGGTGGACGACCGCCGACGACACCCGAGGAAGAAAAGAAGCTGCGTGAACAGGGTGACAATCGCTTCGCCGATCCCGTGCAGTACGGCGTCGCCCTCGTCAATGGCAGTCTCGTAATTCGCACCGGAGAGGTTGTGTACTGCGTCCGTAACAAGGCGGCTACGCCCTGAGTCGCGAGAAGATGCGTGAATACCTGCCCGCAGACTGGTGCGGGCAGGTTCGGCGGTTGGTGGACAGTGCTCCAATGCGGAAGGAATGCGAGTGATGTTCTCGAAGCGAATGCTGGCGTACCTGCTCTCAGTGGGATTGATGTCCTCCGCAGCTCGGGCCGGAGTGAACTACGAGGAGCCGCCGATCAACTACAGCACAACAGCCCCGGAGAATGTTGTGTCCCGACTGCAGGAGCGGATGACTGCCGGCAACACGCGGCTCGAATGGGATGCCAGGCATGGATATTTACCATCGCTGCTGAGAGCGCTCGACGTTCCCGTCTCCTCACAGGTGCTGGCCTTTTCCAAGACTAGCCTGCAGGACGACAAGATCGGCCCCAAGACACCTCGCGCAGTCTACTTCAATGACGATGTTCACGTCGGATACGTGCAGCGCGGCGTTCTGGAGATTGCCGCCGCAGACCCACGCCTGGGCATGGTCTATTACACACTGGAGCAAATTGCGGACTCGCCACCCCTGCTTCAGCGGCGGACGAACAATTGTCTGACGTGCCACGGTGCCGCTCGAACTCGCAACGTGCCAGGCTTGCTGGTGCGTTCTGTGTTTCCGGATTCGGATGGACAACCCGTGATCGCCGCTGGCAGCTTCCTGACCACTCCTTCAAGTCCGCTGTCGCAACGATGGGGTGGCTGGTACGTCACCGGGACGCACGGCGACCAGTTGCACCTCGGGAACTTCTCGCTTTCAGAGCGGAAGAAGCCAAAGCAGATTGAAAACGCCCAGGGACAGAACGTCCTGGACCTGTCGAACCGTTTTGACGTGAATCAGTACCTGAGTCCACATAGTGACATCGTCGCCCTGATGGTTCTGGAACACCAGGCCAGCGCTTACAACCTCATGACGCAGGGGTCCTTCGAGGTGCGGTACGCTCAGCATATCCTGGAACAGTCCACGGGCGACGGTATCGCGGTGGCAGACCAGCAACTTCAGCAGGCCGTCGCGCGGTCGGCCGACTTGATCGCGGCGGGATTTCTGTACGCCAACGAAGTCCGCCTGACTGGGCCGATCCGGGGAACTTCGACGTTTGCCAGTGAGTTTTCCGCACGGGGTTCGCAGACCACTCAGGGGCATTCTCTGCGTAAGTTCGATCTGCAAACCAGAGTCTTTCGATACCCCTGCAGCCATCTGATTCAGTCGTCGTACTACCAGAAGTTGCCCAAGAAGTTGCGCGACGCAGTCGAGCAGCGGATGCGTGACGCAGTGACGGGCGTCAAGCCAATCGACGGTCAACACACACTGACTCAAGAAGAAAGGACGGCGATGCTGGGGTTCCTGGCTGATCGCTAATCACAACACTGCCTCGACGATCAGCAGGAGACGTCCTCGTTCATCACCCGACACCTTTGGGAGCGTAATATGCGTCGATTCGTGATCATCGCCGGTTATCTGTGCGGATTCATCGTTTCCACGGCCGTTTGCGAAGCGGCCGAACCGCTCAAGCCGCTTTGGTCAGTCACCAAGTCTGTTGGTGCGCCTTCTCATGTGCTCTACGATCCCGATTCCGACGCGATCCTCGTCTCGCAGATCAGCGGTGAGGGAGATAAAAAGGACGGCGATGGCGTCGTTTCACGTCTCGATCTCAAGGGCCGAATGCAGCAATTCGACTGGATTGCCGAGCTGGACGCACCGAAGGGACTCGCTCGCGCTGGAAAGTCGCTCTGGATCAGCGACATCGATTGCCTTCGTCAGTTCGACATTGCCACGGCGACTTTCAAGCGGCGTGTCGAAGTCCCCGGCGCAAAGTTTCTCACAGGAGTCGCCACCGATTCACGGGGCGCGGTGTACGTCGCCGACATGCTGACCAGCACGATTCACATGTACCAGGATGGCAAACTCACTGCGTATTCTTCCGGCGACAACCTCGAATCGCCTGCGGGGCTCGTCGCTGACAAAAACCGGTTGATCATCGCCGCCTGGGGGCTGACGACCGACTACACGACGAAGGTGCCGGGACGTTTCATCGCGCTGGAAGAGCGCAAGCCGCGGTCGATGTCAAAGCCGATCGGCAACCTCTACGGGATCGTGTCTGACGGAGCCGAGGGCTGGATTGGGACCGATTTCGCGACTGGCAGAGTACTGCACTTCACTGAAAAGTCTGAACCGCGCGAACTACTTAAGTTGACCGCCGGTGTCGGCGGTGTGGAATACATTCCTGCGATTCGGCTGCTGGTCGTTGCGGAAGTGACCGAGAACCGGATTGCTGCCTACGACCTCACGGATGAGTTGAGCCCCAAGAAGAAGTAACCCTCACCTTAATCCTTAATCCCCCCACAGCTCGCATGTCATCTGCGACTGGTCGAGCGCTCGTAACAGTCGTTAACAAGTGGCAGAACGAGATATGGCTTTAGTCACGCCGCCCGCCGCTCGTAATGCTTCAGCAGCCCGCCCAACCGTGACGAATAGACGACATCGTTCAGCCGAACAGTCTCGTTGGCTTGCGGAGGCGTCTCCATATCCGGCGGCAGATGGCCGCGGGCCTCGTGCGGGCGCTCCCGATTGTAATGCAGCCGCCATTCCCGGTTGACGTGGTTCAGGTGCCGTTCACCCACGATCACGAACTTGTCGAGGCATTCCTGCTTCAGCGACTGGATGAAACGCTCGACGTGCGCCCGCAGATTGGGTGAGACCGGCGTGTTGCGCTTGATCTTCGCCCCACTCGATTCAATCGCCGCGTCGAACTGCGCCGTGAACTTCGTGTCGTTGTCCCGCATCACGTACTTCGGGGCCAGGTTCAGATCTTCGGCTTCCATCACGAAGTTCCTGGCCTGCTGACTGACCCATGCCGCATCTGGACTGAGCGTACACGGTGAAATCCAGCACCGCCGCGTTCCCAGGTGCAGGAACACGATGAAGTAGAGGTCGACAAGCCCTTTCACGGTCCACATCGGTTTCGACACAAAGTCGCACTGCCACAGCGTGTCGGCATGAATCTTCAGGAACTCGTCCCAGGTTCCTTTGCCGCGCTTCGGGCCGGGATCAATGTCGTTTTCTTTCAGGATCACCTTCACCGTCTGGCGAGAGATGCTCTTGATCCCGAGTTTCCGTAACTCGCCAAGAATGCGGGTGTAGCCCCAGGAGTTCTCTTTTGCCAATCGCAACACGAGTTCGCGGATGTCGTCCGGCGTCCGGGGCCGGCCGGGTTTGCGTTTGGGCGTCACCTTCATCGCCGTGTGGGCCGCCTCGGCCTCGCGGACCCAACGGAGGAACGACTGGTAGGTGACAATCGAGATCAGTTCCTTCAGCTGCTGCCCGAGCTTCTTGCCGAACCGGAGCAACCGCCGTTTCTCTTGATCGGTCGCCACCAACCGCTCCGGCAACCGGGCGCGGAGAATCCGGTTCTCTTCCTTAAGGTAGGCAACCTGACGGGCCAGATCCTGGCGGGTGACGGAGGCCAACAAGGCGAAGAGCGGATGCAGAATGCGGCCCATTGTGGTACGGTGGTTCGACGGTTGAATTTGCTGAAAATCAGCGGGAATCAGAGTTTTCTTACCCCGCTGGAAGGCTGGCCAAAGTACCCGGATTCGGCCCCCGTGCCGACTGCCATGAGGCCCCCAATGCTGGGCACTGCCAGACTTGTCCGCCGCTGATGGCGCGACCGGCAAATCTTCTCCAGGTCCACGCCGATTCCGCCCATCCGGGCGGTCCCTTGACGGGCTGTTAACCCGTTGATCGCGAGTTCGAAGAGGGTGCCTTTCGTTCGACCACCCCTACCCGGTACGTGGAAAACCAGAACTCAGGACGCGAAAGCAGGTTGCGTCAAATCAGCGACCCTGAAAAAGGCGCGCATTGTTTCGAAGAGGGTCCCTTCCGGGGAGGCTGGAAGATCACCACTGCCACAAGGTGATCCTGATTCAGCCCGACGAATGGAAGCGGCAGAAAACGGACCGGCGGGATGCCGCCGCACTGAGCGAATTGTTGTGGGTGAATCGCGAGCGGTTTCTGGCCGGGAAGCCGGTCCACGGCCTCCGGCAAGTCCAGCTGCCGTCGGCGACCGATCAGCAGAACCGGCGGCTGACCACCATCCGGAAGGAGGCCAGCGAAGCGCGGACACGAGTGATCAACAAGATCAAGCACCTGTTGCGGCGCCACAACCTGCAATTGAGTCGACCACATCCTGGACTTCACCCATGGGCCTCGACGCCGCTCCAGCTGTCAGCGGTGGTTGCATAACCCTCTGTGAAACGAGACCGGGGCTGGTGACTGGATCAAGATCTGTCGACGTCACGTCAGCCGCCGTGTGAAGCATTTCCGTGTCACAGTACCCGCGACGGAGCAGCGGTCCGCTCATTACGCACATGATGCTATTGGCAGTCAATATTTTTCGGGGACAAACTTGAACGGGTAGTTCGTTTCTACATAGTCACCGGGTTTCTGCCGCTTCGGCAGTTTGATTTTTTCTCGTGGCGTATCTTCGTAGGGAATCTGGCTCAGCAAGTGAGTGATCAGGTTCAGCCGAGCACGCTTCTTGTCGTCGGAGCGCACGACACGCCAGGGCGCCCAAGGGGTATCGGTTGCCTCGAACATTTCGTCACGAGCGCGAGAGTAATCGTACCAGCGGCTGTACGACTTGAGGTCCATCGGCGAGAGCTTCCAAATTTTGCGGCCATCCTGGATGCGCGATTCCAGGCGGCGTGTTTGCTCATCAGGACTGACTTCCAGCCAGTACTTGAGCAAGATGATTCCCGATTCGATCATGGCCTTTTCTACGAGCGGTGCGATTTTCAGAAATCGTTGTGCCTGGTCATCGGTACAAAACCCCATCACGCGCTCGACGCCGGCGCGGTTGTACCAACTGCGATCAAAGATCACGACTTCTCCGGCCGCCGGCAAATGCGGGAGATATCGCTGAATATACATCTGCGACTTCTCTCGATCTGTCGGTGACGGCAAAGCGATCACACGAAACACACGCGGGCTCACACGCTCCGTGATGGCTTTGATCGTACCTCCTTTGCCCGCACCGTCACGCCCTTCGAACACGACGCACACTTTCAAACCTTTGTGTTTGACCCACTCCTGCAGATTAACCAACTCCACGTGGAGCTTCTTCAGCTCACGGAGGTAATCTTTGCCTGTCAGTTGGGCTTGCTCCGCGTTCGATTCGTCTTTGGATTTCTTACCGTTATGACTCATGGTGTCTTATTGCCTTGCTTTGGTTTCACTTGCATGGTGGATGTCGCCAGAACTGTACTTCGTCGATCGGGAGGTCGACTAGAAGACTGTGATTGATGTTCGGGTGGCGGGTCCATGCTATTCCTTTTCTCGCTCAAACTCAGTCACCGCCTGGTCCACGGAGAGATAACGCCCCAGATAGCCGACTTGCACTTCCAGACCCTCTGCACGCAAAAGGTCACGGTTTTTTGCATGCGCCTCCGCGAGTCGCAGAACTACGCCCCGTTTGCTGAGATCCCGCTGGAGTGCCGAGAGCATCCGCGCGCTGGCAACATCGACATGTGGCGAATTTGACAAGTCGCAGATCACGACACGGAGTTCGAGCGCCCTTACGACCTGTGCCCATACAGTTTGGCGGACGTATTCGGTATTGAAGTATAAAAGCGATGACTCGACGCGAAAGATCAGCACGCCGGGAATTTGCTGGTTGTCGGGATGGCGTTCAAGGTCCGTGTAGCGTCGGGTACCGGGAATCCGCCCAAGAAACGCGATCTTCGGCTGGGCGGCTGCGTTAATCAGCATCAGCAAGGAAACAACCGCGGCCAGCAACACACCCTTCAGAATCCCTAAGAGCAAGACACCCACCAACGCCACCACGGAAATACCAAACTCGCGGCGACTGACTTCGCGCAGGCGCCGCAAGGCTGAGAGATCAATCAGTCCGCGGACGGCAACCAGCAGCACGGCGGCCAGCACCACATGCGGTAAATTCTTGAGCAACCCGGTCAGAAACAACAGACAGACGGCGAGGGTCAACGACGTGAAGACGAGCGCCAGCGGCGATTGGGCACCGGCTTTATCATTGACCGCGGATTGTGACAATCCGCCGGCGACGGGGAACCCCTGAGCCAATGCCACAGAGAAGTTTGCCGCGCCTAAAGCGAGCAGTTCTTGTCGCGGATCCACTTCGTATCCGTGCTTGGCCGCCAACGTGCGCGCTGCGGAGACACTTTCGATATAGCAGCTTGTGGATTTAAGCCGTTTGGTATCGGCCGATCGAATTGCCCCAGCGGGCGAGTGTGAACGGGTTGAGGAATGTTTCCGGGGTGGTGCGGGGCCTGGGGTGCCATGTTGGAAGTCGGGACCAGGCTTTCAGG
>JBGSUN010000125.1:0-5571 GCA_041753475.1 Planctomycetaceae bacterium | reverse complement strand
ACCAATTGCCGATCAGCCGGCAGCCCCCGTTCCTCCGAAAAAAAAACTCCCGTAACTACGGATTCGCTGGCTTACGCTGATAGCCCAGCTTCGAAAACCAAGGAGCGACCGCGTCCCATCGGGGAAGCGGTCGCTCCCGTTCGTTCTGCCCCCGCCGCAAAGCCGCTGCAAAACGAGAGTGCGGCGAGCAAAAAGGCATCGGCCGCCAAGTCCGTCCTCCCCTCTGGACAAACTTCACCAGAAACCTGGGCCAAGCTCGTTCGGCAAGACATCGACAACGCCACACTGCGGCAACTGGTGCTCGAACTGGAAGAAGCCAAGCGTCACGACGATGTCATCGCCCTGCTCGAACAAGCCATTCTTGCCGGAAAATCGCAACCGTGGATGTACGAAGTCCTCGCACTGACGATGGAAATCGCCGGACGACCGCGAGCGCAGATTGAGCGGGTGCTGCTCTCCACACGCGATCTCATTCCGACCGACACCACCGGGCTGCTGTTTCTGGCGGCCTATCTCGCGCGGTTCGAGCGCTATCCCCAAGCTGTCCGATGTTGCCGCCAGGCCGCGGAGCTCGAGCCGACACGGCTTGAGCCCTACGTCGAAGCGTTACGGTTTGCGAAACGGGCACGGGATCCGGATAGCATGGCCTGGGCTGCCGTGGGTGTGATGGTTTACGGCTGGGGTCCGAAGCGGAGTGAACACATCGACGCCGCCGAAGCGGCCGCGGCCGAGGTCCAAGCCGCTTGGGAAGCAAGCGGGGAAACGAAAAAACTCGCCGAGTTCAAACACGCCGTAGCGGAAGCGCAGCGATGCGATCTTCATTTGCGACTGGAATGGACCGGTGCCGGCGAACTCGATCTCCTCGTCGATGAGCCGTCCGGATCAACGTGCTCGCGCGACAATCCCTACACCACGGCGGGCGGTGTGTTGGTGCATGACGGCCTCGGTCCGAAGCCGGAAAACTGCTACGACGAGTATGTCTGCCCACAAGCCTGGCCGGGGGAATACAAAGTCCGCGTGCGGTACGGGTGGGGACAAATCGTCGGCAAACGCGCTCGCTTGATCGTCACTCGCCATCAAGGGACACCGCAACAGGAACGCGAGATCATCAACGTCAACATCGGCAAGGAAGACGTTTTGGTCCGGGTCTCATTGCGCGACGGTCGCCGGCAAAAGGTCGCCGTGATTCACCCGGCGATTCATCTCGATCAGCATCCCGGCCGTGTACAGCAAACGGTCGCGCAACAACTCGCCCCGTTGACGTCAGGCCAGATCGCTCCCGGCGGTGGCAATGGCGGCGGTTTTCCGCAAGGAGCCAATAACGTGGGTTACCAACCGGTGATTCAGTTCATCAACGAAGGCGTGACGATGAGCGCACTGGCCACCGTTTCGGGGGATCGGCGTTATGTGCGCATCACCACGCAGCCGGTGTTCTCGACGATCACCGACGTGTTTACGTTCAGCTTCGTACGCTGAAAGGCGGTTCTCAAAACCGTTTCGGATGGCATTTCGGGAGGGCGAAGCTCCCGCTGAGCCGCAAATTGTCCCAGCGTTTGGAAGCGCTCGCGGCTCAGCGGGAGCTTCGCCCTCCCATTTGAAGACCGTCACTGCGTGTGAAAGGTCGCGGCTTCACCGCATCAATCCGGGGGTGACGTCGGCATCGAGCGGTGCAAACAGGCCGCGTTCGTAGAGTTCCCAGCCGATGGCACCCATGGCGGCGTTGTCGGTGCAGAACTCACGGGGGGCGATGATCAGGCGAACCTCACGCCGCGTGCAAAGTTCCTGCAGCGCGGTGCGAAACGCTGAATTCGCTGCGACGCCGCCGCCGACGCAGAGGGTTATCCGTCCGGTTTGGACCAGCGCCTGTTCACACTTGCGGATTAGGATATCAATCGTCGCCGCCTGGAAACTCGCGGCGATGTCGGCACGGCGCTGGTCCGTCAGCGGAATTGGTGCTTCCCGCGCGCCGGGAGTCCCACGGGCCGCATACAACACGGCGGTCTTCAAGCCGCTGAAACTGAACTTCAATTGCGGATCGTGCAGAAACGATCGCGGCAGCGCGACGGCTTGCGCATTGCCACTTTGTGCCAGCTTTTCGATGAGGGGGCCGCCGGGATAATCGAGGCCGAGAATTTGTCCCACCTTATCGAACGCTTCGCCCGCGGCATCATCGATGGTTGCGCCGAGCAGATCGAATTCGACCGGCGAGCGGCAATTATACAGATGGGTATGCCCACCGCTGACGACGAAGCCGACGCAGGGAAAGGCGTCCGGTCCCGCTGACAACCGGCACGCATACAAATGCGCGGCGACATGATTTACGGCGAGCAGCGGAATCTCCAGCGCCCACGCCAGTGATTTTGCCGCTGTCAAACCCACCAGCAATGAGCCGACGAGCCCCGGTTGGGTGGCGACCGCGATGGCGGTCAGGTCGGCGAGTGTTGTGCCCGCCGTCCGCAGCGCTTCATCAATGACGGGCAGAACCCGTTCGACATGCGCGCGGGACGCAATCTCGGGAACGACACCGCCGAAGCGTTCATGCAGGTCGTGCTGGGTGGCCACGACATTCGACAACACGCGGCGGTCCTGATCGATCACCGCTGCCGCGGTTTCATCGCACGATGTTTCCAGCGCTAATAGCAACGGCATGGGAACTCACTTGGTCGCACTACTGCAAAAGCCCGGCATTTCTGAAAATGCCGGGCTTCTGTTTTCACTCGGACACAGCTCGGGAGCTTATGCCGCCCGCACGCGCAGGAACGTGGTGATGTTGAACAGCGGCGTCAAATCGGCGGCTCCAGGAGAAGACTTCGCTTTGCCAGTCGTCTTCTTTTCTTCGGTCTTGTCTTCCGCCTTCTTCTCTTCCGGTTTATCACCGTCTTTGGGCTTGTCCGTCTCTTCCGTCTTCGGCTTGGCCAGTTCCGCCTTCACGGCTTCGAGCGCCTTGGCGAACTGGCTGTCGACATACTCCGTTGCGGGCGGTTCACCCGACGACCGCAGCACATCCCGATCGGAACGGAAGTCGCGGTATTTTTCCATCTCCTGAATCGACCACTTCACCTCATGACCAGCGTCGGGAGACACGCCCCATTCGTCGGATTCCTTCGACGTCGGGAAGCGATGGATGTTCTTGCCGCTCGGGCGGTGGTAGCTCGCGGTTGTGAGCTTGAGAGCACTTTTGCCCCCTTCGAGTTCAATCACGTTCTGCACGCTCCCTTTGCCCCAGGTCCGTTCGCCGACAATGATCGCCCGCTTGTCGTCCTGCAGGCAGGCCGAAACAATCTCACTGGCGGAGGCACTAAAACGGTTAACGAGGATCGCCATCGGGAAGCCGCTGTACGTCCCGGCTTTCTTCGCCCGCACCACTTGCTCTTCGGTGTTGCGTCCCTTGGTGCTGACGATCACACCTTTCTCAACGAACATGTCGGCAATGGAAATCGCCGCCGGCAACAACCCGCCGGGATTGAAACGCAGATCGAGGATCAGCGCTTCCATGCCGTCTTTCTTGAGCTGCTTGACGACGTCTTCCATTTCTTCCGTGCTGTTGCGGCTGAAATGCGTCAGGCGGATGTAACCGATCTTGGGATCATTCGGGAGATGATAGTTCCAGGTCCCGTTCGCGTTGTAATGATCGCCGATGACCGTCGCGGTCTTGATGATCGCCCGGACGATTTCCAGCGATTCCGGCTTGTTGGAGCCGAGGTGCAGCACCGTCACTTTGACGGGTTCGCCCGGTTTGCCGCGCATCAGTTTGACGGCGTTGTCCATTTCGCGGCCTTCCGGGAACTCCGCAGTCGCCTTGCCATCAATTTCGAGAATCCGGTCACCGGCCCGCACACCGGCTTTGTAAGCCGGGGTGCCCGGCAGCGGCGTCATCACCATCAATTGCCGCGTCTTCGGCTCGACGGTGACCTGAATGCCGATGCCACCGAATTCCTGATCGACGATGGTGTTGAACTGATTCAGCTCTTCCGGGTCGATATATGAGGAGTACGGATCGAGCTCGCCGATCATCCCCCGCATCGCGGCTTCGACCACCTTGCGGCGATCGGTCGTAGTGACGTAATTGCGGTCGATCTGCTCGAAGGTGTCGACGAACAATTTGAGGAGTTCGTAGTACTCTTCGTCCGCTTTCGGTGTGTCAGCGGCTGGAACGAGGTTGCTGCACGTCACACCAAGGACGAAGGCCAGAAGAAAGGTCGACCAACCGTGTCGCAAACCGCGCATATCTCACTCTCCCTGATGACGGCGGCAGACTCCGCTCCTCACCGGTAGCGAAGAATCAATGAACCTCTATTGAATCTAGGCGTTTTCCACAGAGGCGGCAAGGGCGTCGCCGGGATTTCTCGTCTGACAGGCTGGCTGATGGAAAACGGATTGGCCGCGAAAAGGCACACGATGTCGCAGAAAAGGAAAGAGGAAAGGCATTTTTGCCACAAGAAGCACAAAGGTCACAAAAAGGAAAAGATCAGAATTGCGACTTTCGTTTCGTCCTTTTCGCTCTTCTTTTTGTGTCTTCTGTGCCTCTTGTGGCGAAAACTCTTCCGCATTTTGCCTGCGGTTTTTCGCGTCGAACCATGGCACTCTGGCGACATCCAGCGAGGCATGACGCGGGCCAACTTGCGCCAGCAAGCGGCATCGGTTACCATTCTGGATTGCCATTTCAGGAGTGCTTCATGGCTACGGTCGAACTCAGGAGGGGACTCGACCCAGCCGGACTCGCGCAGTCTGTGCTGAGGGACTATGTTGCGCACTGGCAACAGGCGTCCGCGGCGGATCACGTTGGCACCGGGTTGTGGATCACGCCGACGATGCGTTCCCGCCGCGATGTGCTGCAAAGGATGTTCGCGCAGACGTCGACCGCGCTCTTCGCGCCACAGGTGATGAGGTTCGATGACTTCGCCGAGTCGCTGGTCACCGCGGCCGATCAACCTGCCACGCGCATTTCGCCGATGACCCGCCGACTGTTGCTGCGGCGGATCACGGAGGAATTCGAGCAGGCAGGCACATTCTGGCACTTTCGTGGAGTCGCGGCGACAGGTGGATTCCTCGATGTCGTGGCGGCGTTCATTTCCGAACTGAAGCGGGATGAAATCTGGCCCGAAGATTTCCTGAAGTTCACCACACACGGCGGCCGCACGGCGGAACGGGACCGCGAGTTGGGACTGGTCTACCAACGTTATCAGGATGTGCTGCGAGACCAAAACTGGTACGACAACGAAGGACGCACCTGGCTCGCGCGGACGATGTTGCTGGAAGGAAAGTGCCGGGCGTTGCCGCCGTGGTCGTTCATGGCCGTCGTCGGGTTTTCGGACTTCACACGTCCGCAATTCGAGATTCTGGAAGCGCTGGGGCAACGGGTTGACCGCTTGATTGTGACGCTGGCGGATGAGCCTTCCGATACGCGCACGGAATTGTTGGCGAAGTGCCGTACCACACGCACTCGACTGCGGGTTGCGTTTCCCCAACTGCTGGAACGAGGCATTGAACAAGTCCCCCGGGAGGGCGAAGCTCCCGCTGAGCCGCCATCACGTCCCAACGTGGAGACAATCAGCGGCTCAGCGGGAGCTT
>JBGSUN010000124.1:0-6374 GCA_041753475.1 Planctomycetaceae bacterium | reverse complement strand
ATGACATCGCTGGAATTGATATCGGTCGGGAAGACGCTCGTCGTTCCCGCGGGAACAGGAAGCAGTGCCCACGTCGCGCCGCCATCACTGAATAACGGCTGGTAGGTGACGCCATTGAGCAATCTGGCGCCAACCACTGTTTCCTCAGCATTGATCGCCACCGGCGATCCGTTGCCGAGGAACTGCACTTTCAGACTGGGAAGGTCGGCCGCCGCGCAATTTGATGTCATCACTGACCCAACGAGGATCGCGAGACTGACCGCAGATACTCCGCATCGCCTCAAACAATCTGATCCAAACATGCGTGTGCTCCACAATACAGGACATTTAGCTCCACAAATCGATTTTACGGGTTTATACTGGCGGCAACCATTTGCAACACACCGAGGCCGCACGGTTTCTCAAAGGCTAGAAGCTTGATCATCGTGGGCGATCCAGTGTCATCCCTCATTCTGAGACCTGGTTGCATGCGGCGAAATCGTTGAGCCCGCCGAACACTAACAACCCGCTTCCGCCCGTCTCTCGCTACCGGTCGAGTAGAATGTGTGGAAACAGCTCAGTGAGGAAGGGGTCTCTCTTCCTGCAAGATGAACAGAAAGACGCACCGATGTTTGTGCCACACCGTGAACGACACCGGACGGACCGGATTGGCTGGTTACGCGCCGCCGTGCTGGGGGCGAATGACGGCATCGTGTCCACCGCGAGCCTGGTCGTGGGTGTGGCCGCCGCACAGTCCCCGTCGAGTGACATTCTAGTTGCAGGAGTCGCCGGGCTGGTGGCCGGCGCGATGTCGATGGCGGCCGGGGAATATGTCTCGGTGAGTTCCCAATCGGATACCGAAAAGGCCGACCTGGATCGCGAACGAAAGGAATTAGCGACCGAGGATGAATCGGAACGGAATGAACTGGCCGGGATCTATGCGAGCCGCGGGGTGGAGCCGTCACTGGCCCGACAGGTGGCTGATCAACTGATGGCTCACGATGCGCTGGCGGCCCATGCTCGGGACGAACTGGGCATCTCAGACCTGACGACCGCCAGGCCTGTTCAGGCCGCCTTCGCCTCAGCGGGAACCTTCGCGATCGGTGCCGCGATGCCGCTGGTCACCGCGCTCGTCACGCCGCGCACGGCCTTGATCCCGGTCGTTATCGTCACATCGATTCTGTTTCTCGCGCTCCTGGGCGGGTTTGGTGCCTACGCGGGCGGGGCTCCCGTCATGAAGGCTGCCTTCCGGGTCACCTTCTGGGGAGCGCTGGCAATGGCACTGACGGCGGGTGTCGGCGCGTTGTTTGGGGCGGCCGTCTGACGCGGTTTCCGGAGAGTGTATCCGAGAGATTCCAAATTCTGTCGAGGCTTGAGGCCACGCCTGTCAGGCTGTTTCCTGAGGCGGTGCGGCAGCCTCTTGCATTCGCCATGCGGCCGAAATCGGATAGACCTCGCGACGGAGACGATTGATTCCCCCGAGTGGACGATGGTCTGCGAGAGCGTGCCAAGCATTGAAGGCCAGCTGCCGACACATCGCTTTCTGCTGCTCCGTGTCGATCTCCTGTCGGGGCAACAGCAGGAGCGCGACCGTGCGGTATGACGATTCACTCTCCGGCCATTCAACGGTGGCATCCTCCACCGGCATGGAGCTGGCTGATGTTCGCAGTTGAACCTGGAACTCGAACAGCACTTGCTGCGAGCGCAAGGTTTCTTCCAGCATCAGCCGCAGCGCATCCGGTTGGGTTCCCAGCTGGGACGCCAGATCCAACCAAGTGCCAGGCAGGTCCCCGGCGGGCCGGACCCGGTATTTCGCCACATACTGGCCGAACCGAATCGGAGCCATGCTGAAGTAGGTATTGCTCGCAGGATGCGCTGGCAGATGGCCGGCAATTTGCGCGGCGGTCAGGGCTTCGCGCCAGTGCCAGTGCAGTGGATTCCAGTCACCCCCCGTCAGACCCTCGGCCACGGTCACCAGCGGATTGTCATCGGCTGAGACCAGAACTTTTTCCAGCCGCAGGAAGTCCTTCACGTTTCGGGCGAAGAACACGGGATGGTTCACCATCACGAAGTCTTGTGTCCGACCACTATTGTCATCCGATGGCAGCCGGTCCCCTTCGACGTCGAAGACCTTGATTGCCAGTCCGCGCCCATCAGGAATCAAGTCCGCCTGCGGCTGGCTGGCAGAATTGGAGAACCGCACCACCGCTGAGAACGTGCGTTCGTTCTTGAACAGACCTTGGGCCAATTCCAGTGGCAGGTTTGGGAACACTCGCACTTCTGCCGCGGCGCAGCCGTGGGTTTTGACATGCACGTCGCTGTGAAAGTGCCCCGTCTTGTCGCGGTTGCGCTGGAGCAGTGTCTTCAGAGCTTGAACCACGCGGAGAATATCGGCGGCTTCATCACTCGGGAGCACCTCGACGCTCTCCGCATAGGGTATCGGGTCACGGTGGTCCATCGGCGTCTCGACATCTTGAGAATTCGTCCCCGTTCTGATCAGCACAGTTGAAGAGTATAAGCGATTGCTTCCTCGGAACATGCGTAGTGGGAACCGCGAAGAACTTGTGCCCGTCCTGGCCATGTCAGTAATCTGCTGGAATTCCTGAGAAATCGGCTCGAACCGGCCTGAATGTTGTTCCGAGATCCTGGCTCACCTGTGCCTGCCGCTGCGACGAACGCCAACCCCGGGGAGCACGAAAGATGTCCGCCGCAAGAAGCAATTTGGCGAATGTCGTGAGCATTGGATTCATTTTTTTGCCTTGGCTTTCTTGGCAGCCTTGTTCTGTTTTTGATTCTTGTTGCCAGAGCTCGGTAGAGAACCGTCGGCTGGTGGCTGGTCGGCGAAGTCAGGGATGCGGAAGCCAATGGCTTGGAACTGTTTTTCGTATTCGGCTTCAAGTGACTTTCACAGTTCGGCGTGAACGGGATCCGTGGCGAGGTTGTTCGTTTCGTAAGGATCGGCTTTCAGATCGAAAACTTCAGTCCAGTCGTCGTGGCCGGGGTATTTGATCAGTTTAGCGGTCTGAGTTCGAACGGCCGCGGTGGTCGGCGTCGCAAAGCCCCGTTCAAAGAAGTAGCAGTAGAAAAAACTGTCTCGCCAAGCCACGTCGGTCTTCCCTTCGAGCATCGGCTTCCAACTTCGGCCGTGCATCACGGCCGGCACGGGCACTGCGGCGAGATCCAAGAAGGTCGCGGCCGGGTCCACGTTCAACACCATGCGGTCCTCGGTGCGCGCTTTCGCGACGAGTCGCGGGTAACGCACCAGCATCGGAACTCGCAACGCTTCTTCGTAGGCCGATCGCTTGTCACCCAGGTTGTGTTCGCCGAGGTAGAAGCCGTTGTCACTGGAGAAGCAGAACACCGTATCGTCGGCCAGCTTCAATTCGTCCAGCAAGTTCAGCAGCTTGCCGACGTTGTCGTCGATGGCCGTGATCCCTCGGAACATGCCGAGGTTCGTTGGCACGGTCGCTGAGTCGGCTGAATTCCCTGCGGCTTTGCCTTTCGAGCCCGCATCGGCAGATCGGTAGGGCGGTTGCAGTCCAAGATTGGGAGTACGCCGAGCCTCTGCCCCTTCGTAGGTCTTTTCGTGGCGGGGCGGCGGAGTGAACGGGCCGTGGCAGGTCTTGTACCCGAGGATCAGCAGGAACGGTCGGTCCTTGTTCTCGCGGATGAAGCCCGCGGCGTAGTCGGTAGTCACGTCGTCGATGAAGCCCTGCGTCGGAGTCGTCACACCAATCACTTCCACCGGGCAATCAAAATACTTGCCCTGACCAACGAAGCTGGCCGAGTAATCAAAGCCTGGTCGCTTTCCGGACTGATTGCCGTGATGCCATTTGCCCACATAGGCCGAGACGTATCCCGCCGGACGTAGTAACGTCGGCAGGCTGAGGTTTCCCGCCGGATGCGGCGTGTGGTTGTTGACCACACCATTGACATGCCCGTACTGCCCGGTGACGAGCGTCGCTCGCGACGGCGCACACAGCGAATTCACGACAAACGCATTCCGAAATCGCCCCCCCCCTCCGCTGCCAACTGGTCAAGATTCGGAGTCCGCAACCACGGAAACCGTCCCTTGTCTCCCTGCTCGCGCTGCACCACCCCCAACGCATCCCACCGCTGATCGTCGGTGAAAACATAGACGAGGTTCGGCTTGCGTTCGGCGGCGGAGAGAGTCTCCACCGTCGGCAACGCAGCCGGCAGGATGAACAACAGAGTCGCGATCACTTTCAGCCAGCATTGCATGTCATTCTCCCTTTTTCTTCCCTTTGCCTTTGGACTTCGGTTGTGCGGCGTCTTCTTCGTTCTTCGTGGGCATCGGGGCTTTTACCTCGGCCCGCCAGGCGACGAGGCGCTCGTGCAGTTCCTTGGCCTTGGCGGGATTCTCTTTCGTCAGGTTCTTTGTTTCACCGATGTCATCGCCGAGGTTGTAGAGTTCCAGCCGGCCGTCTTCGAGAAACTCCATCAGCTTCCAGTCGCCGACTTGGACGAGGCTTACCGGCGTTGTGCGCCAGAGTCCTGGGCCGGACCCAAGGTAACCAGGGAAGTGCTGAAAAATCGCGTCGCGCTGCAACTTCGCGGCGGGATCGCGAAACAGTTTCGTAAGGCTTTCGCCGTCAAGCGTCTGACGCGGCTTGGGTGCGACGGCGATTTCGAGAAACGTCGGGAAGATGTCGACATGAATCGTCGGCACGTTGCACGACGACCCGGGCTTCGTCACGCCGGGCCAGCGTACAATGAACGGCTCGCGAGTCCCGCCTTCGTAGAGACTCCCTTTGCCGCTGCGCAGTGGAGCGTTGTCGGTGATGCCGCCGCCATTCTTGTCAGCCCCCTTCGCCTTCTTGCCTTTGCCTTCCTGGCCCGGATCACGCTGGAGGCCGTCAGGGCGGTTGTATCCGCCGACGCCGCCGTTATCACTGGTGAAAATGAGCACTGTGTTGTCGGCCAGTTTCAGTTCATCAAGCGTTTCCATCACACGGCCCACGCTCTCGTCCACCGAAGCAATCATCGCGGCATAGGTCGGATTGTCGTGTCCGCCAACTCCGGGCTTGGGTTTGAACTTGGCAACTAATTCGGCCTTCGCGTCGTGCGGTGAATGGACTCCGAAATGCGGCAGGTAGAGAAAGAACGGCTCATCCTTGTGCCGCGTGATGAAGTCAACGGCCTTGTCGGTGAGAAAGTCGGCGAGGTATTGGTCCTTGGGATAATCGGTCTTTGGACTCGTCGCGAAATCAAAATGCTGGCCCATGCTGACGATCGCCTCGTCGAAG
This sequence comes from Planctomycetaceae bacterium, assembly GCA_041753475.1. Lineage (GTDB taxonomy): Bacteria > Planctomycetota > Planctomycetia > Planctomycetales > Planctomycetaceae > DSVQ01. Next base: position 1,128 of record JBGSUN010000124.1, on the reverse strand, counting down.
CCGCGCTTGCCGGGTTGGTAGTCTCCTTGCTGACCGATATGCCATTTGCCAAACATTCCGGTCGAGTAACCGGCTGCCTTGAGTTGCTTGGCGATGATGTCGCGATCAAGCGGCAGATTCGTGATGTTCTCCACGGGTCGTAGCGGGCGTTTGCTCCAATCAAAGCGATCCGTCCCGCCAACGGTGTAGACGCCGGTGCGGGCGCCATATTGCCCGCTCATCAACGCGGCCCGAGTCGGCGTGCAATTCTGGCAATGATGATGGCTCAGAAGCTTCATCCCCTGCGTCGCCAGCCGGTCGATGTTTGGAGTCTCATAATACTTGCTGCCGAAACAACCAACATCCGTGTAACCGAGATCGTCGGCCATGATGAAGATGATGTTCGGCTTGGAAGTCGGTGACGCGCCACCAGCATCACGTACGGACAATGCTGCCAGCAGCAGAGCGGCGAGAATCACCATTCGTGTCTTGGACATGATCATATTTCCTTTGAATTGCTCTCGCCGATGAATTCGGCGCGCGTGAGGATGCCGTCGTTGTTCTTGTCCATCTTGGCGAACCGCTGTTTGGCGGCGGCGAGGTCTTTGCCTTGCTGGGCCGTGTATTCGGTGACGGTGAGTTGTTCCTTGCCGGGATCGAGACGGCTGAAGCGAGCCGTGCGAGTTTCTTCGGCGGGCGCTGTTGAGACTTTCGCCTTGGGCTGAGATGCGGACTTCGAGGCCGGGGCGGCGGAACCGACGGGCGGAAGGTGCTTCGCGAGATTGGCAAGCAACTCTTTGTGTTCCTGTTTCTTGGCGAGGCTGCAGTATACGAAGACACTTTACTTTCGCATCGCCGAAGTGCAGCAATTCCGTGCACAACTGGAATGTGCAGGGTCAGAAGTGGTGGCGCTGAGCTTCGGAGACGATACGGCACGTACTCCCCTGGCGTTGGCGGCAGCGTGAAAGTGTGGCGCTCGGCGGGGGAGATGGCGGAATGAAAGTGTAGCGCCTAGGAGCCTGTCTTGGTAATCCGCGAGCAGCGCTGATATAGAATTTCTCGACGTTTTCAGCGTCGCGGCACGGTTGGATTTGGTGGGCAGGGAGGTTGGTGTGAGCGAGAAGACGTATCGGGCGTGGCAGCCGGATC
>JBGSUN010000123.1:0-3536 GCA_041753475.1 Planctomycetaceae bacterium | reverse complement strand
GCCTCGATCACCGCGCGCACATCGGGCGGCAAGGCAGCCAACTGTTCAGAGCTGATCGGTCGCGACGACATCCCCCAGATGTCGCCTTTTTCTTAATCCAAGAAAACCCCAACTTTCGTCCCCGCCCTGTGAACGGTTACGCATCCGCTCCCATGGACCGACAACTACACCATCTCTTTGAAGAAGGTCTGCAACCGAAATACATCCAGTGCAAAGGTCATTCCCCAGAAGACGATCAATCGCCTCAGACGGATATAAGAAATTATTGATTTCTGACTCAACGCGACCGAAGGGAAGATCCTGAGGCTTTTCCAACTTTCCTGCTCGCTCCGTCCATGTTGCGTACAGCTTTCCGTCAAAACCGACCCAGTGCCTTGACTTGACTTCACCCCCGCCCGCAAGGCGAGATGTCAGGACCGCACGCATGTTGCCGCGACGAAGTAGCTGATATTCAAAAGCTACAATTGCCCTTTCGCCTCGCTCGTGAATCTGCTCATCTGCATCGTCTCTTACGGCCTTGAAACGGCAATCAAGCGTATGGATTGACGTTACAGCTTGTACGTAAGTGTTGCGAAGCGTAGCCAACGATGGAGCGGGTGGTTCAGCTCCAAGCGACTGAGAAAATAGTAAGGTGAAAATGACTGAAGCTGGATTTGAAATCATGGAAGACCTCCAAGTGAGAGCGGAGAGTCTGAAATCAAACGGAGCAATGATGTAACGACGAAGTTATCACGCAAGAACAGGTTGTCAAGGTTGCTTTCCGGCTTTTTTCACGATTATCAGGTTCATCCGATTAACGCGTACCTCGTCTGATGAAGCAATCAAGTATCTCGCATCAATACGCCAAACTCGCAGACACTTCCACACTCACGCGGTCGCCGGTGACGCAATCGCGCATGATTTTCGCGGCGGTCAGCAGGTCGTCTTTGGTCACGTCCAGGTGCGTGCAGGCGCGCAGGCGTTGCGGGCCGGTGGCGTAGATGTTCACGCCGCGGGATTTCATGCGGACGGCGAGTTCGGCGGCGGAACCGTGGCGGGGGTGCAGCTCGAAGAAGACGAGGTTCGTTTCGACTTTCGCCGGGTCGAGGATGATGCCGTTGATGTCCGCAATCGCCTCGGCGAACACGCGGGCATTGATGTGGTCTTCGACGAGGCGATCGAGGTGGTTGTCGAGGGCGTAGATCGCCGACGCTGCCATCATCCCGGCTTGGCGGAGTGCACCGCCGAACTGTTTTCGCGCGCGGCGAGCCTTTTTGATCGACTCCGCATCGCCGACGAGGACTGATCCCATCGGGCAGCCGAGGCCCTTGGAAAAACAGATGGAAATCGTATCGGCGTGGGAGACGAACTCTTTCGCCGTGTACCCCTTGGCGATGCAGGCATTGAAGATGCGGGCGCCGTCGATGTGCGTTTTCAGGCCGTGGTCGCGAGCCCAGGTGCCGATGCGGGCCATTTGTTCGAGCGGGTACGCCACGCCGCCGCCGTGGTTGGTCGTGTTCTCGACACAGACCAGCCGTGTGACGCAGTAGTGCTGGTTGTCGGGGCGGATTTTGCCTTCGAGGTCGCTGACATCGATCATGCCGTCACGACCACGAAGAATGCGCACGGTGACGCCGCTGAGAACCGCCGGGCTGCCTGCTTCCCAGTTGGCGATGTGGCCGAATTCTTCGATCAGCAGTTCATCGCCCGACTGGCAATGGGCCCGGACGCCAAGCTGGTTGGATTGCGTCCCCGAGCACGCATAGACGGCGGCTTCCATTCCGAGCAGTTCGCACATGCGGGCTTCGAGGGCGTTGACGGTGGGGTCTTCCCCCTGCATATCGTCGCCGACGTCGGCTTCGGCAATGGCCCGCCGCATGCCGGGGGTGGGCCTGGTGACGGTGTCGCTGCGCAGGTCAATGTATTTCGACGACATAGCGAAAGAGTTCCTCAAGCGGTTCCGTGGTCAAGCGCGGCGAAATCGCCTAAACTGTATCGTTTTGACGGTCCGCATCGCAACGTGCGACCATTTAGCCCCCCGTTGTCCGCAACGGGGGGATTCGCGCTGACGCATCAAAACACCCCCGGTTGAAGACAACCGGGGGCTAAGTGAAGATCATTCATGGACCTCCGTATTCCGGTTTTGGATTGCACGAAAGATGACCCGCGGACGTTGCTGGCCGATTTGCGACGCAAGTTGAGCGTCGATGGCGACATCGTCTCCGAAGCCGGACGGCAGCGGACGATCGATCTCTTTGGCGAGGCGTTGTCACCACGGCAAGTGGTGCACCGGATTTGTGCCGATGTCCGCACGCGCGGCTTGGACGCGGTGCTGGAGTACACGGCGAAGCTCGATCGCAAAACCCTGACCATCGACAGCATGCGAGTCAGCGCCGAGGAACTCGGCGCAGCGCATGCTTCCGCCGACAAAAAATTCCTGGCGACGTTGCGGCGGATCCGTGAGAACATCGTCGAATTCCAGCAGAAAATCCTGCACGAAGATGTGCGGCTGGTGCGGCAGGATGGTCTCGCGCGGGTCGAGTTGCGGCAACGGTATCTGCCGTTAAAGCGAGTCGGCATCTGCGTCCCAGGTGGTGCGGCGGCGTATCCGTCCACAGTGCTGATGACTGCGGTCCCGGCGAAAGTCGCGGGGGTGAAAGAGATCGCGGTCGTCGTTCCGCCGACGGATTTCGGTGGGTACAACAACGAACTGCTGGCGACCTGTGCGGAAATCGGCATCACCGAGGTCTACCGCGTCGGCGGAGCGCAGGCCGTTGCCGCGTTGGCTTACGGCGTGGATGGGATCCCCCGGGTCGACAAGATCGTCGGTCCCGGCAATCTGTTCGTCGCGCTGGCGAAGCAGCACGTGTACGGTGATGTCGACATCGACAGCATCGCCGGGCCGAGTGAGGTGGTGGTCCTCGCCGATGATTCCGCCGACGCCGCGTTTGTGGCGAGTGATCTCATTTCACAAGCGGAACACAGCCCCGGTTCGGGTGTGCTCATCACCTGGCATGCTCCGCTGGTGGAAGCCGTGAAAGCCGAACTGATGAAACAACTCGCCGCCCTGCCCCGCGGTGATTTAGCGCTGACGAGTTTGAACGATTACGGGGCGCTCATCATCGCCCGGGATGCCGGTCATGCTGCGGAACTGACGGACCTGCTGGCTCCCGAACACCTGCACATTTCCACCAGCGACCCTGAGGAAATGCTGGGCCGCATCCAAAATGCCGGAGCGATCTTCATGGGGCATCACACGCCGGTGGCGGTCGGTGATTACTTCGCGGGACCGTCCCACGTGTTGCCCACCGGCGGCACGGCCCGGTTCGCGAATGGGTTGTGTGCAAATGATTTTCTGAAGCGATCGTCAGTGATCGCATTTAACCGAACCGCGTTGGAAGACGCCGCGGACGATATCCGCCGGATTGCCGCGGTGGAAGGGCTGACTGCCCACAGCGCGAGTGTGGATGTGCGGCTGGCGGAGGAAGAATAGTGCAAAGTGAGATCGGCCGGAGCCGCATTGTGACTCCGGTCCCCTCTCCCCCGTCCGCGGGGGA
>JBGSUN010000122.1:0-3616 GCA_041753475.1 Planctomycetaceae bacterium | reverse complement strand
GGTGCGTAGCGTGACCCCGGCGCACTGCCACCGATGCTGGCCTGAACCGTGAGTGGTCCCGCCGTCGGGCCGCTCCGCATCACGTTGAACTGCCCGGCGAGTGGCCCGTATTCTGCGGCGTCCGGCAGAGGGGCGCTCACGGTGACGAGCGGACCTTTTTCGATGCTGAAGGAATCGTGAACAGCTCCCGTGCTGGTGATGAATTTTGCATCCAGCCGATTGTCGGTGATGTCGAGAATCATCGAGCCGAGTTCGTTAAGCGACGTGAGCATCACCGGATGGTTGAGCGAACCGCCTGAGATTTTTCCCGAGCTGCCGGCCACGGCATAGACCGTACCGCGATTCCCGCCATAGTCCTTGCCGTAAATGCCGTTGCCGTCCTCGCGGCCATTGCCGGAATCGATGAATGTGCCGCTCGTGACCAGAGTGGGAGTGGCGTGGAAACCGTCGATGAATTTGGAGCGCTCGTAGCTGTGGCTGTGGCCGCTGAGGACAATGTCCACACCGGCGTCCTCCAGACGGGGCACGAGGTTTCCCCGCGCCCAGATGAGCTGGGATTCGGTGTCGGAATTATGGCTGCCCTTCGTGTAGGGCGGGTGGTGCCAGATCGCGATGGTCCAGCGGCGGGTGTTTGCGGCGAGGTCGTTGTCGAGCCATGCGAGCATGTTGGCGCGGAGCGTGGCATTGGAGGTCTGCGTGTCGAGGCTGATGAAGTGGACATTTCCAAAATCCCACGAGAAATAGCGTTCGCTGCCGGAAGGATAACCCCCGGACTCGGCGGAGGTTGGGAGGCTGAATAAATCGAAATACGGCACGCCGGTGTAGGTGCCGCTGGTGGCCTGCGCGGTTTCGTGATTGCCAAGGCACGACCAAACGGGGCTCTGGCGGAGCACTGTGGGATACATGTCGAAAAGCGCGCTCTGGTATTCCGTGTCGGTGCCGGTGTTGTAGGCGTTGTCGCCGAGGAGAAGCACCATGTCGTTGAACGTGTATTGAGAGCTGCCATAATAGGCGTCGCGTACGGCCCGCTGATTGCCGTCTGCCGTGCCTGCGTCGCCGAGCACCCAGACCCTTGTCGTGCGGTCGGTCCCGGCGACAGGTGCGGTTTTGAAGAAATAGTCCGCGCCGTTCCCGGCCAGTTCGCCGTTGCCTGAGCCGATGGCGTAGAAATACTTCGTGTCCGGCTGCAACCCGGTCACGCGCACTTCATGCTCGGTCCCGCTCGTGGCAACGGTCGTGCTGCCCGTGAACACGCCCGGCGCGGTTCCGGTCCACACCACGCTGTCTGTCGCCGTGTTGGTCCGCCATCGGACAGTCATCGCGGACGGGCTGCCCATTTGCAGGTAGGGGCCACGGGTGACCTGCGGCGGCACGCTCTTTAACTCGATATCCATCACGATATCGGAACTGGTCAGCGTCGCCTGATGAATCTCGACGCAGATGGTGTTGGTTCCGGTCACAAGCAGGGACGAAGGCAGGCTGACTGTGTCATAGGCCGCAGCCGTGCCGACCGTCGAATTTGCGAAGGTGTTAAATTGGACTGCGCCGGCTGCCATTCCGATTCGGGAAGCCTCCGTGTTGTTCACATACACCACGACACCGTCATCCCGCAGAACCTGCAGCTCCAAAGCCGTGAAGGCAGAGGGGTCGGCAACGGTGAACGTCTTGCGGAAATACGTCGTGATGTATTTCGACGAAGAGTTGCCGCCATAAGAAACCGTCGTCTCGAGGGGGAACGCTCCGTATTGACCACTGGCGCTCGAGTACCCAAGCGGGGCCGCGCCGATTGACCACGAACTGTCGTCAAATCCCGGCGCACGCCAAGCCGTTCCCAGGTCGCTTCCGTTGTCGAGATAACGCCAGGACGATCCCTTGGAAACAAAGGTCGTGGATTCGCCGTTGGCTGGCCTAAGAAGAAACAGAACGCTGCAAACCGCAAGAAGGAGGGAGCGCATCGTCATTGCCCGCCTCCGTTTTTGGTTTCAAGACCAGCCCGAATCTCTGCGGCCAATTTGCAGTTCGCAGCCATTCCCCGCATGTTGGCCGGCACCTTGGCAAAGGCTGCACCGGCCTCCTGCCAGGCGGCCTGGGCCTCGGCCATGCGGCCAGACTTTGCAAGAAGCTGCGCCTTCCGCGCCAGCCAGACGTCCGGACGCGGTTCCTTCGCGATCAAGTCCTCCACGCGTTTCAAAGCGCCATCGATATGCCCCGCTCGCTCCTCGATCGCGATTGCCCGCTGGTCGAGCACGGGGACACGGCCATGCCGGCGGCTCGCCTCGTCAAGACAACGCACGGCCGCATCCGTTCGCCCATGGCGCTCAAGGAGCTCCGAGCGCTTCGTCGCGTAAAACGACTCCGGCGACGACGCCACGGCCACTGCAAGGTCCGCATCGGCCTTTTGCCAGTCGCCGCGCCTCTCCAGAATGTCTGCGCGGAGGGCGCGTGCACCGGGATGGGCGGGAGTACTCACGAGAAAATCATCCAGCAATTGCAGCCCGGCCCTTTCGCGTCCCTGCGCAAGACGCACCTGCGCGAGACCGAGCTTTACGACGGACAACTCCGGCTGGAGGCGGATGGCGTGCCCGTAATCAGCTTCCGCCGCAGCCCAGTCGTGATGCAGTCGGTACAGTTCCGCGCGACGGAGAAAAAGTGCAGCATTGTCCGGTGTGTCTGCAATCGCCTTCGTCACACCATCAATGACCTCATGCAAATCGCCATGCGCGATCGCCGGGTGCGTGGAGAAACCAAGCAAAACAACAGCGATGAAAATAAAATGACGAATCATATCGACCGAGGGAAGCCGCCTAGGCCTGATTTGTACACTCGAACGTCCAGGCATCGGTGTCAACCTGTCAATTTATCAGTGCAATCTGCGTAACTTGACGGCTTCATTGGAAATAATTCTGGCCGTCCATCTTCGGCTTCGTCTGCGGATGAGGTTTCTACTTTCCTTTTCAGGTTTAAAAACTAGCGGCATAAACAACCTCATCCGAAAAAACAATATTTGGCGTCCTCATGGATGACACCAAGAGCAGCTTCAAGGAAAGCGGTTTGGGGGCAAGGCGGGTAGCGATGCCATTTGCCATCCGCCCGCTGTCAAAAGAGGTGCCAAACATTTTTCGATGACAATATTGCTATCGACAAAAACCAATTGATATTCAGTCATCCCCACGGAGTTCTCTCATCCATTCGTCCGTGGTCTTCGTCTCCATTCGATCTTTCCAGATTCCTTGAACCGATTTCAAGCGCTCGCGCATCTCTTCAGGGCTGCGGGGTGGGGCCATCTTGTCGCGATTATTCACCGCTTCCGCAAGAATCGCACGCGCCTCGGCTTCCATTGACCGTTGATGGCTGGCAGCACGGATCCGCAACTTCTGCTTCACTGCCCCATCCAAGTTGCGAATGGTTAACGTCGTACTCATCTTGAAAAAGTAAGCAACGCTAGCAGTGCTGTCAACGCTTGCTATCGGCTATCGCAGGGCAAACGCATTAAAATCCGAGTAGGTAAAGGAGATAGGAGTGATCCCATGAAGCATTTTTCTGTTTGCCCTTGATGCCTCGCTTTTTGGTGGAGTCATTTTTGAGCACGTTGAGGGCGATGTGACGAAGGATGGCC
>JBGSUN010000121.1:0-43484 GCA_041753475.1 Planctomycetaceae bacterium | reverse complement strand
GTGAGCGGCCAGGCGCTAGCCGCCGGTTCTTCACGCGGAACCGGCGGCTAGCGCCTGGCCGCTTACCTGCGTGAGAACCTACTTCTTCGCCGGTGCGGGTGGGTCAACGGCGACATCCGCTTCGGGCACCAACTCGATGGGCACGTTGGCCCCCTGCAGGTGCTTGTCGAAGAAGTTGATCATCAAAGCGATGATCTGCGGTTTCCCAAATCCCCCGCCGCCGTGACCGGAACCGGGGAGCGTTTGCAGCCAGACGGGAACCCCTTTGGCTTTCAGCGCGGCGGTCAGTTCCACGCTCTGTGCGTAGGGGACGAGGGCATCGTAAGTGCCGTGCAGAATCAGCATCGGCGGATTGTCCTCACTCACATAAGTCACCGGACTCACTGCGGCGGTCTTCGCCTTGTCGGCATCGAGGCTCGTTCCAATCAGCGCGGAATACGGATCACCCTTTTTGTTGAACGGGAAGATGTTCTTGACGTTCTTGTCGTCGGCGGCCTGCTGGATGACCGTGGCGAAATTGGTGGGACCGAAGATATCGCAGACGCACTGCACGCGATCCGATTGGTCCTCGTTGCCGCCGATTACCGGGAAGGCTTTCTTTCCGCCAGCCAATCCAACGAGTGCCGACAAGTGTCCGCCCGCCGAACCGCCGACGACGCCCACGCGCTCGGGATCAATCCCGTACTCTTTACTGTTCGCGCGCAACCACCGAACGGCGGCCTGACAATCCTGAATCTGTGCCGGGAAAATCGCTTTCTGACTGAAGCGATATTCAATGCTGGCGACCACATAACCCCGGCTGGCCATGTTGGCGACCGCGCACGGAAACTTGCTGCCGCCCATCCAGCCGCCACCGTGAATATGGACAATCAACGGGAGTGGTTTTCCGGCGGGTTTCTCGGGCAGATACAGATCGAGCCGCTGGGCTTCGTCCCCGTTCGGGATGTAGGGCACGTCGCGCTCCATCCGCACACCGGGAGGCAACTTGACCTCGGGTGCCGCCGCTGCTTTCCTGGCGACGGGCTGGTTCTGTGCCCGCGTCACCTCAGGCATCCACAGCGCGAGACTGCTGAACAGGATCGTGAATACACACGCTGCGGCCCGCCGACGCACAACGGTCCAGAAACGCCGATCATTCATGTTCTCATATCCGCCTGCGAGAGTGCTCTTAAGAACTGCGCTGATTGGAGAAAGTCACTGGCACACAACCCGAATTCGCGGTGGTGACAAAGCCCCTCCGCAGGTCGAGGGTCCAAAACTCGAACCGGCAAAGTCCCGCTTGGCGGCCATGACCACAGGCGACAAAGTTGAGTTCGTAGACTTCTGCCGCATTTGAAGCTACGGCAAACCTGCACACGTTGCAACCGCGCCCAGACTCACGAAAGCACCCCGAATCCAACAGGGACTCGTTGTCGTATCGAGGGATGTATAACGGGCTGCCGCTGAACGGAATTCGGGACATTGTTTTCAATGAGAATACGGCTGAAGACCGCATAAAGCGCCGGCGTACTGGCTTTTTCGGGTCCGAGATTGGCCGGGAAAGACGAGTGCTGCGGGACCGGTCACATGGCAAAAGTTGATCTGCATCAGTTGTAGCGGCATGTGGCCAAGTGTCTCAGGCCACCCATGGCGAAATGGGCATTCCATGCGGGAAGCGGCGTGCGGCCGTCAAGTACGTTCTTTCCATACAGGCAACTGCGCTGTTGGAAATTGCGGTATGTCGGAACGCCATTACGGTCGGACTCTCTGGGCCATCACGGTCGCGGCCTGGGTGCTGCGGATCGCGGTGACGGCTGCGACTGTCGGATTGGTGGCGCCACTCGATCGCGAGGACGGTCTTGATCAGTTGGACTATGAGCAGTTTGCGTTCAGCCCGAGTCACGGACATGGTTATTGCCTGCAAGACGGCACACCGTCGGCTCGGCGCGCTCCAGGAACGTCGTTGGTACTGGTGCCCGTCTACTGGTTGTGCGGCCGATCGCTTCTCGCCGCACGACTTTGGATCATGTTCCTGTCGGCACTGACCTGTGTGGCTGCCGCAGGGGTGATTCGTCCGCGGGGCGGTCCGGTAGCGGCGTTATGGACCGCCGGGTTGATCGCGGTGAATCCGGCGCTGATCTATTACTCGACTCATCTGTGGAGCGAAGCCCCCTTCATCCTGTTGACCACGCTGGCGACCGGTTGGACCGTGCGGCTTTGGGAGAAACATCACTGGTCCGATGGATGGAAAGCCGGACTCGCGCTCGGCGGTGCCATCTTGATCCGTCCCCAAGTGATTTTTATCATCCCCATCGCCTTGGCGGTGCTCGGCATGCAGCACGTTCGTCGTCAGTTGATCCCGTGGCGTCAGCTGGGGTTTGCACTGGCGCTGTCGGCCAGTGTTGTCACCCCATGGGTTGTCCGCAACGCGCTTGTCATGGGATCGCCCTCTCTCGCCACGCTGGTCGGGGGCCACACCTTCTGGGGGGCACACAATGCGACGACATTTAACGATCCCCGATGGCAGGGACGATGGGTGACCATCACCGTCGCGCAAGGGATCTCTGAGCCACTCCCCGCAGACGAAGTCCGTGCGGAACGGATCGCGTGGAGTCGGGGATTTCAGGCGATCAGGGAACATGTGACACAGTTGCCCCGGTTGCTCGCCGCCAAAGTCTATCGGCTCCTCACGCCGTTTGAAGAGACGCCGAATCGGTTGGTCTATTGGTCATTCGCCATGACATGGGTCGGGGGAGTGCTGGGCTTGTTGGCGGGCGGACGGGAACTGTGGCGGCGTGATCGGGTCCTGTGGACCGTGATCGCCCTCCAATGGGGAGCCACCCTGCTCAACACGCTGCTCTTCTACGGCTGCCTCCGCTTTCGACACGTGCATGAGGCCCAATTCATGATCCTGGCCGGGATGGGGTTGGCGGTAAGCCTGACCCGCTGGCCGGTGTTCGCCGGCGTCTTCCGCACGGGGCCCCACGGCGAGCCTCTTCATTCGTCCGTGCTCTGACCGTCGAGCAACGCGGTTCGCGCATCGACTTCACGGACCGTCACTGCGAAGCCGTGCCGGACGCTTCTCCGCGGACTCCGAAGCAGTAGCATGATCCATGCTGATCGCGCCAGCTCAATCCGTGCCACTCCACCGGTCGCCAAGGTCTTGTTCGTTCGTCAGCAAAACTCGGTAGAATCGGCCGTGTTAATCGCATCGTGCCGGTGCGGTTCAACGGAGATGAGGATGAACGTCTTTACTTTGCATCTGGCGCAATGCGGACTTGCCGAGACGCTGCGGGCGCTGGCTCGGCCGCCGACGTCTGTATCCACGCCTGGGCTGGTTCATGCCGAGTGCCTGGTGCCGATGACCCTCGGCCGCCCCGTGGCCCTTCCCTGGCGATACCGGCCGCAGCAGATTGCGGTCTTTGCGGCCTGGCAACAGGAGGGTGCCATTGACGAGTTTCTTCAATCGAGCCGGTTGGGACGGGCACTCGCGACCGGATGGCACGTCCGCATGGAGTTCGTCCGCCGGTGGGGCGAAATTCGCGAACTCGATGGTCTGCCGCGAACGGCACTGACTCTGGACGATCATCAACCGGTCGTCGCCGTCACTTTAGCACGCCTCCGAATGTCCCAGGCACTGCGGTTCATCCGCTGGGGCAAGCCTGTTGAAGAGCAGGTGCGCGATGATCCGGCGACCACCCTCGCCCTCGCCGCGATGCGTCCACTGGGTACCCTGGCAACCTTCAGTATCTGGCGGACCCAAAAGGCCATGACCGACATGGTCCACGGACGCTCAACAGCCTCTTTCGGGGATCGACATGCCCGGGCCATGGTCGAACGGAATCGAAAGGACTTTCACCACGAATTCACGACCATGCGTTTCCGTCCCCTTTCCGAGCATGGATGTTGGCAGGGTCAAAATCATCTGTTGCCAGACACGGATGAGGATTTCCCGAAACGGTAGGGTGGGCTGTGCCCACCAATGGCGGCTGTTCGCAACAATTTGGTGGGCACAGCCCACCCGACAAAACTTATCGCGATTTCTTCGACAACCGGTCTAGGAGGCTCGGGCGCGGCTTGCTGACGGTCGGCAGCACGATTGTCGTGGTGTCACTCGCCAGAATCAGTGGTGCCGTGACGGGAGTCGCGGGAGGAGCCACTCGGGGGGCGACGCCGGTGGTGATGACCGACGTGGTGCTGTTGGTGGTGTTGGCGATCCCGTCGTTGATGAAGACGGTGAAAGTCGTGGTTTCCTGCGTCGCAATGGGCACGTTGTTCCGCGGTTGGAAGATGAGCGACCGAATGGCAGTCTGGACAGTCGCACCGATGTTGGCCACTGGGTTGAAATAGCGGGTATAGACGATGTTGCCACCACTGACGGAGCGCGTCCAACCGGCTGACGAAGCATTGGTGAAGTCGCCCTGGGCCGTGCCGTTGTTAATGGTCACCCGGGCCAGAATGTTTTGCGTGTCGGGATCGGTGACGGTCAACGTGCTGAAGACGGCTTTCGTCTGGCTGTCGTTCATCGTCTGGTTGGCCGCTGCGCCGCCGATGACGGGGACGTTGTTCACGCTCGTCGTCGTCAGGCGGGAGTTGGGACCGAGCACAGCCGGGGCCACGCCATCGCTGGCGGTCACCTGGAAGTCGGTCAATTCGGTCGTTCCCGGCGTGATCGCATTGGTGCGTGGCTGGAAGACGAGGGCCCGGAAGGCAGCCTGCGCAGTGGCCCCCACGTTCGGTCCGGGGCTGAAGTAGCGTTTGTAAACGATGTCATTCCCGACGGTGTAGCGCGCGGCCCATCCGGTTGTGGAAGCGGGAGTGAAATCGCCACGGACCCGGCCGTTGAGAATCGTCACCGAGATGAGCATTTCCTGAGTGTCCACATCGCTCACCGTGAGCGTGGGGAACGGATTGATGGTCGCGTTGTCGTTGACGGTGTGATTCGTGCTTGCCCCGCCGATGGAAGGAGCGTTGTTCAGACTGGTGGTAATCACCGTCGTCGTGTTGTTAGTGACGTTATTGATTCCGTCGGTGACGTAGATCGAGAAGGCGGTGGCCTCGGTCGTGTTCGGCTTGATGGCATTCGTCCGTGGCTGGAAGACGAAGGCCCGGATTGCGGCCTGGAGGACGTTGGCGATGTTGGCCTGCGGTGAGTAAAACCGTTCGTACTTGATATCGTTTCCGGTCACGATCCGATTCCACCCGGTCACGGAGCCCGCCGTGAAGTCCCCGCGGACAGCGCCGTTGAGAATCGTCACCCGCGCGAACATGTTTTGATTATCGGGGTCGGTCACCGTCAGGGTGCTGAACGGGCTGATTGTCGCATTGTCATTCACGGGCTGATTGGCCACGGCCCCGGAGACTACGGGAGCAAAATTCGATGAATTAGCGTTTTGTTCAAAGGCAAAGGCCCCACCGGTAAAGGACGTGTCAATCGCCTGGACGGACCAGTAGTACGACTGCCCGGCCGTCAGACCATTGAGTGTGAAGCTGGTCCCTTGAATTGGTCCGTGGGCTGGCAACCGGCGTGCGCCGCTCGCGGTATTCGCCATTGTGGCAAAGACATCGCTGCCGCCGGGGGTGGTGCCCACGCGGAGATTGTACGACAGTCCCCCCGCGGGCGTCTGTGCGTCGGCAGGGGCGTTCCAGTTGAGCGTGAGCGATGTCGTCGTCGGGAAACTGGAAGTCAGATTGGACGGGAACGCCGGCGCGGTGTTCACCGTGGCGACATTGTTGTGGTAGATCTTTGTAACACGGTCCGCGCTGTTGTCGGATCCGCTCACGAGGATGTCGAGCTTGCCGTCGTTGTCGATGTCGCCCCAGGCGGCCGAACTGTAACCGATCCCGCTGAAACCGGCATTGTAGTCCGTGAACGAGTTGCCGCCGGCGTTGCGGTACACCTTGGTGATTTTCGTGTTAGCGGTATCGAATCCCGCAACCAGAATGTCGAGCTTGCCGTCGTTGTTCACGTCGCCCCATGTTGCCGAACCATAAGCGATGCCGGTGAGCGTCGCGCCGCTATCGGAAAAAACGTTGTTCCCGTCGTTGTGATAGACACGAGAGACGTAGGCATTCGACGCATCTTTCCCAGTCAGAAGGATGTCGAGCTTGCCGTCATTGTCGTAATCACCCCATGCGACGGAACTTTGATACACGCCCGGCAGTCCGGCATTCACATTGGAGCATGTTCCGTCGCCGTTGTTGTGGAACACCTCGGCAATGAGGTTGTCGCCCGTAGTATTTCCCGTGATCAGGACGTCAGGATATCCGTCGTTGTCGGCATCGCCCCAGGCGACTGATCCTTTCTTGATACGCGGTAGTCCAGTGTTCAGGATTTCGGCAAAGCTGCCGCCGGTGTTGCGATACACTCTGGTCTGACGAGTCTCATTCGGTATGGAGCCGCTGATCAGCACGTCGAGATCGCCATCGCTGTCCACATCGCCCCAGCCCACCGAACTGTAACCAACCCCGGTGAGTCCCGCCGCGATATCCGTAAAAGTACCGTTGCCGTTATTGTGGTAGATCCTGGAGGTGCGGGTGCTACTGCTGGTGAAGCCGGAGAGCAGGATGTCGAGATTGCCGTCGTTGTCGTAGTCACCCCAATCCACTGAGCCACCAGAGACACCAACCAGTCCCGCTCCGAGATCGGTAAAGGCATTGTTGCCATCATTGCGATAGACCCGCGAGACATAGACGCTCGCGGAACTATTGCCAGTGACGAGAGCGTCGAGGTCACCATCGTTGTCGTAATCTCCCCAGGCGACCGAGGAGAAATTGACATCCGCGATCCCTCCGGAACCGAGATCCGTGAGCAGACCCACGGCTGTCTGTTCGGCCGCGAAGGGACTCCCCGCGAACGCCGTATCGACGGCCTGGACGCTCCAGTAGTATTTCCTGGTGGGATCAAGCCCCTGCAAGGTGTAACTGGTCCCTTGAATGGGGCCGGCCGCAGGCAAACGGCGGAGGCCATTGGCACCGTTGCTCCCATTCGCATCGGTGTCGCTCATGGTCGCGAAAACATCGCTGCCGCCGGGCGTGGTGCCGACACGCAGGTTGTACGACAGTCCCGCCGACGGAGTTTGCGGATCGGTGGCCGCGGCCCAGGTGAATGTGAGGCCCGAGGTGGACGCCAGACTCGACTGCAAATTCGTCGGGGCATTCGGCGCGGTGTTCAATGTTGTCGCATTGTTGCGGTAGAACTTGGTGACGCCACCGGTGGGGAGGTACGTCATGGTTGTTCCGCTGAGCAGGATGTCGAGGTCGCCGTCGTTGTCGGCGTCCCCCCAGGCGGCGGAACTTTCAGAGACGCCGGTGAGACCAGCGTTGAGATCGGTAAAAGTATTGTTACCGTTGTTGCGGTAGACCTTGGCGATCGGACCGCTTCCTGTCAACAGGATATCGAGGTCGCCGTCGTTGTCGGCATCCCCAAAGCTGGCCGACCCCCGATCCACCCCAGTGAGACCGGCATTCAAGTCAGAGAAGGAGTTATTGCCGTTGTTGTGGTACAGCTTCGTAATGTAATTTGCTCCACTATCCCTTCCCGTGAGGAGAATATCGAGTTTGCCGTCGTTGTCAGCATCACCTACGGCGATCGACGCATCATTCACTCCCGTGAGACCCACATTTAAGTCAGTAAACGTGCCATTCCCGTTGTTGTGGTAGACCTTCGCAATCTTGGCATTACCGAGGTCGAGTCCCGCAATGACGATATCGCGGTTGCCGTCGTTATCGAAATCGCCCCAGGCCACCGAACTAATTCCGACGACCTCGATGCCGGAATTGATGGCGGTGAAGGTGTTATTGCCGTTGTTGTGGTAGACCTTCGAGATGGAGGCGCCAGTGGCGCTCCCTCCAGAAAGAAGGACATCAAGATGGCCGTCGTTATCGTAGTCACCCCAGGCAATGGAACCGGCACGGATTCCGGTCAGGCCGGTATTCGCAGCCTCAGTAAAGGTTCCGCCGCCACCATTGAGGTAGACTTTTGCAATAGGTTCGTCGTTGCCAGCATCGCGGCCTGTGAGGAGAATGTCCAGATCGCCGTCGTTGTCGACATCGCCCCAAGCAACGGAACCTTCTAGTACGCCCCTCAGTCCGGCGTTGAGGTCCGTGTAAGTATTGTTCCCATTATTGCGATAGACCTTCGCGTTTGACATGAAATTGCCGCCAGGTCCACCCGTGTCCATACCCGTTACAACCGCATCGAGGTCGCCGTCGCCGTCCGCATCTCCCCATGCCACAGAAGAGTAACTTGCGGGAGTAAAACCCAGCGCGGGGAGTTCGCTGAATTCCCCCGCGAGCAATGTACGCACTTCCAGAGCCTCAATCGGAGCCAGCCGCCGGCTCGCCCGCACGGGGGACTTCCGCTGCGCCGAACGCAGAGATTTCCAGACCGAACGGACGTTTTGAAAGAAGTTCATCGTGGCGGTCTCGATAGTGTGTTTATGTTCATATCACAGAATGGGAGGGTCATCCTAGCCCGGCGGTACCGTCAGTACACGCCGCTTGAAACGAATCTGTCTCGGATTGTTGGAATTCGGAAAAATAGACCGAAGAGGTTCGCGGACCCGGGTGCCCCAGACTGCGGGGTGGCTCAAATTGCCCCAGATGGCGAAGCCATCTGAGCCACCCCGACAAACAACAATCCCCGATGCTTCAGTGTCGCCACCTTGGCATCGGGGATTGTGTCGTCTCGAAAATCGTTGATGTCGGCGGGCAACCATGTCAGGAATGCTGACATGGTTTACGCCGGTTGCAGGTTGTCGAGTTCTTCCCGTAACCGGGCGCGGGCCGTGTGCAGGCGGCGCTTGATCGTGCCGACCGGGCTGCGGAACCGGTCGCTCATTTCGATCAGGCTCTGACCTTCGAAGTAGAAGGCCAACAGCGTCACCCGGTCGAGTTCCCGCAAGCGGTCCAAACCACCCCGGACCGCGTCCGCCCGTTCGCCGACGAGCAGCGATTCGAGCGGTGTAGCCCGCGTGCAGCCCTGACCCCCGAACGTCGCCGGATCCTGCGCGTGTTCCGGCGGTCGGCGCACGGCTCGGTTGATGGCCATCCGGACCGTGATCCGCTTCAACCACCCGGCGAACCGTTCGGGCTCCCGCAACTGGTCGAGCTTGCGGTAAACCTGAATGAACACGTCCTGCGTCAATTCCGCGGCTTCCGTGCGGTTCCGCAACCGCCGCAGCGCGACGCCGAACACGTTCATCTCGAACTGTGTCACCAACTGACTGAAGGCTTCCGCGCTGCCCGCCTGAGCGGCGCGAACCAATTCTGCGATCTCCGTCGTCTCCATAATGCTCAAAGCTCCGGAAAGACCGGCCGTGGGGGAGCACGGGCGGTGAGGGGAGCGCGAGGGTCTCGAACGCCGCCGGTGATGGCGCGGCAGTCAGCCGATGCCAAAACGAGGCGGCGAGGTCTGCTTCACGGAGGTTGTGGAGCAACGTCCGGGCAACGACACGACGGTCGATTACTGGGGACGTCACGCCACTCGGCCGGGAGGGCAGAGCGCGAGATCACGCGCGAAATACAGTCCTGAACGACAACACGCCTAGCCGCAGAGCGACCGGCTTAGCACCCATGACGCCCACAAGCGGGGCGGCATGACGACGACTTCCGCCCGGGGGACCGGTACGGAGGGTGTCGCGGGGGTCCCGTTTCTCGACTCTGTCGAGTCGAGTCGCCAACTCTCGGTGGAGAGTGGGCGCGAACGCATCACGCGTTCGCGCTTCGGTTTTACGGGGTCGGAACAATCATGGACTGCATGCGCTGCTGCCAGTGCCGGGGCGGCGCACGGCAGCGAGGCATACGTTCCACCGATCGAACCAAAGCCGAAGCTGTTGATCGTGTTGATGGAATTGTTCGTATTGCCGATTTGCTGCCGTTGCATAACACACCTCCAGCGGAGACCACAGCCTCCGGAGTTTGAGCGGGGGACTCGCTTCCACCTTGTTCTAAAAAGCGATCCATTCCGCGGCGAAGGAGACCCGGCGGCCCACCAACAACGGGGGCGACACTCCGGAATCCCGGCTTCTGTACTTAAGACGGCGCGAACCCCCGGTTGGTTCACCCCAAAAATGAGAAACTTTTCGATTTTCCGACAAATCGTGGCCGCGGCTGTGTTCTTCTGTGCGCTATTCCGCTCGGCACACAATGGCCTATACCATTACCAGAGAATGGTTTACGTCACTCCACCTCGCAGAAAGTCAACTTCTCCAGAACTACACCAACCCGCAGAATCCATTTTTTAGAAAAAGTTTGCGCAACCGTTAAAGTTTACCAGCCGTCGGAGCCGATACCAGAGAACGATAGCCCGGATTCGGGTTGTCTCCCCCCATTCCCCTGCATCGTGTCGGTTTCGTCGAAGGGCTTGCCATGAAGCGGCTTCTCACACTGCTCGCTTGTGTTTCACTGCTGAGTTCGGTTGGTTGTTGCTGCTTGAATTCCCGGGTCAACGAATGCGGTCCCTACGGAGCCGATCTCGCAGGCGGTGGCGGCTGCTTGGCGAAATTTGCCCGCGCTCACGGTGCTAAGAAGAAGTGTGGCTGCCATCACTGCGGTGGCTACGGCGGGATGTACGCTGATCCCATGTACGGTATGGATACCTGTGGCGGTGGCGGCTGCGGATTCGACGGTGGCATGGGCATGATGGGTGCGACGCCCGATGCTCGCGGGCCAGGTTGCGGATGTGGCGGGGGCGGCGGTGAAGCGGCTCTCCCCATGATTCCTCCCGCTCCGCCCGCACAATATGCCCCGCAAGCGGTCCCGACTCCCGCACCGATCGCGGAACCAACGCCGGCAGAGACGAATATTCCCGCCCCTCCGGAAACCGCGGTTCCAGCCGCGCCGACAACCTATCAACCCGCACCGACAGCTCCGAATGTGCAAAACGTTTCGGTGGAAGAGTTTCAGCGGTTGCCAGGGACGATTATCTCTGGCCCGACAACATCTTCGGTGGCCGCTCCGCCGGCTTCCGCTCCGGTGTCGTCCCGCCGTGTGGTTCCCACCGCCGCTCAACCCGGCGTCCGTCCCGCCAACTGGCAACCCACCCGGACGTATTGATCTCCGAACAACTTACGAATTCTCCCGAGTCCGGCATGGCCCCCCATGCCGGGCTTTTTCGTTGAGTCCGGGCGGCGGGTGGTCGGCCCTGCCAAACTGTCTTGCCGGTTTCCGAGGAACCGGCATCTCGAATTAACGTGTTTTACGGAAAGGAGTTATCAAATCGGAGTTCCAGGTGGCGGATTTCTCCCCGGTCTGTCCGCCCGTCAGCGTATATCATCCTGAGGACTCAAATTCGCGTGATCTGCCAGGGATGCAACGCAGATTCCTGCGACTGTTGCGGACGTTCGTGTCAACGTCCACCGCGATGCCGAGTCACTGAGGAGTCCGCACCATGTCACGCAAAGAAGCTTTACTGCGTCTGTATGACCGTCTCGTGGCCGAACGGGAAACGCTCCGCTTGCAACTCGTGGAAGACCTCGGCCTGACCTATGCCGCCGACGACGGCATCAATGATCTGGCCGAGACCGCACAACTGGTGGAGCAAACGGAATTGCACACTCAACTCGCGGCGATGGAAAGTCGCGAAATCCGCGAAATTGACGCGGCGATCGACAAGATTCGCGATGGTACCTACGGACTCTGCGAACGCTGCCAGAAGTCGATCCCGATGGCACGATTGCAGGCGATGCCCTTCACAGCATCGTGCATTGATTGCCAGCGCAAACGGGAACTGCGCCGCGGTCACGATGATGAGTTCGAGGCCAACTGGGCGTCGGCGATGGAATACGAACGCCGCTCGGTTGATCGGGAATTATCCCTGAGCGATCTCGATCAAGGTTGATCGTCTCCGCTGGATGAAAAAAGCAGAAAACGCCCGGCATCTGACTTGGATGCCGGGCGTTTACTAATTTCAGGAGTCCGTCGTCGCTCACGCCGCTTCGAGGTCGGTGCGGAGGCGCAGAATGGGCGGTGGTGCGGCAGGCTCGTCGACTTCGAGGCTTTGGCCACGAGGCACGCCGCGGGCCAGGAAGCCACGCTTCGATGGTGCTTGCAGAAACTCGACGAGCCGGCGACCGGCGGGATGCCGAATTGTCAGGGCGAGATCGGTGACGGCATCCGTCCAGGTGCCCGGTGTCCGGTACAGCCGACGGTAGGCCACCTTCAATTCGGCCCGTTCTTCGGGTGTAAAACCGGCGCGACGCAGTCCCACGGCGTTAATACCCGCACAGTAGCCCGATTCGTCATACATGAAGAATGGCGGGGCATCTTGCCGGACGTAGGTCAGGCCGCCGACCATCGCCAGCTCCCCGACGCGACAGAACTGATGGACGCCGACGTTTCCGGAGAGGACCGCCCGATCGCCAACATGGACGTAACCGCCGAGCATCGAGCCGTTGACCAGTGTGACGTCGTTGCCAACCACGCAATTGTGGGCCACATGGGCACTGGCGAGGAACATACAACGGTCGCCGACGACGGTTTCCGTGCCCTCTTTCGTCCCACGATGAATGGTGACGTGTTCTCGAAAAATGTTATCGGAGCCGATCCGGCAGAAGCTTTCCCCACCAGTAAACGCCCGGTCTTGAGGAAAATCACCGATGACGCAACTGGCATGGAGACGACAACGCGGGCCGATGACCGTGGAGCCGAGAATGTGGCAGTGCGGACCGATCACGGTTCCCGCACCAATCCGGACGGGACCATCAATAATCGTGTACGGTCCGATCTCGACATCGGCCGCGATGTGCGCGCGGGAGTCGATCACAGCCGTGGGGTGAATGGGCATGCGGCGTTCCATCCTTGGTGCGCCGCCGCCTTCCAGTTCGGACGAGGGGCCGGAGCTGGACAGCGGCATGGCTAAGTAACGTAATCACGGCATCGGATTCTGGAAACCCCAACCCCAAAGGAATTTTGGGTCCAATCCGCTTTTTCAGCGTGATTCTCCCAAACAGTAAAGTTGGCGTGCCGTCCGGAGGTAAATCCGCCCATCCACTAAGGCCGGTGTGGCGTAGGCATCTTCGCCGAAATTCGCCGTATGCTGAACGCTCCATTTGTCAACCGCGGAGACGACCGTTAGCCGCCCCTGAACATCGATCACGTAGATTTTGCCGTCGCCGCCGACGGGAGACGCATAGTAATCGTCGCTGGCTTCCAGCCGTCCCTGTTTGGTGGCCTTGCCGGTTTTTGCATCCAAGGCCTGGAAAATCCCGCCGTCCTTCACGGTGAAAACCAACCCGCGGTAATGCAGCGGGGATGAGCAAAATGGGACGAGTTTCGTCTGCCGCCAGCGGACATGGGTCGCGGACGCTTCCCCCTGAGCCCCCGGTTCAATGGCCAGAATCTGATTCTTGCCCTGGTCGAGCAGCCCGCGGAAGAACTCATATTCTTTTTTCGTGATGTGTCCATCTTTGTCGCGATCCACCTGCGTGTACCGCTGCAAGACCGGGCCTTCCTTCAGTTCGGACTCTTCGATCGTTTTGTTGCTGTTCGTGTCGATGCTCCCGATGTAGTCATCAAAGGGATCAATTTGAATCGGTTCGTTTTCATCACCCCCGGCGGCCCAACCGGCGAGGTAGAGCACGCCGTCGTCACCAATCACCGGCGTCATACAGACCGTCCGTGAGATGCCCCGCACGGTCCACAATTCTTTGCCCGTCTGAAAGTCGTAACCGACGACTCGCAACGTCGCTGCCATCACGATCTGCTGGCGGCCATCGGCGTCCCAGAACACAGGCGAACAATAGTTCCGTGGGAATTCACTCCGGTCGATTTTCCACAGTACATCGCCAGTGTGGGCGTCAATCGACATCAGGAACGAATCGGTATCATGATCCTGCCCGAGGATGACTCGACCGTTGACGAGAATCGGGGAACTTCCCGCTCCGAAACTGTTATTGAACGGCCCCATTCGCTTCTCCCACAGCGGCTGGCCCTCGTGGTCGTAACAGAACAGGCCGGCGGAACCGAAGAAAGCGACGACATGCTGCCCATCCGCTACCGGTGTGCTTTGAGCATGGCTGCCGATGCGGTGGATTTCTTCAAGCTTTTCGTGCGGCGCGACCCGTTCCCACAACGGCTTGCCGGTCGCCCGGTCGAACGCCATCGTCAGGAGTTTGCCGTCGCGCACGGCGGTGAGAAAAATCTTCGAGCCGACAATCACCGGCGACGAATGCCCCAACGGGACTTCGGTCTTCCAGACGACGTGTTGATCGGGGCCGATGTTGGTCGGCAGTTTGTCCGCCGTTCTGGCGATGCCGCTGCCACCGATCCCGCGAAACTGCGGCCAATCCGCCGCCACGCCCACCTGGCAAGCGGCTACCGCCATCACGAACAGAACCCAACGCACCATGACCCGCACTCCTGCAACAACCGAAAGTCCCGCTTTGGCAGGATACCGCGATGAAACGAAGACAGGGAGATTGGCAATGAGAAATTAGGAATTGAGCATTGCAAATGGAAGAAGTGAGTCCTTCGCCACCAGCAATGCACTCGATTCCCTGACGGCATGGGGACGAGTTGGTCAAAGCACACACGGGGTAGCCCGCCGTCCATTGGCAATTTTCGCTGTTCAATTCCGAATTGCCAATCACATCCCCCGCATCTGGTCTCCCGCCGAATCCCTCCGTCCGGATAGAATGCACCGGCCTCTTCCTTTCCGAGCGGTACTGTTGCATGCCAGAGCTGCCTCCTGATTTATTATCGCAAGTCTCGAGCTGGTCGACGCCGGTGATCGCCGGCCTTGGTGTGTTCCATCTGCTGGTATTTCTGTACCTGATGGCATGGGCGCGACGCGATCTCCGGCGGTTGGCGCATGACTTCGATTCCTTCACCCGCGACATGAAGCATCGCAGCGTGCTGGACCGCAGCGGCGACCTCTCCGATCAGGTCGATGCGTTTCTCGCGGATATCCGCGATGTCCTTGACGACCCTGGCAAGCAATCCGAACGCCGCGCCCTGATGCAGCGGATGCAGATCCTCGACGAAGAACGACGGTACCTGCAATCGCACCGGTTCGAGACGTGGTACACCGTTGCCCGCACCATGATCGAAGCGTATCCGCTCGCTGGGGTGATGGGGACGGTCTTTGCCATCGGGGCAGCGATGCAAACGCAACCCGACGGCGGCGAAGGCTCGGTCAGCGCGATCGTCAAATACTTCGGACATTCGATCTGGACGACCTTCGCCGGACTGATTGCGGCCGTGGTGTTGATGTTCGTCAACAGTGTGGTGGAGACCCGGTTCCGCCGGCTCAGTGAATGTCGCACCCATGTGCGGGAGACGGTGGCCCGCGCCAAGCGGGAACTCTCGCTGACTCCCGCGGGAGCCGTGACGCCATGACCAGCAACGGCCGTCCCTGGTTCGACGACGCGTCTTCACACTGGACAATACGCCCTGGCAGCCCTCCGGTCCCCTCGCCCCCGTCTGCGGGGGAGAGGGCCAGGGTGAGGGGGCCGAGTGCTTCCCGGTGCTATCATTCTGCGGCACTGGCGAGGTCCAGGAGCAATTTCAAACAGGACGCTGCGAGAGGTATTCCCCCCCTCACCCCAACCCTCTCCCCCGCGGACGGGGGCGAGGGAGTCGCACTGTGCCGTGCCCCCGTGACGGGAGCCGTGACGCCATGATTCCGGCACGGCGACTGTCGCTGCAACTGACGCCCCTGCTCGATCTGCTGCTGATCGTGATGTTCGCGCAGTATGTCGAAATCCGCGCGAAAGCCGAGAAGCAGACGCAGCAGGTGGAATCGACCCGTGTTGAAGCTCAAGTGCAACTCGATGAAGCCGTGCGGCAACTCGTCGCGCTGCGGGAACGGTTGGCGTCCCTCGAAATGCAGGTCGAAGAAGCCGACGCGCGGGCCAGCGAAGCCGAAGGGTATCGGGTTCAGCGTGACCTGATCGGCGAAATGGTCGGCGATGTCTTTCACATTCCCGAAGCGGCCTTGAAGCCATTGTTACAACAGCGCCGGACCACGGGACCAGGACCGTCCAATGATGATCTCACACAGGCGCAAGCCCGTTGGAAGGCGATCATCGGCAACCCCGGGCCGGCGATTGTCGATCATCTCCTCACTTTCGGCGAGATGCGAAAACGGGTCGACATCTGGGAATTGTACGTGCAGGACAATGGCACCACGGTCGTCACCGTCGGGTCCAAGAAACAATCCTTCCGGGCGGAGAACAGCTCGGCATTTTCCAGCCGGTTGTTTGATGCGTACAAAGCGCTGCCGGAACCCAAGAGCATGGTGCTGGTGATGGTCAGCTATGGGGACGCTCAGTTCGGGATTCGCAAAGCCGCACTCGATGGCGTCCCCACGGCACTGGACCGCATCCGCAAAGATATCGGCAACCGCAGTCGCTTCGAGTATGCTGTGCTGGGCTTCCGTCCCACCGCGGTACAATGAATGCCCCCCCATTTCGCCCCCCGTTGTCCGCAACGGGGGGATCGATGTTGTCCCCCGGTTGAAGACAACCGGGGGCTAAATGATCGTCCCGAGGTGCCACCATGTTCGGATCAGCAACTCAGACGCCGCGGTCGCCGGGGTGGTTTCGCCTGCGCAATCTCCTCGGCGGAGCACTTGTGATTGGCGTGATCTGCGGGGTCTGGCTGAGTGATTTCTTGCCAGGGTTGGGAACCGGCGGCGGGGTCGGAGTCGGTGTGGGCTCGACCGGCATCATGGGCACTCCCAACGGCATCGAGAAGGACGCCGAGTTCAACGTCGGGAAGGAACACACCGACAAGTCGGCGGGGAAGAGTCTGCGAATCCTGATCGAAGACTGGAATTACCTGATCCGCTCAGAGGGAAAAAACACGCCGATTGCGCTGGAAGATCTGGTGAAGCGCGTTGCCGGATTGGAAGGGGACGCGGACGGCATTCGGCTGCGCGTCTACCGGACCGAATCCGCGCGGGCGACGGCGGAACATCGTTTGCAAGATGCGTTGAAAGCAGCGAACGTTCCGGAGTCCGCCATTTATCTCGCCCCGGAAGTCGTGGAATAATCTCGGCGGGGGCTTGTGAGGCAGTGTGCCTGCGTGGCGGAGATCGCCAGGAATTGCGCGAACCGGTGCTGACCGGGCGGTGTCCCTTGCCACAGTTCTTCCTCGAAAACTCACCCTGGCCGGAGAGAATTCCTCTTGCCAATGGACGGCGGTTCGGGAAGAATCATTGTAGGGTCGCACAAACGTAGTGCGACGGACGTGAAGCCCATGAGGAGTCCGGCCCTGGCGGACCGGTCGAAGTGGGGTAACCCGTTTGAAAGGAGGTGGTTTAGTGGATTTTGACAGTCAACGCCAGCGAGGTGGTTACGTCTGACAGTCAGTCGACGGGCTGTCTGCAGACAGCCACTGTCTCATCCGCGGATCGCCCTGAATGATCCCGATGAGTGTGCTAGCCCTGGTGGGGATCCCGCAAAGCGGTTTCTCCACCAGGGTTTTTTCGTGCCCTTGTTTCCAAAGTTCTTGCTTGCCCTCCTGAGCCGACGTTACGCTTGGTGAACTTGGTTCCAGTGATGACCTGCGGCTTGCACCCTTGAGGGATCTCGAAAGATGAATTGTCGTAGCAAATTCTTCACACTGGCAATGATAATCGCCGCAGTGGTGTCCGGGACGGACTCAGCCTGCGCCGGAGTTCGCGGCAAGTCGTACAACATCTCCGGGCAGAGCATCATTGATGGTTCGCCGATTGTCGACGTGTATCACTTTCACTTCGATAACTCGTTCAGCGCCCAAAGCAATCCCACTCCCGGTCAGTGGAATGAGTTGGATCTGCTGCTCTTCTCGATCTTCATTGCCTCCATCCAGCAATCGACCGAGCCGGTGCCGACATCGGCGAACATCATTGGCCTGTCCGCCGGGTCGCAGATCACCGGGCTGGGTCTGGCCCAGTTCGGCCCATTGATCATCATTTCCGGAGGGTTTTCAGGCGCGCAGATTCCGTAGTTACAGACGGTGTGCTAGGGCTGTGCAGCACACCTGATCGGAACGACGACCATGCGGAAAGCGGCAAAGACTCCGCATGCTCTCTGTCCGGACGTTGATTCTGCGGTAGAATCTTTCAATCCCGACGCATGCAACTCACTTGGTCCCTGTCATGCCTGAACCGACTCGATCCCAAACGATGGCAATCGGGCTGGTGGGAGCTGCCGTTGGCGGCGCCTTGGGTTATTTCGCGTTCTTCTGGGTGGCGCAGCAGGGGTTTTATGCACTGTTGCTTCCGCCGGGGCTGTTGGGGCTGGGGGCCGGTCTCATTGCTCGGCGTCGATCTACACCCCTGGCCTTAATCTGCGGTGTTGCCGGTCTGGCACTCGGACTTTTCACGGAGTGGCGGTTCGCTCCGTTTGCGGCTGACAACAGCCTGCCTTACTTCCTTGCCCACCTCCACGCACTGAAACCGATCACACTGGCGCTGCTGGCCTTGGGGGCCTTTCTCAGCTATCGGCTGGGGCTTGGATGGGACGCGCCGTCCAAAGCCGCGTGATGAATCTCTCTGATTGATGGTTCAACAGGGTTGTTGAATGCATCCCGGTCAACCCCCCAGGGGCCGCGACCAGAGCATCGCATGGGCGATGGTTGAACCCAGCCATCCTGTGACGAAGACCAGGGACAGCCACGCCAGAATCCGGGTGCGGCGCTTCGGGGCCGTCTCCGCTACCTGTTCCGACAGGGCTTCCCGGCAGCAAACCCACCACAATGCGCTGACAATCAATCCCAGCAACGAAACCAGTGCACGGTGCGGGTTGGTGTCCGCCGTTCCCAGCGCTGCCACGAGAAAACTGCTCGGTACCAGGAAGATTTCCGTGACTTTGATCAGATCGGGTTCTGTCGGGGCGCTCATGTTGTGACTCCGTCTCCCAGGGTGCGTCGCGACGATCCCTACTTTTCTGCCAGCAATGCAGTGGCAATGTCCGACCATTTCTCGAACGGCCGATAGCTCAAACCTTCGACAGTCAGCATCTCGGCGAGCCAACTGCGGGCAAAGCGGTCTTCTTCGGTCACGATGCGGGCGGCGGCGAGATCGGGACGACCATCCCCGGCGAAGGCGATGCGGGTCGCTCCGCGGGCTTGCAGTTCGCGAATGATCGCCGCCTTGTCGATGCCGAAATGCTGCGAGTACCACGGCACCTCGCGCGGCGGCCACGTCATGCTCAGTCCGGCCACGGGAGTGAAACCGCCGGGGTTGGCGATGATGCGGACTTCGTTCGCGATCGGGGCCAGAATCCGGTCGATGTACCACTGTGATCCCGCCGAGACCACCACCACATCCCAGCCGTGCTGTTTCAATTGCTGGACGGAGTCGGCCGTGCGGGGATCAAGCTGCGTCTTCAGCAACAGGGCTTCGAGGACCGAAAGATCGCGCGGGGCGTGCTGAAAAATGCCATGCAGCGCTTCGACATGGGTCAACCGCCCGGCGACACACTCACCCCAGTAATCGGGCATGGTATCGGTCGGCACCACTTCCAGAATGACGTCAAAGAAATCGACGGCGGTCATCGTGCCATCGAAATCAGTGACGAGAACATTGGGCTGCAAATCGGAGAGAACATCGAGTGACACGCGGGAACCTCTGCGGGAGGAAATTCAAAATCCGAAGCACGAAATCCGAAGGAAATCATAAATTCAAAAGTGAGAAACCTCGCCGTCGGAGCACGTTTTCTTCATTCTCACTTTCAGTAGTTCCAAGTGCACCGACTGAGACATCATTTCTACTCCGAAGGAGTTGTGTCTTACAGCCCAGGGTTGCTCGCGAAGCGGGCTACCCTGGGGGGCTTCGATCATCGTCGGATGAACCCTGAAAGGGTTCTGTCCGCGTATCGCCGGGACGCAACCCCTTCGGGGTAAATGGTTGCCTACGAATGCCAAACTGGGAACGACTGAATTTCGAGTTTTCACGCACGTCCCAAATACGCCTGATCGCGCGGCAACACGATCGCTTCGAGGAAGTTCACATCAGGGGGTAACGTCAGCATCGCCAGTGCGGCCTGGGCGATGGATTCGGTGGACATCATCGGTTCATCGTCACTGCGAAGACCGGACGCGGTGCGGCGTTCCACCATCACGTTGCCGGGGTGCAGGCAACTGCAGACAATGCCGAACGGCCGGGCATCGAGGGCGATGGCTTGCGTTAAACCCCAGACTCCGAACTTCGCGGCGGCATACGGTGTGGCATTTTCACGCGGCCGTTGAGCCGAGATGGAACCGATGTTGAGGATGCGGCCGCTCCGTTGCGGTTTCATCATCCGGAACGCGGCCCGGCTGCACAGGAAGGTTCCCGTCAGACACGCCCCAATCACGTTGTTCCACGCGTCCATAGTCACTTCATCGAGCGGACCACCATCAAACGCCCCGGCGTTGTTGACGAGAATATCGACGTGGCCGAACGTGGACTGAACGGCGGCAAACAAGGCTTCGACATCAGCTTCCACACTGACATCGGCCGGCTGGACAACGGCTTCGACACCGATCGCGCGGACCTCGGCGGCCACGGCGTCGAGTTTCTCACGTCGTCGTCCGGACAACACCAGTCGACACCCTTCGTGAGCCAGCGCGAGCGCAATTCCGCGGCCGATGCCTTGTCCGGCACCGGTGATGACGGCGACCTGGCCATCGAGTCGTTTGGTCATGTTGCGTATTCCAAGGAGGTCCCCCTGTTGTGGGGAAGTTCGCGATCACGGGGTGGTGACGGCGCGGGGCGCGAAACCGCCGAGCGAAGGACGAGCGGCGATGTTACGGTTTCGGGGGTGTCGTCGTGAACTCTGCGGACGACGGAGCATAACGGCGGACGAGATCGACCACCACTTGCGAGTGGCGTTCGAGATCCTGCAACAGCCGCGAGACTTCCGCGCCGTAGTTCAAGCGGCGGGCCAGAAACTCGAACTCTTCGCTGCGCAGTTCCGGCACCGTCAAGTCGCGGGCATCACCCCGAACCATGCGCAGCGCGTCGATCAGCCGCCGCAGAAACATGTAGGCATCGAGCAAATGCTGCAAGTCGTCGTCCGGGAGAATTCCCGCGGCCGAGAGTGCACGAGCCGCGGCGCGGGTGTTCGGATGACGCAAATCAACCGAGAGATGCCCGTGCGTGATTTGCAATGCCTGGACAAGATATTCAACATCGACCAGTCCGCCGGGACTGAGTTTCGCATGGAACGTTCCGGGCTGGACAAGCTTTCGCAGTTGTTGCTCGCGAATGGCACGGACCGCGGCGAAGTCGAACGGATTCCCCGTGTAGAGAATGCGATCACGCACGCCTGCCAGTTGTGCTCCAAAGGCCGCGTCACCGGCCAAGGGTCGCAGCTTGACGAGCGCTTGCCGTTCATATGGCCACGCCGGGCCATCCATGTTGAAGTAGTGCTCGAAGGCGGCCAGCGAGACTGCCAATTGACCAGCGCGGCCGTAGGGTCGCAGTCGCAGGTCAATATGAAAAATCCCTTCCCGACGCGCCCGGATGGAGTGCGTGAAGCGCTCGACGAGTCGCTGAAAGAACGCCGCGGCATCGAGCGGCTGCCGGCCGTGTGTGGCCCCGTCGTCTTCATAGACAAAGAGCATCTCGATGTCCGACGCAAACCCCATTTCACGACCGCCGCACTTCCCGAGGACCGCGGCACACCACGCCATCGGTGTTCCATCGGCGCGGCAGGGCGGTCCATGTTTGGCAGTGAGATCTTTCCAGGCGATCGCCAGCGCGGTGGTCACCACCACCTCGGCGACATCGGTGAGTTCGCCCGAAAACTGGCCGAACGCCGGGATTCGTCCGAGAATGTGCCGCATGTCGACCCGGAACATCTCGCGGTCTTTGAACTCATTGAGGCGTTGCAAGCGTTCGGCAGCCGTGCCCGCCGTTTCAATCAGGCCGGTCAATTCGTCCTTCAGTTGCTCCGCAGTCTTCGGTTCTTGCAAGACATCCAGATTCTTGAGCAGCGGGAAGATGTTTGTCGATTGCAGACGGAGAAAATCGTCCCACAGAAAGTCGCTGATACCGAGCAACTGGGCCAGTGCATCGAGCACATCTGGCTGTTCCAGTGAAGCGAGTGCTTCGGTCCAGTTTTCCTGAGCGAAGAGGTCACGCAGGAAGGTCCGGAAGTGCAACAGGGCCGCTTCCGGGTTGGGTGACTTCGGCAGCAAGTGCGTGAAATGCTTGATGAGCACCACCGCCGCCTGGACTTGTTGAATTCGTTGGTGGTCGGTCAGTTTGCCACCATGTTCGGCATCGGAAACCCACAGCGTGTCACAGACGTGCGACCCTTCGCTGCGAATGTCCACGGCGTCGATGTTGATGCCGCTGAGGGCAAGGGCATTCGCCAATTCGTAGAGGAAGCCGATGGTGTCCTCGCCACGAATCTGCAACACGGTCGCTTGTGTCGAGGTCTGGTTATCGACCTGGACTTCCACGGGTAACAATGGCGCAGGGGCGGTCTCGCAGCCGTCCAAAGCACCAGCGATTCGCTTCGCCAAGCGGCCTTGAGCATCGCCGTGCTGGCCGGTGCGCGAAAGGACCATCAACTCCATCAGGTCGGCTTCGTAGTTCAGCCAGACTTCCGGCTCTGCCGTATCAAACGGGGGGCGAACCGTGAAGACATCGACAAAATCGCGATGTGGAGCCGTTGGTGCCGTGGCTTTGTGGTTCCGCCGTGTGGCTCCAGTGGGTTGCCAGCGGCGCGAGAGATCGGGGTATTGCCCCGTGGTCACCACACCTTCGAGAATGTCGAAACCGTAGACAAACAGCAGCCCGCAGATCATCGAAAGATCGCCAGGATGATCGATGCCGAGAACCGTCACTCGCCACGTGTTGTTCTGTCCCGGTTCGGCGACCACGCGCATCGGCCGGCGAAGATCAATCGGGGCAAACCATTCGCGATGATGGGCGGCATCAATCGGCGAGAACGTGGGTGACGGACTCGGGGCCGCGATCGGGGCAATCACCCCCGCTTGCGGCTCATGGGGCGTCATCGGTGCATCGCCGAGGTAGCGATCATAGATGCGGCGGATTTCGACGCAGTGGCGATCGTAATGGGCCACGAAATCGTCCGCGTTCGCATAATCCAGTCGCCGGGCGAGATAACCGAGCTCACGGGCGTCGGTGGGAAGTTGATGCTCCTGTTTGTTGTGAGCCAGTTGCAGCACGTGTTCGATGGTGCGGAGAAACATGTACCCGCCGGTAAGCTGACGGTATTCATCCGCTTGCAGGAACCCAAAATCGGCGAGCCGGACGAGGCCGTCCAGCGTGTTGGGTGACCGCACTTGTGGGTAGCGGCGGCCATGCACCATCTGCAGATACTGTGTCAGAAACTCGATGTCGCGAATCGAACCCGCACCGGACTTGACTTCGCCCCATTCCCGCCGCTTGCGCGCCAGACCTTCTTCGATCTTACGCTTCGAGGCCCGGACCGACTGCCTGACATCGTCCACCGGATGTCCGAAGAGCAACGGTTCGCATTCCTGCAAGACTCGTGTGCCCAGCGCGGCATCGCCAGCAATGACCCGTGCTTTGAGGAGCGCCTGGTGCTCCCACAATTCACCGTGTTTGCGGAGGTATTCGACAAACGACGCCGCCGCGGTGACCAACGGTCCCGACCGTCCCCACGGCCGCAGGCGCATATCGACCCGATAGAGAAATCCTTCCCCGGTTGCGGTCTGCAAGGCGCGAATCAATTGCTGCGCGATGGGTAACCACGTTTCCGGTTGATCGTCGGCGAGGAAGACCAGATCGATGTCGGAACTGTAGTTGAGTTCTTCGCCCCCCAGCTTGCCCATCGCCAGAATACAGAAACCGGCTGACGGGGCTTTCCGGCCGGGACTGACATTCACCAGGCAGGCACGGACCAGTGCATCGGCGAGGAGTGAGAGTTGCACCGTCGCCGAACGAAGGTCCATCAGTCCGAAACAATCACACGCACCGATGCGCAGAATCTCCCAGCGCTGAAACCGACGTATCCCATCGAGAAAATCGGCGGGCGTGGGTGACGTTCCCCCAGCGAGCAACGCGGCTTCGAGAAAGTCTTCACGACTTTTCAAGTCAGCCAGCCAGCGATGTTGTGTCAGTTGATCGAGGAGAATCGGGCTGCGGAGCAATGTTTCGGTGAGATACTGACTGCGGACGAACAATTTCAGCAGAATCTCAACCGCGCGTGGTCGGGCGGCCAGGTATTCCAGCAACGGCCGCGATTGGGGGACCTGTGCGAAGAACCGTTCGAAGTTCCGCAAGGCGGCATCGGGGGCGGGGGTATCCCACAAGCCGAGAACCAGTCGCGACAGGCTGGCTTTCACGTAATCGGGAAACGGCGGGACTCCCGAGAGCACGCGCAACCGTTTCCAGGTTCCCGGCGGATCGGGAAAACCAATATCGGTCAACAGTGCCAGCGCCACCGATGTGGGCGTGTCATCGTCTTCAAAGAGCGTCGAAACGCGGTCGTCCATGCTGATCCTCTCGTTCCCCCTATCGGTCTGGGAACGCATGGCCGCGACAGTCTGCGTCGCATAAACATTCTAGTGTCGGAGATCACATTTCCGGGGCGAACAAGTCTTTGGGTTGCGGGATCCAATCGGCAGGGGGTTCGGGATCGATGAGTTCATCCGTCAGACAGAACAAATACAACCGCAGCAACGGTCGCAGCGGGGTATCCGGGGCGCTTTGCAGAGCGGTGCGAATTGCCGTAACGGCGGCGGGAGTGTTGCCCCGTTCCATTTCACAAAAGGCGGTTTGCAGTATGGGCTCCATCGCCTCGTAGGGAATTCGAAGGAGCGCGTGGTGCGACGCCGCCAGATGAGCCGCCGGATATTGAAAATCGCCAAGGAATAACGGACTCACCTGCGCCAGCGGTGCAGTATCGAGCAGGGATTCCAATCCGAGTCGTTCCATGTCCTTGGCGACATTTTGCCACAGCTTGATGGCTTCGCCATAATCGCCCCGCCCCAAAGCGGCATAGCCCACAGGATTGCGCCATGTCCACGATGGCAATTGGGCCGAGATCGATTCCAGACGCAGGCTCGATTCATCGAGTTCGTCCCCCTCACCGACTTCCGCCAGCCAGAGGGTGAGCAGTTGCCGCGCCACGGGATTGCGTTCGAGTTCCACGGCGTCTTCGCGCAGAATGTCGACCGCCATTTGCACACAACCGCTTTGCTGGGCAAACAGCGCCAGCCCCAGTCGATCGGGGTCCTGCTGCCTTCGGCGGTTCACCTCTTTGCGGACATTTTCCACTCCTGCCTCAAATTGCAGTTCCAGATCGAACATGCCTTCCCGACTGCGGACGGCCTCATCGGGAGCGTCGAGGGGCAATTGTGTCAGTTTCAACACCTGCTTGAGCGCAACCAGCGCGACATCGATATGGTTGGTGTCTCGATAGAGATTCAGCAGAATTCCCTGAACTTCGGCATTCTCGGGGCTCAATCGCGCCGCTTGCTGCAGCGCCGCAACCGCTTCGAAATACCGTAGCGACATTCTCCAATTGAAATTGGTCTCCGCGAGCACCATCGCTTCGACTTGCGACAACGATGCATACGCTTCCCCGAGGGTGATGTACGGATCGGCCTGCAACGCGTCCTCACGGATACCGGCCCGAGCATGACGGATCGACAGGTGGAAGCAACCCGCCTGGAACGGCAGCGGGGCATTACTCGCGATCCGTCCCAACCGCAGATAATGATGGGCCAGCGCCGTCGATGCCGTGCGCTGTTGCCGCGGCAACGAGACCCACTGTTGTGTCCATGCAGGAAGCGTCGGACGCGGCAGGGGTTCATCCAGAATCGGGGCTTCCGGTCGGAAAGCGACCTGCATCGCATTCAGGGCATGATCATTGGCAAACTTCAGTACGGCCGGATCGTTCGACTTGACCCAATGAAACACGGCTGCGGTGGGGAGTAGCTCGGAAAGCGAACAGTCTGTGCTGGCGAGAAGCACCGTCAGCGAGGCGTAATCCCGTGGTTGCAGCAAGCGGACGAGGACGTGAGAAAGTTGGTACTTCTCCATCGCCTCTTGCCGCAGCTTCGGCTGGGCGAGGGCTTCTTCACGGGTGCTCGGCGGGAGAAACGCCCGCCGTGCGTTCTCAAACCAGGACAGCAAGTCTTGGTCGCCAACTCCTGCAAACAAGGTGACGCGGCGATCCACAACCGATTTCCGGCCGGCCGCAATCAGAAAATCACCCTGCCGAACCGTGGAATGCAAGCCCCGCTCATCGACCGTCTCGGCACCGAGTTGACGATACGTTTGTAGCTCGGCATCGAGCGCACGGGAGATTCCCACGCCGGTCCGACGACCATCTGGGCCATCAATCCGGCCGCTGATGATGGCCCACGCCAGGCCGAAGAACGCGAACAAAGTGATGGCCCGGCCGCCACGAGAGAACACGACTTCCGCCCACGCCACGGTGTAGATCTGCCCAAAACGGTGTCGGTACCACTCTTGCGCATGCACGCTGGCCAGCACTGCATTGATCAGACTGGCAATCGGCAAATCATGCAGTGCGGCAACTCCCAGCGCGTTCCCGCCGAGATACAGCAACGCATGCGACCAGGAAGCCCGCTGCCGATTGAGGAGCAGGCACATGCCCGCCGCGGCCATCAGGACCAGACCCGCCACCAAGCGGTGATTCCATTGTTCCCAGACGAGCGGTGACCAGAGCGGATACCAGACAAGATCGATGACCACCGGCCGCGGATACAACTGGCGAAATGCGGGAAATTCTACTGCGTACTGCGTCCATGCCGCTCCCCATGTCCGCCAGGTGAACGGATGGAGCAACATGACGAGGACGGCAATCAGTCCCGGTGCGAGGAGGGACCGCGCCGGGATTGCGGCTCCTGGTTGCATGTCAAAGCTCGGTCGATGAAGAACTGCTCCCAACAGATAGATGACGATGATCGCCCCGCCGACCCAGGCTTGCGATGACATTTGTGCCCAGCCCCACAAGACCGGTACAAGACACCACAAGCTCCCGAAGCGTCCGGTGTTTTCTGTGCGAATCAAGATCGCTAAGACCACCGCCACACCGAAGAGCGTGATCGCTGCAGGGGCAAAGTCGAAGCGTTCGTAGGCGGCCAGAAGTGCCAGAGCGCTGCACACCGCCGTCCACCATGTGCGGATTTCCGGCCGATGGGCGTGCACAAGCAACCCAAAACTCACAGCGGCCAAGACTCCGGCGGCGAGTGATAGTCCAATCCCGCCCGCCAAAGAATTCACTCCCGCGGCGAGCAGATCAAACAGCCAGCTCAGATTCACCCACGTCCTGTCCGCCGTGATGAGCGAGAACGGATCAAACCCCGTCGGCAAGAACCCGTTTGCAGCCAGCCACGCTCCCGTTCGCGCGTGGACGAGCGGCATGGCATCGTTGAGTTGCGAACAGCCCAGCAATGCGGCCAAAGCCACCACCACCCAGCGCAGAACGAAATCGCCACGGATCGCCTCATCTTCGAGGATCTCGGGCGACAACGGCTCCTCTTCGGGCAATTCGCCTTCCAATGATACAGGCGGCGAGACTTCCGGCGGCGGAACGTTCGGAGGAACGTCTTCCGGAGAGGGGACAGGTGCGGACTGATCCACGGGAATGACTTTGCAGAGGAGAACCGAAGAATTCGTGCTCAGGAAGCTTCTCCGATGCTAGAGCCCCCCCCGCGCCGGGGTCAAGCAACAGGCGGGGTGCATTCATTCGTCGGGGTGCGGTTTGATTTGAAGAGACGGGCGTGGACGCATCCTGTCGACAGCACGGTTCCATGGTTCAGTCGGGTTTGCCAAGTCTGTGAGGCGAACCCTGACGAAACAGTGCCTTAATACCAGTCCCCGAATTCAACTGCGCGGGTGGAGCGTCTTCTGGGAGGGCGAAGCTCCCGCTGAGCCGTTGATTGTCTCAGCGTGTGGAAGCGCTCGCGCCTCAGCAGGAGCTTCGCCCTCCCACACGCAGACAATTCCTGCGATCGGTACTACGGTTCGCCTCAGGACTCGGCAAATCCTGTGGGCGGATGATCCGTGAGGTATCAAAAAAACGGGCCCCGGTGTGAAACCGGGGCCGCGGGGAGCATCGAGCGTCGTTCTGACGATGTGAGACGAAGGGTTCGTCTAAGGCCGGACTGTGTCAGCGACGGAAATCGCGGAGGGCACAGAGGTCGGCGTGGGAGCTTTCGGGGTCCGGGCAATCCATTGATTGAACCGGGCGGCAGTTGGCACTGTGAATGTCTTAAGGTCCGTCGACGGTTCACCCAACTCAACGTTCAGGGCAAAGCCCCTTTCGTAGTTCTTGGGCAGCACGGTCGGCACCAGTTTCGAGCGCTGTTGCGGCGGCAAGGGATCGATCGCGTTCACCTTGCGGTCCGGGTTGGCTTTTTCCAGCTTGTCGAGACCTTGAGCACTCCGTGTCGACGTCGGTGTCAAGCCGCCGATCGGATCGGCTTGCGGCTGCATCGCGGTCTGAGAACCACTGCCAACCGGGAGGTACGAAATCTGCCGACCGACCGCCATCGTCTTCATGACGGTTTGCGGCTTCATCACGGTGACTTCTTCGTCGACCCACTTGGTGGTGGCGACGGCGACTTTCCGTGTCGTCTGATAGGGCACCATCGAGCTGACGTTGTACGAGACTTGCTTGGTCCCCGGGATGGCCACCCGACGAGTGACCGGAACCGCTTGCACCACGGTTTGTGGCACGTACTCGCGCTTGGCCGTGTAAGCCGGGGTGAACGCATTCCGCATTTCAACACTCTGCCGCTGCATCCAGCCAGTGAAGCCAGGGGTGTTGTTGTAGTCACAAGGACTGGCTTTCAGGTTGGGCACGTACTGCGTCCGCCAGTAACCCATGTTCTTGGTGACGGTTTGACATTCCTGCACGTCCTGATAAGAGACCGTGGGGACATCGACCGTGCGGACTTCGCTGACCTGACGGTATTCCGTCACCGGTTGTTCGACGTACGCGGTCTCCACAATCGGTTTCTTCACCGTTTGTTTCACAGCGACGTGTTCCACCACCGGAACTTCCCGGTAGACGGTTTGCATCACGGGTTGTACGGGGGGGGCACACACGGCCTGGACGACCGGGGCACAGACCGCACAGGGATTAATCTGGGTCGCCGCAGTCTGGTACGAGACCGCAGCGGTCGCCGGGGCACAATCGCAATTGTTGCCGCCGAATGCCGTACGCCAGAATTGGGCAGAAGCAGTGCTCGAAGCGAGCACCACCGCCAAGCTAGCGGACCACGGCGCGACAGCCTTGCAGAGACGAAGCATGGGCCTCTTCCTACGTGAAGACGTGGACGGGAAACTCATTGAACAATGATGTGCTGGGAGAGGTGGCTGCTTCTGCCGATGGAGAGCATTACGGCGTCAGCGAGCGGGCGGATTTCTATGTGAATCCGGATTTTCGGTCAAGCCCACGGCAGGAATTGCCGACTGACCGGCTGCAAATCGGCAACAACCGGCCACTGGTCAATGAGATGCGTTCCCGGCAGAAGCTGCGTATCCGGACCAGAGCGGGCGTTTTTTTTCAGAAAATGGACGGCCGGAACGCGGGAATCGAACTAGGTTTGCCTGGACGCCGATGCTCGGAAAGGATCATCCCGCTCGGTGCCCGAGAACCGTTCCGCCCCTCGGAATCCGCACCATGTCGACTCACTTCATTCTGCACGCTCCGCATGCCCTCGGCGATCTCGTGGCCCGGCGGTTGCATGATCAACGCAACGTGTGGTCGCGGCATGTCGAAGCGCGCGTCGATGACGCCGGCGAAGTCTGGCTCACCGGCCGGGTCCGCAGTTGGTACCAGAAGCAAGTCGCACAGGAATCCCTGCGCGACCTGCAAGGGCTGCGCCGCATTCGCAACGAACTCTGCGTCGTGCGCTGACATCCATTTAGCCCCCCGTTGTCCGCAACGGGGGGTTGCGGTGCCCACGTAAGAACCCCCGGTTGAAGACAACCGGGGGCTAAATGGGCCGTCATTTCCACCGCCTCCAATGTGCACAAACACACAACGCATCAATCTCGGGTGTTGCGTCTCCGTCGCCGATCCGATATGAAGGTAAGAGCGCTCGGTGGTTCGCATCGTTGCCCGGGAGTGAAAACATGATGCCGTCCGCCTCAAACTTCTCGTTCACCAACCTCTCGCGCCGCGCCGCGCTTCAGGCCGGAGCCGTGGGGTGTCTCGGTGCGGGGTTGTCCCAGGCGGCAACGACCACCACCGCGCGGTCGAAGTCGGTCATCTACATCTTTCTCTCCGGGGGATTGGCTCAGCACGACAGCTTCGACATGAAGCCTGACGCCCCGGACAACATCCGTGGCGATTTTCAGCCGATCGCCACCAAAACGCCCGGTTTGCACATCTGCGAGCACCTGCCGAAGCTCGCTCAACGGAGTCATTTGTGGGCGTTGTGCCGATCGTTGACGCATCAAACCAACGATCATTCGCTCGGCCATCACATCATGTTGACCGGGCGGACGCTGGTGCCGCCGGGCTTCGATCCCAGCGTGCCGAAACCGTCCGATTGGCCATCGATTGCCGCAATAGCCGGAGCCGTGACGCAGCGCCGGAACCAGTTACCGCCATCCGTCGTCCTGCCGGAACGACTGATTCATACTTCGCGACGAGTGATTCCCGGACAATTCGGCGGTGTGATGGGCCCCCGGCGGGACCCGTGGTTCATCGAAGCCGCTCCGTATGAATCGGTCTGCTACGGGGCCTATCCCGAATATGCGTTCGATCATCAGGAACGCCCCAACATCATCAGCGGCAAACGCGATTTCCGTATTCCCGATGTGACGCTGACCGACGGCATCTCCCGTGATCGGCTCGATCACCGCCTGGACTTGCTCCGCCGGCTCGAAGAACGGCTGGACGGCTCCGACAATATCGATGAATCGCACTCCTTTGTCCGGTCCCGCAACGGAGCCGTGTCCTTCCTGACCGACTCGCGCATCAAGTCCATCCTCGATGTCCGTTCCGCGAATGCCGAGCAGTTGGACCGTTACGGCCGCAACTCGTTCGGCTGGTCGCTGATGATGGCCCGCAATCTGGTGAATGCCGGTGTCAACTTTGTGCAGGTGAACCTCGGCAACAACGAAACTTGGGACACCCACGGCGAAGCGTTTCCGCACCTGAAGGACAAACTCTTCCCGCCGACGGACAAAGCCTTGAGTGCTTTGCTCGATGATCTCTACGAGACCGGCCAGTTGAAAGACACGCTGATTGTGATGGCGGGCGAGTTCGGCCGCACGCCGAAGGTGACGCATCTGCCGCAACACTACAAGCTGCCGGGGCGTGACCATTGGGGCGCGGTGCAGACGGTCTTCTTCGCCGGTGGCGGTGTGCAGGGGGGCCGGGTCATTGGCTCTTCCGACAAGATCGGTGCGTATCCCGCCGCCGATCCGCAGAAGCCTGAAAACATGGCCGCGACGATGTACGCCGCCCTGGGTTTGCCCGACACCACCGCGTGGCACGATGATCTCAATCGCCCGCACCACATCTACGAAGCGGGTCCAATTCTCGGGTTGTTCTGAGTTCGCATCACAAGCCCGAAGCGCGAGCGCCGGGTTCTTCTCCTCGAAAGACACCCGGCGCTCGCGCTTCGGGCTTGTTCGCTCCATTATCCTGAAAAATGCTCTCGCAGACCCGTTCACTTTGTCGTACAAAGGCTGCGGCGCGAGCGCGCGTCACGGCCTGATCTTCCGACAGAAAGTGTGCTGATGGAATCTGCACCCGATGCCCCGACTCCGGAACCGAGTCCGATCGAAGAATTCGTCGATGAAGCCCGGCCGGTTCGGTGGCGCGAAGTGCTGGCGGTGCTGTTGCTCGTCGTCCTCTGTGATCTGGTGGTCTACCGCGGGGCGGGGTTCGCCGGGTATGCGCTGTTGTTTGTGCTGGCACCCCTCTGTTTGACCGCGGCGTGCGATCTCTCACGCACCCGGCGAACAGCAGCACTCTTTGCCGCGGTCTTGTTCCTCCTGGCGTTGCGACTGGCGTGGTGCGGGTCCTGGCTCGCCGTCGGGTGCGGCTACTTCTGTCTGGTCGCGCTGACAATGGGCTTGGCCGGGCAGAGTCCGCAGATTCTGTCGATGCTCGCCTACACCGGGCAGTCGCTGGCCGCCGGGGCGGTGGGACTCAATCAATACGGCGAAGCCGCGCGGCGGGATCTGCAACCGCTGAAATCCTCGACATGGATCGCCGTCCTTATGCCTGTCGGGGCGCTCGGTCTCTTCGGCACGATTTTCATCCTCGCGAATCCCGATCTCGTGTCGATGGTCTCGAAGGAATGGCAACACTGGTTCGACCGCATCAGCGAATGGTTCGTCCATTTTTCGATTCTGGAGATTCCCTTCTGGATCGGCACCGCGTGGATCACCGTCGGGTTGCTGCGACCACTCGAATCGTTCATCACGGTGACCCGGACAAGACCAGCGAGAGAAGCCGCGCCGCAACCGGCGGCCTTGTATCCCGCCTTTCGGAACACGCTGGTCTGCCTGATTGCCCTCTTCGTCGTCTACCTCGGCTTTGAGTTCCAGACGCTGTGGTTCCGGGTCTTTCCGCAGGGCTTTCACTATTCCGGTTACGCCCATGAAGGGGCCGCGTGGCTGACGTTCGCGCTGGCGTTGGCAACGCTGACGTTGTCGCTCATCTTCCGCGGACAGATGTTAGATGACCCGCGGTTGCCGGGGCTCAAACGGCTGGCGTGGGTTTGGTCGGCGTTGAATCTGTTGCTCGCCGTCGCGGTCTTCAACCGACTCTGCATTTACATCGGCTTCAACGGCATGACGCAGATGCGGATGGTCGGGTTCTTCGGATCGTCCGCGGTGGTGATCGGGTTCCTGCTCGCCGTGTACAAGATTGCCCGACATCGCGATTTTGTCTGGCTGATCCGGGCCGATTTATGGGCGCTGGCGGCGACGGTTATCGTCTATTCACTGACGCCCGTCGACATGCTGGTGATGCGCTACAACACTCGCCGGATTATGGCCGGAGATTCCGCGCCGTCGGTGCAGATCAGCGTGCATCCCATCGACGCGGAAGGGGTGCGCGAACTGTTGCCGCTCGCCGATTGTCCGGATGCACTGGTGCGCGACGGTGTGCTGGCCCTCTTCGCCCAACGGTGGGAAAAACTGGCCCACGCCCCGGCGGTGGTGTCTCCCGCTGTCACGGATTGGCAGGCCCTGTCCCGATGGCAACTCTCCGAGCAACTCCTGGCATCGGAACTCGAACAGATCCACGACCGATGGCAGCCGTTCCAGACCGATTCCGCGAAACAAACCGCCGCATGGACGCGCTTCAAGGAGTATGCGTATCAGTGGTATTGATCACAGCGTTACAAGCCCGAAGCGCGAGCGCCGGGTGCCTCTGCTCGAAAAGCACCCGGCGCTCGCGCTTCGGGCTTGTGGAAGATCAACGAGTATTGCGCCACGTTTGGATCGCACCCACGGTGTAATCCATCGCCGAGATGATGCTGAGCATGGACGCAACCGCCACCCATCCCGGCAACGGTCGTTGATACGCAAACAGCAGCAACAACACGAGCACCTGCCCGCCAGTCGCGATTTTTCCTGACACGCGCGGTTGCAGGTTCTGCCAGTGCCGGCGATGTAGTGTGACCGCGATCATCGATAGAACCACCACGGCGATGTCCCGCGCCGCAAACATCAACAGTTCCGGTCCCGTCACCCACCGGGACCACCACGCCACGAACACGGCGGCAATCACCAGCGTCTTGTCCGCAATCGGGTCCATGATCCGCCCGAAGTCGGACACACTTCCCAGCCGCCGGCCGAGTTCACCATCGATCAGATCGGTGAAGCCCGCCACCAGCAACACCCCGAATTGCCATGACGGAGGTACGAACGGCAAAGCCAACCCGGCAAAGAACCGCGCGACGGTGAGCCCGTTCGGCAACCAACTCCAGCGGGAGGGATTCATTGTTGTCACCATGAGATCGCATCCCGGCTGCTTCTTCGCAGCCGGGATGCTGGATTTGGCAGCAACGCTCTGACAAGAGCACCCCGGCTGCGAAGAAGCAGCCGGGGTGCAACTCCGTGTCGTGGAGATTTCGCGCTCCGGATTGTACGCTGCCTGCTCACGACACAGATAGCACAGGTTCCCGCTTGAGAAGAAAGCGACGCGGATGAAAACTCTCGGATTCGGCATCGTCGGTTGCGGCATGATTGCGAACTTTCATGCGGAAGCGCTCAAACGAATCAAGGGGTCCAAGCTGGTCGCCGCGTTCGACACCTTCACCGGAGCCGCGGAACGGTTTGCCGGGGCGAATCCCGGCGTGAAGCCGTACACCGATCTCGACGCCTTTCTGAAAGACCCGGCGGTCGATGTCGTCTGCATCTGCACCCCCAGCGGCGTCCACATGGACCCGGCGGTGCGGGCGGCCAATGCGGGCAAGCATGTGGTCGTCGAAAAGCCAATGGAGATCACGCTCAAGCGGTGTGATGCGATTCTGAATGCGTGTCAAAAGAACGGCGTGCAGCTTTGCCCGATTTTCCCGTCGCGCTTCAGCCCGGCGAATCTCGCCCTGAAGGACGCGGTCGAGGCTGGTCGCTTCGGCAAGCTGACGCTCGGCGACACCTATGTAAAATGGTGGCGCACGCAGCAGTATTACGATCAGGGCGGCTGGCGCGGCACCTGGGCGCTCGACGGCGGCGGGGCGTACATGAACCAGGCGATTCACAATGTCGATCTGCTCTACTGGTTCATGGGCGATGTCGCGGAAGTCTGCGGCGTCACAGCAACGCTGGCGCACGAACGGATCGAAGTCGAAGACGTCGGTGTCGCCGCGGTGAAGTTCAAGAACGGCGCTCTCGGCGTCATCGAAGCGACCACATCCGCTTGGCCGGGATTGCTGAAGAAAACGGAAATCCACGGCACCGAAGGCTCGGTCATCGTCGAACAGGACGACATCCTGATGTGGCAGTTCGCCAAACCGAAGGCGAAGGACAAAACGATTCTCGAAAAGTTCGCCCGCAAAGTCGGCGGCACCGGCGGCGCGAGCGATCCGAAAGCGATCTCGTATGTCGGCCACATGGAACAACTGAAAGACTTCGCGAAAGCCATCCAGACTGGGACCACACCGAAAGTCACCGGCGACGAAGGCCGCAAGTCGGTTGAGATCATCCTCGCGATTTACCAATCGCAATGGACCGGCAAGCGGGCGGCGTTGCCGTTGCCGAAAGATCCGAAGCGGCCAGCGTAAAGTATGCTATCGGACTCTCCGAAAACGAAGACCGCTTATGGAATTTCCGAGCAGTACAACCCGTGCTGTTTGATGTAGATTTCGACGGCGCGCGGGACGAGAAAACGAACGCTCTGTCCTTTCGCAACACGCTGACGTAAATCACTTGCAGATAGCGTGAGCGCGGGCATGGTGACGTCGTCAATCCGGTCATGAAACCGTTGGCGAGTGGCGATTTCTTCCGGGAGCGTCGTCCCCCCCCGATTGACGGCGGCGAGACGGGCCAGTGTGACAATCCGCTCTGGTTCCCGCCAGGTCGGAAAGTCGCGGAGGGCGTCCGCCCCCATCATCCACCAGAATTCTGCGCCCGGCTGCTGGCGATGCAACTCGGTAAGCGTTTCCACGGTGAACGAGGGTCCGGTGCGAGTGATCTCAAGGTCGAGCGCCCGAAACTGTCCATGACCGGAAATGGCGAGTTCCACCATCTCCAGCCGTTGACGACCCGGCGTGCGACCGCCGGGCGGCTTGTGCGGGGGTTCACCCGCGGGAATGAACCAGACGCCGTCGAGCCGTAATTGTTCCCGGCACTGCTCGGCG
Organism: Planctomycetaceae bacterium; assembly: GCA_041753475.1. Taxonomy (GTDB): domain Bacteria; phylum Planctomycetota; class Planctomycetia; order Planctomycetales; family Planctomycetaceae; genus DSVQ01. Next base: position 7,784 of record JBGSUN010000121.1, on the reverse strand, counting down.
AGAACCAGATGCGCCAGGTGAATGGGGTCAAACGTCCCGCCGTACAGACCGATGCGCATGTGTCAATGCACCTCATGAGCCAATCCCGTCACGCCGAACCGACGTACCGGCGCATTCTACGCGGTCGATTCCGGCAGCGACATGATTCCAATCAGACCAGCGTTTCTTGATGTCTCCCGCGCGGTTAACATACAGGAACGACCATCTTCCCTGATCGCGAACAGAGACAGAATCATGCCTTCATCCACGTTGCGGAGTCTCTTGGTGGTGACTCTGCTGGCATTGGCGGGTGCAACTGTGTCGGCTGCGGAACCCATTTCGTTCGCCGACATTGTCGCAGCCGATCAACCCGTCGCATGGTGGCGGTTCGATAGCGGCAAAGAGGCCTTGGTCGACCTGGCCCCGGCATCGTCGTTGAAGCCGATTCACGGCCGTGTTCTCGGGGCTGTAAAAATCGGCCCTGAGGGACCGCGGCCGCCACAATTCCCCGCCTTCGATTTGACGAACACCGCCATCGAGTTCAAAGGGGACGGGGCTTCGATTCGCATACAAGACCCCGGCGACAATAGCCCGCTCGATTTTCAGAACGGCGATGCGATCACTCTCGAAGCGTGGGTTAACGTCGTCAAGCTCGGCAACGGTCAGCAGATGTACGTCGTTGGTAAAGGCCGCACGAAGAACAAGGACGTCGCCGCTGAGAATCAGAACTATGCGCTGCGGCTCTCCGGCGAGAAGGGCCAGGCGTGCGTCAGTTTTCTCTTTCGTGATGCCGACAACCGTGCGGGGAAGCAGGAAGACTTTCATCGCTGGACGGCAAGCGATGGCTTCGGCATCGACAGCGGCTGGCATCACATCGCGGTGACCTATCTCTTCGGCGAACCGGAATCGCTGCGTGGTTACACCGATGGCAAGCTCGTCGCTGGCAAATGGGACTACGGCGGCGCGACCAAAGAACCACCGGTTGTCGATAACGATGAGTTGTGGATTGGCTCGTCGATGGGCGGGAATCCATCGAGCACGTTCCACGGGCAGATTGATGAAGTCGCGCTGTATCGGACCGCGCTGTCGGCAGAACGGATCACGCTGCGGTATGTTGCCGTGCAGCCGCCTTCGTATGAGACGCCTGAAGAATCGATCACGGCAAATGATGTGCTGGTGGAGATCATGCAGGGCATTCCCGACAAGGGCGGATGGGGCTTCCCGGTGCCGACGCCGGGTGATTCGTTCCGTTGGCCCCATTTCGCGCTGACCGAGTTGCCGCAACATTACACGAATCACGGCGTGCGGGGGGATCGGACGAATCCGTTCATGTTCCGGATGTCGAGCCGGATGACATTCCCCACCGGGGAGATTGCGTTTCGATTGCGCTCACGTTCCGCATCACGGCTGTGGATTGATGGGCAATTGATCGCCGAGAACAAGTATCCCACGCGCGGCGGTGATGGTCATAACGAGCTCTATCCCCAGCCGGACAACGAAGCGAACTCACTGCGCGGATTGCCGCCGGGCGATTATGAAGTCGTCGGAAATTATCGCAGCACCGGCCAGCCGTGCCGGGTGCAGGTCGAGGCCTTTGTGGGCGGGAAGAAACGCCGGCTGGATTTAGGCGAACTGGCGTTGGCGTGGTCATCGGCCGATGCGGAACCGGCCAGTGCCATCATTGCGTCACCGCAAGGAAAATCGGCGCAGTTCACGAACGCCGGGTGGGAAGCGTTCGTCCCGTCGTTGTCGATGGCGGAGATGAATCAACGCCGTCGGCAAGAGGCCAGTCGCGAATGGACAGCGCACTGGGAGCGCAAGCACGAACAGGCCCGCAGTGAACTCGCGAAGTTTGAGCCGTTGACAGTGCCTGCGAATCCCGAAGGCTCTCCGCAGCAGAACGCGATTGATGCGTTCGTGAATGCGAAGCTGGCGACCGCCAATACCAAACCACTGCCGTTGACCGATGACGCGTCGTTCCTGCGGCGATTGTGTCTCGACACGATTGGGACGATCCCCACACCGGAGATCCGGGATGCCTACTTTGCAAAGCCGCAGGAACAACGTCGCGGATGGCTGATCGAGCGATTACTCAACGATGCCGGCTGGGCCGATCACTGGGTCGGGTACTGGCAGGATGTCCTTGCCGAAAATCCGAATCTCATCAATCCGACGTTGAACAACACGGGGCCGTTTCGCTGGTGGTTACACGAAGCTTTTGAGGATAACCGGCCGTTTGATCGGTTCGCCACCGAGTTGATTCTGATGGAAGGAAGCACACACTACGGTGGCCCCGCGGGTTTCGGTGTTGCGTCGCAGAACGACTCCCCGATGGCGGCGAAAGCGCATGTCCTTGCCCAGGCGTTCCTTGGTATGGAGATGAAGTGCGCGCGTTGTCATGATGCCCCCTACCATCCCTTTACGCAGAAGGATCTCTTCAGCCTTGCGGCGATGTTGCAGCGAGATTCGCTCAAGGTACCGAAGACCAGCACGATCCCCGGCGATCCCGCGACGCTCCAATCGCTGCTGGTAAAAGTGACACTGAAGCCCGGTGAAACGATCCCGCCCGATTGGCCGTTCGCCGACGAACTCTCCGGGAAGTTTGCGGTCGATATGTTGCTGAATCCGACCGACCGCCGCGAACAATTGGCAGCGCTGATTACTTCGCCGCACAACCGGCGGTTCGGGCATGTCATCATCAACCGCATGTGGCAGCGCTATCTCGGTCGTGGTCTGGTTGAACCCGCGGATGACTGGGAGCATGGCGAACCGTCCCATCCTGAGTTGATGAACTGGCTCGAACGCGAACTGATTGCCTCCGGTTACAATCTGAAACACGTCGCGCGGCTCATCTTCCAATCGCACACCTATCAGCGGCAACCTGACGCCGATGCGATTGGCAATCGTGCGCGGGCCGAACTGTTCGCCGGGCCGACACCACGACGGATGTCCGCTGAGCAGGTTGTCGACTCGCTCTTCGTGGCCTCGGGTAAGCCGTGGAATGTCGAGGCACTGAATATCGATATCGACAGCACGCGGAGTTACGAACAATCGCTGAACCTCGGAGTTCCGCGGCGGGCGTGGCAATTCCTGTCGATGTCGAATGAACGCGATCGGCCAAGCCTGTCGCTTCCTACGGCGCAACCGATCGTCGATGTTCTCGAAGCCTTCGGTTGGCGCGGGTCGCGTCCCGACCCGCTCACCGTACGTCCGACGGAAACCACGGTGTTGCAGCCCGCCATTCTCGCCAACGGTGTGCTCGCGCTCCGCATGTCACAATTTTCTGATGACAGTCGCATGACGGGACTCGCGATCGAAGCGGCGACGCTGGACGACTTCATCACCCATGTGACGCAAACGATTCTGACACGCGATCCCACCTTAGCGGAACGCGCCACGTTCCACGAGACGCTGACCGAAGGTTTTGCCGATCGTGTTGTCGACAGTAGTGTGAAATCCGTGCCGCGGCCGCCGCAACACACGGGTGTCGGCTGGTCGAATCATTTGAAGCCCGAGGCCACCGATCGCAAAAACGCGCAGAAAACGCTCATTGATCGAGGCGATCCGCCCACATCCCGCCTGCAACCCTCGTGGCGCGAACGGGCCGAAGACATGGTCTGGACGTTGCTGAACGAACCGGACTTTGTGTTCATACCATGAAGAGGTCAAGTGCTGAGAGTCAGGTGTCAAGTGCCGGAACTGCAAAATGCGTGACGGCAGAAATTGCTCGGCGTCTGTGCGGTTAATGCCCCCCCGTGAAGAATGGAAGCATGGAAGCTTTCCGGCACTTGACACTTGACTCTCAGCACTTGGCCATTCCCAGCCCCTCTTGACCCTCGCCGCAATTCTCTGCTACACCAACACGGAGAACGCGAAGTTTCGCGTCGGGGCTGTCGTTGCGCGACGGAAGCGCCGACTTTGAGGGGGAGCAGATCGCCATGTGCGGCATCGTTGGATATATCGGTCCCAAAGCGGCGTTTGACTATCTCCTCGAAGGCCTTTTTCGCCTCGAATACCGCGGGTACGACTCCGCCGGGATTGCGATCCAGACCGGCAGCGATATCTCGATCCGTAAGAAGACCGGACGGGTTGGACAACTCGCCGAACTCTGCAAACAGAAGCCGATGAAGGGTTCGTTCGGCATCGGCCACACCCGCTGGGCCACGCACGGCGAACCGAGTGACACGAACTCGCACCCGCACATCGGCGGTAACGGCGAAGTCGTTCTCGTTCATAACGGCGTCATCGAGAACTACGGTTCACTGCGGGACAAACTCCGTGAACTCGGTTACGTCTTCCGTTCCGCCACCGATACCGAGGTCGTCGCGCATCTCGTCGCGCATGAACTCTCGGAAGCAGTCAAGCTCGGCGACGATCCCGCCAGTGCAGAAACCTGCCTGAAAGCCGTCGAAAACACGTTGGTGCAATTGAAGGGAACCTACGGCCTCGCGATTCTATTCCGCGATGTTCCCGGCATGCTGATCGCGGCCCGGTTGGGCAGCCCGCTGGTGATCGGGATCGGTCGCGGGGAACACTACCTCGCCAGCGATGCCAGCCCTTTGGTTGGCTTCACCGAAGAAGTCGTGTACCTCAACGATCACGAAATCGCGGTGCTCAGCGCGGAGGGCCTGAAGTTGCGGCACCGCGACGGCGGGACGCAAACCCCGTCCATTCGTGTGCTGCAACAATCGGCGACTGACACCGATCTCGGCAAATACGAACACTACATGCTCAAGGAAATCTTTGAGCAACCGGCGACCATTGAAAACGCCATCCGCGGCCGGCTCGATGAAGATGAAGCCACGGCACGGTTCGGCGGTTTGAATCTCGATCCACAACAACTGCGCCGCATCGACCGTATCGTCCTCACGGCCTGTGGCACGAGTTGGCACGCGGGCCTCGTCGGCGAGTATCTCATCGAAGAGTTCGCGCGGATTCCCGTCGAAGTGGAATACGCCAGTGAGCTGCGGTATCGCAACCCGCCGATGTCCGATCGGACCATGATCTTTGCCATCACGCAATCGGGCGAAACGGCGGACACCCTCGCCGCTCTGCGGGAATGCAAACGGAAGGGCCATCCGTCGCTGGCGATCTGTAACGTGGTCGGCTCATCGATCGCCCGTGAAGCCGGTGGCGGGATCTATTTGCACGCCGGGCCGGAAATCGGCGTGGCATCGACCAAGGCGTTCACCGCCCAGGTGACAGTCCTGACGCTGCTCTCGCTCTTCCTCGGACGGATGCGGCATCTTTCGTATCCCGCGGGCAAGCGGATTATCAGCCATCTGAAGGCGATGCCCGACATGATCCGCAAGGCGCTCGAGTGCAACGACGCCGTGAAAGAAATCGCCCAGCGGTATTACCAGGCCGAGAATTTCCTGTATCTCGGGCGGTTGTACAATTTCCCGGTGGCGATCGAAGGGGCGCTAAAAATGAAGGAAATCAGCTACATTCATGCGGAAGGCTACCCCGCCGCGGAAATGAAACACGGGCCGATTGCCTTGGTCGATGAAGACACGCCGAGCGTGTTCGTCGTCCCGCGGTGCAACATCTACCCGAAGGTGATCTCGAACATGGAAGAGATCAAAGCCCGCCGCGGTCCAGTGATTGCCATCGCGTGTGAAGGAGACGACAAGGTCTCCGAGCTTGCCGACGACGTGATCTACGTCCCGGTCGTCGATGAATATCTCCAACCGCTGGTGACCGCGATCCCCCTGCAACTGCTGGCGTATCACGTCGCGCTGTTGCGGGGCTGCAACGTCGACCGCCCGCGGAATCTCGCAAAGAGCGTGACCGTCGAGTAATTCCAGATCGGACCTGAGTCACATCGGCAAGACAAGCTGATGCTGAAGAAACTGCAAGTCCGTTCTGCGGTAATCCTGGCGTGGATGGGACGGAGTGATCGCTTGTGACATAGCGATGGGTCGCCAATCCCGCAGTTGATCCAGAAACGGCGGACTGGATTACCAAACGGGATTCGACATTGGTGTGTCGGCTAGCCCTCAACCCAGCATGCCCTGGCGTCCGTTTTTGGGTGGGCGCGTGAAAAACTCGAAATCCTTCGGCATTGTTTGGGGTTTCATGGGTGTTGACGATCCATGACCCATTCGCAGGCAAAAGGATTTCGAGTGCGCAGCATCATCCGTCATCGCCTAAAGGCCCGCAAGGTTCGGAATGAGCGGCGGCTCGACCGGTTCAACTATCCGGACGACCTGTCGCAGCCAATGCTGGGCCGCGAGACTCTGAAGTACGAATTGGCGGGCCGCGCGGTTGGCACGGCCTACGGCGGCATCGGATTGATGCAGCAGTTGGTGCGCGAGTTGAATCTGGCCGAGGCGATCAATGCGCGCGTGCAACTCTTCCAGATCCACCTGCCGTATCACGAGTCGGACCACGTGCTGAGCCTGGCGTTCAACGTGCTCTGCGACGGACGCTGCCTGGAAGATCTCGAACTGCGGCGGCAGGATGAGGCGTACCTCAACCTGTTGGGCGCGTCGCGGATTCCCGACCCGACCACCGCGGGAGATTTTTGCCGGCGGTTCAAACAGGAGGACCTGCAGCGCCTGCAGGAAGCGTATGACGTCGCCCGTCGCCAGGTCTGGGCGCGGCAGCCGCCCGCATTCTTTGACGAGGCGCGAATCGACGCGGACGGCAAGCAGGTGGTCACCGGCGGAGAGTGCGTGCAGGGTGTGGACATCAATCACAAAGGCGAGTGGGGTTACCACGCGCTGGTGGTTTCGCTGGCCAACACCAAGGAAGTGCTCAGGCTGGTGAACCGTCCCGGCAACCGGCCGAGTCATGAAGGCGCGGCCGCCATGCTCGATGAATGCATCAGGCTCTGCCGCGAAGCCGGCTTTCGTCACATCCTGCTGCGCGGCGACACCGACTTCTCGCAGACGAAGCATCTCGATCGCTGGCACGAACAGGGCGACGTGACGTTTATCTTCGGCTATGATTGCCAGCCGTATCTGCATCTGCTCGCCGATGATCTGCCGAAATCGGCCTGGAAACCCTTGAACAGACCGGCGAAATACACGGTCGCGACCACGCCGCGTGCGAAACCCGCACGGTTCAAACAGCAGATCGTGGAGCAGCGCGGCTACAAGGACATTCGCCTCGAAGGCGAACAGGTCGCCGAGTTCGCGTATCGGCCCACGGCCTGCCGGCACACGTATCGCATGATCGTCGTCCGCAAGAACCTGTTGGTCAGCGAGCCGCGACAGCAACGCTTCTTCGAACCGGACTACCGGTACTTCTTCTACATTACGAATAAGCCGACAACAGTGACGGCGGAGGAGATCGTATTCGAGGCCAACGACCGCTGCGATCAGGAGAACTTGCTCGCGCAGCTGAGTGCCTGCCGATCGCTGCACGCGCCGGTGGACAACCTGCTCGCGAACTGGGCTTACATGCTGATGACGGCGCTCGCCTGGAACCTCAAGGCCTGGCTGGCGCTGTGGCTGCCGGCCGATCCCGGCCGCTGGCACGAGCTGCATCAGACGCAGCGACAGACGCTGCTCACCTGCGAGTTCCGCACGTTCGTGAATCGCCTGATGCGCGTCCCGTGCCAGGTCATCAAGACCGGCCGACAACTCGTGCTGCGACTGCTGGCATGGAACGACTGGCAACCGCTGTTCTTCCGGTTGGTCAATGAGTTCAGACCAGCGCGGCGCTGTGCTCATCCGCAGCGCTGCTGACAAGTCGGCGCGGCGGAGTCGAACGGCCGATACCCCGACGCGCCTCTCCCGATGATGAAGTTCGTCCCGCTTCATCCCCGCCCGCCGCCACGCCACACACGGAATGGAAAC
>JBGSUN010000120.1:0-4137 GCA_041753475.1 Planctomycetaceae bacterium | reverse complement strand
CCCAACATCGTTCGTCGTAGTCTGTCGCATGGGTGGCGTACCTTTCTGGCCCCGTGTGGGGCTGCTGATGGTTAACTAAACAGCAGGATACGCCGCCTTTTTCCTTTCTTCACCCAAACACGACTTTCAACAATATCTCGGTGAAGCTCCCGCTGAGCCGCTGATTGTCTCAGCGTGTGGAAGCGCTCGCGGCTCAGCAGGAGCTTCGCCCTCCCACACACAGACAATTCCTGCGATCAGTATAAGATCATCAACAATCTTTCTGTTCACTCGTAGAGCCACTCCGCCATCCCTGGATGAGGGCGACACCAAAACAGACGCTTTGTGACTGGCGAAATAGCCCGTGGCCTGCGTCGACTGGTTGAAGAACCCTGCACTCCGTTCCGGGACCGTGAGCAGCGCGGTTTTCACCGAGACGGATTCTCGACACGGAATACAAGACGTGATCGCACTCTGGCAGCGCCGGGCGAATCAATCTGGTGTGCCTCGGGCTCACATGAGATCACGATTTCCCCAGTAACTCGTTGATTGTGATCGAACGTCCCGCGCATCGCACGGTGCATCAGTTCGCGGCCGTTCTCAATTCCGAGCTTGTGGCGGATATTCTCGCGGTGCGAGTCCACAGTGTGCGGACTGATGTGGAGTTGCTACGCGATCCGGCACTGCGGCACCTGCGCTATTGTCTGAGGGAAGACCGGGGCGTGCGCTGCGAAACCGTCCCCAGTTTCTTTATGAAGCAGATGGCTCTGTGCGCTGTGCAACGGTTCATTGGCTGTCGATTTCCCGTCGCGAATCAGTTGGATGTCGCGCAAGGCGTCCATCGCCCAGTGCCGGACAGCGTCGCTGTCGATGTGCCTTTGAATTGAGAGTCGAAATGAGTAAGAAGCTTGAACAGACCGAGAGATCGGCCATTTCTGTATGGCAGCTCACTGGCTGAAAAACTCGCTCGGCGGCTAATGAATTCATTTGCGAGCTTAGAGATCCCATGACGGCAATACCTGTGGAATCTCCGCCTACCAGCGCTCCGCCAACAATTGTCGCGGTCAGTGGATTGGTCTTTTCGATCCTGTACATGACAAGTCTCATTCTGATCCGGCTGTCGGTCCCGGCCGATCCAGCGGAATCGGGCGCATGGCTGGCTGACCCCACCTATCGAAAATGGTGTGGGATCGCGCTCAACCTGATCCCGTTTACGGGGATCGCTTTTCTTTGGTTCATGGCGGTCCTCCGTTATCGCATTGGGCAGCAGGAGGATCGGTTTCTGGCGACGGTGTTTCTCGGCAGCGGTCTGTTGTTTGTCGCGATGTTGTTCGCTGCTGCGGCAGTTTCGCAGGGCCTGCAAACCTTGATACACACCGATTCGCAAGCGGCTCCCAGTGAGACGTACCGGGTCGCCCGCCGCATGGCCTACGCCTTGTTGAATACTTTCGGGATGAAGATGGCGGCCGTATTCATGTTCGTGACGTCCACGATCGGGTTGCGCACGGGTGTTCTCGCGCGGTGGGTGGCGATGGCAGGATATGCCTGCGGCCTGATCATGCTCCTCGTCATGAGCGACTTTGCGGGGATCGCGATTCTTTTCCCCGGTTGGGTGCTTCTCGTCAGCATGTGGATCCTTGTCACCGACTTCCGCAATCGTGATATTCAGGGGTGATCCCATCTCCGACGCAGCCGAAACGGCGAAATCCCTCTCAATCCGTCCCTTCTCGATCGAGTCAGTTCTTCGTCAACAAGGTACATCATGACCGCAGAGCAAGCCCGCCTGGACGAGGCACGAGAGCAGAAACAACCTTGGAAAAAGTGGGGACCGTATCTCAGCGAGCGACAGTGGGGGACTGTCCGTGAGGACTACAGCGAGAACGGCGACGCCTGGAACTTCTTCACCCACGATCATGCACGTTCGCGCGCGTATCGCTGGGGCGAAGACGGTTTGGCGGGCATTTCCGACGACCAACAGCAACTCTGTTTTGCGCTCGCTTTGTGGAATGGCAAGGATTCGATCCTGAAGGAGCGGCTCTTTGGATTAACCAACAGCGAGGGCAATCATGGCGAGGACGTGAAGGAGTACTACTTCTACCTCGACAGTACGCCGACACACTCATACATGAAGTACCTCTACAAGTACCCGCAGGTGGCATTCCCGTATGCGGATCTTGTGGGGACCAATCGCCAGCGTACCCGCAACGAAATGGAGTATGAACTCCTCGACACCGGCGTTTTTCAGGATGACCGCTATTTCGACGTGTTTGTGGAATACGCCAAGGCTGGTCCAGAAGACATCCTGGTGCGGATCACAGCGATCAACCGGGGGCCCGATGCGGCGGAACTCCATTTGTTACCGACATTGTGGTTCCGTAATGATTGGTCGAAATGGATCGCAGAATCGAACCGGGTTTCCCAAAAACCCCAGTTGAAGCAGGTGAAGACTCCCGCAGGGATCAGTACGGCTGTGGCGACGCATTCGGTGCTCGGCGAATTGACTTTCTACTGTGAAGGCGAGGCACCGCTGCTCTTCACCGAGAATGAAACCAACCACGAACGGTTATTCCACGGGCAGAAAAACGAGAGCGCATTCGTCAAAGACGGGATCAATGACTGTGTGATCCAAGGCAAGGAGAATGCCGTAAACCCGGCAAAGCAGGGTTCGAAAGTCGCGGCGCACTACAAGATCAACATCGGTGCGGGTCAGACCCAAACCATTCGTGTCCGCCTGTCCCCAGGTTCGCCGAACCAGAACAGTACGCCGTTCGGAAAGGGTTTTGATCAGGTTTTTGCCGACCGGCTTCGGGAAGCGGACGCGTTCTACAAGTCGGTCACGCCGCCCACGGTGAGCGCCGATGCCGCCAATGTCATGCGTCAGGCTTTGGCAGGAATGCTGTGGAGCAAACAGTTCTTCTTCTTCGACGGCGACAACTGGCTGGATGAGCACCACTCCAACCCTCTGCATTCCGGATACCGCAGTTCCCGGAATTCGGAGTGGTTCCACATGCTCAACAAGGACATCATCTCGATGCCCGACAAGTGGGAGTATCCGTGGTACGCGGCCTGGGATTTGGCCTTCCACACGCTGCCACTGGCAATCGTCGATCCGGACTTCGCCAAGGAGCAGATGCGGTTGATGCTGAAAGGCGTCTACCAGCATCCCAGCGGACAGCTCCCCGCATACGAGTGGAATTTCAGCGACGTGAATCCGCCCGTTCACGCTTGGGCAACCCTCTTCCTGCATCGCTCCGCACAAGCTCTCAGCGGTGAGTCGGACATCGACTTCCTCCGCGGCGCCTTCAACAAACTCCTGTTGAACTTTACCTGGTGGGCCAATCGCAAGGATCGCTTCGGCAAGAATGTGTTCGAAGGGGGCTTTCTCGGCCTCGACAACATCGGCGTCTTTGACCGCAGCGCCCCGTTGCCGACCGGCGGCTACCTCGAACAGGCGGACGGCACCGCCTGGATGGCGCTGTTCAGCCAGAACATGGTGGAACTCGCCGCCGAACTGGCCGTGCATGACCCGATTTATGAAGACATGGTGCTGAAGTTTGCCGAGCAGTTCTATTACATCGCTGCGGCCATGAACCGTCCCGGACAAGACGGCATGTGGGATGAAGAAGACGGCTTTTACTACGATTTGCTGCGGCTCCCCGATGGCAGCGCCACACGGCTCAAGGTCCGTTCACTGGTGGGACTGCTGCCGCTGTGTGCCACCACGGTCATTGAACCCTGGCAGCGAGAGCGCATTCCCAGGGTGATGACGGGGCTCTTGGAACGTCTGCGGCGGATTCCAGAACTGGCAACGGCGATGCACCCGACTGGCCCGGGACATATGGGCGTGAACGACCGTGGATTGCTGGCCCTGCTCAATCCGGAACGTCTGCGGCGGATCCTCACCAGGATGCTCGACGAGAATGAATTCTTCGGTCCCCATGGGATCCGTTCGATCTCGAAGTTCCACGAGCAGCATCCTTACGTTTTCCATGTCCACGGCGATGAGTATCGGGTGGACTATCAGCTTGTGGATTTAAGCCGTTTGGTATCGGCCGATCGAATTGCCCCAGCGGGCGAGTGTGAACGGGTTGAGGAATGTTTCCGGGGTGGTGCGGGGCCTGGGGTGCCATGTTGGAAGTCGGGACCAGGCTTTCAGGA
>JBGSUN010000119.1:0-27037 GCA_041753475.1 Planctomycetaceae bacterium | reverse complement strand
CCTCACCCTAACCCTCTCCCCCGCGGACGGGGGAGAGGGGACCGGAATTTGCAACTACTCGCCGCAGCATGGGCAGACATCGGGAACAAAGACCGTCAGCGTCGCCGTGTATTTGCTGCTGTCGTAGCCCGTCCCCTGCTCTTCCGTTTCGTGATGCACCACCACCAGATAATAGTTGCCCTCTTTTGGCGTGAAGGCCGCGCGGCCGTTTTCGTTGGTCGTCTTTTCATACGCCGGGTCGAAGCCTTCCGAGAGCGTCACACCGCGGGGAATGAACGACACTTTCGCTCCGGCGAGTGGCTTGCCTTTGAAGAGCAGCTTCACGCGGATCGGTACATCCGGCCCCATCGGCGTGACCGTGTTCGCTTCCGGGACCAGTTCGAGGGCATGCCCCAGGACTTTGTCGAAGCCTGGGTTCTCGTGGGGAATGTCGCCGAGGTTTTTCGCCGCGACGAAGAACGTCTTCGCACTTTTCACCGACCGCTGCGGCTTGCCGTGATTGACGATTTTGTCCACGGAGTGCTCGATGAGATACAGCCCCGGTTCGGTGACCGCGGCTTTGGTCGTCCAGAAGCCTTCTTTCGGTGTGTAGCCGACATCAATTAATCGCGACGCCATGTCCAGCGGTGATCCCTTCGGACTATGCAAGCGCAAGGTGACGCCATCGAGTGTGATCTTGCTGGCGAGTTTGAAATCGCGATGCTCGTTGCCGTGGTTGCCGAGCATGAGGTCGACATGGACGGCGTCGCCGGTACGGATGATGTTGGTGTTGGTCTGGACCCATGTGTCATGGGCGGACGCGGTGGTGGTCAGCGACAACAAAGCCATGATGGAGAGAAACGGCTTAAACATGCTGGTTCCTGATGAAAGAGTGGATGCGAATGAGAGTGAAGAAACCCATCGCTTGCGCTTCGGGCTGGAAAAGTCCTAAGACACGGTGACACAACCGCTGGAAAAGCCCGGCATTTCAGAAAATGCCGGGCTTTTGTTTTCGTCTCTAAAAATCGCCGACGACTTCGCCGCCGTTGCAACTGTGCAGGTTGCGGTGGATGGCGGTGTCGATGTTGTTGCCGAGGAATCGCACGGTGCCGTCGCCGAAGAGGGCGTGAGCGCCGCCGACGTGGTAACTCCGCGGGCCGAAGAAACCGGTGAAGTGCGTGACGATGTCGGGGATCTTGCTGTTGGGTGTGGTGTAGCCGTTGGTGAGCGTGCTGATCGCTCCCGAGTGCGCCCACGACGTACCCCGTCCGCGGAGGGCCAGGCTCGCGGCTCCCCGCCAACTGGTCATCGTCGGCCAGACGGTGCTGAGGTCCGGGTTGGCAATCACGCCTTGGGCATTGTTGAACGCGGACCACGCGCCGCCGCTGGCCGCCAGTCCCTGCACGGCTTGCAGGTTCGGGCTGACGCCGGACGAGCCGTTCATCGTCATCTGATACGGAAACGACGGCAACGTCCCCGCGGTTAACGTGACATCCGGACCGGTGCTGCGAACCGCTTCGCTCATGAAGACGGTGTTGGACGTCCCATCGGTGACGTCACGCATGCGGGCACTGCTGTTTTCATAGACAATGCCGTCGGTCCGCCAGCGCAGGTCGTAGTTGGTCCCCTTGCCGCTGCCGTAACTCACCATGTAATTGGTGCCGCCGTAGATCGCCCCCCCTGCCCCGGTGTTCTGGCTGGGAGCGGGATCACTGGGACAGAGCATCGCCGCGAGGGGCGTGGCAAACGCGGCCGCAAATTGCGGGTTCGGCACCAGACTGTTGAACGGTCCCGTGAAAGCATGCTGCGTGAAATCAATCTGGTTCTGCAACGGCGCCTGATCGAAGTACGGCAGCAACCGGGCCTGCGGTGAGAACCCCTGCGTGTTCGGCAGATAGTTCTGCGCGTTCGTCATGGGGAACATCGTGAAGCTCCCCTCGTAGTTGTGCAGCGCCAATCCCAGTTGCTTGAGATTGTTCTTGCACTGTGTCCGCCGGGCGGCTTCACGGGCCTGCTGCACGGCGGGAAGGAGCAGCGCAATCAGAATGGCGATGATCGCAATCACCACCAGCAGTTCAATGAGCGTAAACCCCCGCGCAGCGCGCGGCGGGGCATGAGCTGACATGACGTTCTCTCCAGAAGACGAAAGGAATGAGCAGAATCTTCCGACAGAGCCGCGACCGTGAGGGAGCGCGTTCTTCGCTCACGGTGCGCGAACGAGCACACTCCCTGACGGTCGTGGCTCTGACGGACGGCGATCAGACGGAGAGATGTCGATCGCGCGGCGGTGGCACATCGGGTTGCGGACGGGTGCCGGTCACTCGCTCATTCCGGGCGGAGCATTCATCGAAGGTTTTCGCGAGCGACAGCGGCGGCACGGCACGGATCAGCAACCGGGGTTCGCCGCTCCACAACAGCCCCAACGCTTCCGCCGAGCCGCAACCGCAACTGGTGAGAATGAGCCGGGACTGATCGGCGGGCGGCGTCTCCTGCGGCTTTGTTACACAACACTTGGAAGCTGTGACCGTCGAGGCCACCGGTTTGGCACGCTTCGCACAGCATCCGGAGGTGGAAGCAACGGGTAGCCGTTTCATCTGACAGCAGCAACGACCGGCCCGTTTCCGCGCGGGCGAACACTGGCAGCCCGCACCCGAATCCGACGCACAAGCGGTGACCGTGTCGGGAGAGAGCACCGCGAGCCAGTCATCGAGTGGCAACCCCAGCGTGGTGAGCGCAAATGCCAACGTCACCCCCCAGCGCCCGTAACCGGCGAGGAAAGTTGCAGCGGGCTGTAATCGAATCGCACCACGCATGAGAATGTTGAACGCTGCTGAAGATGCCACCTTTACAGATGATGCTATTAGCGTATCGCCTCGGGACCGGTATGCAATCGTGCGGGCCGGTGCCGGGGTGGATTCCAGAATCCGGGAACCGGCCGCGATGTCACGGTCTTTTCATTTTGCAGGGAATTCAAGTCGTGCCACTGCTTCGTCTGCGAAGCAGTGTCGAGTGTCGCTGGAAGTTCTCGAAGACACTGCTTCGCAGACGAAGCAGTGGCACATCAATCGTGGTCGAAGACACACTCAACACGGTCTGCCAAGAAATGAAATGACCGTGGCTGCCACGCCGTGGGGATTGCCTCTTCAGACAACGTGTCATTAGCATGGACGGCTCTGCTTGATGAAAGGAAGCCTGTCCATGAAGCACGTATGGATCTGTAGCATCGCTCTTCTCGCCGGATGGCTGAGCAGCGGGACGTTGATGGGGCAGGAAGCCGCTTCACCCGCGGACGGAATGGCGTTTCGCCCGGTCTGGCACTTCCGACCCATGGGAAAGGACATCGGTTCCTGCGCCGAGAACGGCGGGCTGCTGGTGATTTCGATGAAAGACGGCGACTTGATCGCCCTCAAGGGAGCCACCGGCGATGTCGTCTGGACACGCAACGTGGGCGCGAGTCTGGACTATGCGCTCGACTTCACAGCCGACCCGGCCCACGACTGGCTGCTGGTCAGTTCACGGGAAAGTCTCATCGCGCTCGATCGGAAAACGGGAGAGCTGCAATGGATCCGGTACTTTCCCCACGGACTGGCCGGAGTGACGGTTGTCGGCGACCGAATCTGTGGCGCGAGCTATGACGGCCGGGCGTATGGCGTGAATCTGGCCGATGGCAAAATCGTCTGGTCCAGCGATTTTCTCGAAGATGCCCCGGCCGATCCACCGGGGTTCAGTGGTGAAAGTGCCCGCTTCGGTGAACACCCCGCCCGTCCCCGCCGCGCGAGCCATCATGGTCACGCGTTCTGTTTCAGCGTGTTCGATCAGTGCCGGGCGTTGGCTTTTCATGTTCAAACCGGCGCTCGTCTTGCGGCGTACCCCACGCGCGGGTGGATGTTCATGCAGCCGGTGATCACCGACAAACATGTCTTTGTCGGCAGTCAGGACGAGCACATGTACTGCTTCGACAAGCAGACCGGAGCGGTGGTCTGGAAGCATGCCACAGGGTCCCGCGTGGAAGCCACCTGCACCCTCGATGACCGCCACGTTTATTGGGGATCATGCGATGCGAATCTGTATTGTCTGAATCGTGAGACCGGCGACGTGGTCTGGAAGTTCACGACCGACAAATACCCGAAGCGGAATAGCGGCCCCATTTACGAAGCCGCGGTGCTGGACGGAGAAAACGTAATCCTGCCCGCGATGGAAGGGCAAGTCTACGTGCTGAACGCCGCGAACGGACACCTTCTCAGCCAGTTCCGCCCTGCCCCGTCGTCGGAAATTGATGGAGCCGAATGGGACGGAACGCGGTTGTTTGTGCAGACACGCAGGGGTTCCAAGGAGGCCGGTGAAGAAGGCGTCTTCGCGCTGCTGCGACGGTGATGGCGTTCAATGTCCCGATTTCTTTGCCGGCTTGGCGTGTGCGCCATGCGAATCGGTTTTGGCCGCCCCGTGTGCATCGGCTTTGGCGGCTCCGTGGCCACCACTGGACTTCGCGGCTCCGTGTCCCCCGCCGTGACCGCCGCCATGTGCGTCGGCTTTTTCCTCGCCGTGGGCCTCTTCATGGGCTTCGTCGTGTGTGGTGGGCGGGGCTACGTACTCGGTGAAATTTCCGGCCCGCTCTTCGATCGTCGGCTTGAAGTCGTAGGCGAACTCGCTGATCGAGAAGATTTCGACGCGCGAGTTTCGTGTTCGCCAGACGGGATCCTTGTGATCGGAGTAAGGTTCGTGATCGCCATCCTGACTCAACCGGATGCGCGAGTCCTCGACATTCAGTGCGATGAGAAACTCTTTCGTTGCCAGACATCGGGCATAGCACAACTGCCAGGCATCCTTGTACGGGCTGTCGGGCGGCAACGGAAATTTGGAAGCATGCCCGCGGATTTCAATCTTGTTTGGTTTACCGATAATCTGAGGGGCAAGGGCTTTGATCTGATCCTTCGCAGAGGCATCCAGAGTCGCGGTCCCTTCTTCGAACAGGACCATCGTGCCGTTGGTCCGTGTGCGTCCCAGATCCTCGAAGATGCGAATGAGGGCCGGTTTGCCACCACCGTCCCCTTCGGAGTTAGAGGCATCGCGCTTATCAGAACCGTGTGGACCGGCTTGTTCGCCGACCAGCGGTGCCGGCGCGCTCGCCCCTTCGATGCCGTGGATCGATGTCGCGCGGGCTTCTTTGGCCACGCCGAGCGGGTTATCGAAGTACTGCGCGATCGACTCTTTCACCGCTTTATTCTGCGAGGTGAGCCACATCACCATGAAGAAGGCCATCATGGCCGTCACGAAGTCGGCATACGCCACTTTCCAGGCACCACCGCCACCAGACGCCATGGGTCAATCGCCTTCAAAAGCGGATATCGGTTGGGCTCGAATCACGGTCAATTCAGCAACCCGGCTGCGAGGAAGCAGCCGGGTTGCGGCTTTTCACACCGTCGCTCGGACTACTTCGCGTCGATTTCTTTGAACAGCTCTTCCAGTTCGGTGCGGCCCGGGCGGACTTCGGTGCCGATGCCGCGACGTGCCTGTTCGATGGCGACCTTGGGCATGCAGTCATGCGTTGCCGCGAGAATGATCACCGAGATCGCTTTGAAGAACGTCGCTTCTTCATGACCCATCATTTCCATCCGCGCCGCCATCGGGCCGAGGAACCCATATGAAGCGAGAATCCCGAGGACCGTTCCCACGAGTGCGGCACCCACGTGGTGACCGATTTCCTCGACGGGGCCGTCAATGTGCGCCATCGTGATGACGATGCCGAGCACGGCCGCCACAATCCCGAAGCCCGGCAGAGCGTCCGCGGTCTTCTGCAGCACAGCGATTGCCGCGTGATGCTCTTCATGCATCACGTGCATTTCCGCTTCGAGCTGTTCGGCCATCTGTTCCGGGTTGGCACTCCCTTCAATGATGGGGGCGAAGCCGTCGCAGAAGAAATGCAGCACGTGGTGATTCTTGGAGATCCGCGGATACTTGTTGAAGATGGCGCTTTCGTGCGGCTGGTTAATGTGGGGTTCCAGAGACAGCAAGCCATCGCGCCGCGCCACGCGCAACAGTTCATAAGACAGCTTGAACAGATCGCGGTAAGCCTGTTTATTGAACGGCGAACCCTTGAGCGTTCCGATCAGCCCTTTGACGAGATCGACGATCACCTTCTTCGGGGACATGATGACCAGGGCGCCCAAAGCACACCCGCCAATGGTCAGCATTTCGTACCATTCAAACAGCACGATGACGTTGCCGCCGGAGAGCGTGAAGCCCCCGGCAACAGCGCCGAGCACGAGAATACAGCCGATGATAACGATCATGAGAATTCTATCGCTTGAACGGCAGTTTCGTACCAAACGGTTGCGAGTCACCACGGCATGACCGCCAGAGCGAAAAACTCCGGGGGCGCAGTCGTGCTGATCTACCCTCGTCAAACCTAGCTCACGGAAACGACGTTGATTGCTGGCTTCGTTGTCATTTCTACAACCGACATGCGCGTCGTGAGGAGCAGGTTCCGAACGAGCGGTGCGAACGGACCCCACAGCGCCTGCAAGATCGACAATGTAGCCATCACGCTCCGCGTGATGAGCGGAGCGCTTCGCATGCCCCACGCTCTCGGTTCATGCGCTCATCACTCGGAGCGTGATGGCGACTTTGAAAGGCAGAAGCCCGGCATTTCGGAAAATGCCGGGCTTCCCGTTCATCGCAGCCGTGTGGTCAACGTTATCCGTGCAGGCCGCAACACTTTTTGAATTTCTTCCCGCTGCCGCAGGGGCACGGATCGTTACGTCCGACTTTTTGCCCGGCGTTGCGAATCGGTTCAATCGGCTTCGCCGTTTGTCCTGGTTCCAGTTTGCCGTTTCCGTTGGAACTGTGGCTTGCTACCGTGGTCTCCGGCAGGTCATCGGCCGGTGCCGCGTGTGTAGCCGATGTCACGTTCCACAGCGAACCGACGTATTCCGGACTTTGCATCTCGATCCGGAAGATCGCCCCTGTCACATTGGTGGCAATCCGGTCCCACATCTGATCGAACGCCCGCATCCCTTCCCGGCGGTATTCCACCTTGGGATCTTTCTGGGCATAGCCGACGAGTCCGATCCCTGCCCGCAGATGATCCATGTAATACAGATGGTCCTTCCACGACGTGTCGAGCAACTCGAGAATCAGCGAGCGTTCGGTCTGATACAACTCGGGGCGGTAACGGAGTTCGTAGGCATGCAGGACATCGCGTTCGACATTGTCCCGTGTTTCCTGTTCAAGAGCTTCTACTGTGAGCTTTGAGGCGAATTCACGGTTGGCCCAATCCACGAGTTCGCTGAGCGCGGATTTGTTGATCACGCGTGAAACCGGTGCTTCCACCGGGGCTTTGCCCGGCTTGCGCCCCTTCAGTTCAACGACCGGCTGCCCGAACGCAGCATTCAGAAAATCGCCCAGGCGGCGGAGTTCGTCGGCTCGGTTCAGAAAACGCTCGCTCACTTCCCGCAGCTTCTGCGCAATCCAATGCCGAGGCTGATTCTCGATTTCTTCGACCGACAACCGTTCCTGGAACCGGGCGTTAGCCCAGCGGGTGAGGCCGTCACGGTCATAACGTTCACCTCCCTGCCCGCCCCGATCGGCCATGAAACTTGTTAACCCGACGGTGACCGGGAACTCGATTTCTTTCTGCCGGTAGAAATCGTGAATGGCTTTTTCGATCCGTTCCGCGGCGCTTGCCGGCGTCGCACCGATAAAGTCTTCTTCGGGAACCGTCACACCATACTGGTCATGTACCCAGCCGGAGAGTGATTTGCGGCCCCAGGTTTCATCCAGGAAGACGGCGACCGGTGCCAGATCCCATTTGCCGATCGCTTCTTTCGCCCGGTCGTACAGATACACGTGGAGATTTTCGAGGCCGATCTTCTTCAGATCGCGATCGTTGGTGTTCAGGCCGAAGCGGGCGTTGACCCATTTCGCCATCGCCATCCAGTTCCGCTCACGTTCGTCTTCGACATTCTCCGGCACGTTTTCATCGATGGCTTCGCGAATCAGGGCGTCGGACTGGCGCTCCCCTTCGTCGACCAGCTTTTCTTTCGCCTGCTCGAAGTTCATCCCTTTCACGTCGCTGGCATCGATCTCAATGCCAAGCTTTTGACCGGCCCAGGCGGCGACGGTATCCCAGCGATAATTCGGTGCGAGAAAGTGGGTCGTCCAGCGTTCAAGCTGCCGCTCAATCATGTCGAGAATGAGTTGCCGACAGTTGGAGCCGGTAAGCACGCGCTGTCGGTAGGAATAGACGCGCTTCCGCTGCTCGTCCATCACTTCGTCGTATTCGAGCAGATTCTTGCGGGTCTCGAAGTGGCGTTCTTCAACCTTCTTCTGGGCACCCTCAATCCGGCTGGTGACCATGCCCGATTCGATCCGTTCGCCTTCCTGCATGCCGAGCCAGGCGAGAGCGTTTTTCACCCAGTCGCCGGCGAACTTGCGCATCAGGTCGTCTTCCAGTGACAGGAAGAACCGGCTCGAACCGGGATCCCCCTGCCGACCGGCGCGACCCCGCAATTGCAAGTCAATCCGACGACTGTCGTGGCGTTCGGTGCCGACGACATGCAGCCCGCCCAGTTCCGCTACCACGCGGCCTTCCGCAGCCATGCCCTCGCGCTCGGCGATCTTCTTCGTCGTCTCTTCCCACACGTATTTAGGGACTTCGAGGCGGGTGGCGTAGGTTTCCTTCAGTTCATCCCACGCCATGTATTCCGGGTTGCCGCCGAGGATGATGTCGGTCCCGCGACCGGCCATGTTGGTGGCGATCGTCACCGCGTCTTTCCGGCCGGCCTGCGCGATGATTTCGGCTTCGCGCTCGTGATGCTTGGCGTTGAGAACGTTGTGCTTGATGCCCCACTTCGTCAGTTTGTGGCTGACGATTTCCGAGTTCTCAATGGACACGGTTCCCACCAGCACAGGCCGTCCGGTGACGTGGACTTCTTTCACCTCTTCGACAACGGCGTCCCACTTTTCTTTCTCGGTGCGATAGATCGCGTCCGGATTATCTTTGCGGCGATTCGGACGGTTCGGCGGGACGTTGAGCACATCGAGCTTATAAATCTTCCAGAACTCGTTCGCTTCCGTCATGGCCGTCCCGGTCATCCCGGCGAGCTTTTTGTACATCCGGAAGAAGTTTTGCAACGTGATGGTGGCGAGGGTCTGTGATTCTTCCCGAACCTTGACCCCTTCTTTGGCTTCCACGGCTTGGTGCAGACCATCGCTCCACTGGCGACCCACCATCGGGCGGCCGGTGTGTTCGTCGACGATGATCACTTCACCCTGCTGCACCATGTAGTGCACGTCGCGCTTGTAGAGGTAAATCGCTTTCAGCGCGTTGTCGAGCAGATGCGGCCATTCCATGTTGCCGGCTGTGTAGAAGCTTTCCACGCCGGCCAGGTCTTCCGCATGGCGCACTCCAGCATCGGTCAAATGGCAGGTGTGCTCTTTTTCTTTGACTTCGAAATGCTCATCGCGCTTCAGCTGCAGCGCGATGCGGTGAGCCTTTGGATACTTGGTAACGTCGTCGGTCGCCGGTCCGCTGATGATGAGCGGTGTCCGTGCTTCATCGACGAGGATGTTGTCGACTTCGTCGATGATCGCGAAGTCCAGCGGCCCTTGGACCTGATCTTCCAGCGACCACTTCATGTTGTCGCGGAGATAGTCAAATCCGAATTCATTGTTGGTGCCATAGGTAATGTCTTTCCCGTAGGCCACCTTGCGGGCACGGGCATCCATCTGGGACTGGATCGCGCCGACAGTGAGCCCGAGGCCCATGTGCAGCGGCCCCATCCATTCCATGTCGCGCCGCGCGAGGTAATCGTTCACCGTCACCACATGCACATGCCCGGCGAGGGCGTTGAGAAATGACGGCAACGTGGCAACGAGAGTCTTCCCTTCCCCGGTCGACATTTCCGCGATGTTGCCGCCGTGAAGGATCGCGCCACCGACCATTTGAACGTCGTAGTGCCGCATTTTCAGAAAACGCTTGCCGGCTTCGCGCACCGCGGCGAAGGCTTCGGGTAAGAGCATGTCGAGCGTTTCGCCGTCCCGCAGCCGCGCCCGCATCTTTGATGCGGTTTCCTTCAACTCGGCTTCCGAGTACTGCTCCCACACCGGTTCCAGGGCGTTGATCCGCTCCAGCGTGGAACCGGGGGCAATCGTCGTATTCCCCTGCTTGTCGCGGAGGAAACCGAGTTGCCGGACCCGCCGTTCGTTCGCCGAGCCGAACATCGACGTAATCATGCGCTCGGCCTTGGCGAGGCCGGTGTTGAAGATGTCGCCGATTTTATCCAAGACTTCCATCAGTCCGCTTTCTAGGGGACCGCAGCGGAGACGAACCAAGCGTTTCCGGACGACGTAACATCAGTCGTCAACAGGGGTTTTGCGGAAAATGGGCATCCTGTTCCCGCACGCTGTGTGGACCGTCTCCCTACGGACTTCGCTCGAATCAAACCACACTGGACCGCCATCCGGTGGGGACGGAGCGGCCTCGGCTGTCAATTCGACAGTTCACCCGACTCGTGCTCGGCACGTCACCGGTTGAAGATCTGTCGACGTAACTTCTCTTCTGCCAAGCGTATTGGTTGGATCACGAATGGTCAATCCCGCCCTGACAGGCTTGGCAGGGTGTCTCCGGTCGCAACCCGGATGCCAAGGAGCGTGGAACCGTCGTGGAATTGACGATTCTTACGATTTTCAAGAGGTGCGGACCGGGTATTTCTCAGTCCGGAGCGCAAGCGACAGGCGAATTGGATCTTTCAAGACTCCGTTTCTCGCGCTCCGGACCGCGCCGATTCTTCGCGTCGATTCTACGGAATCTGTGGGTCGCCTCTGCTCTTTTGCAATCACTGTTCTCACTTCGCAGGCAGAGTGCTGACGAATTTCGTTGCCAGTTTGACCCACGAACGAAGTTGAGCATCCTTGGTGATGCCGTCGGCTTTGATCAGCAGCCAGCCTTTCATCGGTTTGCCGGTGATGTCCATCGGACCGACGTGCGGCTTGCTCAAGGACTTTTCGCTGGCTTCGATTCCCACTCGGGCGATGAGCGAATCCCCCCAGGCACCGACGAGGATGTTGCCATTGAGAAAAAAGCAGATGCCGCCGAACATTTTCCTTTCCGCGACACCAGTGGTCCCGGCGACGATGTCGCGAATCCGTCCCACCAGTGTTTCGTCCGAGGCCATCGTTAACCTTTCGATCCCACGAGTTTCGTTAACCCGCCGGTCATCGTGGCGTCTGCGGTCGGTTCGCTGAAGGCGACACTCACCTCGTAACCGCCTTGGGGATACGCCTCAGCGGTGGGGATATACCACGGGCCACCGTCGCCGTACGCCGCCGTAGCGACGAACCGCTGCGGTGCGGCGGCTTGGGCGCGAAGTTGGTATTCGACAAAGCTCTCCGCGGGAAGATGCAGCAGCGACGTCGAGTTAAGATGCAGAGCGCTGAGCACGATCGGTTCTTTCCGTTCGCAGCGATGCAACCAACCCAGCATCATCGCCGGACGGATGCGGTTGGCAAGCGCAGCATCCTTGTTGAGAACCTGTTCCATCAGCGCCGTTTCGTTGAGCGAGGCGCGGGGCGTGAAGAGAACATGCTCGGTTTGCCACGCGACAGACTCAATCGGCTGCTTGGTGAGTTGCTGTTCGCTGCCGACGATCCCGGCGTAGATTCGATCCGTGAGTTGCACACGGGCTTCGGGCGTGCCGTTGTTGTACTTCCCTGCGGCAACGTTACCAGAACACCCGGTGAAATAGAGATGCGCACAACCCGGTTCTTCGGCCTGGCGACGTTTCCGCGCCAGTCCGACAAAATCGCTGCACACCCGGCCGTCGCCGTAGTAGCTCATTGGATGTGTGGCATAGTAATGGCATGCGGCGATCTTGGTTTCGCCGTCGTAGAAAGCGACGGTCTTCAGCCACGGATCGATCAAACCTTCGGGCAACTCCCAGTGCGCGGGGTTCTTGCTGGCACTCCCCCGCCAGTCGCCAACCACCCCTTTTTCGTTGAGAAACCGCCGATTTCCGGCGACTTTCTCAACCTTGGCCTGACCCGTGGCGATGTGCGTCACCGGCCGCAGTTGCTTCATCGCCGCCGTCAGTGCGTTGGCGGTGGTTTCCAGGGACTTCTCGAAGTAATCCAAGAAGACGGTGTGCGGCAGGTCTTTCTGTGCGGAGACGATCTTCTCCGACTCCAGACAGACAAACGGGGCATTGTGTTGATGAACACATTGCACCGCGACCCGATCAGGCGTGGTTCCGGCGGCTTGTGCCAGCACCTGTCGCCAGCGTTGATGCGCCTGATTCAGAATCCCCGTCCAATCCACGGCGACGATCACAATCGGATCCCCCGCGCCGGTGATGATGAGTCCAATCGCTTCTTCGGGATCATCCAGGCCGACGACCGGCTTGATCCACCCGCCGCACAACGGGTGATCCATCGGCGGGCTGACATCGACACGAAACGATGCCAACTTCAGTGATGGCTTTTCCGCGCCACTGAGAAAACGTGGGCTCAGCAACGCCGCGGTGGCGGTGGAAAGCGAGGTGTGCAGAAACTGGCGGCGGTCGAACATAAGCCGAGATTCCGTGCAAGGAGAGTGAAGCCGAGCGTCGTGGTTCCTGATTGTGGTCATAGGATTGATGAACTGCCAGCGAGCGGCAGCGCACCTTGAATGATCTGTTCCCCACGCCGTGCACGCGGTACGATTTCGCCAGATCAGTGGGCGCGAAAGGGACGATCGCGGAGCGAAGCACATGGACGGGCAGCAGGTCGCTGGTCATCATCGGATGCCTGGGGTCAAAGCCGGTGTTGTCGTGATGGTCATGATCGCATCCGGGTGCACTCCCGCAGGTGCGCCACAGCCCGTGACTCCGGCAACGACACCATCTGTCGTTGTCACGCCCGTTTCCATTCCGACGGTCGGGGATTCGACGAAACCAACGACACCCGCGATCAAACAACGTTCTGCGGAATCGTTGCGGGACCGCATTCGCGCGACGGTGGAACGGATGGATGCGGATGCGCTGCCACGCCGTCGCCGAACATCGTTGCAGCGCGTGGCGCGGGCTTTCCTCGATCATCGCATGCAACAGGGGGCCTTTCCCAAGGACGCTGAGAGCGGACTCAGTTGGCGGGTGGCGCTGCTTCCGTTTCTCGGAGAAGAGAGGCTGCACGGCCAGTTTCATCACGATGAGCCCTGGGATAGTCCGCATAACAACAACTTGCTGGCCCGCATGCCGCAGGTTTTCGGCGATGATGCGCTCGGACTGACACGGCTGCATCAATGGGCCGATCCGTTGGGAGCGGTCATGGTCGTGGATCTCCCCGAAGACGCGGCGGAGTTCTGGACGAAACCCGAAGAAATCGGTCACAGTTCAGTCGTCGTTCCCGAACTCATCGCATTTCAGGACGGGACCATCGCGGTGGTTCAAGCCGGGGTCACGGTGAATCAATGGCAACAATGGCAGGGGTCATCGCCGAGCAGCGATTCTCTACCGGCCTGGTTGGACCGCGTCGCGGTTCGAACGGATCGCCTAATGATCTTGCCTGGGGGGGCGGCGTCAGTCGATGCGAAGGGGGCCGCACCGATGCCCCTCCCCGCCGGGACATGGTGTGCTGTGAACCTGTCTCCACGGAGATTGATGTCGCATCCGTTACGTGCTGAACTGTTTCGTGCTGTCCTGGCTGATACCGAGGGAACACGCGGACCGCTGGGAGCGTTCGCGCCGCAATTGCGGGAGGCGGTGGGATGGTTGAAGCAGCGCGGCATGGAGTTAGAGCAACTCGAGTCGTTGCAGGTGGTCGTCCCGGCCAAACTGTTTGACCCACGGCAGAACGCCAACGAAAGCTTCGCCGTCGTGTGTCAAGCGGCGGGGATCTTTCATGTGGAAGCCATGATCGAAGCCGAGATGCAGCTCTCCCCGACGTGTCAGTATCGGGAACAAGGGGCGTCTGCGGGGCTAGTGGATTTGAAGCGCTTTCTGGCGTTGCAGTTTGCCGATGAACGCACGTTGCTCATCGGCGGGCAAGGATTAGTTCGGAGTTTGTCGGAAGCCCAGCCCAAGGACAGTCACCTGACGGGATACATCACTGCAGCTGGCGCGTCGTCCGTTGTTCTGGTGGTCGATGCCGAGCCGCTGCAGCAGATGTTGCAACGACAGCCGGTCGCCTTCCCGCCTCCGTTGCAGGAACTCCTTCCATTTGTCTTGGACGCGAAACATGCGGTTGTCACATTCGATCCCGATGCAGAGTCGTTGGCGACACTGACGCTCCACTTTCGACAGTCGTCTTCGGTCACAGGCTTGCAGGCGCTGTTGTCACGGCATGTCGAGGGGCTGCGGACGCGTGATGTTTCCCCAGCAACCCCGTGGATCGCAGCGCTTGATGCCAACCTGCGATTCGAGGCCGACAACGAGATACTGCGCGTGGTCGTCACCCGTCCCGATGACATGGATGCATTGGTACAAACCCTGTTGAAGGCTTCGCCGTAGAAAAATTCATTGCGGATTTTCTATCGGGCTTGGTATAGTCTCCGGCCCAACGGCGTGAGCCGTGGTGTTTACTGTCTCATGGAGGCCGAGCGTGCAACCCATTGAACTCGAAGTGTCCGTTGGTGACGTTATCCGCATCGGCAATCATCTTGTCACCATCGTCGAGATTCATGACGATGAAGTCACGTTCAAAGTTGTTGACAGCACGCACAGCAATGGCGATCTGCCCCCGGTTCTTCGGCCGCGGTGAATGAGAGTTCTATGAGACCCAGCCATAAGATTGGCTGGGCGTCCGCGACGTATGCGCTCACGACGCCGTATCCAGCCGTGTGATGCGGCCGTCGGCGAAACCGATGATCACGCTGTCGCCGAGAGGGCTCATCTGCAACCGGATCACGTCATCCGGAGGTTGCACCAGCCAGCGCATCGAGCCTTCGGTATCGAGCAGTGTGATGTGACGCTCCAGTGTCGCAGCAACAATGCGGCGGCGATTGTATGACGTTGCCACGAGGCTGGCGGTGCCATCCAGAACGAACGAACCTTGAGCCGCCCCTTGGGAATCAAACACCTGTACGCCATGTGCGAGACCGGCCAGGGCGACCAGTTCGCCATCTCCTGTGACGGACAGGTCGGAGACTGTCGACCAGAGGCGTTCACTCCAGTCGAGATCGCCGTACAGCGAATACTTGGCAAAGAAGCCGTAGTCCGCCGCGGCGAGAAACCCGGCCGTGGCTGCCGTCCATTGCAGATAACGTAATGGCCGCAGGGACTCGAAATCGAGCAGCTTCTTTTTATCGGTGTTGTAGATCACATTGTGCCCGCTGGCGAGCGCAATGATCACGTGTGTGCCGTAGGGATCCATCGCCAGGCCGATGGCTTCATCGGGGAGCGAGCGCTTCCAGACGAATTGCAGATGCCGATCAAGCCAAGCGACCTGACGATCGTCGACGATCACTGCGCCGGCGGTTCCGGTGTCGGCGAAAGCGATGAAGCGGAATTGATGTCCGGTACGGGTGAGGGCCGCCACTTGGCCCCGGCGATCCAAAAGATAAAGGCCGCCCGAATCATCGGCGGCCAAAACCTCCCCGGTTTCCCGGGCATAGCGCATGTCGGACAATCGCGCGTCAGTCGTAAAGCTCCAGCGTTGCAACGGCCGTTCGCCGCGAGCCTGCATCAACCAGTCGGGCAATCCTGACGTCATCGGCGGGCCAGTTGTTTCCGAAGGACATCCATTCCGGATTGCACGTCCTTGTCGTCGTCGTAGCTTCGTTTCGCACTGCGGTAACCAGTGCGATGTGTCGGTGTCGGATCGGCAATCGCAATGTCCGGGTTCACGCCGATCTTACCGAACGTTTGACCCGACGGAGCGTAGAACTTCGCCGTGGTCAACCGCATCCCCGTGTTTGAGGGTCCTGGCAGGATACTCTGCACCGACCATTTTCCATAGGTCTTGCGGCCCACGATCTGGCCGCGGTGATGATCGCGAATCGCCCCGGCAACAATTTCACTGGCACTCGCACTGTCGCCATCGACGAGCAGTACCAGCGGCGTCTTCCATGTTCCCTGTCGTTGAGCCGAATAACTCCAGTTCTGATCGGCACTGCGGCCCTTGGTCGACACCAGCACGCCGTTGTCGATGAACCGGTCGAGCACTTCCACCGCCGCAGTGAGCAAGCCGCCCGGATTGCCGCGGAGGTCCCAGATCAGGGCCTGCATGTTCTCCCGATGCAACCGCAGAAGCGCGGCATCGAGTTCTTCCGCCGTGTGCTTCTGGAAGCCGGTCATCTTGATGTAACCGATGTTGTTCACATGATCGATGATCTGCGCGACCGGAATGCTCTTTACTTTGACCGCCCGGCGAACCAAAGTCGCATTGCGGATTTCCTGGGTGTCGGGATCGGTGAGTTCGAGCTGCACACGGCTTTCGGGAGCTCCCTGCAATAAGCCCGCGGCTTGCTCGGTCGTCATGTTGCGACAGTCGGTGCCGTCGATCTTGGTGATGAAGTCACCGCTGTTGGCCCCGCCCTCTTCCGCCGGGCTTTCCGGCAGAACGTTGACGAGCAGCAATCCCTTGCCGACTTCGGCTTTCATCTCGATACCGATGCCGACGAATTCCCCTTCGATGTTGCCGTAGAGGTCATCGAGCTTGGATGGTGTGAGATAGGTGCTGTAGTCATCCAGAGCGTTGCAGCCGCCGAAGAGGTATTCGAGCGCGATGGGGGTACCGCCGAGTTGCACTTCCCGTTGCGCGATACCGGTGACTTCATTGATCACTTGGCGGGCCCCGTCGATGCCGCCCACCGCCTTGTTCCAGTAGCGATCTTTGAGCGTCTGCCGCAAACGAGTTACATTCTCCGGCGACGCATTCGGGATGTTCTTCTCAACGAACCGCGGGTTATTGAGGGCGTGGTACAGGCTTTCCGTCCCGTGGGCCACAAACGAGGTCGCACTCACCGGGTCGACATAGTGATCGCGGATCTTTGAGAGCACATCATCGATGTACTGCATCGCCGAAGTGGGCGACTGATGCAGCAGGCTATCGACAAACGACTTGTCGGTATAACGGCGATCCACCGAGAAGTGGACCTTGCTCCGACGCAAGCCGTATTTGATCGATTCGCTTTCAGGATACTCTTTGAGCGCCTTCTCGTAGTGCTCGATCGCATCGAGCCAGCGCCGTGAGCGCTCCATCTCGACGCCGTTGCGGACCGCGGTCCGCTCGTCATCGGCCAACGCCGCCGTTGGTTCGGCATAGGCGATTGGCAGTCCCGCGTTGCCCCAAGCCGCGACCACAATCAACAGAGTCAGCCAGCGCTGACCAAGCGCAAAAATCGACATCGACGTCCCCCAGGAACTCAACGGGTAACCCAATCAGCCGATGTGCCGCGTTCCCCCACAGAGCGTGGCAGCTGATGGACCCGTCGTGAGTCCCACCCGCACTTGGCCGTCCCTTGCGGTGACAAAGTGCTGTGCGGGTGACTCAATCGACTATAGGGCGCTTTCCGGGGGTGGTCAAACGGCAGCAAGGAAGTACGCAAGGAACTCTTTGCGCAGACGGAATTCTTTGACCGGGGCCTTTTTCCGGATCGATTTGACGGAAAGCGTTACCGCAATTGATTTCACGCTACAGAACTCGGCACTTCTAGCAGAACTGCCAGCGTGGTCGGATGCTCATGGTTGATGACGGCAATGGAAGTTTCCGGGTTCGATTGCAGCGGATTTGAGTTCTGACCCGGCATCCGGTAGCGTTCCCGTTTGACAACAGATTCAGCCACATCCTGGCTGCTTCCTCGCAGCCGGGATGTTTGAGCGGTCAACACGCGCTGCCAAATCAAAGCACCCCGGCTGCCAGGAAGCAGCCGGGGTGCGGCGTCAACACACGGTACTCCCTTCCCTCTTCAGAGAGCATGC
The DNA here is from genome assembly GCA_041753475.1 of Planctomycetaceae bacterium. GTDB lineage: Bacteria > Planctomycetota > Planctomycetia > Planctomycetales > Planctomycetaceae > DSVQ01. Next base: position 9,167 of record JBGSUN010000119.1, on the reverse strand, counting down.
ACCATGCGTATTCTTTCACGATTCTGTTGGACGATCGGACTGCTGACCGTTGCTGCCATGACCGCGACTGGCGATGAGCGCGATGGCCGACTCGATATCTATTTCATTGATGTCGAAGGGGGCGCGGCGACGTTGTTCGTGACTCCGACCGGTGAGTCGATCCTTATCGACTCGGGCTATCCCGATTACGGCGGTCGCGATCGCGATCGCATTCTGAAGGTAGTGAAGGATGTCGCTGGGCGATCGCAAATTGACCACGCCGTGGTGTCGCATTGGCATCTCGACCACTACGGCAACCACGCCGCACTGGCCAGTCAGATCAAGATCGGTCAGTTCTGGGATCGCGGCATTCCCGAGACGCTCGCCGAAGACAACAAGTTCGGCGAACGGATTGTGCAGTATCGCGCGGCATCGCAGAACAAGTCCAAAGCCGTGAAAGTCGGTGATGCCCTGCCCTTGAAGTCCGCTGCGACACCGTTGGCTGTGAAGGTGGTGACGGCGAGTGGTGAGGTGCTGCCGAATGAAGGGCCCGCGAATCCGTTTGCGGATCGTCACGTCGCGCAAGCGGATGATCCGAGCGACAATGCGAAGAGCATCAGCCTGTTGCTGTCGTTCGGCAAGTTCCGATTCCTCTGCTGCGGCGACCTCACCTGGAACACCGAAGCGAAGCTGATGACGCCGAAGAATCCCATCGGCCAAGTCGACCTGTTCATGGTGACGCATCACGGCTTGGAAGTGAGCAATAACCCGGTATTGGTGCTCGCGATCGATCCGCATGTGGCAGTGTCGTGCAATGGTCCCACCAAGGGGGCCCATGCCAACACGATCAAAACGTTGAAGGAAGTGAAGTCGCTGCAGGCGATGTATCAACTGCACCGCAACATCAAGCTCACCCCGGAAGAGCAAGCCACGGCGGAGAACATCGCCAACCAGGAAGACACCAACGCCTGCCAGGGCAACTACATCAAGGCGTCCGTCGCGAAAGACGGTGCGTCGTACACCGTGCAAGTCGGCCCGAAAGGCAAGCCGCGCGAATTCGCCGTGCGGTAAATAGCCGCATCGAAGCCCGGCATTTCCCCAATGCCGGGCTTCTGCTTTCGGCGCGAGCTTCACCACCAACAAGCAACCCGACTGCGAAGAAGCAGCCGGGTTGCGGATATCAACATGGCATGGCGGATCGGCATTGATGAAGCCGGCCTTGGGCCGAACCTGGGGCCGTTCGTTGTTTCCGCGGTGGTGTGGGAGCATCCAGACGATGCCGGCGATGCCGATCTGTGGGGCGTTTTTCCAGAACTGCTGACCAGCGATCCGCGCGATCCCCTACGACGTTTGGCGGTCGCCGATTCCAAATCGTTATTTCAACCGCACCGCGGGATGATCGACCTCGAACGGAGTGTGCTCTCCTTGCTCGGCGGTTGGGGAACTGCCGTGCCCGATCTGAAATCATTACACGATCGACTGAATACGACACCGATCGTGGACGGTTATGAACCGTGGGTGACGAAAGAATCGCACGCATTGCCGCGTGCAGCCGATGCCGCCGAGATCGCTGTATTCTCCGCAAGATTCTCGGCCGCTGCGCCGCTTGCCAATTGGCGACTGCATGCCGCGATTTCCGCAGTGGTGACGCCGCGGGAATTCAACCAGCGATTGGACGCCACCGGCAACAAAGCGGAAGTCACCTCGGGCGTGCATGCGGAAGTGATGCGGCAGGCTTGTGCATCAATCACAGATGGCCCCGTCGTGGTCTTCAGTGACAAGCACGGCGGCCGCAACAAATATGGGTCGGTCTTGGCCGAAGTCTTCCCAGGCGAATGGGTGGACGTCCTCTCCGAAGGAGCCGAGTGCAGCCGGTATCGTGTCGGCCGCGCAACGGTGAGTTTCGAACCGCGGGCCGAGCATCACGCCGTGGTCGCGATGGCGTCTATGATCTCGAAGTACCTTCGCGAATTGCACATGACCGCGTTCAATGCCTACTGGCGACGCTTGCTGCCGGACATCAAGCCGACGCAGGGATATCCCGTCGATGCCAAGCGTTTTTATCGCGAGATTGAAGCGTTGTTGCCCGTGACGGGGCTGACAAAGAACGACGTTTGGCGCTCAAAGTAGCCATCACGCTCCGCGTGATGAGCGGATAAACTGAAAGCGCAGACCTCTTCGACGGGAAGTGATTCGCTCTCGGCAAATGAGGGCGTGATCTACCAACCGCTCATCACGCGGAGCGTGATGGCTACTTTGAATCCCCGCGATTACTCTTGAGCGGCGACGATTTGGGCGGCGATGACGCGACCGAGCCAGCCGACGTAACCGGCTTGGAGATCGACGCGCGTGCGGACGCCGGAATCGGTCGCTTTGCTGGTGATCCGCAGCTCGTCATTGTCGTCTTTGAAGCGATCGATTGCGGCCGCAAAGCCGACATCGTCGTCATCCGTCTCGCCGGTGGCTGAGGCGGCGTTGACCCATTGTTTCGCATTGGTGACGAAGAGGAACGGACCCGGTGACGGCCGCGGTACGCCTGTGGCCGAGGCGGCATCGGTCACTTGTTGCACATTCTTTTTCAGGGTATCGAGCGCTGAGTCCCCCCCGACGGCGAACCAGATGGAATTGGGCGCGGCGTAGAGGTGCATCTTCGGTGCGTCGCTGAAGAGCGTTTTGCCCATGGCATCGGGGGCGGCGGGGATCTGAATGGTGTGCACGGGATGGTCGCCGATTTGCGCATCCGCAATCTTCATCGTCTGAATGAACTGTGTGGCAAACAGATTTGCCCGTTGTGGATCTGGCCGGGGAAGATTTCGCGGGCGACGACCTTTAGGGTTGGCCGGAGCTGCAGCAGGCGCTGGTGCAGCGGCAGGAGCACCCGCCTGTTGCGCCGCGGGTTCCGCGATGGCTTCTTTCGCTTCCGGAGGACGCATGGTCTTCACGTATTCGAGCAATGCCTGAAACTGCTTAGGAAACTCGCGATTGGCAACGATTCGTGCGCCACCAACAAACCGATAATCCAGCGGCTCGTCGCCGGAAAGCTGCACAAAGAAGTCGAAATGCCCCTGTTCGGCCGTGTTCAACAAGGTCTTGGAGAACGGTTCGAGGGCATCCAGTGGGGCCGGCTGATCGTTCTTCTTAGCCGCTTCATCCGCGAGTTGCGGACCCAGTTTGAACAGCTCGGTGAACACCTTCCGCTGTTTCGCATCCATCTGCCAGGACATGTTGAAGGTCATGGTCGCGGCGTCGTCCAACACCGGTGTGAATAAGCTGCGGCGGCCTTCCATATCCTGAAAAAACTTGGCGAGCTTGCTGTCTTTGGTACCGTTGAGTTCGAACTCGATCGTCCCGCCGCTATTCTGCGGATTCACCAATCCACCGATCGTGAGTTCTTCACCCTGGTTAATGATCTTGTCCGCGAGGTCGAGAATGCTTTCGCCATTGGCCCGACGGATGCGATAAGCGGCATCGGGCTCATCATCGCGCTGCTGCAAATCCGCTTCGACGGTGGTTTTGAAGAAGGCCACGAACATCTGTTTGGTCGCGGGGGGAATGTTCTTCAGCAGCAACTGGTAGGCAATGTCGTAACGGGAACTGAGCTTCGAGACGAGCCGTTCTGGTTCCGGAAAGCGGCGATCCAGTTCGGTCGCGTCGGTTTGAGCCGTAAAGAACAGGTAGTTGCCGGCATGCCGGGCGGTGAGGTCGGGCCCCCACGAGACATCGTTGATTTCCCAGCGATCAGACTTACCGGTGACGGGTTTGACCACACCTTCCGGGCCGGCCAGCAACACCAGGGTGGCTTGCGGATCGGTGGTGGGGATGTAGGTGATGGCCGAGATGCCGGGAACGAGACCGGGTTTCAGGTACAGCATCATTCCGAAGGGTTTGGTCCGGTCCCAGCCAGGGAGATCACTCAGCGCGGTTTTGAGCCACTGAGCGACGATGTCGGACATCTCCGGACGATCGGCGGCGAGAAACATCAAGTCCGCCTTTTGCTGCAATCGGTCCACACCGGCGGCATGAATCACTTGCAGCGGATACTCCAGCCGGTTGTCGGATCCGGATTCCTGGGCCTCAGCAGCAGGCATCGCCGCAAACAGAGCGACGAGGACAGGCAGTACGACACGCCGACGAAGTGACAAGGACAACGAAAACGCGGGCATCATGTCTCAATCCTCGGGCAAAGCAGACAACCGTTGTTCGATCGGCTCAATCAGAAAACGATTTCCGCAGCATTTTTGGTTAACGAACAGTGTACCTGAAGCAAGAACGGTTGGTTTCGTTGATTCGTGGTGGGTGTTCAGCGGGTGGACTGGGCAAGAAGCGGTTCGGCGGTGGTACGGCTTTGTCCCAGGACGTCGCGATACAACGCCGCGATATCCGACACCATGCGATCCACTCCAAACTCGCGGCGGACTTCCAGTTGGGCCGCAGAACCCATGTTCCTTGCCCGGAGCGGATCGTCGAGCAATTCCAGGATGCGTTCCGCCAGGCGGGAACTGTCGGACGGAGGAACGAGCAGCCCGTTCTCATTGTCACGAATCACGCGGTAGACACCGCCGACCCGTGTGGCGATCACCGGCCTCCCCAGCGCCATCGCTTCCAGCATGATCGTCCCAATCCCCTGCTGCAAGGACGGCAGGCAGAAGATGTCCATGGCGGCGAGCGCTTCCGAAAAATCGAGTAGATTCGGCACAAACGTCACATGCTCGGCGATCCCTAGTTCCCGCGCGACACGGCGCAGGTTTTCTTCTTCCGGCCCGGCCCCGGCGATGACGAATTCCACATCACGTCCGGTCGACAGGACACGCGCTGCAGCGCCGAGGAAAAACGGAAAGCCCTTCACCGCTTCGAGCGGTCCAGCGGTTCCCACGACAGGAACGCGGTCGGGTTCCAGCACCGGCAAGACAATCGGGCAGTCATCACAGTCGACGCCGCTGTGGATCACGGTCACCAGGCTTTCCGGCAAGCCGGTGCGACTCAGAAGATCAGCCTTCACGGAATCGCTCACGGCGAGGACTCGGCGACACCACCGGCGATCGATCATCAGCCGTTGTCGCGGCTGCATGTAGTCGTGCACCGTGAGGACGTACGGCCGTTTCAGATGCCGTGCCAGCCAGGCGCCTTGGGGAGCCGCGTTACGAATTTGCACGTGAATCAGATCGGGGGGATCGGCGGCCAGCGTCCGCGCCATCAGCGACAGGACCACACGGCCCCAGCCCGGAGCTTGCAGATACGGAAATTCCCAGATCCCCAGTTGCCGCCGCGTTTCGGGTTCCACCATTTGGGCATCGGGGCAGGCCACGGCAATGCGGAACTGCTCGTCGGGCAGGCACTCGGCCAGCCGCAACGTGTAGGCACAGCTCCCGCGGAGCGAGAACCGACCTGCGAGCAGCAGAATCTTCGGTTCTTCCCCGGTGGCATCGGGCCCACTGGCCGGTCGGTACTCAGCCATGCGAGGGGCCTCCGCGCATCGACCGACGGCTACCTTGGAAATCAGCAACGATAATCTTACGACTTCCGATTACGGAGGGATCTCGGCGGCTGCAGGATTTCACTGAGGATGATCGCATCCCGCAACGTTCCCGGTTGGGCAATGAACTTCAAAGCAGGATGCAAGACCGCAACGCTCAGGCCCGGCACTGCCCCTTTGGCGGCTGTCGCAGCCCCGAGGTCTTGTTGAACCGCTTCGGCGACGCGATTTCCAATGAAATGCTGTGCCTCAGCCGCAACGTGCCCCTCCGCCATATGGGCCGCGACATGTTCTTGAACCCCAGCCCCGAGCCGGGAGGTCGGTAAATGTTGCTGAACAAGTTTCGTGACCGGACGAGAGGCTTTCGGCGACGGCGGGATTGGCTGTGCGGGAGTCGGCTTACCCTTTTTGCGTGGCTTCTCTGGTTTTGCAGCACGAACGGGACGCCGGGGTGGTTCGTCTTCGATGATGACGATGTCTTCGTCGGTTTCCTTTTTCGGTGCCGGCCGCACCTGTGGGTTGCGGGTCACCGTCAGTTCGTCGAGAAAGTCCTGAATCTCGGCGCGCAGATCTTTTCCCCCGGCATTCGCCGGTCGGGGCGGACGTCCTTTGGGGGCGCCCTCTTCCCCTTTGATCACATTGACGAGCCAGCCCAGGATCGACAACACGAAGATGCACAGTGTGACGATCGCACCGATATCCAGCGCCAGGATGGGAAGCACGTTCATTATGGTTCAGTCCGGCCTGATCTCAAGCGGAAGGATGTGAAACAGCGCCCGGATCAACCGCGGCCGCCGGCGGGGGCCGTTGAGCCCTGTCCGGCAATCGCTGTCCGCATTTGTGTATCGGCCTGCACGTTCTTCAATTCGAAGTAGTCCATCAATCCCAGCGATTGCCCACGGAACGCCTCCGCAATCGCTTTCGGCACCTCGGCTTCGGCGAGCACCACCTGAGCGCGATTGGCCTGCACTTTGGCGATATTTTCCTGTTCCCGCGCAGCGTAGTCGGCCCGGGTCTGTTCCGCCTTGGCCTGGGCGACTCGCATGTCAGCTTCGGCTTGATCGGCACCCAGCCGCGCCCCGATGTTTTCGCCGACGTCAATATCGGCGATGTCAATTGACACGATCTCGAACGCCGTCTGCGCTTCGAGTCCCTGATCGAGCACGGTTTGCGAGATCGTTTCCGGATTTTCCAGGACCAACTTATACGACGGAGTGGAGCCGATGGCCTGCACGATCCCCTGCCCCACACGGGCGATCACGGTTTCTTCGGTCGCCCCGCCGATGAGCTGATGGATGTTCGTTCGGACGGTGACCCGCGCGCGAACTTTCAGCTGGATCCCGTCCCCCGCCATCGCTTCCAAAGCCCCGGCCGATTTCTTCGGGTCGGGACAGTCAATCACCTTGGGATACACACTGGTCCGGACGGCTTCCAACACATCCCGCCCGGCCAGATCGATGGCCTGGGCTGTTTGCCAGTCGAGATCGATGCTGGCCCGATGAGCCGCAATCAAGGCCTTCACAACGTTGTTGACCTTCCCGCCGGCGAGGTAGTGCGATTCCAGATCGCGCGTACTGAGGACGTAGTCGTCGGTAATCCCCGCCTGCGTGGCCATAATCTTGGCCCGCACAATGACGGTGGGGTTCACTTTTCGGATCGACATAAAGAACAGATCAAACAGGCCGATTTTGGCCCCGGTCATCAAGCATTGAATCCACAAGCCGAGAAACCGGGCGAAGACCGCAAAGAGGACCAGAACAATCAGAAATGCGATAATCGCACCGCCGATAATCAGCGGCGTCATGTTCTTCTGAGCGAGCACAAATGGCAGAATCATCAGGTTCCCTCTGGCCAACATCTCGGGTGTGAACATCTGCGTAGTTTACCGTGTCCCGCGCGGAAACCGCTACTCCGCCGCGATTTCGAAATCAATCGGCGGCGGCGTTGCCGGGCCGGTGCTTTCGTGCGGACTTCTTAACGGATCGAGCGTCTCCGGCGCGGTCGCCGTGGGAGAGATAACGGGGGGCACCCCCGGTCGGACCACGATTCGCGTTCCCCGCACATCAATAATTTCAACCGAGGTTCTCGGCTCGATGATCTGCCCTTCACTGCACGCATGCAGGCGCTCCCCATGCACTTGCACCAGTCCCCCGGGATTGAGCAACGATGCGGTCGACCCAAACTGGCCAATCAGGTTGCGCAATCGCGAGGTTTCTTGCTGAAAGGGTTCCAATGTGGCGAGTTCCGGGGCTTGCAATAACGCACGCCTCCCCGCCTTGGTTTGCGGCAGGATATACAAGGCCGAGCCGAGCGATGTTGGGACGGCCAGCACCTCCAGGCCGACAAAGCCCCAAAAAAAGAAGGGCGCCCTCTGAAACCAGGCCGCGTAGGCGCACAGGACCGACGATAGCAGCATCACCGTGGTCACAATAGCGAGAACGCCACCGGAGGGCAGAAAGACCTCCATCACCAGAATGCCCAGTCCCGCAATGAGCAACGCCAAAGCGAAGAAGCCGTAGTTGTCCATAAGGTTCCGTGGTTGACAAGAAGCCATTGACGACATGTGCGCGGGATTTCCGCCGCACACGACCAGTGTAGCCGAACTGAACGGTCAGGCAACCGGTTGCGTGAAGGGTTCCTCACTTCGGACGATTTCGCGGAGTCTGCCACGCCTTCGTCTGTGAAGCAGTACCGAGCGTTTCTCGTAGCCTGCGAATCCACTGCTTCTCGGCGGACTTCTCAGCAGCGGCACCACCGTTATGTTTTCGGTCGAGATCGCGGGAACGAGCGTGCCATCGGCAATGTTCGCCGAACCAGGGGGAATTCGTTGCCAATTTCCGTGCGGCCGGGGAGCGAGAGAACCGCTCCCGTTGACCCTGAGGAAGACCGCTTCATAAAACCACGGCCTCGGTCGGAACCGGACCGGACTGCGGGCCGCATTCATTCGTTCGGAGTTTTCGTATGGTCTCCCGCATGCTCGTTTGCGGTGCCTTGCTGGTCATGATGACCGCAGGCTGCACCTCGACGCGGACGTCAAACACCGCACGCACCGCGAGGGAACAGGTGTTGATTTCAAATGCGGTTGACCAGGCGTTGGCCAAGGTCGACTTCGCCGCCTTCAACGGCGCGAAGGTCTTTATCGACGACAAATATCTGGAGTGCGTCGACAAGGGTTACCTCGTCGGTTCGATTCGTCACCGGGCGATGACCAACGGGGCGATGGTGACCGCGAAAGCCGACGACGCGGATGTGGTGCTCGAACTCCGTTCGGGCGTGATCGGTACCGACTCCGCGGATTCGTTTGTCGGAACGCCGGAGATTGTGCTGCCCGGGATGCTCACGCTACCGGAAGTGCGGTTGATTTCACGGAACAACCAATCGGCGATGGCCAAGATCGGCATCGTGGCGTACAACCCGAAGACGAACCAACTCCTCGGCGAAGGGGGCGTGTCGTCCTCGATGTCGCATGATAACAATTGGTTTGTGCTCGGCGTCGGACCGTATCAGGACGGCGAAGTGAAGACGGAAATCCAGCAGACGACAGGCCGACGTCCCGGTCAGCCGTATCAGCCGCTGCCAAGTACGGTGGCGTTCCAGGAACCCGCCGGTGTGTCCGCGCCGAATCGCGTGCAACTCACGGGTGACGAACAGACCGAATAGTCTTCGATCGCATCTCTCGGTTCACCTACGCCGCTGTGGGGGGGGGGGGGGGGGG
>JBGSUN010000118.1:0-5958 GCA_041753475.1 Planctomycetaceae bacterium | reverse complement strand
TGGGTGGACACCACGAGGCCCAGTTGGGCTTTCAAGTCGCGCGTGGCTTGCTGACAGGCGGTGCCCACGAACCCGCGGGTTTCCACCGTCGTCGCCCCGTGCGGCGTGACGGTCACTTCAATCAGGGGCATCGGCAGAGGTGCTCCAGAGAAAGATGGTCCCCAGCGGGACCGATCCGAGGTGGGGATGTGAACCATAGGGAGACGCGGCGTTAGCCGCCGACGGCGATCTGCACACGGATCGAACCATCCGCCAGCAACTGTTCGCTCGCCGAGTGGCCCGCCTTGCGGGCTTCCAACTTCGTTTTCTCGACCGCGTACTTTTGCAGAAACGCGTGCAGATGGGCTTCGTCGCCCCAGCGATTCTGAAAGTTGTCGTACTGCAAGGTGCCGGTGTCGGTGTGACAGACCACCGGATACCGCCACTGCGGCAATTCGACCACCAGACCGGTGGCCTCCGCCGCAAACAATTTCACGGTCCGGACCGTCGGCACCGGCAGCTGCAGCCGTGCACAGGCCGCGGCCACGGCGATGGGATCACGGAATTGAGTTTGAATGGTGACGATGTGGCTCAGGGAACGATTCCTGTTCAAGAGAGTCGATCGCGATTCGCCGGGGCGGGGGATGCTCCACCGCTGAGAAGCCCCGGCAGACCCGTGACGGAGAGAACGGCGCAGGGCAACACTGGCAGCGATGCCCTGCCGCGCGGCCCGTGCGAGCAGGAAATTACTTCCAGGGCCATTTCCAATCCGGAAGGCGCAACGTCTGGAAGAGCCGCACCGACGGAAAACAGAAACTCAACAGGCGAACCAGGAGTTCCCCCGCGCCCAGCCCGAGCGCCGCACCAAACAAGATCATCGACAGCTCAAGCATCACGATCCTTTCGAAGAAGTGGGGAGCGGGGCGATGCCCCGAGAGCCCAGAAGGCAGTGTGAGAACGCGCGACCCACACCCGGACACGTCTCCCAGCGGGCAACGTTCCGATGGCGGCGGTTGAGCGTGACGAATCGTTCCAACGATCTGATCTGGTCATCCGGGCTAAAGAAGCCCGGCCCCATTGAAGCACATCCAAAGGCTTTCCACCGGGGAGCGGACGATCCCGGGTGACGTCCTGAATACTCGAACGCCACCCGGCACCGAAAGGTTTACGGCTGGAGCAACACGCGACGATCGATCAGACTGCGTGGGCACGCCGTGTCGAAACCGCTCTCCAGTGCAATCACCCGTGTCTGGTGCAATTGACACGTGTCACAGAGGAGAACAACTTTCTTCGGGCGACGGGAGATGCGGCTCAGGTCCTCGGCGAGCACCAAGTCCACGTCGCCCCGCTGGACGATCTCCAAGATCTGGCGGACATCCGCGCGGCCGCTGGAGTCACCAGCGACAACCCGGACTGCGATCGGCCCATCGAAATGACGGGAGAGCCAATGGCGAAGGCCGGATTCCTGAATCGCGCGGCACAGCAAGTCTGGATTGACGGTGGGAGTCCAGCAGACCAGCACCACGCGGAGCGCGGATTCCGCGCGCGGCTCCAAAGGCGGGCACAACGGCACATTCAACATGACTCGTCCAATTCATCAAGGGAATGGAACTCGACGGAGCGAGAGCCCATTTCTTTAATGGGCTCTCGCGTTGATCGACAAGGCCCGTAATCATGCACATGCCATCCTCCCAGCCCTCAGTCTTACCCCTACGGTCATGGCACGAGAATGCGATAGGGCATGGGGCTTGCTGTCGAGTCGTGACGATGGCCTGCCTTTCCGGTCGCCTTGTCGAACACCGGCGGTCGCTCACGGTGAGCAACGTCATTTTCGCGATCCCAGGTGCGCCGGCTGGGCACTTCTGCACAAGATTGTGCCCAAAGGCGGTCCTCCGGTAGCCCAGGCTCTATCCCGACTTCCCGCCTGCCATCGCGGGATGAGCCTCTCATCCCCGGACCGTCGTACAAGTACAACTTGTTGCCCACTCGCGATCTGCCCACCACAAGACGGTCCATCACTTCAGGCGGCTTCGAGACCTTCATTTCCGATGAAGAGATTCCAGGCGACCCGAAATTCATGGCGGAACTGGCAAATTCGCGTGGGTGAAACGCCGAAGAGTTGCGCGGTTCGCAACGTTGACTCGCCGCTGGACAATACCTCGGCAATTCGGCGGCGGCGCGGGTCGAGCGAGGCCAGGAACTCGCGATAATCGATCCGAATGGCTGCAAGGTCCGCCGGCGTCGTCGAGCGATCCTCGACCAAAACTTCCCGCCAACCGCTGTCTTGTGCATCGTTTGCCTGAAGCGATTCCACGCCAATGACCTTTCGTCTCCGGGCATACACGGACAGGACATCTTCTCCATTACGGCGTTGGCCGCACTCGCGACCGCCACGGCAGCGCAGGATCGCAAAGTGTGCCAAAGTGGATGACGTCACCATGTCCGCTCTTCCGCGTCGGAACAACCGTGCATAGGCCAGGCAGGCACAGCAAAGTGTTTCCTGAATGGATTCCGCGCGGACTTCGGCCGGGAGATGGCGGAACGCAAAGCCGGCTTGGTCACGAATCGCCGGCAGGAGACGCTGAAAGGCCGACTGCCAGGAAGTCGTTTCGCCGTCGGCTTGTTCAATGGCGGACTTCTGAGGTGACAATGAGAGAGAAGCGATCATCGGACGACTCCCAAAAGAGACCGCCCTCGATGGGAGCGGTCTGTGAAGCGACACAAACCGCTCGCGCACGCGCGTGAGCGAAACACGAAGAAAGGGAAGCCATGGGTCTCGGGATCGTCGACCCGATCGAGGCCGGCGAGCATTGCGACCCATGGCCATTCGCTGATTGCTAATGACCACTCGCGATGGAGTGCAGGGGCACGCCCCGTGCCGCCCGCTTCAGTGCGAGACTTGCGCGAACAGGCTGACTCCCTGACGCCTCATCCGGCATCTTTCCCGCAGCCATTGTGGGGCTTGGGAAAGCAGCAATTCACCCTAGAAAATGAGGCGGGATTGCTAGGGGACGGTTCTATTTTTGGACTAAACGGCTTCGCGGTGGGGAAGCGACATGAAGCGTACGATTGCGCCGCTTCCATCGGAGGCCGTGTCGAAAGGCATTTTGCAGTTCGACGAATTTGCGGGAGTTCGGTCCGTTCGGGGTTCACGATGACGGAGGTGTCCGTCTTGTGTCCTGCCACCCGGAGAACTCAGCATGACCCCGTTGCGCAAACGCCTGATCGAAGCCCTAGAACTGCGCGGCATGTCGCCGAAGACCACGCGGATCTACGTCGACTGCGTGGCCCGTCTGGCCCGGTACTACAACCGGAGCCCCGGCGCGCTCGATGCCGAACAGATCCGCGTGTATTTGTTGTACTTGATCCACGAGCGGAAGGTGGCCTGGAGCACCTACCGGCAGGCTTTGGCCGCGCTGCGGTTCCTGTATCGTGACGTGCTCCAGCGGGGCGAAGTCGTGCAGGACATCCGCGCCCCGCGGCCCCGGCGGCAGTTGCCGGTGGTTCTCAGTTTCGACGAAGTCCATCGCTTCTTCGCCGCCATTCCCTCGTTCAAGCACCGCACGCTGTTGATGTTGTCCTACGCGGCCGGACTGCGGGTGTCGGAGGCCGCCGCGTTGCGGGTGTCGGACATTGACAGCCAGCGGATGGTGCTGCGGATCGTCCAGGGGAAACGGAACAAGGATCGTTACACGATCCTATCGCCGCTGATGCTGGAGATGCTCCGGCACTACTGGTGGGCGGCGCGACCGAAGGATTACCTGTTTCCCGGACGCGGCCAGACGGGAGTGGTCCGGTCGAGTACCGTGCAACGGGCCTGCATCGAGGCCCGCGCGATCGCCGGACTGGACAAAGACGTCACCCCGCACACGTTGCGGCACAGTTTCGCGACGCATCTGCTGGAGGCCGGCACGGATCTGCGCGTCATCCAGGAACTGCTGGGACACTCCAGCCCGCGCACCACGGCCATCGACACGCACGTTTCGACGAAGATGATCGGCGCGACGAAGAGTCCCCTGGACTTGATGGTCGCCAACCACGCGGCGCGGACCGCGGAGGGAGCACCGACCGAATCATGATCCGACCGCATCGGCTCGAAGTGGCCGATGTGTTTCGGAAGCATGCGGACGAGTACCTGGCAACGTACAGCGCCACCCCGGCGCAACGGCAGGTGATCCGCGCGGTCCAGAACTGCCGCACGGCGGTCCTGGGCGGTCATGTGGAAGCCTGCGATCGCTGTGGCCACCAGCAGGTGGCCTACAACTCCTGCCGCAACCGGCACTGTCCCAAGTGTCAGGGTCCGGCGACCGCGCGCTGGCTCCAGGCGCGCGAAAGCGAGTTGTTGCCGGTGCCGTACTTCCATCTCGTCTTCACGCTGCCGGCCGCACTCGGCCCATTGGCCTTACAGAACCCGCGCGTGGTGTATGGTCTGCTCCTTCAGGCAGCCGCACAGACACTGCTGGACGTCGCGGCCAACCCCCGGCACCTGGGAGCCGAGATCGGCTTTCTGGTCGTGTTACACACCTGGGGCCAGAACCTGAGACACCATCCTCATGTCCATTGTGTCATTCCGGCCGGCGGCCTGGCCCCCGACGGCACCCGCTGGATCCGTTCCCGGCCGAAGTTCTTCCTGCCGGTTCGCGTCCTCAGTCGCGTGTTTCGCGGCAAGTTCATCGACCGATTGAAGCAGTCGCGGGCTCGCGGAGAGCTGACATTTCACGGTCGTCTGGCCGAGTTGGCTCCCGACGGGGCTTTCGAGCGACTGCTCGACCAAATCGTCCGCCAGGAGTGGGTGGTCTATGCCCGGCCGCCGTTTGGCGGGCCGAAGCAAGTCCTGAAGTACCTGGCGCGCTATACCCACCGCGTGGCCATCTCCAATCAACGGCTGATCGCGGTGGACAACGACCAGGTGACCTTCCGCTGGAAGGACTATGCGAACGGGAGTCGGCAAAGTCTCATGACGCTGACCGTCGTCGAGTTCATCCGCCGGTTTCTCCTGCATATCCTGCCGCGGGGTTTTGTGAAGATCCGGCACTATGGCCTCATGGCCAATCGCTTTCGTCAGGCCAAGCTCGAACTCTGCCGTCGCCTGTTGGATGTCACCGAGGGGCCGCCTGCGGCGGCTGCCTCGGTCGCCCTTCCTGCCGGCGAACCGCCGAGCACCAGCCCGAGCGAGTCCACATACCGCCGCTGTCCCCAATGCGCAGAGGGACACCTGTGGATCGTGGAGCAACTGCGGCCTTTGATCGGCCACGCGGCAATGAGCCGACCCGTGCCCATGAGCCCGAACACGTCATGATCAATTCCCGCTTCGCGTTGACTTCGGCAGGTTTCCGACACGCCCGTCGCGGGACCGGGTTCGCCGTGCGCGCTGAGCGCGAAACGTGCGCAGAGACGACTGTTTTCCACGCCGATCAGCCACTTCTGCTGAACCGCTCTTGGCATCGCGGCCCGCTTCGCCCGATCCGAATCAACGGACCGTGGACCGCTCCAGGAAGACGGCGAAGGATTCAATTCCCATAGGCGCGCGGCAGCTGCGGTTCAGTCCATAAAATCGTATGCAGCGTGCTTTCACGCGGCACCGACGTCCGAACCCGCTGAGAGCACACTGCATACAATCCTATTTTTTATGCCCGTGAAATGACGTGGATTTAGCGCTTCGCACTTGGGGGCGTCCGCCCACTTCCACGCGCGCCAGGTCGCAGAAGAGACGACGGCCGATCAGAACCCCTGTACCCGAATCGGCCGCGCACAAGGGACCGAGGCCGACTTCGTCACGGTCAGTTTCGTCCGCGGGATCAGGCTGATCTGCAGAGAGTCTTGTGTATGGCCAGACAGCATGCCGGTCAGCGGTTCCGTTCGACTTCCGCAATTAACTGGGACGCTTTGACATCGAGCGCATCGCACAGCCGAAAGAGCATGCTGACGGTCGGCGACTTCTTGTCGTGTTCGAGTTCCGAGAGATAACTCCGGTCGACG
>JBGSUN010000117.1:0-36911 GCA_041753475.1 Planctomycetaceae bacterium | reverse complement strand
TCGGTAAATGAGTGACCAGAAGCCGGTCCCACCGATTCGAAGAAATCCGCATAAGCCTGCAAAGACCCTCAAAATTCCACCAACCAATTGCATAAACCGACAGCCGGTTGATCCCCAAGATCAACCGGCTGTCGGCGTTTTCATCGGCAACAATCCCCGGCACTCTTGTCACTGCGCATAGCCCTCACGGCTTGATTCTCGCTTCGACACGGGAGACACTGCCAAGCCGGGTCCGCAACTTGTTCCTCGCCGCTGGAACTGATGATGTCCGCTGATTTGACCGCCCGCCTGCTGACGGAACTCGATCGTCTGGTGTTGATCGATCCGCACACGCACATCAATCCGCATGCCCCGGCGTCCAAAACGCTGGCGGATATTATGGGCTACCACTATTACACCGAGCTCGCTCATTCCGCGGGACTGGCGAAGTCACGGATTGAAGAACCGGGACTCGGTCCCAAGGAAAAAGTGGGCCGGCTGGTCGAATGGCTCGACAAGCTCGATAACACAATCCAGGTGAGCTGGCTGATCGAACTCTGTCAGCGGTTCTTCGGCTTCAAAGACGACCGAATCACGCCGCAGAATTGGGAATCGCTCTACGACAACGCTGCGAAAAAGATGGCCGAGCCGGATTGGGAGACGCAATGTCTCCAGCAAAGCGGCATCGAAAAAGTCTTCCTGACGAACGATTTCGACGATCCGCTCGCGGGCTTCGACACCGAGCGGTACATCCCGTGCCTGCGGACCGATGATCTCGTGTTTCATCTCGCGAAACCGGAGGTCCGTCAACGACTTGCCAAGGCAACGCAGATCGAAGTCACCAATACGGCGACGATGAAGGACGCGATCAAAAAACTGTTCGCCCACTTCGTGGCCAACAATGTGAAAGCCTGTGCGATCTCGCTGCCGCCGTCGTTCACCCCCCGGCAACCCGGCCTGCATGAAGTACGGGCTCCGTTGCAGAAGGCGCTCAACGGCGAAGCGATGACCGCCGACGAATCCGCGCGGGTCAGCGAATTCGTCTTCTGGTCGATCGCCGAGTGCTGTGCCGATTACAAGCTGCCGTTCGATCTCATGATCGGCGTCAACCGCCGGGTCTATCCGAACGGCGTGTATCAGGGGCAGGACCTGTTCGATCAACGGGTCTCACTGATTCAGTATCAGGACCTCTTCAACGCTTTCCCGCAGGTGACATTCCCGGTGTCAGTCCTCGCGCAGGCCAGCAACATGGAACTGGTGAGCTATGCGTGGATCTTCCCGAACGTCGTCACCAACGGGCACTGGTGGTACTCGAACATCCCGGCTCACATCACGGTGGATACGAAAGCCCGTCTGCAAGCCGCGCCGCGGACGAAGCAGATCGGTTATTACAGCGATATGTACAAGCTGGAGTTCGCGTGGCCGAAGTTCCAGATGTATCGCCGCATTCTGGCCCGCGTGCTGGCGGAAGATTTCGTCATCGACCGCAAGTGGACCGAAACGCAGGCGCTCGATCTCGGCCGGCAGGTCCTGCGCGGCAACGTGGAAACGATCTTCGGCGTGAAGTAGTTCGCTGCTCCGCAGAATCAACGACATTCCTCTGTCTGCACGGCTGCTCACGGAAGAATTCCAAAAAAAATCGCGAATCCCCTTGACTCCCCCGCGCGACGTTGTATTATTGAGTTAATACAAAGCTATTCGCCGCCGGGGACGCTTGCCCGTGCAAATCCACATCTCCACCGCCGATGGCGTTGCGATCTATCAGCAGATCGTGAACCAGATCAAATATCTCGTTGCCTCGGGACGCCTCGCGCCGGGCGAGGAGTTACCGGCGATTCGTGTCCTCGCCGAGCGGTTGGTCGTGAACCCGAACACCGTGGCCCGGGCGTACCGTGAACTCGAAGCCGCGGGCATTGTCGAGAAACGTCGCACCGCTGGGACGTATGTCTCCGATCAGGGTTCGCCGCTGGCACGCAAAGAGCGAATCAAGATTCTCACCGAACGGATTGACGCTCTGCTGGCAGAAGCGCAGCAGTTGGACATCGCGTTCGCGGACGTTGTCAAACTGGTCGAGCAACGCCAGGCGGCGCTGCAGCCGAGTTAGTAAGTCATCTCTTTCGTTTAGCCCCGGTCTTTAGACCGGGGGCAGATCGTATTTCAAATGATACAGAGAGCCCCATTGATGGGGCTTTGTTGGTGAATCGTGATGAAAGCCCCGTGAACGGGGCTGGAAGAGATTTCATTGTCGGTCTGACCACGGCCTGAAGGCCGGGGCTAAACAAGAAATAGCATGGCCGACACGGCCGTGGCACACACCTCTTTTGAGGACTTCCATCATGCCCGATCCCTTCCCGTCATCGGCTCCCCCCGTTGTGAACATCGCGCGGGTCACCCGGCAGTTCGGCACAAAAACCGCCCTCGATGAGGTTTCACTCGTCGTCCCCCGCGGTGGCGTCTTCGGTCTCATCGGTGGCAACGGCGCGGGCAAAACCACGCTCATCAAGCATATCCTCGGCATGCTCCAACCCCAGGCCGGGACCGTGCAGGTGTTCGGTCTCGACCCCGTCGCCAATCCCGTCGGCACGCTGGGCCGCATCGGTTATCTCTCTGAAGATCGCGATCTGCCTAACTGGATGCGCGTCGGCGAACTGATGCGGTACACGCAGGCGTTCTTTCCCAACTGGGATGAAGCGTACGCCGAAGAATTGCGGTCGGCGTTCGATCTTGATCCCAAGGCCAAGGTGCAGAACCTGTCGCGCGGACAGCGGGCGCGAGCCGGGCTGCTGGTGGCACTCGCGCATCGACCCGATCTGCTGGTGTTAGATGAACCGTCATCGGGATTGGACCCCGTGGTGCGGCGCGACATTCTGGGGGCGATCATCCGCACCATCGCTGATGAAGGCCGGACGGTGTTGTTCTCGTCGCATCTGCTCGATGAAGTCGAACGGGTTGCCGATCGTGTGGCGATCATTCATCAGGGCCGGATCGTGCTCACCGCGCCGATGGATGAAATCAAGGACACGCACCGACGGATGACACTGCGGTTTGGACAATCGGTCGATCGTCCTCCGACGTTGGTGGGAGCCTTGTCATGCGACGGGGGTGGGGCCGAGTGGACCTACATCTGCAACGGCGAAAGTGGCCAGCTTCGGCGGGCCGCGGATGCTATCGGGGCCACCGTTGTTGACGAAGCGTCGCTGTCCCTGGATGAAATCTTCGTCTCGCGGGTGCTCAAGTAGCTTCCCCCCCTCGCTTGCGGTTTCGCGCCCCGTCCCCAATCTACCCAGTGATCTCCTTCCGGAGTCCGGATCATGCGCACTGTACCATCCGCGTTGATGTGGGAGTTTCTGAACCGTGGTCGCTGGCAACTGCTGCTGATGACTTGCATGGGGAATACCATCCCGTTGCTGCTCTTCACGGCGTTGCGCACACACGGTGCGTTGGATACGGGCGATTCGGCCTTCATCGTGATGCACCTCGCTTTGGTCCAGGTCAACATGTTTGTGTTTGGGGCGGGCATGATGCTGGCTTTGGGACAAATGTCACGCCTGTATGCGTACCCGGTCCGAACCTCCACTCTGGTGACCTGGCACCTGCTTCCGGCGATGGTGCTGATGGCTCTGGAAACGTGGCTGACCTCGGCAGTTCTGAACGCGATCTACGATGTACAGTGGCCGTTATGGGGCCCCGCGCTTTTTGCCGCCGCGGCGATGGCGGCCGTGATCGCTGTGATGTGGCTGACCGAGAAATCGGCGTGGCTGCCGTGGGCGGTCGGTCTGGTGGGATCGGCATTAGGGCTGTGGTTCAAGACCCGGCATGGGCCGCTGTTCGATCTCCCGACGCATTACTGGAATGACGTCACGCTCTCGGAAGGGATCACGCTCTCGCTCATCGCCGCCGCGGCGTATGCCGTGGCGGTTTACGGTGTCTCCCGCAATCGACGCGGAGAGACCTGGCCGGCATTGGGGATCGTGGCATGGTTCGAGCGTCTGAGTGAGCCGGGATCGACAGCGACCGGACGCTTCCGTTCACCCGCGGAAGCGCAGTTGTGGTTTGAATGGCGAAAGAAAGGCTGGGCGATGCCCGCATGTGTCTTCTTCGGTTTGGTTATGGGGGGCGGAGGCTGGTTGGTCTTCAATCGCGATCCGAAGGAGTTGATCGAAGGGCTCGTCATGGGAGGGGGAGCGATGATGGGAGCGATGGGCATGCTCGGCGGACTCATTATCGGCAACTGCGGGCTCAATGATGCGAATCATGCGATGGGACATTTTCTTGCGACCCGTCCGCTGACCAATCCGCAACTGGCGCGGATCATGTTGTGGAATGCCGCAAAAAGCGTCTGGTATGCCTGGCTCTTGTGGGCGATCCCGGTCGTGGTGCTCTCGCTGCTGGTGGTGTTGACGGGCAGCGTAAGCGTGGCGACGCTGGATCCCTTCCTGCAGCAAGCCTGGTGGTGGTATCTCCCGGCCGCCTTGCTTGGTCCCTGGGTCATCTGTGCGTGTCTGGCCGCCATCATGATGACGGGCCGCTCGCAACCGTTCGTGTCCCTGGTACTCGGTGGATTCACGGCGGCGTTTGTCACGAACGTCGCTTTAGAATACACGCTGTCGAGTGAACAGCGGTCGCAGTTCTGGCGGGTCGCCTTCGCGGTCGTCAGCGGAGTGATCGTGCTGGGAACGGTATGGCTGTTCGCGATCGCACGACGGCGGGAGATGATCACGATGCCGACCGTGTGGGGATCGCTGGCCGCGTGGTGTGCACTGGTCGCCGGGTTGATCGTGTCGCAGTGGGTTGATCCGCGCTTGCCGGTCATCGTGTGCGTGTGTTTCGCGGGTATGTTGGCGTTAGCCGTCGCCCCCTTCGCGGCGACACCACTCGCGCTCGCATGGAACCGCACGCGGTGAATGACGCTCGCGTGGCAATCCGCGAATTCAATGCGTGCCACAGTCGTGTTACACAGAAGCGAACGCGTCAAAGAGCTGCTAGACCGCGGTGCTGCCCCAGAGTTGGTGCAACGGCGATGCGGTCAACAGGCCGGTGTGAGCCGTGCCCGGTAAGACGTGGGCGATGCCGTCCACGCCGAACCATGCCATCAGTGTTGCGGCGATCTGATCGGCGCTGATCGGGGACTCGGTCGGTTCGGACGCCGTCGCATCACTGGCACCGATGACCATACCCCCGGCGATCCCGCCGCCGGCCACGATGCCGGACCAGCAGTTTACCCAGTGATCGCGGCCGCCGTGTTCGTTCACGCGCGGTGACCGGCCCATTTCTCCGGTGGCGATGACGAGTGTGCTGTCGAGCAATCCGCGCGATGAGAGATCATCGATCAATCCGGCAAACGCACGGTCAAACTGCGGAACGATGGTGTCGCGGTAATCATAGAGCGTGCTCGGTCCGCAGCTTGCGTCGCCGTGGCAGTCCCAGGTGCGCTGGTCTTTGAGCGTGTCGAACAGGTTGACGGTGACACAGCGAGCACCTCGTTCCACCTGTTGCCGGGCTTGGAGCAACAACCGGCCGAAGTGGGAATCGCCGTAGCTGCGACGGATCGCTTCGGGTTCCTCGCCGGGACCGTCCGCGTCTTCCGTCGGGGACCATTTCGTCCCGAGGCAACCGGCGGTTTGTCCCGCCGCGGCATGCACACCCGTCTGATGGACCGACCGCGGCAGGATCACATTCGCGAGGGGAGAATTCCAGCCCCAGTGTTGTGCGACCACGGATCCGAAGTGCGGGTAGTGAATGTTCCGTCCCGCCAGCCGCCCGGTTTGCAGGAGTTGCTGGCCGGTTTCGTGAATCGGGGCGGCGTCATGATGCAATGAACGGATCAACGCACAGCGATCGAGGCGTTGTGCCAGCAGCGGGAGTCCTTCGCTGAGCTGGACGCCGGGGACGTTCGTGGCGATCGCTTTCAACGGACCACGAATCGACGACGGGGCGTCGGGCTTCGGATCGAACGTGTCGAGCTGGCTCGCGCCGCCGGTCATCATGATGACGATCGCGTGCCGGTGCTGGGCGGAACTGGCCTGGGCGAGCGCGAGATGATCCGCGAGCGTCAAGCCGACCACGCCTGCGCTGCCGACGCGCAAAAAATCCCGCCGCGAAACGACGTCGCGCGGTTCGTGTCCTTCGACCGGGGACATTCCCAACCCTTTGCCCCAGAAGCGATCCCACCAACCCAGCATATCACTCTACCAATCCGCAGGGACTGCGCAAAGAAGCCGGCGGGAAGTTCTCCTTAACAAAGCCGGTTGGGGTGGCGAAGGATCCGATCTTCGCGACAGGACAAGTCAGGCTGAATGATGGGAATGGAGAATGAGGAGTGAAGAATGGAGAGTGCAAAATGAACGGAGTTAAGAGGACCATTGCGTCATCTTAACTTCATTCTCAATTCTTCATTTTTCACTCCTCATTCTCCATTTCCCTGGAATCAAATCGGTTGTTCACAATGATTATCTCGGCATCCCGCATTGTCTGCCGCGCGAGTGAGCGCTCAATTCTGTATCGGGATTGGCCGGGCCTGTTGCTCATTGCCGATTCTGCGTATTCTGCCGGAAGATTGCTTCTCGCCGTGGACACCTGCTGCACCGGAAATGCCGCATGATTCTGGATCGGTTTCGACTGGATGGCCGGATCGCCCTCGTGACAGGGGCTACACGCGGCCTAGGTCAGGCGATGGCGGTGGGACTGGCGGAAGCCGGAGCCGACATCGTCACCGTATCGCGAAACAACGACTGTGACGAAGTCCGTGGCATGATCGAAGCTGTGGGCCGACAGTTCTGGTCCTTCACGGCCGATCTTGGTTCACCGACGGATCGTGTCGGCCTCATTGACCGCATCGTCGGCACCACCAGCCGAATCGATATCCTCGTCAACAACGCCGGCATCACGCATCGGCATCGACCGGAGCTGTATCCGCTCAGCGACTGGAACGCACTGCTCGAAGTGCATCTCACCGCGGCGTTTGATCTTTGCCAGCAGGTCGCGCCGGGCATGTTGCAGCGCGGCCGCGGAAAGATCATCAACATCGGCTCAGTGATGACGTATCAGGGGGGCTTCAACATCCCGGCGTATGCGGCAGCGAAACACGCGCTTGCCGGATTGACGAAATCGCTCGCCAATGCGTGGAGCCGCGAGGGCATCAACGTCAACGGCATCTGCCCCGGCTACTTCGAGACGACCTTATCCGATGCGTTGCAGGACGACCCGGTGCGCGGCCCGCAAATTCTCGATCGCATTCCCTGCGGCCGCTGGGGTCAACCGGAAGAACTCGCGGGCACGGTGGTGTTTCTGGCGTCCGACGCCGCGAATTACCTGCACGGCAGCATGGTGGATGTCGACGGCGGGTGGTTGGCGAGGTAGGTAGTTGTCAGTTGGGAAGAGGCGAAAGATATCGAAGATCCCTTCTTCACCACTGACAACTGACTACGGACCACTGACAACTGACCGCTGCTTCCACACATCCCCCGAAAACAAATCGACCATTTTCGCCAACCCCGCGTCAACAAGTTCCTGTCCCGAGACGAACCGGCCTGGGCGGCACCATGTCTTGATTTGTTCGACGTCACAGCCGAAGAGCCTCGCCAGCAAAATGTCGTGATCGACTTCCATGATCTTGAAGTGCCGGGCCCACTCGGCGGCTTCTTCCAGGCGGACTTGCTCTTCGCTCTGCCAACGAATCGGGTGAAACAGCATCGTCGCATGCGGTGTGACATACCGTTCCGCACAGGCGGCTAACGGCATCAGCGCCGCGGAGCTGCATTCTCCTGCGACCACCGCAATCGCCTTCAACCCGCGCAGGCGGATGAGACTCGCCAATGCCAGGCCGATGTACGCGCTGCCGCCACAGGAATCGAAGAAGATCGTGCCACTCGAATTCCGCGGCAGATGAAGCAGGTTTTCGTGCAGGTCCCCTGGTTTATCGGCGAGTTCCCCGGCGATGACGATTTCCCAGCCGTTGCGCGGCCCTTCATACGGTGGCCCGGCCCACGCCGGTGACGGATACGGACGGTATCCACTGCGGGGTTTGCGTTCTTCATCACGGGCGCGTCCACGGCGCGGCATCGGCGGTTTCGTCACTCGATCACTTTCAAACGGGAAGGGAAGCCACCCGTTTTACCGGTCGCAGTGCGTCACGACAAGAAAGGCCGCCTTCCGAGCCGCGACCGTGAGGGAGTGAGTTCCGGTATCGATCGTGGGGTTTGCCGAGTCGGCAGGGCGAACCATCATCGCCACCAACAGACCGTGAACACAATCTTCCGGCCCAACGGGCCATTCGTTCAAATAGCCAGGGGCAACGCCCCTGGTGAGGAATCGACATCTGTGTTCCCAAGGCCTGTAGGGCCGACCAATCACAGTCGAAGCAAACGGTCGGCCCTTCAGGCCTTCATCTCACCGCGGATCCGGAATCCAGGGGCGTTGCCCCTGGCTATCGGAACGAATGGCCCGTTGGGCCGACAGAACACGCTCCCTCACGGTCACGGCTCGGATGGTTCACTTTCGGACGACGAAACCGCCGGGCAATCGGCGGACGAGTTGTCGCATTTCGAGAACCGTCAACGTGGTCAGCACGCGGCTCGTTTCCAACCCGGCGGCGCGGACGACTTCATCGACGGACAGCGCGTCGGTGGACACGCACTGCAACACCGCGCGTTCCTGATCGCTGAGCAACAGCTCCGCGGGGTGATGGATGTTTTCTTTGGGCGCAGCGGCTTTCGGAACCGGGGTCGTCAACGGACCGAGGGCCTTCAGCACATCGTCCACATCGCGAATGAGGGTCGCTCCGTCACGGATCAGATCGAGACAACCGAGACTGTGTTCGCTGTCGATCCGTCCCGGCACCGCGAAGACCTCACGGTTCTGTTCCATCGCATGTCGGGCCGTGTGCAATGCCCCGCTGGCGCGACCAGCTTCGATCACGATCACGCCGAGCGACAGGCCCGCAATAATCCGATTCCGCTGCGGGAACAACCCCGGTAGTGGTTGCTGTCGCAGGGGAGATTCCGTTACCAACGCACCACTCGCGGCGACTTCTTCGGCGAGTTCGCGATGTTCCGGCGGATAGATCGTTTGCAGCCCGGTCGCAAAGACCGCAAATGTCCGGCCACCGGCTTGCAGGGCCCCGCGGTGAGCACACGCATCAATGCCCCGCGCGAGACCGCTCACCACGGTGATACCGGCCCGCGCCAACGCCCCAGCGAGCTTCTCCGCGGTCTGGCGACCATATGTTGTGCAGTGTCGTGAACCGACAATCGCCACGGCGAGTTCATCCGCTTTGGTCAACGTCCCCCGGCAGTACAACACGGGCGGTGGATCGACGATGCGGGAGAGGGCCGCCGGGTAATCATCACGACCCCGGACAAAGAGTTGCACGCCGTCGCGCTGACAGGCCCGCCATTCATCGATCGCGGTGGCGGGGTCGCTCAGACGAATCGCCGCCGCGAGTTTGGGACCGACACCATTCACCCGTTGCAGTTGCTCCGTCGACGCCGCCAGAACCGCGGCCGGCGTTTCAAAGGCATCGAGCAGCGCCTGCCAGGTGCGTGGGCCGATGCCGTTGACGAGCATCAACCGCAAGGCAGCGAGGAGGTCGGCATCGGGGGCGGCGGCGTCATTCATAGGTGCCGCTACGATAGAAATTCCAAGCTCCAAATTCCAAGTTCCAAACAAAATCCAACGGCCAAATTCCAAACGAAGAAGAATCGCAGCTCGCGCGGACCCCATCTTCCCCGTTTGGAATTTGGAACTTGATACTTGTTTGGAACTTGGAATTTGGAGCTTGGATCTTTCGCCGTCAGGCAGCGATTACGGCTTCCGCACCAGCTTCATGCCGTTGCACATGTCTTTCGCCGGAGCGCCGTTTTCCCAGCCGATGCCTTCGATTTCGATGTGATCCTTGTCGACAATCGTCAGCGTCGCGGCGTGCATGTGCTTGTCTTTTTTCACGTCGAGATTGCCCCCGCCGACGAATTCAAAGTTGATCGTTTTTGCACCGGCTTTGGGCGTCGCTTTCATCCGCGGCTGGTTGCCGAGCATGCAGTAATGCGTCATCAGCAGGTCGGCCCCGTCGGCGGTGTACATCGAAATCATCTCGTGATCCTGGCCGGGAAACAGCGTTTCCTGCACGGCGGTGCCACCGGCGGTCAGCTTGATGACGGACACCACTTCATCGGTCGGTTTGCCGTCTTTGTCCGCCGTGACCCAAGTGCCGACGAGCGCTTTCATCTTGTCCAGCCCGGCGTTCTTGACTGTTGACGCATGATGTTCGTGCTTGTCTTCGCCGAACGTCGCCGGACACAGGACCGCGAGAACCAATCCACAGATGCACAATGGGCGTAACATGAGCGTGTCTCCTTGAAGGAAGGCTTCGGTTCGAAATTGAACCACGCCATGTAGTCGCCCGGGCGGAGACGGAATCGACAGCGATCGGTGAGTTTCGGAGATTTTTTTGAGGGTCGTGAAACCGACGATTCCAGCACCGTCGAGTTTGACGTTGCCGAGACCGGCTCCGTCTTTACTCCGAAGGAGTTGCGTCTCACAGCCCAGGGTTGCGAGTGCAACGAGCTACCCTGGGTTGATCGACGTCCCGATACAACTACCCTGAAAGGGTTGCGTCTCGTGACACAACACAATGACCTAACCCCTGCGGGGTATTTCGCTCCGTTCAACACGAAACCCAGGGTAGCCCGCTGCGCGAGCAACCCTGGGCTATGAGACGGAATCCCTTCGGGATAGGGGCTGATGGATGCCGATCAGTCCGTTGGAGTGTTCGATTCTGTGTGCCACGGCCGTGTCGGCCGTGCGATTTCTCAGAGCGCTTTGCCAGTTTGCACGGCCGACACGGCCGTGGCACACAATAGATCCACACGCTGGTATGGATATCGGGACGGGTATCAGACCTGGAGCGCTTCCATGATCTTCTGAAGATTGTTCTCCACCACCGTCGGCGAATTGGCGTACGCCGCGGTGGTGACACCTTGCTTGCGGAGTTTCTCGTCGAAGAGTTCTTTGTTGCCGGAGTGGTACGCGACGGTGGCGTCGGGGTCTTTGAGTTGATGGCCGGTGAGGATGCAGACCACGCGGTCACTGGGGGCGATGACCCCTTCGGCCCGCAGCAGCTTGGCACCGGCGACACTCGCGGCACTGGCCGGTTCG
The DNA here is from genome assembly GCA_041753475.1 of Planctomycetaceae bacterium. GTDB lineage: Bacteria > Planctomycetota > Planctomycetia > Planctomycetales > Planctomycetaceae > DSVQ01. Next base: position 25,781 of record JBGSUN010000117.1, on the reverse strand, counting down.
CAACCGAATCCGCCGGCACCAACCTGGGCTTTGGCGTCAAGAATATCCTGGTCGGTGACTTCGCGCACCACGCCATCGCATGTATCGAGCGCACGGAGACACTTCTTCAAATTGACCGGACGGTTGATTTCGATGGCACTGGCCAAGGTCGATGCGCGACGTTTCTCGGCGTCCATCGTGGCGAAGAAACCGTCGATCAGCGCATCATCGGTGCGGCCGCCGTTCCAGCGCAGGCCCTGTTGATGATAGAGCCGGTAGAGCGTGTTTGCCCCCGCGGCATTGATCACGGCGAGTCGCGGAATCTTGGTGATGAGGCCGAGGGCTTTCAACTCGGCGAAGGCTTTACCGAAGGCGCTCGAGTTCCCGAGGTTGCCGCCGGGGACGACGATCCAGTCGGGCTGTTCCCACGCGAGGGCTTCCAGCACCCGGTACATGATCGTTTTCTGGCCTTCAAGCCGGAACGGGTTGACGCTGTTGCAGAGATAGATGCCGCGCTCGCCGGAAACTTCCCGCACGCGTTCCAGGGCGTCGTCGAAATCGCCGAGGATTTGCAGCGTTTTCGCGTCGTAATCCAGTGCTTGCGACAGCTTGCCATACGCAATTTTGCCGCTGCCGACAAACACAACCACGCGGAAGAGTTGGGCCGTACTGGCATAGATGGCGAGGGATGCGCTGGTGTTGCCGGTCGACGCACACGCGGCCATTTTGGCACCGACCATGCGGGCGTGTGTGGCCGCGGCGGTCATGCCGTTGTCTTTGAAACTGCCGGACGGATTCAGTCCTTCGTATTGCAGAAAAAGCTGGCCCGGATTGCTGCCGACGTATTTCCCCACCGCGTTGGATTGCTGCAGGATCGTCTGGCCTTCACCGATGGTGACGATGCTGTTGTCGGGAGCCCACGGCAGCAGATTGCGAAATCGCCACACGCCGCTGTAATCGAGCGGATTGCGACGGTTCGCCCACTTTGCTTCAAACTCGCGCAGCGACCCCGGCACCGGCAACCGGCTCCAGTCGTATTCGATGTCGAGCAGGTTCCCACACGCCGTGCAGGCGGTGAGGACTTCGCTCACGGCGTAGGTTTTCGCGCAGTCGGGGTGAATGCAGCGTTGAAACGCAAGGTCGGTCGACATGGGTGGTGCGTTCGATGATGGTGGAGAATAAATTTCAGAGAGACCCACGGTTCAGAAACCGTGGGCTTCATGTCGGTTCTTGGATGGGCCGCACCGGGCGCGGGGCGGGGCCGATATAGTGGGCGCGAATCACCGGGGCGGTTCCGATGCGGCGTTGTTCGGCATCATGCGCGGCCCAGCCGGACATGCGGCTGAGCACGAACAACGGGCCGAACAAGTCGTGATGAATGCCGAGATAATCGAGCAGCCGCGCTGCCGGCCAGACCACCGCCGGGAGGATTTTCTTCTGATCCCATACGGCTTGTTCGATCGCCGTCGCCAACTCTTCGCGGTCTTCCTTCCCAAAGCGCTCTGCGGCTTCCCGACAGAGGGGGGACAGCCAATCGGTCCGGGGATCGCCGACACGGTAAAGCCGATGCTGGAACCCTGGAATGGGTTTGTTCTTCACCACCATCTGTTCGACCCACGCCGAGGCCCGTTCCGGGGTTTTCACCGCGGCAAGGATATTGAGCGTTGCCGTGGCGGAACCACTGGATCGCGCTCCCTGCGCCACTGCGAGACCGGCTTGCAGACTGGTCGACAGGTCAGCTTGGGCGGCTGCGGCGGCGCGCACGGCCCAGGTCGATGCCGTGAAACCGTGCTCGGCACAGACGATCAACAAGCGTTCCAAGGCCCGTTCAATCCAACTCGCTGGTTCTTTGCCGTGAATGAGCCACCAGATCTGTGCCGCGAATCCCAAGTCGGCACGTGGTTCAACGATGGCCCCTTCGTTTTGCAGCCGCGACCGGCAGCCAATCACCGCGGCGACGAATCCCAGCCAGCGCGGAAATGCATCCGCTGCGGCGCGGGAACTCTGCGGTGGTTCGAGGCTGTCGCTCAGTCGGCACCGGGCGAGCGCGGCCTGGAGCACGTCAATGGTTGCCGCGGGCTTGGGGACGCGTTGCAACCAGCCGCGCATGGATGACGTGAGCGTCAAGCCGTCGAACAAAAGCGCTTGCCAGTCAGCAAGTTGCTCGTCGGTCGGCAATTCGCCGGTCATGAGCAGGAACCCCGTCTCCAGAAAAGTCGACGACGACGCCAACTCATCCACGGGGTAACCGCGGTAGAGGGGTTGCGGATCCCAGGCCGCAATCGACGTCTCCCAGACGAAGGCGGCTTCGTTTTCGGACTTACTGGCCACGATCCATTCCTCACTCCCATCCGGACCGCGGCAGCATCAGCCTTTCGCGGTCGATTTCCACGTCTCGATTCTAAGCGGAACCGCAGGCGGACGGAATGGTGGAGTTCCTGGTCATTCGTCATTCGTCATTTGATGGAAAAACGGAATCACCGTTCGCTTGCGGTTTCGTACCTCGCGCTGATGTTGCTCCCGGACTTCCGACCGCGCGGGACACGAAACCGCAAGCGGGAAAGGGAGGACTGTCGTCTCTGGTGAGATTCGCTGATAGAATCCGGAAGTGAACCCTTCCCATCTCGATGCCGGTCAACTTTCCACGATTGTGGTTTGTCCTATGACGCAACTTCTCGTCCTGGAACGCGAACGGTCGCAGCGGGAAGCGCTGGCGTATGTCTTTGAGGACGCCGGGTACACCGTCACCGCTACGGCAGAGGCGTCGACGGCGATGAGCGTCTTGCTCGATCCCGGCCTGAATGTCGCCGTGGTCGGCAACTACGATCCGGATCCGGCGTTGCGGTCCGCCCTGGAGGAAACCCAGGCCGAACTCGTGGTTCTCGTCCCGCCCGGGGACTTTCGCAGTTTGATGGATGCGCTGTGTCTTGGTGCAGCGGAAATCGTCTCGTTCGATCGCCCCGCCCGCGAATTGCTGGCCACAGTTCAGCACGTGCTGCTGTCGGAACCGCCGTGCGAATCCCCAGCGCCTCATACTGGAGATGAAATTCGTGTTGATCTCGATGGCCGCTCGGCTCGGCTCTGCGTGACCACCGAGCGGTTGCTGGCATTGCTCGCGCAGGTTTGCGAAGACGCGTCCCGGTTGAAACAACGCACCGAAGTTGAAATGGCGCATCGCCGGCGCGTGGAAGAAGCGCTGATGCAGTCCGAAGCGTTTTACCAATCGCTGGTGGAAACGCTCCCCCTGGCCTTGTTCCGTAAGGATCAAAACGGCCGGATTGATTTCGCCAATCGTCTGCTGTGCGAAGCCTTGCGGCGGCCGTTTGAGGAAGTGATCGGCAAGACCGACTACGATTTTTTCCCGGAAGAACTCGCGGAAAAGTACCGGGCCGACGACCGCCGCGTGATCGAAACGCAAACCGATTTTGAAACGATTGAAGAGTTTCAAACCCCATCCGGCGAGCGGCGTTTCACCCATGTGATGAAAACGCCGTCGTACAACGCCGCCGGAGAACTCACTGGCATCCTGGGCGTCTTCTCCGATGTCACCGATCGGATGCGGATCGAGAACGCGCTCGAGCAGGAGCGGTATCTGCTCGACAACCTGATGCAAGGCAGTCCGGACAACATCTACTTCAAGGAAGCCGATGGCCGGTACCTGCGGATCAATCCGGCGAAGGCTGCCAGCTCCGGATTAAAAAGTCCCGCGGATGCCATCGGGAAATCGGACGCCGATTTCTTCGGCCCCGATCATCAGCGGGAGGCCATGTCCGACGAACAACGTGTCATGCAAACCGGTGAACCGCTGATCGGCAAGGAAGAACGAAACGTTTATCCCGACGGCCGGGTTCGGTGGATGTCGACGACGAAGATGCCGTTGCGTGATCGTCAGGGCAACATCGTCGGCACGTTCGGCGTTTCCCGCGATATCACCCAGTTGAAGCTGGCGCAGGAAGCCCTGTCCGCCGCCGCCGAGGCTGCCGAGGCCGCCAATCGGGCCAAGAGCGATTTCCTCGCGAACATGAGCCATGAGATCCGCACACCACTGAATGCCGTACTGGGGATGACCGAACTGGTGCTGGATACGCCGCTGACACCGGTCCAACGCGACTACCTCAAACTTGTGCAGGAATCGGGAGAATCGCTGCTGACGGTCATCAACGACATCCTCGATTTCTCCAAAATCGAAGCTGGCAAACTGGCGATTGAACAGATGCCGTTTGAAATCCGCGAGTTTCTGGGAGACACGCTGAAATCGATGGGTTTGCGGGCACATCGCAAGGGGCTGGAACTAATCGCCGAGATCGCCACCAACGTGCCCACGATGTTGGTGGGCGATCCGCATCGGTTACGGCAAGTGCTGGTCAACCTCGTGGGGAACGCCATCAAGTTCACGGAAGAAGGTGAGATTCTGTTGCACGTCACACCGGAACCGGATGGGGACGGCAACGTGATGCTGCACTTCCGGGTCACCGATACGGGCATTGGCATCCCGGCGGACAAATTTGGCAGCATCTTCGAAGCCTTCGAACAGGCCGATCAATCGACGACCCGGAAGTTCGGTGGGACCGGGCTGGGGCTGGCCATCAGTGCTCGGCTGGTCGCACTGATGGGCGGCCGGATCTGGGTGGAAAGCGAACTTGGCCGCGGCAGCACGTTTCACTTCACCATGCAATTTCAGCAAACCGAAGCCGGCGCACGGACGCCGCCGGCATCGCCCGAACTGTTGCAGGGCCTGCGGGTGCTGATCGTCGACGACAACAGCACCAATCGCCGGATTCTTGCCGAGATGCTCACCAGTTGGGGGATGGTCCCGGTGCTGGTTGCCGATGCCGAAGCGGCCCTGGTGGAATTGCAGCAACCGCGCAGCGGATTGGACTACGGACTGGTGCTGACCGATGTCCACATGCCGGGGCAAAGCGGGTTCGATCTGGTCCGGCGAGCGCGGGAATCGGGTGTGTATGTCAAAGGGGTCGTCGTGATGCTCACGTCGGGCGACCGGTCCGAAGATCTGGAAATGTGCCGCGATCTGGGCGTGTCGACGTATCTCATCAAGCCCGTCAAGCAGTCGGAATTGTTCAACGCGATTCTGCAGGCGCTCGGGGCGGCTCATCACGAACAATGGGCCACCGCGACGGCAGCGAATGCGCGGGAAGCCGCCCGGCCACTGAACGTGTTGCTCGCCGAAGACAGCATCATTAACCAAAAGCTGGCAATCGGTCTGCTCGAACGATGGGGGCATCGCATCACCGTTGCCAATGACGGGCGTGAAGCCGTGGCGCTAGCCCTTCAGCAACCGTTTGATGTGATTCTGATGGACATCCAGATGCCCGAACTGGACGGTCTCGATGCTACACGGGAAATCCGTGAGTTCGAAACCACCGCGGGGAAGCACACGCCGATCATTGCCATGACGGCTCATGCTCTGCAGGGAGACCGCGAGCGCTGTCTTGCCGTCGGAATGGACGACTATCTCACCAAGCCGATTCGGTTTGAACAATTGTTCGAGCGTTTGGAACAGATCGGGCATCGCATCCCGCCGAGAGAGTTACCAGAATCGCCGACAACGGCGGCGGCCCCGGCCCCGCCGCCTGTGGTGGATGCTGGTGTCGCGCCCCCTGTCACCAACGGTGCGGGCCTCGTCAACTGGAAGCGGGCGCTCGCCGCCGCAGCGGGAGACCGCGGCTTGCTGAAAGAAGTCTCGGAGGCCTATCTCGAAGAATGCCCGGCCGTCGCGCAGCGGGCGTTCAGCGAGTACCAGGCCGAAGATTGGAAGTCGTTGCAGCGCACCATGCATACCTTGAAAAACGCCTTCGCCACCTTCGGTGTGGCTGCGGGACAAGCCTTGACGGCAGACATTGAACGGGGCTGCCGCGCCGGGGAGCCTCCGGTGTCGCGGGTTCCTCTGGAAGAGGTCCAGGAACTCGTGGAATCCGTGGCCCGGGAACTCATCATGTCCTTGCAGTCCCCTGAATAACCGGCGACGATAGCGGATGAATGATGATTTCACCGTCGGACCAGCCTCCTCGGACACCATCATGACGCGCGTGCTGATCGTCGATGATTCCCTGACCGATCGGAAATTAGCCGGAGGGATCATCACGCGCGCCGGAGAACTGGACGTCCACTTCGCGGTGGATGGTCAGGACGCGCTCGATCAGATTGAACTCCACCTTCCCGATCTGGTGGTCACCGATCTGAATATGCCCTCGCTGGACGGCTTGGCCCTCGTGAAGGCAATCCGTGAACAATACCCGATGGTGCCTGTCATTCTCATGACGGGACACGGGAGCGACGCGATTGCCGTGGAGGCGCTGCGGACTGGTGCGGCGAGTTACGTCCCCAAAATGCGTCTGGCCGATGACTTGGTCGACACCGTTCAGCAAGTCCTGGCGGTGTCCCACGCCGATCGGGGCCGCGCCCGATTGATGCGCCGCTTGCAACGACAGCAAGTCGAGTTCCAACTGGAAAACGATGTGGAACTCATCATGTCCCTGGTGCAATTCCTGCAAGATGCTGCCCGGGGAATGAAACTCTGCGATGATGCCGACCGTGTGCGGCTCGGTGTCGCCTTGCAGGAAGCGATCATCAACGCCTGCTTTCACGGCAATCTGGAAGTCAGCTCCGTGCTCCGTGAAACCGACCATCACGCTTATTACGAACTGGCCAAAGAGCGGGCCGCCATCTCGCCGTATGCCGAGCGAAGGATCACCGTTTCGGTCAGCATCTCCGCGCTGGAAGCCGTCTTTGTGATTCAGGATGAAGGTCCCGGTTTCGATCCCCATTCCTTGCCCGATCCGCGCGCACCGCAGAATCTCGAAAGACCATCGGGGCGCGGGCTGCTGCTGATGCAGACCTTCATGGATGAAGTCCGTTTCAATGAACGTGGCAATGAAGTCACCCTGGTCAAGCGCCGCCGTCCGTCCTCCCCGGAACAGGAGTCGCCATGAGTCTGCATCGCTACTTCCGCTGCACACAGGAAGGGACCGCGTTCGTGGTGGAAGTTCTCCGCCCGGTGGGAAGTCTCGCCGAAGAGGACGTCATGCGGGAACTCGACGAAATCATTGCGGCCACTGCCGGGCAACCGACGTGCAAGATGATCATCGATTTTCACCAGACGGCGTATTTCGGATCGAGCCTGCTGGAAGCGCTGCGGATCATCTGGACGAAGATCGAAGACCGAGAAGGTCGCATGGCCCTCTGCAACCTGTCTCCGGTCGGCAAAGAGATTGTGCAGATCGCCAAGTTCGACCACCTCTGGCCCGTGTGTGAAACCCGTGCCGAAGCGCTGGCATTGATGCAATGATTTCTGTTTGCGGTACCATGACTGGCGAAAGTCACAGCGGAGCGGTTTGAATGACGTTGAGAATCGTGCTGGTGGGGCTGTTCCTGCTCGTTCAACTCGGCGCTTCCGGTTACGGGCAGCAGCCGCTGCCCCATACCACGCTGAAGGGGATGGATTCGTCGGGTGTCGATCGGGAGTATCTGCTGCATGTGCCGCCGTTCTTGCCACGCGATCGGCCGGTTCCTTTGGTCTTCGTCCTGCACGGCGGGAATTCGAATGGCACGCAGACCGAGATTCTCACCGGTTTCAGCCTGCTGGCGGATTTCAAGCAATTCCTGGTGGTCTACCCGGAAGCTGTCGAGAAGAACTGGAACGACGGCCGCAAGCAGAATCAGTTCCCGGCGCAGCGGTTCAACATCAACGACGTGAAATTCGTCGAGGACATCATCACCGCCGTGGGCCAGGATTTTCAGGTCGACCCGAAGCGCATCTACGTGACCGGGATCTCCAACGGGGCCATGCTGTCGCATCTGGTGGCAATGCAGCTTTCCGAGAAAATTGCGGCCGCGGCTCCCGTCGTTGGCGGACTCGCCGAACCCGCGGTCCAGCAGTTCGCCCCGGCGGAACCTGTGTCGATGCTCATCATGCAGGGAACCGCTGACCCGATCGTTCCGTTCAAAGGGGGCGGCGTGGATGAGGGGAAACGTGGCCGGATCATCGACACCAACCGGGTCGCCAAACTCTGGGTCGACCACAATGGCTGCGAGTCGCCCCCGGAGACCGGCGAACTGCCGGACACGGCTCCGTTCGATCAATGCCGCGTCCGCTGGTCGAACTGGACCGGCGGCCGGAAGGGGACCGACGTCACGCTGTATGTCATCGAAGGGGGGGGACACACCTGGCCCGGCAGTTTGCAATACCTGCCGAAAGTCATCATCGGCCCGGTCTGCCGTGACTTCCACGCCACCGCCGTGATTTGGGACTTTTTTGAGAAGCACCCGAAACGAGGCGGGGAAAACTAACCCGGACCATGTGTGATGTCACGTCGCGCTGCTCGTTTCCCCGCGACTCACCGCCGGGGACGCGACAGCAACTCGTCCGCCAGACTGTTCGCCGTGTACATCACCGCGATGGTGGCTTTGGTCTGCAGACGGACCTCGTTCATCTCCAAGAGTGTCTCGGCAAACTGGCTCGGATCCAGCGCGGCATCGGGACTGGAAATGCGGTCCACCAGCGACGCCGTCCGTGCGCTCAACTGCTGCAGCGCATGCAACGCCGACGTGCCGAAATTGCTGGAAATGCCTGACATCGGCGCATGCTCCGCAGTGACTCCGTTCGTCGTATCGTCGCCGGAACGGTGGCAGGATTGCGGCGAATGACCAACGTGCGGTTGCAGCAGAGTTACAGATCGCGCCGATTGTTACGGCGGTGCGCAACGGAGCGGTTGTAGCGCCACGCGAGAGTCGCAGACAACAACACTCCCGCCGCTGGTGTTTTACGGAATCCGCGCGACGGCGTTCCCTCATTTGGCCAGCGAAACCTCCAGCCATTCGATCACGCGTGGCAGGAGTTCCTCCGGCAGGGGATGCCCGCGGCGATGGTTGAGGATCCCCAGCGGTGGTTGATCGGTGAACAACTCGTACACTGGCCTTGCGGCTTGCAGATACGGCCAGCTTCGGTCCCCGTCCGCCGCACCGTTTCCTGCTTCCCCGGCGATGATCAGAAACGGCCGCGGGGCAATCAGGGCCACGAGCTCGTGATGATTTCTCGCGAAACCGGGTTCGCGAACTTGCGGACCAAGATACCACGGGGCCTCCCAGTTCGTGGACGGGAGACCAATCCCCCCTTCACTGGCCACGGCGGCCTGCACCCGGTCATCGAATGCGGCGAGGTACAACGTTTCCTTGGCCCCAAGGGAATGCCCCACCGCACCAATCCGGGCCGGGTCGACATCCGGCTGGGCGAGCAGAATATCGAGCGCCCGCTGGGCATCGTACAACATCTTGTGCATTCCCAGCGCGCGCGGATGGCGTTGCTGAAACCGGCTCACCGCTTCCTGGTAATTGGTCACGTTCTGCCAGAGAAAGCAGCGTGGGCAAATGACGACAAACCCCCGCTGCGCCAGTTTCAACCCGAGATGCCGTGATGGTTCTCCGACCACACCGGCGATTGGTTCAATGGTTTCCGTCGTGGTGGGATGCAGGGCGACAATCCCGCCCCGGGATCGCGCCGCGGCCGGCCCCTTCGGCCGTAACAGATACGCCTGAACTTTCAGATCCGGTTCGCATTCGTACTCAATGAGTTCGCGGGTCACGTCCGGCAGGTCATCACTCCGGAGCACGCGGACCGCCGTGGACGTCGGCCGCGGCGGCATCGGACCGAGCGTGTCCATCCACAATTGCCGCAGCGATGTCCGGCGCGCGGACCAGCTTTCTTTCGTCAACGGCTCCGTTCCTGGCCACAGCGGAGTCAGCGGCGTTGCCGGGACGGTCTCCGGGGCCGTCTGCACCTCGGCGAGCCAGGGGACCCGCTTTTCCGCCGCTGCCACGGAATGGGGCGCCAGCAGGAGCAGAGCCGCCAGCGGCGCGATGCGGCAGGAAAATGAGAATCCACCGTAGCGTTGGGAAGCCTTCCGCGTAGAATGACAGCGAGGTCCGAGTGCGAGCACCCCGGCGTCGAGAAAGAGACGAAGGATCATGACCAAGTCCTTATCGGGGCAATGTCTGGTAGCGTCGAAACATCTGCGCGACCCGAATTTCTACAAATCCGCTGTGCTGATTGTCGAACATGGCAGCCACGGCGCGATGGGGTTGATTATCAACCGCCCGTCGTCGGTGCTGGTGCGGCATGCGCTCTCCGAATTCTTTGATCTCCAGGCGGTGAAGCAGCCGGTTTACATGGGAGGACCCGTGGAGCCGCGGGCGCTGCTGGTCCTGCACAATCTGCGGGAACTGGCCGCCAATGAACGCCCCGTCGTTCCTGGAGTGTACATCGGAAACAGCGAAAATGCGTTCAAGGAAGTGATGGAGCGGGCTTCCGACGGAGCCCACGGTCTGGCGTTCCGCATTTTTTCCGGCTGTGCCGGGTGGGCTCCCAACCAGTTGGAAGGGGAACTGGAACGGGGCGACTGGCATCTCGCGCCGGCCTGTCGTGAACTGGTGTTTCACGACGATCCCTACGAGATTTACGACGCCGTCATGCAGAAGGTCTTCGAAGCCAACCGGCTGGTTCCGCACACCTGCCGGAATCCGCAGTGGAATTAGGGAATAGGGAATAGGGAACACGGTGGTCCTGGTGGTTATCCCCGCTTCGCAGCATCAGCCCATGTTGTTCGCCGCCCGCGCGGGGCCTGCCCGAGCCACTTGGGTGTCGGAACCGCGGCGGCGGCGGTGTCCACGCGGTAGGTGACGTAAGGATCGGGAACGTACCGCAATTCTACTTCCCCGGACGTTTCCAGCGCCGCCCGGATTTCCAGGTCGCAGTCGGCGAGATTCAGGATGGCGTCGGGACTGGTTTCCGGAACGGCTTTGCCATCGGCGTCGGTCGTCTGGCGGACAATCGGTTTCGTGTACCGATCCCCATTGCTCCGGATCACCACGGCTTCACTCCCATCGCTGAGTTGCACCGCACTGCCGATCGGGAAGAGTGACAGCACCCGCAACAGCGCCCGCAGCACCGTCGGATCGGCTGCGCGGCCGTGCGCCTGCTGCAACATCCCGGCGATCGTTGCATAGGGCATCACCGCCGGCCGCCAGCCCATCGGCGTGGTGAGGGTCACATAATCATCGGCGACGTGGAGAATCCGGGCAAACAGATGAATGTTCGGTTCCGTCTTCCGGCGGGGATACCCCGTCCCGTTGAGTTTTTCATGGACCTGATACGAGATCAGCGCGACCATCGTCGGGATCCCGTCGAGCTTGTCGAGCAGGTCTGCGGAATACGACACATGCCGTTCGAGTTCCAGCCGATCCCAGCGATTGGGAAGCGTGTCGCCATTCCGGATGGCCTCGGGAATCCGGAGCTGGCCCCAGTCGTGAAGCAGCCCCGTGATGCCGATTTTCTGGACGTTTTCGGCGTTGAGTCCCATTTCGATGGCCATCGCCATCGCCAGTTGTGACATCCGCAGGCAGTGGCGGGCCAACTGACTGTCGGGGCAACCGACGATCCGCTGCGCCATCAGCCCATCGATGTCGGTGAGCAGCAGTTTCATCGAGGATTGCACCGTCGTGAAGGCCGAACTGGCAACCTGATTGAGTCGCCCGTGCTCCACCAGGTTCATCATCATGGTGAGCGCGGCGGTGGAGCGGAGATTCTGCTGGCGGACTTCGGTCGCAAGTTCCCGGTCGTAGCCGATCGTCCCGTGCCGTGCGACGCGCTGCCGCAGTGCCAGCCCCCGGTTCGCTCCGGACGACAGCCAGCGGCTGACGGTCTCCTGCATCTGCTGCGAGGCTTGGGAATCGAGGGCCGGAGTGAAAGGTGTCGACCGGCGCGGATGCGTCTGGAAGGCGACATCAAACGCCGCCGCGTCTACTGCCCCGACTTTGACACTGGCGATCTGCCGGGCTTCCAGCAACCGTTTGAATTCCGGTGTGATAACCGCTCCTTCCGCCAGGAGCAACAGCCCCTGAGGATCGTGCATCGGGAACTGCAACGCCCGGCCAATGAGGAGTTGCGCGACGGCAACGGTCACCTCCGCGGGCGCAGAAACCATGAGGGATTCCGCCGGAACCGATTCGACAGCCGTGACCACAGGGAAATTCCTCGACACCAGTCCGGAGAAGGGGACCGCGCTCCGGATTCCCGGCGCGCCGTTCCAACTCTACGTTGCGTTTTGGCATCATGCGGCGGAAACCTCGCGCAACTTCGACGGCGACGGTTCCGATTCCACCGCTTCTGCGGACCGCGTGAGTTCGCCGCAAAACGGCGCAGGATCGGAAAAGGAGGTTTGCCACACGAGGCACAGAAGACACAAAAAGAAGAAGAAAGAAAGGGCTTCGGAAAGGCTGCGAACGTCGCAACCTGCCGTGGTTCTGCCTGCTCTCCCGGCACGTTCCCCCCTCCTGGCTTCTTTTTGTGTCTTCTGTGCCGCTTGTGGCAAAAAACTCCTGCCTCTGCCTCTCCCCCGTCCCTCTGGTACCTGTTTGTGGCCAGTCGTTTCTCTTGAGCGGCTTAGCGGTGCGACGTGGGCTGGTTCGCGAACGACCGGTTCCGTAGGATGTCGTTGACACCCTGTAGAGTGCCGGGAGGACGCGATGGCGATTCGGGCGAATCATTATGATGCCGCGTTCGAAGCGTTCCTGCGGGGCGGGCGGACGCCCTACGTGGCGGTCAATGAAGCCCGCCGCGCGTTGTGGGGCGAGGCTTCGCTGAAATCGCTCGATTTCGTGGTGTACTCGCCGACGCTCGGCAATCTGTTGATCGATGTCAAAGGCCGGCTCGACGCGGGTCCCGGTACCTCGGCCCGGCGCTGGGAAAACTGGGCCACCGCAGACGATCTGGAAAGCCTGCAGCAATGGCAGCAGATTTTCGGCACGACGTTCCGTGCCCTGCTGGTCTTTGCTTACCAGTTGCCGGCACCGACCACGCCGACGTCGCTGCCGGTGATGCTCCGCTTTCGCGAGCGAAGTTATGCGTTCTACGGCGTCTGGGCCGACGATTACCGCCGGGCGATGCGACTCCGGTCACCCAAGTGGGAAACCGTGTGGCTGCCCAGCACGCCGTACCGGGAACTGCGGTTTTCGCTGGCGCATCTGGGGACCGCCACGTAGCGGGCGGAAATACAGTGCAAAGTGGTCAATGCAAAATGAAAAGTGCAAAATGAAAAGTGCAAAATGAAAGGGTGGATTCTCTTTCTGGTCATTTTGCACTTTGCATTTTTCATTTGTGACTTTGCACTTCCCGCGCGCGAAGTTCTTCGGCTTACGCCCTCCACAGCAGACACATCTTGCCCGTACCGGGGGGACGGTCTACCATAAAAGAGGGTCCGCGCGGCAAGCTGGCGTGGCGGAACACCGTGCTGTGGGATGTTGATTGTGGCCGTGACGGACCTGGATCGCCGACTGCTCGACCGCTGCCTGGCCCAAGATCCGGGCGGCTGGCGGGATTTCGTCGACCGATTTACCGGCCTGTTTGTGCATGTGATTCAGCACACGGCCCATTGCCGTAGCGTGCCGTTGTCGGCCGATGATCTCGATGACCTCTGCTCCGAAGTCTTCCTAGCGGTCCTCGCCAACAGCATGGCGGTCCTCCGGCAGTTTCGTGGCCAAGCCCAACTGTCCACTTACCTGGCAGTCATCGCCCGCCGGGTGGTGGTCAAAGAATTAACCCGCCGCCGGATGGCCGAAGCGCTGGGGCATGTCCCGGTCCATCAGGAAGCGCTTGACCAGGCCGGGAATGAGAACGACCGGATCGAGAACCGCGAGATTGTCCAGTTGATGCTCTCCGGTCTGTCCGACAAAGAAGCGGCGGTGATCCGGCACTACCACCTCGAAGGTCGGACCTATCCGGAGATCAGCGCCCGTGTGGGCGTCCCCGAAAACTCAATCGGTCCGCTGCTGGCCCGCGCCCGCGAAAAACTCCGCCGCAGCGGACAACCCGCGTCTTGAGCCGTGTGGAACTTTCGTCGCGGCTTCTGAATGGCGATTGGCAATTAGGAATTGCCAAATGAAGGAGCGAAATTACGGACGAGTTCCGTTCACGGGAGCGTGGTCGTCCTCCCTCCTCTCTATCAATTCGCAATTTTCAATTGAGATTTTCTCATTGCCAATCGCTCTGCCTCCCTCCAGGCGTTCATTCCTCCAAGCCTCCGCAGCGGCGTTGAGTGTTGCGCCCATCGTGAGCACGGCGGCAAAGGACATTGCGCCATTGACGGTGGCGGTCATCGGAACCGGGTCCCGAGGCTGCGAGTTGATCCGCGCGTTGACCACGATCGATGGTGTCCGGATTGTCGCCGTCTGTGATCCGTACGGTCTGCATCGCGAACGAGGGTGGCAATATGCCGGTCCCTTGTCAAAAGCGTTCGATCACCCTCAGCGGCTGTTCGACGAGACGGCCCCGCAAGCAGTCCTGATTGCCACACCGCCAGTCTCCCATGCCGACCTGTGTCTCACCGCCCTGGAGCGCGGGTGTGCCGTCTACTGCGAGAAAACACTCGGGGCCAGCGGCGCGGAGGCACAGCGGGTGGCCACGGCCGTCGAGAAGCATCAGGCGGTCTTTCAAGTGGGACTGCAGCGCCGAGCGAATGCAATCTATCGGCAGGCCACGGCGATGGTGCAGACCGGGATGCTCGGCCGCATCACGGCGATTCAGTGCCAATGGCATCGACATCACGATTGGCGGCGGCCCGTCCCCGTCCCCCGCGATCACGCCGATTTCCCACAACTCGATCGCCAACTCAACTGGAAACTGTATCGCGCCACTTCGCAGGGATTGCTGGCCGAATTGGGCAGCCATCAGCTCGATATCGCGAACTGGGTTCTCGGCACGCCACCCAAGAGCGTCATCGGCACCGGCGGCATCGACTACTGGAAAGACGGTCGCGACGTCTTTGACAACGTGTCCTGTCTCTACGATTACGTCGTGACCCCGCCGCCGGACCGTCGTGGGACTCGCTTGCCGCCCGGAGTCAATTCCGAACCGTATACCGTCCGAGTGTCGTATTCCTCGTTGCAGAACAATGCCTACGAAGGAGCGTCGGAGTTGATCCTCGGAACACACGGAACCTTGTTGCTCACGGGCAAGAAGGGCTGGCTCTATCGCGAACCGGTGCCTGAAGAAATCGCGTGGTCGCCAAGGGCCGAGCAACAGGCGGCGATTGTGGCCTCTGGCAAGACGCTCAAGTTGTCGAACGATCCGTGGGCCCATCGCGGCACTCCCTTCGAGATCGACGCCACCAGCGATGACACCCGGGATGCCCTCGTTTCGTTCCTGGATCATGTTCGCCAACGCGATCCGAACACGCTCTGCCCCGTCCGGGACGGCGTCATCAACACGACCACCATCGAAATCGGCAATCAGGCGATAGAACGCGGCGAACGGGTGGTTTTTCCGGTATAAAAGCTGCGGGTCGATGCGGCGATCCAGAAAGCCCAGCAGATCGAGGGACAACGACCCACTATCCGCATGTGTCTCACGGCCCCCTCATCACGGTCCGCGCTGGTGAACGAGCCTCCGTTCAGAAAGCACCCCATGCGTTTCCCCCACTGGCCATTCAATTGGCTTCTCTTCTGCGTCTTCTGTGCCCTGAGTGGACCATTCACTTTTTCCCGGTGTTTTGGGGCAGACGGGCCACCAAAGGCGTGTCGCATTGTGGTGACCGATGCGGAAAACGGTTGGCCGGTACCGTTGGTGGAGCTGCGGACGACGCACCAGATACGGTTCGTCACCGATAACGCCGGCGTGATTGCCTGCGATGCGCCGGAGTTGATGGGCCGCGAGACATGGTTCGGCGTCCACGGCCACGGGTACACCGTTCCCGCCGATGGCTTCGGTTACCGCGGTGTGCGGCTCACGCCGCAACCGGGGGCCACGTTGACCGTGAAGGTCGAACGGAAAAATATTGCTCATCGGTTGGGCCGACTCACCGGCGGCGGGTTGTTTGCGGAAAGTCAAAAGCTGGGAACGATGCCGGACTGGACCGACGGTCCGATCGTTGGTTGTGACAGCGTCCAACTCGCCGAGTATCGCGGCCGGCTCGTCTGGGCCTGGGGGGATACGACACTGTCGAAATATCCGCTCGGCCTCTTCAATGCCGCCGGTGCGACCACAGCCCTGCAACCGCTGAAAGAGTTCGTCCCGCCCTTGAAGATGCCGTTCACCTACTTCCGCACGCCGGCGGGTGCTCCGCGGGGTGTGGCGAATGTGCCCGGTCCGGGCCCCACGTGGCTCACCGCGTATTTCACCGTCAAAGACGACCGTGGTCAGGAACGGTTGTGTGCGACCTACCGCAAGATCACTCCGCCGTTGACGACATACGAAATCGGGCTTTGCACCTGGGACGATGCCCTCGCCGAGTTTCGACCGGCGCACGTGCTGTGGAAAAAAGAATCGGGTGAACCGGAGCCACAACGAGTTCCGGACGGTCACCCTGCGCGCTGGACCGATGCCGACGGCAAAAAGTGGCTGCTGTTTGGCAATCCGCTGCCCAAATTGAAGTGTCCCGATTCCTTCGCCGGCTGGCATGATCCGCAGAATTGGGAACTGCTCTCGCCCGCGGAGACTCTTCCCGCAGGGGACGATGGCCGCCCGATCAAACTCCACTCGGGATCGATGGCCTGGAACGCGCACCGTCAGCGCTGGGTCACCGTTTTCATGCAGCACTTCGGCAAGGCATCCCCGTTTGGGGAATTGTGGTACGCCGAAGCGAAAGACCCGCTCGGCAACTGGGGGCCGGCGGTGCAGATTCTGACACACGACAACTATTCGTTCTACAACCCGCGCATCCAAACCGAGTTGATGCCCGAGAACGCCGATTTTCTGCTGTTTGAGGGAACCTACACCCAGGAGTTTGCCAACCGCCCGCCGCCGACACCACGGTACGACTACAACCAGGTTCTGTACCGACTCGACCTGAAAGATCCACGACTCAAACCCGCGCAGCCGTGAACCGCCGGCTTTGGCCTCGGTTGTCTCGTCGGAAAAATCGTCAAAATCGGAAAAGTTTGCGCAGACAGCCAAATTCATTACGCGCCGGCTTCCGTTCCTGCCGATGAAGACGATCGGGAATCGGCGTCGATTCGACATCGCGCGAATCACGGCCGTTCTCTCTGGAGTGACCTCCGATGGGCCGGTGGCTGGCGGCTTTTGTATGCGGCATCTTGCTGACGGCGGGGAATTCCCTCGTCGCGCAGGAAGACGATCCGTTCGCCGAAGATGTTCCGCCGCCGGTGAGTGCCATTCAACTCGCGCCGGTGCTCGTTCCCGCTCCTGTTCCGGCACCGCCTCAGAGCGAACCGCCGGTCATTCCGCTACCGGCGATTCGCAGGCCGCTGCCGAACGTAGAACCAACCGCTGCCCAGCAGCGCGTCATCGAACGGGCCGCCCAGGAAGCCCGTCAACGCAAAATCCGAATTGAGCAACGAAAGCACGCTGGGCCCCCCCCGGTGCCAACGTTCTTTCCGAGTGAAGGCCGGTTGGCCGGCCCCTCCTTGTTCCACATCGACCCTGGTATCCGCATCGCCTTCCGGCCGATTGCGTTGTCTGGATTCGAGCCGTTACCAACACTCACACCCACTCGTCTCCGTTCGAAACCGGCTTCGTCCATGCCGGCCGCGAAAGCTCCCAGTAAACGGGTTCCCCACGAGTGACCGGGCGGCAGGATTCGCCGAATCGGGACGGAACTCAGAAAACGGTGCGCGGCGGCATCGGGTTTCGGTGGGGTTGGTCTTGGGACGAACACGGTGCGGTTTTACAACCACAACGGTGCTCCGCCTCGTGTGGATGATGCCGGTTGCTCACGGGAAAGAAACGGCCATGTCACGAACTTGCCTGCTGGTGATGCTGCTGACCGCCTCGTCGCTGATGGGCTGCGCTTCGATTCTGCACGAATTGAAGCCGCATCGGTTGCACAAACTGAACCGTCACCCGGCCCCGTCGATGGACCCGGAATTTACATCGCTCTCACCGGACCAGGCACCGACCATTCTGCGCGCGCAGACGCCGGAATAGGACCGTTGGTGAATTTCTGCGCGGCGCGAAACCGCCAGCGGCCGTGCCGCGTCGATCACAGGACGGCGGCGGCACCTTGGTCGATGAGCGACTGAGCCACGAGGGCTCCGAGCGGTTCCGGCTGATTCACATCTCCGGTCGCGGCAGCCATCCAGCGGTGCTTGCCATCGGGTGACAGCACGACAGCTTCCATCCGCAAGGTGGCTCCCTCCACATCCGTGCTGACACCCACCGGCGCATGGCAGCCAGCCCGCAACGAACGCAGCAGTGACCGTTCCGCATGGGCCGCGGACCACGTTGGCGGATGCGTGATGAGTTGCAGCAACCGCTGTGTGGCCGCGTCATCTGCGCGACATTCGAGACCGATCGCCCCCTGGCTGACAGCGGGATACATCACCGGAGGAGCAAGCGGACACGAAATCCGCGCTGCCAAACCCAGGCGGATCAACCCGGCGGAGGCGAGAATCAGCGCCTCGTATTCCCCTTCGTCGAGTTTTCGCAGCCGTGTTTCCACGTTGCCACGGATCTCGCTCAGTTGCAGATCGGGACGGATGTAGCGGAGTTGTGACTGCCGTCGCGGACTGCCGGTTCCAACCCGGGCTGCGTGTGGCAAGGCCTCCCATTGGGGAGCGAGTGGGCTTCCCTGCGGCAGGACCAGCGCGTCGGCCGTCACGCCCCGTTCGGGAATCCCGGCGAGTTGCAGTCCCGGTGCGGTTTCGGTTGGCAAGTCTTTCAAGCTATGAACGGCGAGATCCGCCCGGCCGTCGAGCACCGCGAGCTGCACTTCCCGCGTGAAGACGCCGGTGCCCCCCATGTCGCGCAGAGGTTGCGACTGCACACGATCGCCGGTCGTAGAAACTTCAACAAGTTCCACCGCAGTACCGGGGCTGGCATGTTGAATCAACCCGGAGATATGCCGTGCCTGCCACATGGCGAGGGCACTGCCGCGGGTGGCCAGGCGAACAACAGACGCTTCAGAAACCGTCACACGGAGCTTTCACGAATCGATGGAACCGGGGTGCCCTGCTTACCGCTCAGGGGAAGCAGGCGGGAAATGGTCGCATGGCTATTGTCTGCCGTGAGGCCCCCGTCAACAAGGCTTCCGGTGGACAGCAAAAGCAATCGTGCCGAAGTCGTTATGTTGATGTGCTACTCTACCCGTGCGGCGCGGACGGAACTCGCTCCCAGGCCGCGGGCGATAACGGCGACCACGACATCCGCGGCTCCGGCAGCGCGTAAGGCCCGGGTGGCGGCTTCGGCGGTGGCTCCGGTGGTGAGGACGTCGTCCACCAACAGCAATCGGGCTCCTTTCAGTGTGACGCCGCTAAGAACATCAAAGGCACCACGCTGTTGCACGCGTCGAACACTCGGGGCCGCTCCCACTTGGGGTGGTGTTGGACGTGGTTTGCGAAGGAGCGCTCGCATCGGTCGGCGCAAGCGCTCCGACAATCGCTCGGCGACGGTTTCGGGCGCAGAATGAATGCCAAAAAAACGCCGTTGCCAGTCCTGCGGGATCGGCACGACGGCATCAAACTCTTCCCCCAGAAAATCGGCCAATCGATCTGCAATCAGCAGATCCGTGAGGCCGCGCATCAGTGGACCGCCGTGGACTTGCTGTCCCTGACCGATCGCGGCCTGCAACGCCCCGTCATAGACACCCAACGCGATGACGCGCCGAAACGCATAATACTCTCCGTGACAATGTCCACAGCCGGAGAGCGTGACCAGATTCGGCCCGACCGCCGCCCCGCATCGTGCACAATGGGATCCCGGCGCGTTCTGTAACTGCTCGGCACACGGTCCGCAAAACACGTTGTCCCCATCGGCAGGCGGCGCACCACACAGCAAGCAGGTTGGCGGAAACAAAAAATCCACCATCGGCTGCCACCACGGGCGCAGCCGTTGATACCACTCCGTTTGCGGAACGATGTCCGGATTGGGTCCCACGGCCTCCTCGGTCTCAAAGTGATGAATGAGGAGTGAGAATGGATGAGTGTCTCATCATCTATCGTTCATCACTCCTCAATTCCCTCACTCCCGGCGTTCACGCGCAGGATTGCAAGGTTTACTTCGTCCATTCAACGAACTGCGCATGCGCCTCGGCAACTTTTCCTGCAACGGAATCACCGGTGTGGGCGAAGAGACCGTATTTCACGCGGAAGGATTCCCCCGGTGCCAGCGTCAACGGGACCTCCGGTGATTGTCCCTTCGAATACACTTTTTCACCGAACGGGCTGATGGCGAAGAGACCGTAAGCCCGAACGTGATACCGTGAGGGTCGCACATTGCCGGGGTGATCGAACAGAGCCACGCCGGCAACTTTGCCATCCACGGGGCCGGAGTAATCGACCCACGGTGACGGTTTGCCCCAGCAGTTTTCCTCACCCGTGTCGCCAGCGGCATTGACAATTACGCCCCCTGTCTTGGAGTTCATCGTCGGCGCGACACGGATGGCCAGAAACCCTTCCTTCGTGTCCTGAAACTGAACCGGCTCGGCTGCGGCGGTGAGACGGATGTCGTAGACCATCAGCCGATTGGGGAAGATGGTCACGTCGGTGGTTTCGATCACCACGGGTTTACCGGCTTCGCCCTGCCAGTCGTTGACGATCTTCACTGTCAGTGAGCCGTTCGCATTCGGTGTGGCGGAGATGCTTTTGGTGGCGATCCGTTCCGCATTGGGTGTGGTGTCAACGGCGTCCTGCTGCTGGTACTTCCCACCCCAGAAATTCACGCCGTTGACATGTTCGACACCCACCCACACGCCCTTGTGGTGTTTGTGATCGTACGGGGCCACCGTGTTGACAACATGTCCGCCCGGAGCGCGCAACGGAAAGACGTACGGCTTGGCGAGTCCCGGTCCGACATTGAAAACCGCGAAAGGCTGTCCATCGATGCGGATGCCGAGTTGCCCCGGCGCTTCTACCGCCGTGACCGCCGGACCTTGTGCCTCACAACGATTCGGGTTGGTCGCCA
Organism: Planctomycetaceae bacterium; assembly: GCA_041753475.1. Taxonomy (GTDB): domain Bacteria; phylum Planctomycetota; class Planctomycetia; order Planctomycetales; family Planctomycetaceae; genus DSVQ01. Next base: position 4,879 of record JBGSUN010000117.1, on the reverse strand, counting down.
GACAGGCACCCAGCAGGAAAACAAAGCCAATCAGACGCAGCATGAAACTTCTCCTGAGAGTCAAAATCCAGGTGGGGGAAACTCCACAGTGCTCGTCGAACCTGTGCAGCGCGGAGTTCCGCAAGGAGGCAGATGGAGGCACTGTATCCCACCCCGCGCGGGGTCACAATCGAACGGCGTTGATCTGTCACCCGCCGTCATCAATAATCAGTGGATGTCATCCGGACTCATCCCAGTCAATCGGTGGTCGATCGGGCTCATCGCCGCGAGTTGCTTCGCGCTGGCGGGAATTGTGCACGTCACCCTCGACGGAAGCGCCGCGGAATTGTGGGAAGGGTCGCTGTCGCGCGTCGGGGTCGTGATGTGTGCCGTGTGGCTGGCGCTGCCGAGTCGTGGCGGGGAGGCGGCCTGGGCGCGCATCTCGTGGCAGACCCTGGCTGGCGTGCTGCTCGCGCTGGTGATGATTGTCCGGACGCGCGTACCGTTGAAGTTTTTGATCCCCGCGGCGTTGTTCTCTGCCGGGGTCTACTTTGTGCTGCGGCCGCGGCCAAAAACGAGGCCGCAACGACGAATCTAACGCCCATTGAGCCCCCCGGTTGTCCGCAACCGGGGGGCTTCCTGTTGATTGTGATCGGAATGCCCCCCCGTTGCAGACAGCGGGGGGCTAAATAAATCCCGCGAATCGCGCTCCATTTCATACAACACGGGTCTAAGTGCGGACAAACTTTCAATCCGCGCTGAACTGACGGATTGCTGTTGACGGGTTTCCTGTTGGTCCCTATTTTCCCGCCGCCCGATCCCGTTTCACGGGTGGGGTGAGTCGGCCACGCGGGTGGCACCATCGCACCGGGAGATGTCGACAGCGCACGGATGCGCGGCCGAGATCGCTCAAACGGGACAGGACGCGGGGAGCTGCGCACGGATGCGCTTGCTCCCTTTGTCTGGGCACGATCACCGTTGATCCGATCGCCCGGAAGCGATGCAGGTCCTCAGCCCCCCTGGGACCCCGTTGCTTCCGGGCTTTTTCGTTTTGAGTTACACCACAAGTAGGTCAATTTGTCCTGAGTTCCATAAACAATTAGGCGAATTGTATCATCTACTGAACACCGGAAATGCATCGAGCGACTATCAAGCACTTTGATTTTCTAAGTCGCCGGTATACTAAGGGGAGCAGAGATGGTCGATCTCGGGCTTGATCTCGACAGCAATAAACCACCTCAGAGACCGGCGACAAAGAAGCCGGTTCCGATGGTCAGCAGCCCACGCGAGTTCCCAGAGGAACCAAAGAAATACAGGCCTGGTGCATGTTCGGCATTGTACGTCAGTGCAATTCTGATTTGGTTCTTGCCGTTCGGTTTGCTGCTCGCGCTCGGTCCTAGCTCCGACATTGAACAAGCGATGTGCGCGTCAATCGGAGTCGCCATTGCAATCTGCTCGCCTTACACGGCAATCGCAATGTCTCTGGCCTATATGCTCGACTGGATGGCGCAACAGAGTGTCAGAAATTGACCGTCGAGGACCGCGTCTGCGCTTCTCATTGCCAAACCCGTCCTCGCTGCATTCATCTTGGCGACAACTGCCGTTGCTTGACGGGAGGTCCCCCCTTACCATACCGCACGGATTCATGGGGGATGACCACGGATGGCGATGTTCTCACGACCAATCGATTGGCACCGTCTCGAAGCGCAGCGGATCGCGATCATCAAGCCGAGTGCGCTCGGCGATGTGGTGCAGGCGTTGCCGTTGCTCCCGGCACTGCGGCGGCGGTTTCCCGCCAGCCACATCACCTGGGTGGTACAGCGCGAACTGGCGGACCTGGTGACCGGGCATCCCGATCTGGACGCGGTGATCCGGTGCGACCGTCGGCCGACATTCTCACAAGTGGTGACTTTGGCCCGTGAATTATCGCAGGGAAAATTTGATCTCGTCTTCGATCTGCAAGGGTTGTTGCGTTCGGCGTTGATGACCGTGGCCACGCGCGCCCGGCATCGCATCGGTCTCGAAACCGCGCGGGAAGGTTCGCACCTCGCCACCACCCATACCATTCCCGGCACGATGAAAGGCGTCCCGGCGCATGCCCGTTACTGGCGTGTGGCGGAAGCGCTCGGCGTCGGTGACATGCCGCGGCGAGTGATGGTGCAGGTCCCTCTGTCGGCGAAGACCGCCGCGCGAACATGGTTAGCCGGACTACCGCGGCCGTTCATCGGCGTGCAGTGGGGGGCGAAGTGGGAAACAAAGCGTTGGCCGGTCGCCGGATTCGCCGATGTCCTCGCCCGCGCTGCGAACACCTGGGGCGGGACCGCCGTGATTGTCGGCGCAAAAGCCGATCGTGCGGCGTCGGAAGAGATGACGCAACGCATCCACGCCGCAGCACCCAACGCCGCCGTGCTCGATCTCACCGGCCGCACGACCATTAAGGAACTCGCCGCCGTGGTGAGTGCTCTGGATGCGATGTTCTCGAATGATTCCGGCCCGCTGCACCTCGCCGCGGAGTTAGGGACACCGTCGCTGGGGGTCTTCACCTGCACCAGTGCCGTGCGCTCGGGGCCACCGGGGGAAGCGCACGAGTTCGTCTCGACCAAAATTTCGTGTGCCGCGGGGTATCACAAGACATGCCCGCATGCCGGCGAGCATCATCTCGCATGCCATCGCGCATTAACGGCGGAGCGCGTGTGGCTGGGGCTGCAACGGCTCATCGAAAAGCACGCGCTCGTCAACGTCTCACGCCGCGCGGCGTAATCCTCATTTCCCAGCCCGGAGCGCCAGCGACGGACGAATGACATTTTCGGCGTGTCCCCCGTCGCTGGCGCTCCGGGCTGGGACGGACGGATTCATCTCGTTCCGTTGCCGAAGTCCCCACCGGATTGTGATGATACGTCCCGATCATCGATTCTCATCCGGGAGCAGCATTCATGTGGGCACGCAGGATTCTTGGTTGTGCATTTCTGTTCGCGCTGACAACAACCATGCCGGCACAGGCCGCACGGCCGAATGTCGTGCTGATCGTCGCCGATGATCTCGGCGGGATGGACCTCGGTTGTTACGGCAGCAAGTTCCACCGCACACCCAATCTCGATCAACTCGCCGCGGAAGGGGTGCGGTTTACGCAGGCGTATGCGGCGTGTCCCGTCTGCTCGCCGACACGGGCTGCGATCATGACGGGGAAGTATCCCGCGCGGCTGCATCTCACCGACTGGTTGCCCGGCCGGGGCGATCGACCCGACCAGCAGCTCAACCGCCCGGAGATTCGTCAGGCCCTCCCGCTGGAAGAAACCACGCTGGCGGAACTTTTTTCCAAGGCCGGTTATGTGACGGGGCACATCGGCAAATGGCATCTCGGTGGCGAAGGTTTCGGTCCGCTCGAACAGGGTTTTCAGTCCAACATCGCGGGCGATCACACGGGCACGCCGTTGAGTTACTTCGCTCCATTCCAGAAGAACGGCCGCACGATGGCCGGATTGGATAATGCTCCCGAAAAGGAATATCTGACGGACCGGCTTGGGGTCGAAGCCGCGAAGTTTATCGAGACGAACCGCGGAAAGCCGTTCTTTCTTTATCTGCCGCACTATGCCGTGCACACCCCGCTGCAAGCCCCCGAAGACATGGTCGGCAAATATCCGGCTGCCGGAACGTTTACCGGACAGCAGAACAATCCGGTCTATGCGGCGATGCTGGAAGCGCTCGACAACGCGGTGGGAAAAGTCCGCGCGAAGCTTGCCGAACACAACTTGCTCGACAACACGGTGATCGTGTTCACATCCGACAACGGCGGTCTGTCAACCACGGAGGGACCGAAGACCCCGGCGACCTCGAACGCTCCACTGCGGGAGGGGAAAGGTTGGCTATATGAAGGGGGCATCCGTGTGCCGCTGCTGATCCGCGGTCCCATCGGGACTCAACCGGGAACCACGGACACCACGCCGGTGTGCAGTATCGACCTGTTGCCGACGATCTGTGACTGGTGCGGCATGGCGCCCCCCACGGGGATTGATGGCCTGTCGCTTGCCACTCTTCTGCGTGACAAGACACCGCTGGAACCGCGGGCGCTTTACTGGCATTATCCGCACTACGCCAATCAGGGAGGCAAGCCGGGTGGGGCAGTGCTCTACGGCCAGCACAAGTTGATCGAGTTCTACGAAGACGGCCGCCAAGAGTTGTTCGACGTGCAGGCCGACATGCGCGAAGGCCGCAACCTGCATGATGAGCGACCGGCGGTGGTGAGTGCCCTCAGCGGAAAACTGCACTCCTGGCGAAAAACCGTCGATGCCCAGATGCCCACGCCAAACCCGAACTACGAACCGAATCCACCGGGGAAAGACGGCCGCATCGAAATCGGGGCGAAGACGGCACGGGTGCACGGTCTGCAACTGCGATACGAGCCAATGCCTCACAAGAACACGCTCGGCTTCTGGGTGCGACCCGAAGACTGGGCCGAGTTCGCCTTCACCGTCAAGCAGCCCGGCAAATACCGCGTGGAAGGCCTCATCGGGTGCGGTAACGGTTCCGGCGGCAGCGAAGTGCAGTTCGCGGTCGGCGACCAGGTGCTGTCTTACACCGTCAAAGAAACCGGCGGCTTCCAGGCGTTTCAGCCGGTCGACCTCGGCGTGCTGCATCTCACGGAAGCGAAGCGGTATCAACTCACGGTGAAAGCCGTGAAGAAACCGGGCCCTGCGGTGATGGATCTCCGGCGGATGACGCTGACGCCCATCACCGAATGATGGCGGCATTCGCCACCGAACGGCTTGTTGATTTAGAGACGGTAACACAACCACCGAAAAAGCCCGGCATTTCAGAAAATGCCGGGCTTTTGTTCTTGGCTCTTATTGTGTGCCACGGCCGTGTCGGCCGTGCAAAGTGGCAGAACGCCCTGGATATTCGC
>JBGSUN010000116.1:0-8694 GCA_041753475.1 Planctomycetaceae bacterium | reverse complement strand
CCTCCGCCGCGCGGCGTGAGGCTGTCGGCGGTCCGTGGCCTTGTTGCGGTGAGCCTCGATTGGTGACAATTCGGTCTGCCGATGCTGGGCTTCAACCTGTCGGGATGCGGCACCATGTGGACCGTTCATGTAGTCTCACTGCCGGACTCCAGCGGATTGCGTCTCACCGTTTCGCGTGACGCCAAACTCGCCACGTTTGCCGACATCATTCTCGGCCTCCGTGAAGACGCTTCGTTTCGCGCCGCCTGGAATGCCGCTCTCGCCGCCATCCATTTCACGGCGTTTCGCTGGGAAACCCCGCCGAGCACCACTGCGTCGCGCGATCATGAATTTGAGTGCGTCATCCTGAATGATCCCCATCTGGATCGAAGACCGGATTCGACCTCGTTCACGGAGTATTTCACCAGCGCGGCAACAGGCATCGCCGTCTTTCCGAACTTGCGGAAAGACGCCACGCTGATTGTGCCTTGCCCGGTGGCCAGCGCTTCGGCCTACGGACATCTGGCAGCGTTTGTTCGTCACGCTCCGGCCCACCAGCAGGACGCCCTGTGGAAAGCCGTCGGCGACACCTGGAACCAACGCCTCAGCCCCGTTCCCGTCTGGCTCAGCACCGCCGGCGCCGGCGTCCCGTGGCTGCACGTGCGGTTTGACAGCGTTCCGAAATACTACGGGCACGCACCGTATCGTAAAATTTGAATGCGCTCGGGTGGCTCAGATTGCCCCGCAATCTGGGGCGGCAACGCCGCAAAGAGGGAACACCACACGCGACCATCTGCGAGGAAGTTTTCTGTGTCAGAGCAAGCGCCGCCGCATGGATTTGTCAATCCAGCCTGATGGCGTACTGCTGGGCAAATTGAACGATGGTCCTGAAGACCTCTCTGCGACTGCGTCGTGCAATCTGAGCCACCCTCGTTCAGAGCTGTTGTTGGTCCACATGGGCTTCAGCATGTCCGTAGAGCCGCTTTCGAAGGTTTTCATGTTTCTTGTCCGAGAACCTCTTCCGAAGTTCGTGATACCGGGGGGCAGCCTTGAACGCATACAGATGGCGTTGGCCCTCTGCGATGGCTGACGGCGGCAGTTCGTCTTCGCGGATGTATCGGATGAACAGGGCATATCCCTTCTCAGGCTTGCCGACGGAGTAAGACACTCCGGCGGGAGCATGGCTGCAGAGCGGACAACTTCCCACACCAATCACATTGAAATTTTCATCGACCGTGACCGAGTCACAAAGGTGCGACCCGCTGTGTTGAAACAGGTTGTTCCTGCATTGCGTGAGCCGCGCTTCCGCTCGACAGTGGATCGCGTAAGGAACGAAGAAATAAACTGCTATGGCACAACCGAAGGCAATAGGAATCACGCTGCCGGTGATTCGGTGGAGTCGTTGCCACATGTCGATTGCCTCAATTCGTCACCAGTACCACACCTTCATCGTACCAAAACTGCGGAAAGTGGAACTACAACGCCCGGAAGACCACGATTCCAGCAAACAACCCGCGCTTGCAGATGGCGTGAAAATCGATATACTGCTCGGTTCCGCAGAAGTTCCGTTTCGGCTTGCCGTCAGGTCGGCCCCAGCGGAACGTGAGTCGATGCAGGCATTTAGAACGGACGGAAGTGTCATGGGCGCCGTGTGTTACGTTTGTCAGACCGGAACGAAGTTCGGCAACCAGAAGGTCGAGCGTGGCAAACCCAAATACCTGGGCGGCAACGGTCGCAAGACCACCGGCATTTCCCGGCGGACGTTCAAGCCGAATCTGCAGTCGATCCGCATTCAGGAAGGCGAGCAAGCCCTGAAGGTCCGCGTTTGCGTGGCCTGCATGCGAGCCGGTCTGATTCAGAAGAAGGTCATCCGGGCGCCGTTCACGCTGCCGGAAGCCAAGTAACCCCGCTTGCCGAGACCGCTGTCATGGCCCTGCCGCTCGACACGGTGAAAAAAGTCGCGGGGCTCGCACGCCTGCAATTGACCGCCGAGGAAATCGAGACCTTCTCGACCCAACTCGGCGGCATTCTCGATTATGTGGCGATGCTCGACGAGTTGGACACGTCCGCCGTCGAGCCGATGGTCCATGCGATCGAATTGACCAACGTCCTGCGCGACGATGTGCTGGTGCCGTCGTTGCCACGGGTCGAAGGTCTGAAAAACGCTCCGAAGCAGGATGGTCGCTACTTTCTGGTCCCGGCCATCCTGGAAGGTTGACCGATGGGCCTGTCCGATCTTTCCGCCCGCGAACTGCTCGATCAACTGCGGGCTGGTTCTGTTTCCAGCCGTGAAGTAACGCAGGCGTGTCTCGATGCGATCACCGAACAAGACGCCGCGATCCATGCGTTTCTGCATGTCGATGCGGCCGACGCACTCCGTCAAGCCGCGGCGATTGATGATCGCCGGGCGAACGGCGATAAGCTCGGCTTGCTCGCCGGGTTACCCGTCGCGCTGAAGGATGTGCTCTGTCAGCAGGGGCAACCGTCCACATGCGCGAGCAAGATGCTGAGCGGCTTCGTTCCCCCGTACGATGCCCATGCGGTAACAAAGCTGAAACAAGCCGACGCGGTGTTGCTCGGCCGGACGAACATGGACGAGTTCGCGATGGGCTCGTCGAGCGAAAACTCGGCGTTCGGCGTCACCCGCAATCCGTGGGATTTGTCCCGCATCCCCGGCGGTTCGAGTAGTGGCTCCGCCGCCGCGGTGGCCGCACGGATGACACCGGTTTCCCTCGGCAGCGACACCGGCGGTTCGATCCGTCAACCCGCGGGATTGTGCGGTATCGTCGGCATGAAACCGACCTACGGCCGGGTGTCGCGCTATGGCCTCATCGCCTACGCCAGTTCGCTCGATCAAATCGGCCCGTTCGGCACCGATGTCCGCAGCGTGGCCACCGTGCTCGAAGCGATTTCCGGCCATGATCCGCGTGATTCAACTTCCGTCAATAAACCGGTGCCCGAGTATTCAAAGACCGTCGACCAACCGCTCACGGGTTTGAAGATCGGCATCGTCCCCGAGCATTTTGCCGCCGGTCTCGATGCGGAAGTTGCCGCCGCCGTGAAGTCGGCGATTGAGGTTTATCGCGGCTTGGGCGCGGAAGTCCGTGAGGTCGCCCTGCCGCATGCGAAGTATTGCATCGCGACGTATTACCTCATCGCCTGTTCGGAAGCTTCGAGTAATCTGTCCCGCTACGACGGCGTGCATTACGGCCACCGTGCGGCGTCGTTCCAGAATCTCAACGAGATGTACGCCGCCAGCCGGGGCGAAGGTTTCGGGGCGGAAGTCAAACGCCGGATCATGCTGGGGACGTATGCCCTCAGCACCGGTTATTACGACCAGTATTACGTCAAAGCGTTGAAGGTCCGGCGGCTGATTCGTCAGGATTTCGACACCGCATTCCAGCAGGTGGATGTCATCGCCGGGCCCGTCACCCCGACGGCGGCGTTCCCGATTGGCGAGAAGGCCAACGATCCGTTGGCGATGTATCTGTCGGACATTTACACCATCAGCGCGAACCTCGCCGGATTGCCGGGCATTGCGCTGCCGTGCGGCTTCACAACAAGTGGCCTACCGATCGGCATGCAGTTGCAAGGCCGCCCATTCGATGAAGAGCGGATTCTGCGGGCCGCGCGGATGTATGAACAGGCGACGGATTGGCATACGAGACGGCCGAATTTGTGACCGGGGAGATTCCGGTGTGCCACGGCCGTGTCGGCCGTGCGAATTGGCAAAGCGTTCGGTAACGACGCACGGCCGACACGGCCGTGGCACACAAGCGTTCCGTAATCATTAACCACTGCCCATACCATGCCCTACGACGTCATCATTGGTCTCGAAGTCCACGTCCAGTTGCAGACGCAGACGAAGATCTTCTGCGGGTGCAGCACGGCGTTCAATCCGGACCAGCCGAATGTGCAGACATGCCCGGTGTGTCTCGGGTTGCCGGGGGCGCTGCCGGTCCTCAATCGTCACGCGATGCGGCTGGCGGTGAAGACGGCACTTGGGCTGAACTGCCAGATCGCGAAGTTCACCAAGTGGGACCGCAAGCAGTACTTCTATCCCGATCTGCCGAAGGGATATCAGATCAGCCAGTATGATCTCCCCTTCAGCTTCGAGGGCTACGTCGATGTCGACACCGGCAATGGCGAGCCGCGCCGGGTGCGGATTCTACGGGCGCATCTTGAAGAAGACGCCGGGAAGAACGTGCATGATGAAACCGGCCGGGGTCGAGACAGCCAGGTCGATTTGAACCGTGCGGGCACGCCGCTCGTGGAGATCGTCACGCAACCCGATTTGCGGACGGCGGCCGAAGCACGGCAGTTCCTGCAAGACATGCACGCGCTGCTCACGTTCCTCGAAGTCTCCGATTGCAACATGCAGGAAGGGAGTCTGCGGTGCGACGCGAACGTCAACCTCCACGTCCATCAACCGGACGGCACGAAGGTCGCCACGCCCATCGTCGAAGTGAAGAACATCAACAGCTTCCGCTTCACCGAACAGGCGATCCTGCACGAAATCGACCGGCAGTGGGAACTCTTTCAGAAGACCGGCAAGACGATCAAGGACGCCCCGAAGACCACACGCGGGTTTGATGCCGAGCGGGGGATCACGACGCCGATGCGGGAAAAGGAAGAGGCGGCCGATTACCGCTATTTTCCCGATCCGGATCTGGTGCCCGTCACGTTCACCGACGCCGACATCGATGCCATTCGCAGCGAAATGAGTGAAACCCCGGCGTCCCGTCGCGCGCGGTTCGTCGGCGAGTACCAACTCTCGGCTTACGATGCCGACGTGATTCTCGATCAGGGCCGCGCCGCCGCCGATTATTTTGAGACCGTGGCCAAGGGGAGCGGCGACCCGAAGCAAGCCGCGAACTGGGTCACACAGGATGTGCTGCGCGAACTGAAAGAACGCCGGTTGGACATCGGCAAGTTTCCCATTCCCGCCGAAGTGTTGATATCGCTGCTGAAGCGGGTGAGTGACAAACAGCTCACGATCAAATCCGCTCGCGAAGTCTTTTTGCTCTTGTTGGAACAGGCGGCAGAACAAACACCGTCGACGGCACGCATTGATGCCATCATCGCGGAAAAAGGTCTCGCGCTGGTGCAGGATACCGGGGCGATGGACGCCGCGATTGCCGCCGTGCTCGCGCGGAATGCGAAAGCCGTCGCCGACTTCAAGAGCGGCAAGCAAGCGGCGGTGGGGGCACTCATCGGCCAGGTGATGAAAGAACTCAAGGGTGCCGACGCCGCCGTCGTGCGCGAAAAAATCATCGCGGCGTTGTCTTAGCCCCCGGTCAATGACCGGGGGTTTCGAACGTCGTTGTCGCGCTGGCTGATTTTTCCAAGTCGCCCACAGGTGTTGCCACGGACGGTCATCTTCCGCGAGAATGCGGGCTGCACCGATTGAGGACTCGCCCATGCTGCGACTGCAAGCTCCCGGATTGATATTGTGCGATGGTCTCACGCGGCGGGACGCCCTCATCGCCGGGGGCATGACACTTGGCGGCATGACGCTGTCACAAGCCTCGTTGGTGCGGGCCGCCAGCACTGTCGCTCCGAAAGCGAAGCGTGTGATTCTCTTCGGCCTCGTTGGCGGACCGGCTCAACATGAGACGTGGGACCCCAAGCCCGCCGCGCCGTTGGAAGTCCGTGGCCAGTTCGGTGCGATTCCCACACGCACGCCGGGGTTGTTTGTTGGCGAGTTGATGCCGCAGACCGCGCTGCTCACCGACCGGATTGCCGTGCTGCGGGCCGTGGTGACGCGCGATAATGCTCACAGTTCGAGCGGTTACCAGATGCTGACCGGGGTGCCGCATGTGCCGATGAACGCGGAGAGTGTTACCCCGCGGCCGCCGAATCTGCATCCGTCGATGGGGGCGGTGATGCGATATTTGCGGCCGGAGCGGACACAGCTTCCGTCCGCGGTCACGTTGCCCGAACACATCTGGAACGACGGCAATTTCCCGTGGCCCGGTCAGGACGCCGGGGTGCTTGGTCCGCAGTATGACCCGTGGCTGATTCACTGCGATCCCTCTGCTCCGGAGTTCCGACCACCGGCGCTCGCGCTCCCGAAAGAAGTCCCGTCGCTCCGATTCGACAGCCGTCGGCAACTTCTGGCGCAACTCGAACACCGGTTCGATCGTCTCGGTTCGGTCCTCGAAACGTACGGTACCGACACACAACAAGCGTTCGGCGTCCTCGCAAGTGGTCCCGGACGTGAGGCGTTTGATCTCGAAAAGGAATCGCCATTAGTTCGCGATCGTTACGGACGCAGTCGCTTCGCGCAGAGCGTGCTCCTTGCCCGGCGGCTGGTCGAAGCCGGTGTGTCGCTGGTGCAGATCAACTGGACACGCATTGCCAATCAGCCGAACCAAGGAGGCTGGGACACGCATGCGTCCCACAATGCCGCGTGCAAGAACCTGCTGATGCCGATCATGGATCAGTGTTATTCGGCGTTGATCGAAGACCTCGAACAGCGCGGCATGCTCGACGACACGCTGGTGGTGTGGCTCGGCGAGTTCGGCCGCACGCCCAAGTTCAACGGCAACGCCGGTCGCGATCACTGGGGCCACTGTTTCTCGCTGGCACTCGCCGGCGGGGGCATCCGTGGCGGCGTGGTCCACGGTCAATCCGACAGCCAGGCGGCGTACCCCGTCTCGGGTGTGGTGGAAGCCTCCGACCTCGTCGCGACGATCTTTCACCTCCTCGGTTACAGCCCCGACACCGAGCTCCACGAAACCCTGGGCCGCCCCTTCCCCCTCAGCCGCGGCCGCGTGATTCAACCGATTCTGGCGTGAGAGATGAGGAGGTTATCCACAGATTTCACAGAAGGACACAGATAAGAAGAACAGAACAGAAGAGAGGGAACCACGGAGGACACGGAAGGGGAGAAAGAAAAAATTCTGAGAGACAAGACAACGATCAAAGCCCGGCATTTTCTGAAATGCCGGGCTTTTGCTCTGATTGTGTGGCAGTCTCTGGAGGCCTCTTTCCTCTCTTGCACTCTGTTACGTGTATTCCGTGGTTCCCTCTCTTCGTCTTTTCTGTGCCTTCGGTGTCTTCTGTGGACCCCTCCTTTCCGAGCCGCGACCGTGAGGGAGCGTGTTCTGCCTCTTGATCGCTGTCCCGAAGAACGCGCTCCCTCATTATTGCGGCTCGGACGAATGTCTTGACCATTCATGCTGTGGTGTGTATTTTTGTCCAGATATGATTTGAGCCCTAATTGATCCCGCACGGAAGCCGGTCAGATGCATCATGGTTCGATGCTCGATCCACCGAATCGCTTTGAACCAACGCGGCAGGAGATCGACTTTGATCACTGGGAATGGGATCCGGAGGACGTCGCGGCGCGCGATCACCGGGCCGTGCAATATCTGACGGACAACTCAAAGTCGATCGTCTCGGAAAACGACTCACCGGACATCATGTTCCGGTATAGCATCAACCCGTACCGCGGCTGCCAGCATGGTTGTTCGTACTGTTATGCCCGCAACAGTCACGAGTACCTCGGCTTCAACGCCGGGCTGGACTTTGAAACGAAGATTGTGGTGAAGCACGACGCCGCGGCATTATTTCGCGAGTTTCTGGCCCGGCCGAAGTCTGCACCCGATGTGGTGATGTTCTCCGGTGTGACGGACTGTTATCAACCCGCCGAGCGGCAGTTCCGGCTCACGCGGCAATGTCTGGAAGTGGCGCGGGATTGCCGGTTGCCGGTGGGGATCGTCACCAAGAACGCACTCATTTGCCGCGACATCGACATCCTGCAAGAGATGGCGGCGTTGGGACTGGCGCATGCCAACATTTCGATCACGACGCTCGATCCGGAACTCGCGCGGGTGATGGAACCACGGACGAGCATTCCGTCCGCGCGGTTGCGGGCCATCGAACTGTTGACGCAGGCTGGCATCTCGACGCGGGTGATGGTCGCCCCGATTATTCCTGGCCTCAATGACACGGAAGTCCCCGCCATTCTCGCCGCCGCGAAAGCCGCCGGAGCCCAGGCCGCGAACTATGTGCTACTGCGGTTACCCATCACCGTGGAGCCGGTCTTTCGCGAATGGTTGACGCGCACGCAACCCCTCAAAGCCGAGAAAGTCGAGTCGCTGATCCGTCAGACTCGCGACGGGAAAATGTACCGCAGCGGCTGGGGAATCCGACAGCGCGGCACCGGCCCCATCGCCGAACAGGTGCAGCAGATGTTTCAGGTCTTCGCCCGGAAATACGAGCTTGATCGTAGTCTGCCGCCGTACAATCTTTCGCTTTTTTCTCCTCCGAAACCAACAAACGGACAGTTACAATTGTTCTGACAATCTGTCGCCGGGTGCTATTGGGTGGGAGGCACGCGATGAACATACCGCAGGACCGACGTCGCGCACCATTTCTGGGCCTGCCGGTCTTCGAGATGTTCTATGGAATACTGCTGCTGACAATGATCGCATTCAGCATTATCGCACCGATTATCCGCTGGCTGTTCCGTTGAGAGTCGGCGATGCCGTATGAAATTTAGGCGATCATCGAAACCCAAGACTGGGCCTCGGCCACAGCTTCACCCTCTTGTGAGAACTGGTCACTGAGTCGTCCCAGAAAAAGTGATTTGATTCGAGAAAATCAGGCTGACGTGGTTGGTTTCGGTGGTTACGATTTGCCAAGTTTCTGATTGATCTCGCTCACAACCTTGCAAATCTGGACCTATTTCAGCCATGCAACCACGTC
>JBGSUN010000115.1:0-21641 GCA_041753475.1 Planctomycetaceae bacterium | reverse complement strand
AGCCGCTCAGTCCAAATGGAGAAGACTCAACGGACATCAATTGATCACGCTGCTCATTCAAGGACGTGTTTTCGTTGACGGAATCCTACAACTTGCCGCCTGATCCAAGATTCTTCAAACACAACAATTGACAATATCTCGCTTCACCCTCCCAGAAGACGCTCTAGCCACGCAGTTGAATTCGGGGACTGGTATTAAAGTATTAAATAAGAATACCTTCAATCGTCCGCCCATGGCGGAAGAGCGGGACTGGTCGTCCGGTTTGATTGGTCACCGTGTGGGACGGTGTGAACCCCAATTGTGTGAAGATCGTCGCGCTTAAATCGTCTGGCGAACACACGCCTGTGGTCGCCTCGGTGCCCTCTCCATCGGTGACCCCATAAACGGCGCCACGGCGACAGTTGCCACCGGCGAGAAGCACGCTCATGGATCGGGCCCAATGGTCACGACCGGCATTGCCATTCACGATGGGAGTCCGCCCGAATTCTCCGGTGCAGTAAACGATTGTTTCGCTCAACAGCCCACGCTCATCCAGATCGTGGAGCAGCCCTGCCAAGGCGAAATCGAGCTGCGGCAACAGTGTTGCCTGCAGCCGGGTGAAATTGTTGGTGTGCGTGTCCCAATCGCCAAACCCGATCGTGACAAAGCGCGCTCCGGCTTCAATTAATCGACGGGCAGCGAGCGCCTGCCCGCCGAGGGTTGACTGTCCGTACCGTTCACGAACCGCAGGTGGTTCCGCTTCCAGATGGAGGGCTTGGTTGATCTTGTCCGAACGCAGGATCTCGAACGCCTGCTGTTCAAAACGGTTTAACTGAGCGGGCAGGTCGGCGGCGGGACGGCCATCGAGTTTGCGATCAATTTGTTGCAGAAGTTTTCGCCGTCGTTCCAGATCAGCTGCCGTAAACCCCGCGGGCAGACCGATCGTGTCGCCTTCGGACTCACCTTGTCGATTTCCCGTGGATATCAGCTCAAAGGGATCGTAGGCGGACCCCAGATCGCCGGCGCGGGGTGACGGAACAGTCCCCATGGTCATGTAAGACGGCACGCCCCTCTGTGACTCAATCAGCTTCGACCCTAACGACCCGAGCGAGGGGAACGTTCGCGCGGGGCTCGGACGATTGCCTGTCATCACGTACGCCTGACCTTCGGTATGTTCCGCAATGGTATGCGTGACCGAACGGACAAGAACCGCCCGATCCAGCACCTTGGCCAGTCGCGGCATGTGCTCGCTAATCTGTACTCCGGGAACTGCGGTGTCGATCGGGCGAAACTCGCCGCGGATGGTTTGCGGAGCCTGTGGCTTCATGTCCCACATGTCTATCGACGATGGCCCCCCGACAAGGAAAAGCACGATCACGTTCTTGGCGACAGGTGTGGGAGATGTCGATGCCGCGGTGGCAGAGTGTCGCAGGGCCATGCTCAACGACAGCCCCCCGAGACCGGCCATGCCGATACGGAGCGTGTCGCGGCGGTTCATCCGGAAGTTCGGATTCGTGAACCACGAGTGAGTCATGGAGGAATCTCCCCAGGCAATGTGATTAATGATTCGTGACGAATTCACGGGAATTGATCAACGCCCAGACCAAATCAGCAAGGGCCTCCGCGCGGTTGTCGCTCTCGGAAACGTGCTGGAGTACGAGCGCTCGTTCCTCGTCATCCGGTGACCGCGAGAATGTCGCCAAATAGAATTCTTCGACGATGTCGGCATCGGAATGTTTCTCGCTCAATAGTCGCGCCAGGCGTCCGGTGGTGATCATTTGCATGACGTGCGCATCGCTCATTAAATGGATCGCTTGTCGAATTGAAGGAGACGGTGAACGATCGCAGTCGCACAACGACTTTCGGTCACCACGGCCCAGAATGCGAAAGAGGTCGTTGACCCGGCGGTTCGAAAACCGGCTGGGGGCCAACTCGATGGCTTGACTGCCGGCCGGTACATCCGGGCCGAAATCTTCGCTGGTTTCGAGGGCCATGTTCAAGGCATCGACCAGCGTTTCGGCAGGCAGTGGCCGCACTGCGGCGCGGGCGAAGCGATCGCGATCCCCAGCATTGTTCCCGGTTAAACACGAAGACCGTTGATAAGCTTGCGAAGTGAGGATCAGTCGCTCAAGTTGAGCGAGATCGTAGCCCGAGCGGACGAATTCCGTCGCCAGTCGGTCGAGCAGTTCCGGACAGGTTGATGGATTCGAGGCCGCCATCGAATCGACCGGTTCGACAAGCCCCAATCCGAAATATTTCGCCCAGACGCGGTTGACGACATTTTTCGCAAAGTAGGGGTTGTCGGGGCGTGTGAGCCAGCGAAACAGCGCTTCCCGTGGGTCGGCTTCATCGGCAAAGGTGGGGCCATGCGGTGCTTGTGGAAGGGTATCCGAATGGAGGGCGGCATCTCCGAGAGGACGCCGGGTGGCGCTCAAAAACACTTCCTGCACCCGAGGAAGTTCGGGGGTGGATTGGCCTTGATCGCGGGCTTGGCGACGCACTGCCAACCGGTGGTTCATCGCCGTCCGCAAGGCGGTTGAACTGCCAAACTGGACACGGTCAAAAATCGCCGCATAGCCGGCGAAATCGCGTTGAGACCACTGATCGTACGGATGGTGATGGCAACGGGCGCAATGCAGCCGCAGCCCGAGAAACGCGGACGCGGTCAACTCCGCCAGGTCCTCCACAGCGACCTGCCCGGAGGGCCCGATGCGTCTCCAGAAGAGATCGAGACTCGGCCGATCGGCGTAGTCTGATTCAAATCCGACCTCCGCGGCGTGAATGAGCGTGGCTTCTTCATCGATCCAGGTCTCAACCGGTTGCGCCTGCCGACTGGTGGCACACAACACACCGTGCACGATCTCGTCGTAATGGACGTTGTTGGCAAACCGCTGTCGAAACCAATCATGCCACATCTTCGCGCGTTTCGTTCGCAGTCCTTCCGGCACTTCCAGCGTGTCGAGATGACACCCGGTCATGTCGCAGAGCTTTGTCGCCCATACCGCAGCACGGCGTGGATGTGCCAGTACGCGGTCGATGAATCTTTCCCGTTTGAAGGGCGTGCGATCGGCTTCGAATCGAAGGATGTCTTCCGGCGTGGGCAACGTCGCCAGCACATCCAGTGTGGCACGACGCAGGAACTCGTTGTCGGTTGTTGGAGGCGAGGCCGTCAATGCCAATTGCTGGATCCGCTTATCGACGAGTACATCAACGATGTTCGCGGGTTCACAACGAACTGGACTCTCAGCGTTCGCCGGGAATGGCACGAGAACAGGCAGACTCGCAAAGGCTCCTCGATAGGATACGACCAGCGCGGTGGCTCCAGCGGCCCGTGCGGTCAGAACACCGCTTTGATTCACCTCGGCAATGGATTCATCACGACAGCGGAATTCGCTGAACAGTGTGACCTCTTCCTGGTGTCCATCGTGAAAATGAGCAACGGCTTTCAGCGGGACGATTTGTCCAATCGTCAACGGCGACAGCGAATCCGGCTGCAACACGAGTTTTCCTACCGCTCCACTGCCCGGAACGTGTCTAGCGCCGTCTTCAATCCACCGACGAATCAGGCCATATTCCCACGATTTTGAGTGAAATAGGATTCCACCACCGTGTTCTTCCCGGCCCGATGGTTTCGTCAGCAACAGGCTGGTCTCCAGCGCAGTCCGATCCACGCGGGGAACCTCCGTACGCGCCATCAGGGCTTCATAATCTTGTTGTGGCGACTGTCCAAAGAGGCTCAAGCGGAACCCGCCTTGACCCTGAAACGAACCGTGACACATGCCCGAATTGCAACCGAACCGGCTGAACAGCGTGGCGATGTGCCGTTCAAAGTCGACGTGTTCCACCTCAGGCTCATCGGGACGTGCCGGTGGCTCAGCCTGACCCGCTTTGTCAACCAGCGCGAAGGAGTTCATGCCCAACAAGGCCATGAACATCACAACCCAAGTTTGTTGGCGCATGGGGTCACTCCGGGTTGGGTTCGGCGGCCTTCTTCAGTGTCACCACCAGTTCCTTTTGTTTTCCTTCAGCGAGCTTGACCACTTCCTTCACGGTCTCGTAGCCCTTCGCCATGACGGTAAAGGTCACGTCTTCGTCGGGCAGCATTTGTGAAGTGCGGTACCGGCCATCGTCCTGCTTCTCGAATGAAAGATCAGAGCTGAGTTCCCCTTCGAGTACGTAGCGCTGCTTGCCCCACGGATAGGCTGCGGCGACCCGAAAGCCTTTGATCGGCTGCTGCGTTTCGTCGACCGCCGAGACCAACACCAACGGCGCTTTGTAACGGATGATCTCGAAGCCATTCACGTCGTCGTTCAACGTGCCAAAGTCGATATCGTCCTGGCGATTCTCCAGTTCCTTGCCCGGACCGCGACGGAACCGCAAGGCACCATGCTCGTTGGTCATGAGTTGGACGCGGCATTTCTGCAAGCCATGCGGAACTGCCAGTGCAATGGTTCCCTCGGTATCGGGACGCCCTTGTCCAAACCAGTACTGGCCGTCCATTTCCCCGAACAGGAACATCTCATGGCCGCGGGTCCTCTTGCCTTCACTGTCGAAGATCTGCGCATGAAACACGATGTGTGGCGCAGCCTGGATTTCGATGGGTGCGGCCGCGACCCCTTCTTTCAGGCTCACTTTCATCGGGAGAAACACGCCTGGGACGGTGTACCGCGTTCGATCGCGGACGAGAGGATCGCTGCGGTGGTCGCTGGGAATGACACGATACTCTCCCGTGGGTAACGGGTCGAACGCAAACTTGCCGTCCACATCGGTGATGGCAGAACGCCGAATTGACGAAGCGACGGGAAGATTGTTGACCGTTTCACTGCCACCGTCGGAATAGTCGATATTCACAGGGACGCCGGCAACGGGATGGCCCTCGGCACTGATCACTCGGCCGCTGACGCGCACTCCGTCGCGCAAGCGAATCTCGCCGACATCGCCCCGTTCCTTGTTCACCGCCCGTGAAGTGCTGGCGAATTCCTTCGGCAAAACCCAGAAGACCCCGAGACCACCTTTCACCAAACTCAATCGGAACTTCCCGGCGGCGTCGGTGACCGTGTCGGTGAAGGAACCGTAGTCACGAAAGTCGGTCGCACTGGCTTTGGAATAGCCCTGCACCTTGACGCCTGCCAACGGGCGACCATCCGGTGAAAGAACCGTCCCCGTTACTGGATCGGATGGGTTGAGTTCGACTTTTTCAAAGAAGGGCCGCTCACCCAGTGTCTCGTTCTTGCGAATCATCGACAGCGCGTAACCAAAGCCCTTTTTTGCCGAGTAATCTGGATGTTCAACATCCAGTTCGATGTAAAGAAAGCGCTCGGCAACTTGTTCCGGCGGGATGGCAAAGCTGTATTTCCCCTCGGCATTCGTCGTGTGTCGAGATTCTTCGATCAGCGTATTCACTTGAGACGTCAACGTGGATCGACGGACGACGACGGTGGCCCCTTCGATTCCCTTGCCAGTCTCCTTGTCGAGGATCACGCCGGTGTAATGGAGCGTTTCAGCTTTCTCGGGGGAGGCCACCACGGCGGGTTTCGACTCGGGAGGTTTCTCGGATTTCGTTACTGTCGCGGTTGGATTGTCGGCCGCAGGGGCTTCAATCGCTTCCAACCGCACTCCACCAATGAGCGTGGTGGCGAACAGGGCCACTGCCGCAGTGGTATAGAAACACTGGCGCGAACAGCGTGAACGAATGGGGTGGCGCGTTTCGAGCAGCATGGTCACTCTCCGGGTAAGTTGGCTGGATTGATTCAGGAGACCCATGGCTCCCGCAATGGGGGGAGTCAGACGGCGACGGGCAAAATCCACGAGCAGCTCCGAATACTCGATGGCAAATCGGCCGGCTTCCGTGGCACGATCGTCCGCCAGCATGTCCTGGCAAAGTCGCAACTCTCCGCGCAACCACCAATACGCAGGTTGGCACCACAATCCAAACTGGCAGAACCAGATGACGTGCCACCAACCCAAATCGCCACGTTCGATGTGCGACCACTCATGCGCCAGGCAGAACCGCAGCGAGGGCAATGGGCCATCCGCGACGCTCTGTGGGATCAAGATCGTCGGCCGCCACCAATTGAAGACGAGGGGCGTGTCGAGCTTTGTCGACACCAGTAACCGCACCCGCTTCCCCCTTCCCTGTGAGATGTCATCCCACACCTGCTGGAGATGACTCCCGCCGGGCAATCCGGATCGGCATAATCGACGAAGACGCATCGCGGCAAGGATGCCTTCCACCGCAAAAAACGCGGCGATCAGTATTTGCATTCCCAAGATCGCGCTGGCGGCAATCGTCCAGGAGTCCAAAGACCGTTTGATGGGTTTCGTAGCCGTTGCATCGATCAACACGGTGGCCCCATGAGCCGACTCCTGGTCGGCAGCAGGATCCGAGCCTCCCGATGAAGAATCCAATGATCCATCATTCGAAATTGGTTGCGCATCCGTTGGAAACGTTGTTGAGTTGCCAACCAGCGGACCTTGCGCCGCGGAAACCGTTGCAATGCTGTTCGCCGGTCTGATCCAATCCAATCGCCAGAGAACCACGGGTGAGAGCCCGATCAACACGGGAGCAGACAAAGCCATCACGCAGGCCCAGTGAATCACATGAAGGCGATCCGCGGGTTGCGACAGTCGCCGCACGGCCCACCACGTGACCACCAGCAACCCTGCCGCGAGAATGGTACTTTCCAGCCACGTCACGACCAGCCATTGCGTTGCTGACATCGGCTATTCCTCCGGGGTTTGTTTGCTCTTGCGGGCCTTGGCAATGAGGCGTTCCAGCGACCGCATTTCCTCGGCGGGAACGTCTTCGGCCTGCAGCATGTTGAGCACCAGTTTGTCGAGGGCACCGTCAAACACACGCTGCAAAAACCGCGAACTCGCGTCTTCGCGGGTGTAGACCGGGGAGTAATACAGCGCGCGTCCTTCAGTTCGCTGCGTGACGAACCCTTTGTCGGCCATGATCCGCAGCAACGTCTGCACGGTGGTAAACGCCGTCTGCTCCTGCCGGCACAAGACCGCATGGACATCGCGGACTTTCGCTTCGCCCAACTCCCAGAGAACCTTGAGCAGATCGAGTTCACGTTCACTCGGAATTCCGGCCGACATAAAACCTTCCTGTGGTAACACGAGGGGACGACTAAACTAATAGTTTAGTCGCAATGTGCCGAGTTGCGACTTGGATGTCAAGCGAATTCCGACGGATCTGTCCGTAATGAGCGAGTCACCGACGGGTCACGACGGACAGAACATCACGCTGGAATTCTTGAACCGTTTCTCTTTTTCGTTGTGATCGATCGCGCTGGGGGCGGGTGACGACGCGGTGTTCTGGTCGCCAACAATCCCCGGTGCACAACGCGGCACCGACTGCGCCGCCGATTGCGGTTCAACGACCCGCGATGGGGAGCGGGATTTCCAGATCGAGTTGAGAGTTTTCGGAGGTCCACTTCACAAGGAGTGGCGTTTTCTCGGCGGACGCATATTCCTTCGGGAACCGCAGCGGCACGGGGCCCACGGATTCGACGGTGATGCGGTACTCGCCAGGAGTGAGATGCAACGGTCCCTTCGCTCCCGGTAAGACGAGTTCGAAGTGGCCGCTGGCCTGCGTGATTCCCATCCCGACGACTTCCGCTGTCGTACCGGTAACGCGATACACGGTGACCTGGATGTCCCCCAGCAGCACGCTCCCGGTATGCAGCGTCCCTGTTGTTCCCCCGGAGACGTGCCGCGCTCCACCGCAGCCGATCAGCAGGGTGGGCAAAACGGCCAAAACGCCGCAGGGAATCCAACGAGACTGCATGATCGCACCTCATTCGGGCAGGAAGAGAGAACCACGCTGTCGGTGATCAATGGCCACTCGCACGGCCACCGTGGGCGATCAGCTTGGAAGGCACGCCACTCACCCGGAAGTCGGCAACGACCTTGCGGGATTCGAGATCCAGCACGGTCAGCGTGCCATCGCCGGGATTGCTGAAGATCGCCCGGCGACGATCGGCATCGAACGCCACGCTGTGATGCCCGGCGTGACCGTCGACGCGGGCCTTGCCAACATCGAGTTCGGTGCCGATCTTCGCATCGGCCCAGTTTCCATCGCGATTCGGGTCAACTTCCAGTACCGACAACCGGTACGGGGCTTCCACATCTGCGGGGTGATCGTGAAACACAAACGCCAGCGGTGATCCCTTGCGCGGTTGGACGAACTCCAATCCCGCTGGGCGATTCCCTTCGGCCAACGGGACGGTCAAACGATCCAGCTTGATGTCTTTCGCGCTGGCATCGATGAAACCGACTTCAGCCTTCGGCCCGGCACCGGCGACAAATGCGACATGTTTGCCGTAGGTCGTAAAGGCTCCAGTACGGCGGGGACGTTCGCCATCCTTGCCGAGCGACAGATGCTGAATCGCGATGGTCTTGGGATCGGCCTGCAAGGACACATCGGCATTCACCCAGCAGAGGCCGTCACTGGGGGCGAAGAAGACTTTCCCCTGGTTGGCAATCGCGCCATGAATCCCGCCGTGCGGCAGTTGGAAGGAATAGCGCGGCTTGGTCGTTCCCGTGGGGCTAAGCGGAGTGACATCCACGCGCCCCTTGTTTGTTCCTTCGCGATCAATCCATGAACTGTAGGCGACTCTGTTTCCGACAGCCGCCAGCGTGATGTGTCCACCCCCACCGGCATGGAACGCGGCCCGCTGGCGGATGGTTGCGGAATCATCCTTGGGGCTGATGCCATTGGGATCAAGGCGTGTGAAACCATTCTTCTGGTCATTCGCCAGATAGAACACGCTGTCATAGACATACAGGTGCGCAGGGTTGCCCTGTTGCTTGTCGAGCACCTGGGCACGCACCATCGGTGAGCGTGGATAGCTCCAATGCGAATGGTCGCCATGTTCCTCAGCGTCCACACCGGTGTCGATGAGAACCCAGCCGCTTTGAAATTGGCCGTCGTCATCATCCCGCACACCGACGAGAATCATCCCGGCTGCGGCTTCCATTTGGACCAGGCTTTGATGTTCCGTGTCGAGTTTCGGAAACCCGGACACGGTTCCGATCGGTCCCAACTGCGGCGGATCGCCCGCCAGTAAGTCGGCCCACTTCAACGTCTTGGCATCGTCATCCTGAAAGATCAGCCGCGTCAGAACACGCGGCGGTGGGTCCGCCGCGGGCAGTTCGTTGGTCATCACTACGGCGATGCTGCCGACGCAGCAGAGGCTGAGGTAGAGGCGTGTGGCTTTCATGATGGAATTCATTCCGTGAGAGGGTCGGGGAGACTCTGAATGTGTGCTCAGTTTTCGGATGTGACGGCGTATTCGACTCGTGTGCCACGGCCGTCTCGGCCGTGAGAATATGCAGGGCGTTTTGCCACTTTGCACGGCCGACACGGCCGTGGCACACAATAAATCCACATGCTGTTAGGGAGGGCGAAGCTCCCGCTGAGCCGCTGTTTGTCCCAGCGTGTTGATGCGTTCGCGGCTCGGCGGGAGCCTCGCCCTCCCGTGTGAAGACACCGATTCAGCAAGACACGCGGACGTTAGATTTCACCGACGGTTTCGCCGCCGTTGCGGCTGTGCAAATGGCGGTGCACCGTCAGGTCGATGTTGTCGCTGAGGAAGCGGACAGTGCCGTCGCCGAACAGCGCGTGGGCACCGCCGGTGTGAAAGCTCCGCGGTCCGGCATAGCCGTCGCCGTGCATATAGATGTCGGGGATGCGGCTGTTCGGTGTGTTGTAGCCGTTGGTGGTCACGGCGTGATTGAGTCCGCGCATCCAGCCGACACCACGACCGGTCCCCGCCGCACCGCCGCGCCAATTCGTACCCGACAAAGCCACCGTGGCGAGGTTCGGATTGGCAATCGGTGTCCCGCTCCAACCGCCGGCCGTGCCGTTGTAACCGGGGCCGCTGCCACTCGCGCCACTCGACATATTGAGGACTTTGCGATACGGAAATTGATCGAACGTCCCCGCAGGCAGGGTGATGTCGATGCCATCGCCGCGGATGGCTTCGCTCATGAAGACCGTGTTGGAGGTGCCGTCGGTGACATCCCGGAAGCGCACACTGGAGTTCACAAAGACCACACCATCCGTCGGATGCCGACTGTCATAGAACGTCCCCACGCCGCTGCCCAGGCTGACCATGTAATTGTTCGCGCCGAAGCCATACGTCGCGACGGGATTCCCCATCGGCACCTGATACACCGTTGGCCCCGGATCGCTCGGACAGAGAAAGCTGGCGACCACCTGATTGGCGATGTTTGCGTAAATTGGATTCAGCACGCGATTCGTAACCGGCCCCGTCAGCATCGGCTGCGTGTAGTCGATGGCGTTGTAAAGATTCGCCTGCTCCATGTACGGCAGCAACCGAGCCTGCGGCGAATAGCTCGTCGAACCCGACGTCATCGGCAACACGGTAAACGTGCTTTCATAATTGTGCAGCGCGAGCCCCAACTGTTTGAGGTTGTTCCGGCACTGCGTCCGCCGCGCCGCCTCCCGCGCCTGCTGCACGGCTGGTAACAACAGGGCGATCAAGATCGCGATGATCGCGATCACCACCAGCAGTTCGATCAATGTGAAGCCTCGTCGATTTCGCATGGCAATTCCCCTCAAGAAGCACCCAAGTCTGTGGCAAGTCCAACTGGATATCGCCACAACATGCAATTGCAATTAATGTGCATTATTGGCGTTTATGCACAACGATTGCAAGAGTGATTCCGTGCGATTTTCTGTCTGAGGAGAATGGGAGAAAATCTCAACCGCGTCGGTGATGGAAAAAGCTCGCGAGTCATCGACTCAGACCTCGCTGGTGCTTTCAGCAGACGGCGGACGATTTGCGGAAGTCGCGTGCGTTGGTAGAGTTGCTGCTGGCTGGACACTTGGTTGCCAATCGCGTGCGATCTTGGCTTCGAGGAACAAATCATGAAACTCACGCTTGTCTCCGAGATCGCCTGCCTTTTCACTTTTCTCTGTGGGAATGCTCCCGCTCCCTCGGCGAACGACTCCCGAGCGGATCATCCCATCGCGATTCGTCTGGGACGCGAATCGAACACCGCATGGGTCGCCCAGCAGCGCGGTGGCGCGCTGGTTCTGGTCGACTACGAGCGCGGGACTGTTCTGCGGACCTTGGGACGCTTTGGCACGCTGACGGATTTTGATGAGCTGTCGCCCGATAACCTCGTTGTCTCCGCAGAACAGCCGCCGCGGCTGGTGATCGTGCCCACTTCGCCGAAGGGCATGACGGCGCGCGAAATGACCTGGCCGACTCGGCCGACGGCTGTCCGCGTATCGGTTGGTGGGAATCACGTGGCGATTCTCCATCGAGAAAACCGAAGTGTTGATTGCCTGCCCACGAACACTCTCCAGTCGCATCCGTTCGACAAAAGCCGGATCAAGACGGTTACACTCCCCTTTCAGCCCGGCCGGTGTTTGTGGTTACCGGATGAACGGCATCTGATCGTTGCCGATGCGTATGGCGGTCGGCTGGCGGTGATCGAAGCGCTCGCCGGACACGTGGCGAGTCTGCGGACGATTCCCGGCCATAACATTGCCGGTCTGGCGCTCTCTCCCGAAGGGGACCGTCTCTATCTCACGCAGCAGATCCTGCACAGTGGCGCGTCCACCACGTACGACGACATCCATTGGGGTGACGCGCTCACGAACGTTCTGCGGAGCCTGCTCGTTTCCGATCTCGTTGATCCGACTGCTGACTACCTGGCTCACAACTTCATCTTGCCTCTGGGGCAGACGGGCCGAGCGACAGGCGATCCTGCAGCGGTTGTCGTGCGAAAGGATGGAATGCGAATTGTGACTCTGGCGGGTGTGAACGAACTGGCACTGGACCGCGGCAATGGGCTGGAGTGGAAGCGCGTCGCTGTCGGTGCCCGGCCGACCGCGGCCACACTCTCGCACGATGGGCAGCGGGCCGTGGTCGCCAACACTCTCGACAACACACTCTCCGTGGTGCGGCTAGACGATGTGGGAGTCGTCGGGCGAACCATCTCGCTGGGACCAGCCCTCGCACTCACGGCTGTAGACCGAGGCGAACGGTTGTTCTTCGATGCCCGTCTTTCGCACGACGGGTGGATGAGCTGCCACAGTTGCCATCCCAGCGGGCACACGAATGGGCAGCTCGTCGACAATTTCTCGGACGGAACCGAAAACACTGCCAAGCGTGTACTTTCACTCCGAGGCGTTCGTGAGACGGCTCCTTATGGGTGGGACGGTCGGTTCGCGACGTTAGCCGACCAGGTCCGACACTCTGTCACCAGCACGATGCAGGGGGAACCGATTTCGGAAGATCAGGTTCAGGATCTGGTGGCCTTCCTCAAGACCTTGTCCGTGTCGGAACACAGCCGCGATCGCTCCGATCAGTCGCTGATTGCCGCCGGAAAGAAGGTGTTCGAGCGTCAAGACTGCGGACAATGTCACACCAGTCCGACCTACACATCCCCGGCGACATACGATGTCGGACTCGTCGATGAACAAGGACTGCGGCGGTTCAACCCACCGTCACTGCGTGGACTGCACTCCGCCGACAGCTTCTTCCATGACGTTCGCGCACAGCAATTGGAAGACGTCTTCCGCATCCAGCAGCATCAACTTCCCGCGCCGCTGGAGGCGGCCGATCTGCGGGCGTTATTGGAGTTCCTGCGGTCGCTGTAGTTCAAGACCGCGCCGAAGCGGACAAGGCCCGCGAGGCCGCCTCGCCGCAGAACCGTCCTTCGCTGAGACACTGCCGGTCCGGCAGCATCAGCAATCCGTTGACCGTTCCTTCCATCTGTACTGGTGCAGAAATGCTTCGTCGCCGCAGACTGATGATCTTTCTGACGGTCGCGAGTTTGGTCATCCTGCCCGTGGTCGTTCTGGCAATTCGCAGTGGGCTAGCGGGCCAACCGAAGAATCTGGGCACCATCAACGGCCGTCTGGCACCTTGCCCCGATTCGCCAAACTGTGTTTCTTCCCAAGCCGAAGAAGCCGAACATTCGATCGCCGCGATTCCGTTCACCGAAACGCCCGATCAAGCGCTTGCACAGCTCATCGCCGTGATCGAAAAACTTCCGCGTTTCAAGATCATTAAGGTGGATGAGGCGTACGTGCATGCCGAAGCCACCAGCCGGATGTTTCGCTTTGTTGATGACGTTGAATTCCTGGTGGACTCAGACGAGAAGGTCATTCATGTCCGGTCGGCTTCACGAGTCGGCTATTCCGATCTGGGAGCGAATCGTGCACGTGTCCTCCGCTTGCGCGAAGTGTTTATGGCCTCACCCGCAAGCCATAATGTGTCACCGTGATGATGAATGCGTGACGAGCCGATCGATGGTGTTGCATTCCGAGTTGGGATCACCGCGGGACGCGAAACCGCCAGCGAAGTCAGGGCATCGAAACTGGGGTTGGTGATCTTTCGGACTCTTTCCATAATCCCGCGCGGGTGCACCGGCAGAGTTCGCCCAGTTTGACTAGCTGTTTCGCCGTGCGCTGTCGAAGGGGCAAGTCGCTCCAAATTCCGTTGCGGGCTAGTGTTGCGTCCGGAAATCGCTCGATACCACTCGTCGCGGAGGAATTGACGCTCCGAGTCTGCCTGACCGATTCCTGCCGTGATTTCCCCACGTTTTGCCAAGGATGGCTCCCCCGCATGGCTGCATGGCCCCTCGAGTTGGATGCGTGTGACGTGATTCCTCTGCCGGGGGCGACCTCCGCGGAATCGACGCCCCTCTCCGCCCATCTGGTGGGGGTTTGCGGAGCCGGCATGCGCGGACTGGCGGACTTGCTGCTCGGCCTCGGGTGGAAACTCAGTGGGTCCGATCTCAACGCAGCCCCGGATTCGATTCAATCCCTGATGCGCCGCGGCTTCCGCTTCCATCAGGGCCACGCGGCGGACCATGTGCCATCGGGTGCCGATGTCCTCGTCTTCAGCCCAGCGATTCCGGAGAACAATCCCGAACGGTTGATTGCCGCCGAACGCGGGATTTCGGAACTGTCTTACACACAGATGCTCGGGGCGTTGATGCAGGGCCGCCGGGGTGTCTGCATTGCCGGAACGCACGGCAAGAGTACCACCACGGCGATGACCGCCACGATTTTGACCGACGCGGGGTTGTCCGCCTCCGCGATTTTCGGTGCCGAACGGTGTGACAACGGCCGCAGCGCCTGGGGTGGACGTGGGGATCTATTCGTCGTGGAAAGCTGCGAATTTCAGCGGAGTTTTCTGGAATTCGCCCCACAGTACGCCGCCATACTCAGCGTGGAACCCGATCACTTTGATTACTTTCACAATCAGGCCGACCTGATCGCCGCGTTCGGTGAGTTTGCGTCTCAAGTGCGACCTGACGGATTGCTGCTGACGCGGGCGGAAGATGCATCCGCACGGGAAGCGGCGCTGCAGTGTCCGGCTCCGGTGATCACGTTCGGTTGGACGATGGAGGCCGACTGGTGGGCGGGCGATGTCCGTCGGACCGGCGGCGGGACACGCTTCCGGGCGTTTCGGCGCGGGCAATTCGTGATGGAAATCCTGCTGCCGCTGAATGGCAAGCATAATGTCCTCAATGCGTTGGTGGCGGCGGCGCTCTCTTTTGAGATCGGCGTTTCCCCGGCGCTCATTCGGCAGAGTCTCGCGGAATTCCCCGGTATTCGGCGGCGTTTCGAAGAACTCGGCTCGTGGAGCGGCGTCACACTGATGGACGACTACGCCCATCACCCCACCGCGGTCGCCGCCACGTTAGAAGCCGCACGCGAAAAATTCGGCCGCCGTCGGCTCTGTGTCGCCTTCCAACCGCACCAGGTATCGCGCACGTCAGCGTTGATGGATGACTTCGCGCAGTCCTTTACAGCGGCGGATCGCGTGTGGATCACTCCCGTATTTGCTGCCCGTGAGCAGGTGACTCACGAACCGCAGGAGGTCGCCGAGGAATTGGTGCAGCGTCTTCGTCAACGGGATATCGCTGCGGAATTTTCCCCCTCTCTTGACCAGCTTGTGATGGTTTTGGAGGATAGCTTACGCCCCGGCGACGTCTTCCTGACAATGGGTGCCGGCGACATCGACCAGGTTCATCATGCATTCACTCGACGATTTCCCCGAGATTCTGCTCCGCAACGAGAGCTTGGCTCCGTACACCTGGCTCAAGGTGGGCGGTCCCGCGCAGTACTTCCTCACTCCGCGTAGTGTCGAAGAACTGAAGCAAATTCTGCAAGCCTGCCACGAACAGGGAATCGCTGTCCATCTGCTGGGCAGTGGTTCCAATTTGCTGGTGCGCGATGAAGGTGTCAGCGGGGCCGTGATTCGGCTCAGCGATCCGGCGTTTGCGCAGGTGACCGTTGACGGCACGACCGTTCGCGCAGGGGCCGGGGCGCTGTTGTCGCATGTGATCGCCGAAGCGGTTCGCGCGGGACTGGCGGGATTCGAGAATCTCGCGGGGATTCCCGGCACCATCGGCGGTGCCATCCACGGCAATGCCGGGGGGCGTCACGGAGAAATCGGTCCGCTGGTGATCTCAGCCACACTGATCGACAGCCAGGGGCAGACGGTTACCCGTACCAGAGAAGAACTGGCGTTTTCCTACCGGCAATCGGGAATCGATGACCTGCTGGTGCTCGACGTGACCTTCCAACTTCACAAAGACGACCCGGATCAGATCGCCGACCGCCTACGGAAGCTGTGGATCACGAAGAAGGCCTCGCAGCCGCTCAGTTCGCAGTCCGCTGGCTGTATCTTCAAGAATCCCAGAGGGTTATCGGCCGGCGAGTTGATTGAGCAGGCCGGTCTGAAGGGGACACGCATGGGGGGAGCCGAGGTGAGTGATCGCCACGCGAACTTCATTGTGACCCACCCGGGCTGCACCTCGGCGGACATTCTCCGACTGATGGATCTGATCCAGACCAAGGTCTCCGGACAGTTCGGAGTTCCTCTGGAGCCAGAAGTCAAAATCTGGTAGAAGCCGCCCGAAAAACTGCCTAACTCGTTTTGGAGTTGGTGGATAGTGATGCGACGGTACTCCGCGTTCGGAGTCCGATGCACGGGTTTGCCAGCGTCGTTGCTGGGGATTTTGCCTCAGTGAGGACGATCTCCGCTCAGGGAGGAGTCGAGATGATGAATGGTGCCGGGATCGCGTTGGCGTTTTTCGTAGCCTGGGGGCAGTCCGCTCCTACTCCAGCGTCAACCCCCGAGCCAAAGTATTACCTGATTCAGGTCCGCATCATCGAAGTGGACGAACAGGGTAAGCAGATCGTGGTCGCCACTCCGTCGCTGCAAACCACCGGCGATGCCACCGGCGTTACGGTTGATCCGAAGCGCGGACGAAAGTTCGAGTTTCATTTTAGTGCGATTGACCCGAACGCACCGGCGACACAACCCAGAACGGTCAGCGATGATTCCACCGGTCCGAAACCCGTGATCACCGCCGATGCACTGAAGCCGGAGAAGATGACAACTCAACGGGTCTCCGTCAAAGCGGTACAGCAATCGCGACAGGAGATTCTGAAGGCGATCGCTGAGCAGGCCGGGATGCACTTGGTCCTTGATGCCGACACCGTTGCGGCAACTGCGGGTTCGTTACTGACGCCGATTTCGCTCGAACTGCAAAACACGCCCGTGGAAGATGCGATCCGGCAAATCACCGAACCGGCGAAGCTCAATTTTTCGATGCGACAGGATTTGGTCCTGATCGGTGCGAGCCCGCTGAAACCCGCCGCGAACGCCGGGCCGATTCTGGTTCCCCCCTCGACGCTCCCCGGAATAGTCAGTGCGAAGCCCATGCAATCCTCGGTGAATGCCGGTGCCTTGAGTGTCCGGGTTTATGCGGTCCAGGATTTGGTGCATGTCGACTCGGAGACCCAACGCCCGGTGTTCAAGTCCCTCATCGAACAATTGCAGAAGACGGTCGGTGGTGAAGCCTGGGACAACCAAGGCGGGATGGCCACGATCCGCGGGTTTGATTCCACGGTCTCGTTAGTCGTCCGGCAAACGCCTGCCGGTCATGATGCGGTCACAAAACACCTTGCCGATTTGCGTGCCAAAACGGCGACACCCGAGAAGTAGCCCTGTCGATTCATGGTGTGCCATGGCCGTGGCACACAGCATCGAAGACTTCAACGGACGGCTACGAAAAAACTCGCCGCACAAGGATGTGCCATGACGAACTCGCTTCCCAACACACCCTGGCGGATCGCACTCCTCGCGGGGGGAGATTCAGAAGAACGTGCCATCAGCCTGAAAAGTGGGGCGTCGGTGCAAGCCGCGCTCGGTTCCCGCGGGCATGTGGTCGTTCCACTCGATCCCGCGGAGATCGATCTCGAGAGCATCGATTGGCGGCAGTTCGACATCGCCTTTCTCGCGCTGCATGGCCGCTTTGGTGAAGACGGCCAGGTTCAGCAGATTCTCGACCAAGCCGGCGTTCCCTACACGGGCAGCGATGCCACTTCATCGCGCCTCGCCTTCAGCAAATCGGCGGCGAAGGAACGGCTCGCGCAGTTCGGCGTCGCCACCGCACCGTATGTGTTGATTCACTACGCCGACGATGCCGACCGCATCCGCCGGATGGTGTCGCAGATCGGTTACCCGCTGGTGGTGAAGCCCGATTCCCAGGGGTCGAGCCTCGGCATCACCATTGTGAAGCGTGAAGCAGAGTTGGCCGCCGCGCTGACGCATTGCTTCCAGTTCGACAGCTTCGGCGTTGTGGAACAATTTATCGCCGGAACCGAATGGACCGTGGGCTTGCTGGACGACCTCGTCCTGCCACCGATTCAGATTACCACGACCCGCGAGTTCTTCGACTACCACGCTAAGTACGATGACGATGCGACGGAATACCGGTTTGAAACCGACACACCGCGGGCAATTCTGTCGCAGATGGAAGACTTGGCGAAAGATGCCTGCCGGGCCTTGCAGACGCGCGGGTTAGCCCGTGTTGATCTACGACTCGATGAACAACATCAACCGTGGGTCCTGGAAGTCAACACAATTCCTGGCCTGACGGACCACAGCCTGGTTCCCAAGGCCGCCGCTCGGCTGGGTATCGACTTTGCCGAGTTTTGCGAACGGGCAATCGCGGCCGCCTTTTCCGGCCGGCCGCCGCGCCCGCATCTCTTGCAGAATCCGGCAGTTGCCCGCCGGATGCCCGATCCGCGGTGAGTCGTCGGCTCTCCGAGTCGATTCCACCTCCGCGCTGCGTCGATGCAACTTGCAGAAGCCCAGCCATTGCCATGGCTGGGTCTCTTAATGATTCGCGCTGGTGAAGCGTTCCGCTCATCACGCGGAGCGTGATGGCCTCCATAGTAGCCATCACGCTCCGCGTGATGAGCGGATGAACCACCAGCGTCCTTCCTGCATCTGGCATGAAACATGACGCGCGCCGCGAAAAAACCGGATGAACCCGCACTCGGCTTTCGTGAATGGTTGTTTCAACCATCGCGATTGCTGCGGTTCGCGTTGCTGGCGGCGATCCCAGTTCTCGCACCGTGGTTTTATCGGCAGTTACCGAAGCTGGAATCGCGCGAGGAATACCGCCTCGCGCTTGATAAAGTGGTGATCGAGCCCGCTCCCGTAGCTCCCATTCCTGCGGACCTCTTCGAGCAGGTGCAGAAGCGGGCCGAACTGCCGGATGAGTTGTCGGTCCTCGACAGCAAGTTACCGCAACAACTCGCCGAGGCGTTCGCACTCCACCCCTGGGTGGCGCGTGTGGTGGAAGTGCGCAATGAGTTTCCGGCCGCGGTGAAAGTGACCGTCGAGTACCGCAAACCGGTTGCCCTGGTCCACGTGCCCAACGGTTACTACGCCGTTGATAAAGATGGCATTCTGCTGCCGCCCCAGGATTTCTCGAAAGCGGACGCAGAACACTACATCGCGGTGAAGGGAATCACGTCCACGCCGCAGAACGGAGCCGGTCAACGGTGGGATGACCCCGCCGTCACCGCGGCGGCGAAGTTGGCGGACTTGCTGGCGCCGAAGTGGAAGCAACTGCAAGTCGCGACCATTGTCGCCCCGCGGAACGTTCCGGCTTCCAATGATGGAGATGCGTTGCAATTTGATCTTGAAACGAAGACCGGCTCCCGCATCCTGTGGGGCCGCGCACCGGGAACGCAGCATCCGGGCGAACTCACACCCACTCAAAAGCTCGGTCGGTTGAACAAGTACCTCGCCGAGTTTGGCAGCTTCGATCGCCCCAGCGGGCCGTATGAGATCGACATTCGCCACTGGCAGGAAATCACCCGTCGCCCTTTGGCGGCGTCTTCAGCCAATGCGGCCCGTCCGAAAGAAACGTCCTCACGACGGCGCTAATTCAAGCGTGGAATGTGCGCCGCGCTGATGGTTCATCCGCTCATCACGCGGAGCGTGATGGCCACCATAGTAGCCATCACGCTCCGCGTGATGAGCGGCACGTTTCCACACGCCTCAAACTCAACGGCATCGAAGCGGCGGCTCCGATGTCTTCTCGACTCGCCCTTCGTTGGCGCTTCGGACGAGTGTGGCTCGTGGTACACTGTGGCGAGTGAACCAGCCCGGTCCCGACGATGAGGGAGAAGCGTATGGCACGCAAGCAGGCGAAATCCGCCGTGCGGAAGGCTGAACCCGTCGCCGCGGCTGCCAACGGTGTTGCCGTCTCGAACGGATTTGCCCCGGTCTCCGCACAGGGGATTGGCACACAGACGCCCATGGGAGCGAATCTCGCCCCAGGCGGAGCGACGTTCCGCGTCTGGGCTCCGCAGGCGATCGAAGTGCACCTTCTGCTGGCCCGCAGCGATCATTCGTTGCACGAAAAACAACACGTCTTTCAACCCACCGTTGAGTCCCGGTTGTTTCCGATCCTCAACGGCCATTGGGCCGGATTTGTTCCCGGTGTCCACGACGGCGACCACTACCGCTTCTATCTCGTCGGACGATCACAGCCGTTTGTGCGCGATCCGTATGCCCGTGAGTTAGAGTTCCACCATTGGCCCGATGTCGACGGGATCGTCCGGAGCGCCGCGAACTATCCGTGGCACGATCGTCACTTTCGCACGCCGGAATTTCGTGATGCGGTGATCTATCAGTTCCACTTCGGCACCTGGTTCGCCACCGATGCCCTTGGGCATGATGAGCGCGGCCAACGCGTGGCCAAGTTTCTCGATGCAGTCGAGAAGATTCCGTATCTGGCGGCACTCGGCGTCAACGTCGTTCAGCCGTTGCCGGTAACCGAGTACAACTCCGTCCCGGATCCGCAGTATCCCATTCCGCGCAGTCTGGGTTACAACGGCACGGACTTGTTTTCGCCGGAGATGGACTACGGTGTTGAGCCGCAGGACTTGCCGCGGTATCTGACGATCGTCAATAGCATGCTGGCGGACAAGGGGCAGCCGCCGCTGACACAGGCTGATCTCGAGCCACAGGTTAATCAACTCAAAGCGTTCATCGATCTGTGCCATCTGTATGGCATCGCGGTCCTTTTTGATGCGGTCTACAACCATGCCGGGGGGTTTGATCGCGATCACCAGAACTTGTTTGCTTTCGAGGATGACCACGGCGGATGGTTGTATTTCAATGAGAAAGGCTGGGCCGGCGGACTGGTCTTCGACTTCGCACGGCCTGAAGTGCGGCAGTTCCTCATCGACAACGCACGGTTCTTCCTCAACGAATACCACGTCGATGGCTTCCGGTACGATGAAGTGAGCGTGATCGACGACCACGGCGGATGGTCGTTCTGTCAGGATCTCACCGGGACGGTGAAGTACCATCGGCCGAACAGCCTGCATATCGCTGAATTCTGGAAGAACGATCAATCATGGGCGGTGCGGCCAAGGGGCGAGAACGGCGCGGGCTTCGATGCCGTGGTGCATGCGGGATTGCGGCACGCCGTAAGGGGTGCGATCGCACAAGCCGCAACAGGTCGTGAGGCCTACGTGAATCTCGATGCCGTGCGGGAAGCACTACGGACGCCTGAAGGGTTTGACGCGCCATGGCAGATGATCCAGCATCTGGAGAATCACGACCGCCAGCGGGTGCAGAACACCAATGATCGGGAACCCCGCATCGCGGCCCTCGCCGATGCCTCGAATGCCCGATCATGGTATGCTCGCAGTCGTGCGCGGGTGGCCAACGGGTTGCTGCTCACGTCCCCCGGCATTCCGATGATCTTCATGGGACAGGAGTTTCTCGAAGACAAGTATTGGTCCGACGATCCAAACAATCATCCCGGCCATCTGATCTGGTGGGACGGTTTTGAACAGGATCGCGCGATGCGTGACCATCTCCAGTTCATGAGGGAAATGCTGCAACTCCGGCGAAAGCACCCGGCACTCCGCAGTGACATGGTGAACCCGTACTACACACACAATTCCAATCGTGTGATCGCCGTGCAGCGCTGGCTAGAAGGTGCCGGCCGCGATGTCGTGATTGTTGCGAGCCTCAATGAATCGCCGTGGCAGCGCTATGAACTCGGCTTCCCGCAACCGGGCCGCTGGTTTGAAGTGTTCAACAGCGACTTCTACGAACGTCACCCCAATCCCTACGTGTTCGGTAACGGCGGGGTGATTGATGCTCAACCCATCCCGCGCGATGGCCTGCCCGCGTCGGCGATGATCCGCATTCCCGCGAACGCGGTGCTGGTGTTCGCGCGCGATCACGGGGATTGATAACACCGCGACGTTCGCTATTCGGTTCGCTGAATGATTCGATTTTGTGTGCCACGGCCGTGTGGGCCGTGCGTTTTTG
>JBGSUN010000114.1:0-6325 GCA_041753475.1 Planctomycetaceae bacterium | reverse complement strand
TCGGTAAATGAGTGACCAGAAGCCGGTCCCACCGATTCGAAGAAATCCGCATAAGCCTGCAAAGACCCTCAAAATTCCACCAACCAATTGCATAAACCGACAGCCGGTTGATCCCCAAGATCAACCGGCTGTCGGCGTTTTTAAAAACGACCATCCCCGCACGTTCACGGTTCAGCGCGCCGGAGTATCGACGAAAACGTTCTCGCGGTTCTCCAGCACGATGATCTTTCGATCGACTGGAATGCCTTCGTGAGTGGCTGTTCTACCGGACGGCCAATGCACGACAATGCGATCAATCTCGGCCTTGCGTCCTAAACCGAAATGCAAGTGGCGCTCATTGGTCGCTTGGTATCCATCCCCGGCGAGCAATTGCTGCCAGCGAATCGTATCAGGCTGATGAACTTCGACGACCGACCCGACGGCATCACGGGCTGTACTCGTGGCGTGCAGGACGACCGTCAACCAATGGCCGGCGGCCTCTGAATGGTTCGTGGCGATGATCGCCGGCGAATTGATGTTCGAGAGGATGAAGTCGATCCGGCCATCACGGTTCCAATCACATGTGGCCAGTGAGCGGCCGAAGACAAGTCTGTCGAACAGCGACCCGGCTTCGGTGGGGTGCACCAAGTTCATGTGCCCTTGCCCTTGGTTGCGGAAAAACTGCGTCGGCATGCGGTAGGAGATCCCTGGCTCTCCGAAATCGGCAACGTGCCCATTTGTCGAAACCAGGTCGAGGTCGCCGTTGTTATCCGCATCGAGAAACTGGGTGCCCCATCCCACGTACGGAATACCCGGAAGCATCAATCCCGACCCGACGATGGCGTCGTCGAAGAAACCTCCGTCGCGCTGAAGGTAGAGCACTTTCGCTTCACCCTGGTAATTCGTGACAAACAAGTCCGTGCGGCGATCGTGGTTCAAATCCCCCGCGGCGACTCCCATGCAGGCCGTTGCTAGTCCTTCGCGATTGACTGCCAGACCTGCCAGCAGAGCGTCGTCCACATATCGCCCCTCGACTGAGGTGGGTCGCAAAAAGAAGTTGGGAACCTGATCATTCGCAATGAATAGGCTCGGGCGCGGCTCGTCTTCGACATAGAGCGCGACGATTCCCAACCCCTTGCCGAGCGACGGTGGAGTCGCGTCCGGAACTTCCCTGAACGTGCCGTCTCCGCGCGAGAGCAGCACTTGGTCGGGGGCTCCTTGATACCCGCGGACGGAGCATCGATTTGCCCGACATTCTACGCTGAATACCTGCTCGCCTTGCAGGTAATTAACATCGTACAAATCCGGGTTGCCATCGAGATTCAGATCGAGGATCAGGCAGCTTGTCGTCCATGCCTCGGCTTGCAACCCGGCCTGGATGGTGACGTCGGTGAAGGTCCCGTCGCCGTTGTTCTGCAGGAGCTGATTCTGGCCGATGTTGGCGACATAGAGATCGGGGAAGCCGTCATTGTTGAAGTCGCCGCAGGAGCACCCTTGCCCGTAGCCGTTGTCGTCGCCAAGTCCGGCCTGAGCGGAGACGTCATCGAATTGGCTTCCGTTGCCGCGGTAGAGCCGATCGCCATGCTCGGCGGTGGGTGCGGGGTGATTCTGGCCGAGGGGCCACTCTTCACCCTGCGTAAAGAAGAGGTCGATCCAGCCGTCCTGATCGAAGTCGAGAATGCCCACTCCGCCACCGGTTGATTCGAAGATCCGGACTCCTTTCGATTTGGGATCGGGGCTCTGAAAGTAACGAAAATCCACACCCGAACTTTCCGCATCGTCATCAAAATGAATCGGCACGTGCGTTTCGGCATCGGTGAGTTCAAACCCGGTGGCTTCTTTATGTTCGGACAGTGAGTCGAAGTCCGGATAACGGGAAAGGTCGTGAAGCGCCGAGAGATCGCGATCAGACAGGAAACGCGGTGGTCCCGATGCGGGGACATGCGCTAACGATTTCAGTAAACGGTCCGATGCCGGTGTCGGTCCATGGAGATCGCGCGCTAACATGGCCCAACCCCAGGCTTCCCACTCACGGCCGATTTCCCGCAGGATCGCGATCATTCGATCGAACTGCGCGGCGTCGGCGGCACGCTGAATCAAGATCTGCTCCATCACCTCCGAGTACTCTTTGAGTTTGGCAGCCCGTTCGGTGTACGCCGCACTGGCCTTGGAATCGAGTGGGCCAAGCACGAGTCCCAATTGGTAACAGGCGCGTCGATGCGTGGGAGCTAACCGAACGGTTTCCCAGAAACAGCGTGCGGCGACCGAGGGTTGATTCAGCCGTCGCGCCCACAATCCACGGACGTACCAGATGCCGGGGTCATTCAGGGCCGATTCAGGCAACAGTGAATACCACGATTCCAGCTCCACCAGTTCGCCGTCGAGGAGAAGTTCGCCGAGTAACGCCTGGGCTTCGGGCAAATCGGGATGGGACTCGACGATGGTCTGCACGCGGCGGCGCGCCTCGGTGAACTGCTGTCCGGCGAACTCGATTCGCGCCAGTCCAAGATGAGCATAGTGGTCCTCAGGGTGCTGTTCTGCCCGTTGACGAATCGCACTGGCTCGATTGGAAACGCGGTCGGGTTCAGACAAGGTCACCAGGTCCTGAAGCTCGATGCGGCCTGTCTTGAGGATGTCGAACAGGAATGGTTCCGCGCGGGCGCGCATCCCACTCATGTCATATATCGCGGCGAGTTTGGTTTGAGCGCGGGCATCCCGCGGATAATACATCAGCAGTTCATCGAAACCTTCAGCAGCTTTGGACAGCAACCCTGCTTTGTAATGGAGTTCGGCGACGGCACGCATGGCGCGGAGACCGTGCGCCGTGGCTTCATGCGGGACGGATTCGTAGTACGGAATCGCGGTGAGGTGGTCTCGGTACGAGGTGGCAATGTCCCCGAGCAGCACCTGTGCTTCAATCCACCGTGGATCTTCGCGTGGAATGGCTTTGGCGATGGTTTCGGCCTCTTCGTATTGTCCTTTCGCTGCTAGTTCGCGCGCCTGATCGAGAGTGGGGCTCGCTACGGGAGAGCTGCATCCACCGGCGACGAGGAGACAGTAGACCAGCAGTTTCGCGGCTTTCGGAAGTGGGGTGAAAGAAGACGGCAATGTTGGGTTGAGCGTCGCTGACATGGAGTTGACCACACAAAATGGCCGTAGCGCGCTTTGACCGCGAACGGCGCACGTTGTCGTGGCCGGGTTCACGGTCATCACACGCTGCACAGCGAGAAACGGGAATGGAGATGACGAATGGGAAAGACGGGATCACGGACGAGCATTGATGCTAAGACGCAAATCAACGACGAGCAACATTCCCGGTGCCAGCGGCGAAATTTTCAGTAAGAATCTTCCTATGGGTGAACGGCATCGCCGTCGCATCCCGGCTGCCGTTTGAAAGATACGTCCAGCGAAGTTAGATGTGTCACTGCTTCGTCCGCGAAGTCGTGACAAACGCTTTCCTCAGCACGCGAGACTCTGCTTCGCAGACGAAGTAGTGGCACATGGCGGATAGAAGCGCCAGCCTCATTCCCGTTGCAAAGCGTCCGAATTCGTGGGAGACTTGAGTTTTCACTACTTCCTCGATCACTGGTTCGTGTGGGCCTTTCGGAACGTCGTTTTCATGTCTGCGTCTGCCACGGTCGCTGAAGCCATCGCCCCTCCGTCGCCGCCGGAGAACCGACCGCGCCGCTGGTTCCCGTCCCGCTGGTTGTCCGGCCTTGTCCTGGTCTTGATCCCCGCGCTCGGGTGGGGTGGCTACCTCGGGTGGCACTGGTTCCAGTCGCGGAGTTTTCGCCAGCAATGTGAAGCGGCCCGCATCGCCGAAGACTGGCGTTTTGAACGGCAAATCGCTGGGCAATGGGCCGCCTGGGACCCGGATGCCGGTCGCGCCTGGTGGTATGCGGCGGAGGCGGCTCAGAATCTGGAGGACTACGAGGACCTCGCCGACTGCCTTGGTCAAGTGCCGAAGTCCGACCCGAAAGCGCTGATTGCGCTCGTGGAGAAGGCGAATCTGGAATGGACGGCGCTGAATCGTCCGATGTCCGCCATTCAAACCAGCCAGCAGATCTTAGCGATCGAACCACGGATCACGGAGATTCAGTCGCGGGTGATCTCGTTTTATGCCATGAACCTGCAACGGGCACCAATGCTCAAAGCCATTCGCGCGGCGATGACGATTGGCTCAGAGCCGAAGGAATCTTATCCCTACCTGGTGATGGCCGACATTCTCACTTTTTCCAACGGGGAAAAACTGAACAGCCGCTGGTTGGCGTCCGCTCCGGATGAAATCCGGTTCAAAGTCGCGCTGGCCGTCCACATGTCGATGAATTTCACACAAAGTGCGGAAGCGGGCGAATCACCGGAGGTCATCGAACTCCATCGGGAGGCGAAGCAGCAGTTACAGTGGTTTCTAGATAAGCTGCCGCACGATCCGGTGCTGTTGACGCACATCATGC
This sequence comes from Planctomycetaceae bacterium, assembly GCA_041753475.1. GTDB lineage: Bacteria > Planctomycetota > Planctomycetia > Planctomycetales > Planctomycetaceae > DSVQ01. Next base: position 1,892 of record JBGSUN010000114.1, on the reverse strand, counting down.
ACCGTGCCTACCGGGAGAGCGATCTCACCCGCATGGGAGAATTGCTGCAATTGATCGACGAGCAAAGCATCGACGATCACATGGTCTGGGTCTTCCGCGGCTGGTATCACCTGGAAACCGGTGATCTCGACGATGCCGAAGAGGCACTTCGTGAAGCTCTGCGGCTGCACCCCCTCAGCCCGTTGGCCCATCATGAGTCCGCCAAATTGCTACGGAAGATGCAGCGGCCAGAAGCCGAGATTGAACGGGAGCAGCGGCTGGCTGCCACGGGCCGGGAATTACGGACGGCGTTGCTGCAAACGCCCACCGCCGTGGAAGCGTCCGCCAAGTTACTCGCCGAAATCCAGGCTTATGCAGAAGCCTGTGGCGACGAGCAGGTGTCGCAGGCTTTGAAGTATCGTCTGGAACCCCTGCCGATCCCGTTTCCCGGTGTGCCATGACTGACCGCCGGCCGGTTTGATCGCCTCGAACGGCCATTGAAGAAACCATCGAACATTGCGGCTCCGCAAGACGAAACCTCGATTTGATGAAGCCCCGCGCGAAGCGAGTCCTACTGACTTCCGTTGTTCTGCTGCTGGCACTCATCAGCGCGGCGTCGGTCTATCTTCAGTACCGAGTGGATCACTTGGCCAAACAGTGTGCCGAGGCATCCAAACGCAACCACTGGCCAAAACTGGAGGGGCTAGCGCGCGAGTGGCTGTCGCTCCGGTCGGCACCGGTGGCGTGGTATTGGCTCGGCACTTCGCTCAAAGGGCAAGCCAAATTCCGCGAAGCCAAGGCGGCGTTTGCCAGGGTGCCCCTCGACGGCATCCGTGGGATTGACGCGGCGATTGAACGCATGGAGATCACCTTTCATATCGATCAGCACCCGCTCGAAGCGTTGGAACTCGCCCGGCAACTGCTTGATCGGGACGCGCGGCTGGCATCGCCCCGGCGGCATCTCATCTATTTCTATGCGATGACACTGCAGCGCCCGCAGCTTCTCCGGGAAATCCATCGGGCCATCGATCATCTGGTCGACATTCCGGAACAGTATGTCTATCTGCTGACACTGGAGGACCTCTCGTTTCGCGATGCCGAGGACGTGACCACACGCTGGCTGGAAGCTACACCCGACTCCGAATACCTGCAAACCATTGTGGAAGTGCAACGTTTGCGTGTGGCGCGGAACCAGGCCCGTCAGACCCCCTCACCGGAACTCACGCAACGGTACGAAGACCTCCGTCTGGCCTTTGTAGCGACCCACGATGCAACCAAAGCTCCCACCGTGGTGTTAGAAACCTTGTTGCTGCTCGCCATGGATCAGGGCGATGTTGAAGAAGCGGGCCGATTGCTGGCATTGGTTCCAGAAAGTGCTGGCGACGATCCCGCATATTGGCGTTACCGTGGCTGGTATGCCCTGCGGAACGGAGACTTGGACCAAGCCGAAGATTCATACCGACAAGCGCTGCTGCTCCATCCCCTCGGCTGGCAGGCACGGCATGAATACGCGAATCTCCTGCGGGCAAAAGGGGACGCCCGTGCTGCCGCCCGGCTGCAATCCGTGGCTGGCCTCGGGACAAGGCTGATTGGGGAAAGCCGCCGCCTGGATCATGCACAGAACGTCACCGGGGTGTGGCTGGCCGACATGGCAAACTATGCCACGCAGTGTGCAGAACTTTCGGTGGCCAATGGGATCCTCCGACGGTAGTTTTCTGCTGACTTCAGATATACGAGTTCTCTTCCCGCGCCACAATAGCTTGTGGTCTCGATCCCAGGGCCGTTCATTAGGCCCACTTGACGAGGTTGGTAGGATGGGGGTGAGTTTTCGATGGATCGAGTGTGTCGATTGAGAAGGAGCCTCCGGTATGATTTCCCCCGCGGGGGATTTGCGGCAGCACATGGCGCAAGTC
>JBGSUN010000113.1:0-26974 GCA_041753475.1 Planctomycetaceae bacterium | reverse complement strand
CCGTCAGAGCCGCGACCGTGAGGGAGCGAGTTCGTTTTGATTTGACGTTGATCGCAGAACGCGCTCCCTCACGGTCGCGGCTCGGAAATTCACGCCCATTATTCATCGCTGATCTGCTGACGGAGTTCATCGCGCTCTTTGCGGGTGACCTCCAGATCGAACATCAGATACTTGATGTCGAGTCGCAATTGCGACAGCGCTTCCTGCACCAGCGAAAGAATGCGGCGACGGCGGCGGATGGCGTCCACCACTTTCCCATAGGCGTCTTCGAGTTCAGCGCTGCGACCACCGGACAGTTTCGCGATCTTCTCGCCGAGTTCGGCAAGTTCGCGCGGCATGTCTTCGAGGTCATTTTCCGGCAGTCGGGAGTTTTGGAGCATGCCCGTGGTTTCCAGAAGTCGGCGGCGTGCGTGGACCGTCATTCTGGCCATGCCGGGGAACACGACACAAGGGATTGCCGGAAAGCATTTCACAATCATGAGTTGCGACGCCGTCTCGGGTTGCACGAGTTTTCCAGGTGTGCTTCGCATTCGGCGATCTGATCTAGCGGACTGCGGCCAACTCTCTTAGAATTCATGAGTTACGGAGATTCATGCCTGCGATCCTGGTGCATAGGTCACGGGCAGGAATCCCGCATCGGGAATTGCTTGAGCTTCACTGAATTTGAAAGAAATCCCCGTTTCGAAGGTCGAGACGGTCCGAATACGGGGAATCCACAGAGTTTTTCGGCTTCAGGGACGATGCCGACTGTACTGACTGTATCGCGATGGTCACATCGATCCGGCTGGTTGGCCGCGGTCGTGATCGTCATTGGTGTCGGTTCTCTCCGCTCGGCGGAACCGTTTCACGAACCGTTCGACGCAGCCGTCACGTCGTGGAAGTTCAGCGCGCTCTCCGGCAACGTCCAGATACTCCAACAGACTCGGCAGCGTGCCCGCGGACTGAAAGAGGGAGCGGAACAGATCCGGTTGCTGGCCAAGACCGAAGGGACACCCGTTCGATTTGAACACGAAGTGACCAAGGCCCGCGTGTTCGACGAAGTGACAGCGAGTCTGAACGTTCGCTCGGATCATCCAGGGTGGGTCATCGGAGTCGTCATCATCACCCCCGATGTGATTGACCCCAAAACCCAGAAACCGGCCCAAATCACGATGGTGGGGGACGTTTACAGCGACGTCGGCAAATGGCAGCAATTGCGCATTCAAACCACAGACAAGCAAATCAGTCAGTATCTGGGACGACTCCGGGCACGATTGGGAGGTGCCGTCGAACCCGGTGAGATGTACATCGACCGTGTGGTGCTCGCGAGTGCTCTTCCCAACCGGGAATGCGAAATCCTGACTGACGATCTCCGCCTGTCACCGGTAGTTCTGCCCTCGGCGGTGCAACTCACTTCCGCCACCAGCGAAGCCACCGGACCGGTCATTCCGAACGTGTCATTCCGGCTCGACCGACTGCAAGTGGATGGACGGCCGTTTTTTCCGCGGCTGGTGCGACATCATCAGGAATCGGCCGATGTCCTTGCGGCGACGGGATTCAACACCGTCTGGATCGCCGATTATGCAGATTCATCAACGCTCGCCGCCTTGCGTAGACACCATCTTTGGGCCGCGGCAACACCCCCGCAGCCGCAGGCAGAGTCGGGTGACGCGTTGAGTTCGCACGCGGCCGGACTGGTTCCCTTTGCACCGGCCAGTGATGCCGTATTGTGTTGGATGTTGGGAACGCGCGTGGAGAGCAACGAACGGAGCCGGATGGTCCATTGGGTCGAGCAGATTGAAATGGCGGACCGCCGCCGCAATCGTCCCATTGCCGTGGATGTCCTGGGCGAAGAGCGGCTATTTTCCCGCGATGTCGGCTTGCTGGGATCGTCGCGCCATCCGCTGCAAACGACGTTTTCGCTGCTGGAATACCGGGATTGGCTTGCCGACCGCAAGTCGTTGGCACGACCGGGAGCCTTCTGCTGGACCTGGATCCAAACGGAACCATCACGGAACCTGCAAGCGCTCGATTCGGGGGAAGGGACCGGCCCGATGCTGGAGCCGGAACAAATCCGGTTGCAAATGTACGCCGCACTTGCCGGGGGTTGCCGCGGACTTGGATTCTGGACGACAACGCCGATCAATCAAGCAACTCCGGCAGCGCGTGAACGAGCCCTGACCCTGCAACAACTGAACCTCGAACTCGGGCTGATGGAACCGTGGCTGGCGACGTCGGGGAATGTCGAACGAATTGCCTGCACGGCGATCACACCGGGTTCCGTCAACCCGACGCGCAATGTCCCCATCGGACCATCTCTCTCGAATAATATTGAACGGGAAGGGCAGTTACGTGCCCATGCCCAACAGAAAAAACAGCAGCAACGCGAGTCGGAAGAACTCACGGCGTTTGTCCTCCGCACAGATTATGACACCCTGGTTCTGCCGGTCTGGCTCGAACAACATTCGCAGTTTGTTCCGGCTCAAGCGGCTGCGCAAGAAGTAGTCCTCACGGTCCCCGGTGCGGGTGAAACGGCCACGGCGTGGGAAGTCTCGACGACCGATATTTCCTTGCTGGCCAGCACTCCCGTGGCGGGAGGTCGCCGCATTACACTCCCCCGCCTCGATCAGACGAGCATCATCTGGTTGACGAACAATCCCAAATTAAAAGTCAGCCTGCTGCAGCGAGTGCAAGCGATCAAAGCAGCCAGCGCGGCTGCCTGTGTCGAACTGGCCCGGTTGAAATTTGATCGCGTGGCCAAAGTCCATGAAGAATTACAGACGCTGGCCCCGCCGGTGCCTGATGGTCCGCAATTGTTGGGACGCGCCCGGTTGCGGTTGGAACGGGCCGAAGGGGCGTTGAAAGCCGAGGACTTCCACGCAGCGCGGTTGAATGCCGGGGAAGCGATGCAAAGTCTGCGGATTCTGCAACGCGCCCACTGGGACGAAGCCGTTCGCTCACTCTCCTCGCCGGTCAGTTCACCCTATGCGGTTTGCTTTCAGACGTTGCCTCAACACTGGAGACTGGTGGCCGATTTCGGCCGCAGCCGTTCGGCAGAATCCCGGAATCTGCTTCCGTCCGGCGAATTTGAGGACCTCGACACGCTGATCGCCGAGGGCTGGGAAAATGAACAGCACGTTCCTGAAGAATTGCGGGCAAAAGCCGAACTCTTTCCCTCGGGACGATCAAGCCGGTATTCGCTACGGTTAGCCTGCGAACCCGCAGCCGGTGTCACCCCTCCGCGTCATTTGGAGCGGGCCGCCGTCACTCTCACCACGCCGCCGATTCCCGCCCGCGCCGGGCAGATTCTCCATATCAGCGGCTGGGTCAAAATCCGCCAACCAATCACCGGCCACCGGGATGGCTTGATGATCTACGACAGTTTGCTTGGCAAACCGGGAGCGCTGCGATTTCACCAGGCGTCCACCTGGACAAAGTTCGAGATTCTTCGCGAACCCAAAGAAAGTACGGATTGGACACTCACGATGTCCCTCACCGGCATGGGCGACATTCTGATCGACGACTTGCGAATCATCCCCCAAGATCGTTGGCCGGACGGCGTGGCCCCCAACGATCCGCCCCGTGTCGAACCGGCCTCCGGCACGCGACTGTTTGACCGGCTGCCGCGACTGCCGTCACTGTCGCCTCCACGGCGGCAGCCGTAGGAACGGAATGTCATACATGCTTGACACTCTTTCCCTGTGTGCCGTAGACTTCGGTGCTTGTTGAATGGACTGTGAACGGGCGTTCGCCGAGGGAGGTACGCCGTCGCTGCCCGCGTGTTGTTTGCCTTGTCTGTGAGTGAATCATGGCCGTACCGAAGCGTCGTCAATCCAAAGCCCGTTCGGCGAAACGCCGTAGCCATAATGCCTTAAAGGCGATCCAACTGGCGAACTGTCCGCAGTGCCAGACCCGCGTGCCGACCCATCTGGTCTGCCCGGTGTGTGGGTACTATCAGGGTCGGACCCTCGTTGAAACTGAGGAATAATTTCGCATGCGGATCGCGCTGGATGCGATGGGCGGGGACTTTGGCCCCGGTCCGAATGTCGACGGAGCGATCGCCGCCCTCAAAGAGAATTCCGGATTGGAAGTGGTCCTCGTCGGCGACATTCGCGCCGTTGAGCCGCTGATTTCTCAATCCGGCTACTCGGGCGAGCGGCTGCAGCTGCGCGCCGCGGATGGCTTCGTCTCCATGGAGGAAAAGCCGACCGAAGCACTGCGCAAAAAGCCCAACTGCTCGATCGTCGTCTGCTGGCAATTGATGGCCGCGAAGGAAGTCGATGCCGTCGTCAGCGCCGGCCATACCGGCGCGGTTGTGGCCGCCGGCTTGCGGACCCGGCTGTTTCTGAAGCACGTGAAGCGTCCTGGCATCGCCGTCGCGATGCCCACCGTCACCGGGAAAGCCGTGCTGATGGACGTCGGGGCCAACCCGGCCGCCCGTCCCGAGCATCTGTTGCAATACGGCGTGATGGGTTCGATCTACGCCCGAGAAATCTTGCAGATCCCCAACCCCCGCGTCGGGTTAATGAACATCGGCAGCGAAGACGGCAAGGGGAACGATCTCGTCCGCGAGACGCAGGCGCTGTTCGACCATTGTCGGTTCCACGATCGTTACATCGGCAATGTGGAAGGCCGCGACCTGTACCAAGGCACCAGCGATGTGGTGATCTGTGAAGGCTTTGTCGGCAACGTTTTGCTGAAAGCCGCTGAAGGGATGGCCGACATGATGATGCGGACCATTTCCCAAGAAGTCTTTTTGAATCTTCAGAGCGAAAAACATCTCGCGGAAAAAGCCTTCGGCAATTTGAAAAAACGCTACGAATACCACGAGTCCGGCGGGGCACCGCTGCTCGGTGTCGATGGCATCTGCATCATTTGTCACGGCTCGAGCAATTCCCGGTCGATCTATAATGCCTTGAGGGTCGCCACCACGCATCACGAACGGCGGTTGAATCAACAGATCGTCGAGGAACTCGAACGGGAAGAAACCCCCGTCCCGGCGTGATCTTCCGGCGATCGTCGGGTACAGAACCACATTGCAGGACGGCCCTTTCGGGCCGTCATTGCATTTCGACAGTATCGTTTACTCACAAAAACACGACGGCCCGGAAGAGCCGTCCTACGAGCGATTTCATGACTCAAACTGCATTTTTATTTCCGGGGCAGGGTGCCCAGTTCGTGGGAATGGGCCGCAGCGTCGTCGAGAAAAGCCCTGCCGCCGCCCGACTCTTCGATGAAGCGAACGAGATCCTCGGCTACGACCTGAAAGCGCTCTGCTTCGACGGCCCCGCAGAACGGCTCGACACGACCGCTATCAGTCAACCGGCGCTCTACGTGTGCAGTCTGGCCGCGGTGGAAATGCTGCGGGAACAGTCGCCGGAGATTGTTTCCAACTGTGCATTTGCCGCGGGATTGAGCCTTGGCGAATACACCGCACTCACCTTTGCTGGAGCGTTGTCTTTCGCCGACGGGCTGCGGGTGGTGCGGGTCCGCGGAGAAGCCATGCAGGCCGCCGCAGAAGCGAATCCTTCGGGGATGGTCAGTGCCTTGATGCTAGATGTTCCCAAAGTCGAAAAGGTCTGTGCCGATGCGCAAGCCGCCGGACGGTTATGGATCGCGAATTACCTGTGCCCCGGCAACACCGTCCTCTCGGGCGAGAAACCGGCGTGCGCCAGAGCTGCAGAACTGATTGCGGAAGCCGGAGGAAAGCCCATTCCGTTGACCGTTGCCGGTGCGTTTCATACCGCGCTGATGGAATCGGCCTGTGCGGCACTAACGGCGGCACTGGCATCGGTCCCGCTGCAATCCCCGCGAATCCCCGTCGTCTCGAATGTCGACGCATTGCCGCACACGGATCCCGAAGAGATTCGGGCGATTCTTGTCCGGCAGGTGACGCAACCCGTTCGCTGGGAAGATTGCGTGCGGTGGCTCATTGCCCAGGGCGCAGGTTCCTTCTACGAGATTGGTCCGGGGAAAGTGCTGAGGGGCTTGCTGAAACGAATTGATCGCAAGCTGGAGTGTAACTCCATCGGCGAGGCGTAAAAGTTTTGTGACGCTTCCGAGCCGCGGCACCGCGGCGGTGATTTCAGGCAACCGGCGCAAAATCTGGGGCCGAGGACGCCGTTGGCGTTTACAGGGTTTTCAGGGCGCGTTATACCTTCGCCCAGCTTGTGCCGAACGATGTAAGTGACGCCGTGAGTGGCGGCTACGAATGGAGTAGGCCAGCGACCTTATCTGGTTGTGCTGCAGAGGAGTGCCAGCGTGTCGTCAGTGGAAGAAAAAGTCATCGGGATTGTTAGCGAACAGCTCAATGTCCCGAAAGAAGATATCAAGACCGAGAGTAAGTTCGTCGACGATTTAAAAGCCGACTCGCTCGACGTCGTCGAACTCGTGATGGAATTCGAAGACGAATTCGAAGTCACGATTCCGGATGAAGACTACGAGAAGATTCGTACTGTCGGCGATGCCGTCAAGTACATCACGGAGAAGCAGGCCGGATGACCAGGCGCGTCGTCGTGACAGGGATGTCGGTGGTGACCGCTCTCGGGAATGATCTCGAAGAGTTCTGGGAGCGGTTGTGCGCCGGAAAAAGCGGCATCGGGCGAATCGAACGCTTCGACAGTGCCGACTTCAAGGTGCATTTCGGCGGCGAAGTCAAAGACTTCAAACCCGAACAATTTATCGACCCGAAAGAGTGCAAGCGGCTTGACCGCTTCTGCCAGTTCGCGCTCGTGGCGTCGCAGAAGGCAGTTGCCCACTCCGGTCTCGATTTGCTCCACCACCCCGATCCCTATCGCTGCGGCGTAGTGATCGGCAGCGGCATCGGTGGTCTCAATGAGATCGAGGCCCAGCACGCAACCCTGTACGACCGCGGCCCGAGCCGTGTTTCGCCGTTCATGATCCCCAAACTGATCGTCAACGCGGCCAGCGGCAATGTCTCCGTGAAGTACGGGCTGAAAGGCCCCAGCAGCGCCGTCGCCACGGCGTGTGCTTCCGGCAACAATGCTATCGGCGATGCCTTCCGCATGATTCAGACGGACATGGCCGATGTCATGGTCACCGGTGGCAGCGAAGCGGCGCTCACGCCCATGGGACTCTCCGGTTTTGCCCGGATGAATGCCCTGTCAACGCGGAACGAATCTCCGGAAACCGCCAGCCGACCGTTTGACAAAGACCGCGATGGCTTTGTCCTCTCGGAAGGGGCCGGGGTCGTTGTCCTTGAGGAATACGAGCACGCCAAGAAGCGCGGGGCCGTGATCCTGGGGGAACTCCTCGGTTATGGGATGTCGTCGGACGGCAGTCACATGACGGCTCCCGATCCCACCGGTGCCGGGGCCGCCCGGGCCATGCAGGCCGCCATCCGTGATGCGAAGTTGAACGCCACGCAGATCAACTACATCAACGCCCACGGCACCAGCACTCCGCTGGGTGACAAAGCCGAAACCGCAGCGATGAAGCGGGTCTTCGAGTCTCATGTCCGCTCGCTGTGTGTCTCCAGTACGAAAAGCCAATTGGGGCACCTGCTGGGCGCGTCCGGTGGCGTGGAATTCGTGATCTCGGTTCTGGCGCTGATGAACCAGGTCGCTCCGCCGACCATCAACATCGAAAACCAGGACCCGGAGTGCGATCTCGATTACGTCGCCAACCAGGCTCGGCCGTTGCCGATCACCAACGTGTTGACCAACAGTTTTGGGTTTGGCGGCCACAATGCCTGCCTCGTTCTCGGACGAGCCGCATAGGTCGCTCGGTCAGTGTCGCGCAAATTCCGCCCCCTTCACGTCCCACCCAGGGCAGGGGGGTTGCAAAATCAGACCTGTTCGACTCTCTTAACGAGTGGTGGAAAACGCGCCCGGACGGTCGGGGTCGCTGGTCCTCTCTCGGATTGCGCGTTTTGGGGTCTGAAAGTCACGTCGAGCATCTTGCCGACGTCCGTGCGGGAACTGGGAAGTGGTGCGAGCGGTGAATTCCTCGGATGTGGTGATTACCGGTATCGGCGTGATGAGTCCCATCGGAGTCGATCTCGACGCCTTCTGGACCAATCTTGCCGCCGGGCGCTCAGGCATTACGAAAACCACCTTGTTCCCCGGCTTTGCTGCTCCGGATCAGGCTGGCGGCCAGGTAATGGAATTCACCGACGAATCGGCCCGCAAGGTTTTCCTCAAAGACCATCGCAAGAATCTGAAAGCGATGTGCCGGGAGATTCAACTCGGCGTTGCGTCGGCCATGCAGGCGCTGACGAACTCGCAACTCGATTTATCAACGATCAATCATGAACGTTTGGGCGTTGAGTTCGGCGCGAATCTGATGCTGAGCGCGCCGGATATTCTCGCATCGGCCTGTGATGCGTGCATCAGCCCCGAGCACCCCAGCCTCGAAATGCCTCTGTGGGGCCGCACCGGTCTGCCGCGGATGGAGCCGCTCTGGCTGTTGCGGTATCTCCCCAACATGCCTGCCTGCCATATCAGCATTGCCGCGGATGCCCGTGGACCCAGTAACTCGCTCACACTGGATGACGCCTCAGGAAATACCGTTCTCGGGGAAGCACAGCGGATTCTGCAGCGCGGCTCGGCAGACATCATGATCACGGGCAGCACCGGCACCACGTTGCATCCGATCAAAACGATGCACCTCGGCTTGTGGCACGAACTGGCCACGGCACCGTCCGAACCCGCGCGGCGTTGCCGACCATTTGACCGCGATGCTGCCGGACGCGTGGTAGCCGAAGGGGCCTGCACGTTCATTCTCGAAACCCGCACCCATGCGGAAGGCCGCAACGCGCCGATTCTGGGACGCGTGCTGGGGACCGGCAGTGGTGTCGTCACGACGCGCGAGGGAAAACCGCTGTTCCGTGAGGCCTTCGTGCGCGCGATCCGTTCGGCCCTCCGCAGTGCAGGAATGTCGGTTGAGCACATCGGGCACGTGAATGCCCACGGTTTGGGCATGAACGACGTTGACGTCGCAGAAGCCCAGGCCATTCTGGATGTCTTCGGCAATGAACTCGGTCGTCGCGTTCCCGTCACCGCGATGAAGAGCGTTCTAGGAAACTCTGGGGCTGGCTCAGGGACACTGGAATTGGCAGCGTCTCTGGTTGCGATGCGTCACGGCGTCATTCCGGCGACGCTCAACTGCGACCACCTGCATCCCGATTGCCCGCTGAACATCGTTCGCGGCGAACCACAGAGCACCACGAACAAAGTTGTGCTCAACCTCAACGTGACGCGCGCCGGCCAAGCCAGCGCTGCGATTGTGGAAGCGTTGTAGAACGTCGCCCCGGCTGAATCGATGGGCCAAGTGCTTAAGTAGCACCCCGGCTGCTTCTGAGCAGCCGGGGTGCTTTCCTTTGCCAACGCACGCCGATCTTGAAAGCACTTGACTGAGAGACCCAGGCATCAGAATGCCTGGGCTTCCAGCGGGACACTATGCCAGCTCCAGAATTCAACTGCGTGGCTGGAACGTCTTCTGGGAGGGCGAAGCTCCCGCTGAGCCGCAGATTGTCTCAGCGTGGGGAAGCACTCAGCAGGAGCTTCGCCCTCCCACGCGCAGACAATTCCCGCGATCGGCATTACTTCGGCGCGGGGAATTGCTTCAGCGCGAACTGGGAACCGCGGTAGGCCGAGAGGTGCGATTGCTTGGTGGCGATGGCTTGCTGATAGTACTGCGCAGCCCCACCGGCATCTGCGGCCACGGTGCGCTTTTCACCACAGAAGTAGAACGCTTCGCAAAGCTGGGCCTGTTTCAGGGTTTCCTCCTTGTTGTCTGCGGCATTCACCAAATCCTGTTCGGTGGAATTGCCGGCCAGGAAGTTGAGCAAGTGATCGGCCCAATCTTTTTTGGAAGCCTCTTTCGTCAGGGCATCCCCCAACTTGGTTGCAGCCGGACCGCCTTGCCCCGCCTTAATCAACGCCCAATACCGCCAGGGAAGGACGTACCGCAGATTGGCTTCGAGGGTGATCGCCTGGTCGAACGACGCGGCTGCCCCGGTGAAGTCCCCTGAGAAATACTTCGCGAAGCCCAGGTCCACATGCGCAATGGGGTTCTTGCCATCGGCCAATAACACCTGCGAGTAATCTTCCATCGCGGCCTTGGCGTTGCCCTGCGACAGCCGTGAAGTCCCGCGCAGGCTGTAGACCAGCGGCTGAGACGGATCGAGCTTCAGTGCAGCGGAAAAATCGCTCTCCGCCGCCGCGAGATTCCCTTCCGCCATCGAGGCAAATCCACGATTGGTGTAGGCCACGGCGTAATCAGCATCCAGCTCAATTGCCCGCGAGAAATCGGCAATCGCCTTCTGCGACTTTCCCTGCTGCTGATAGAACATACCCCGATTGTTGAATACCAGCGGATTGTTCGGCACTGCCTGCGCTGCAGCATTAAATGCGGCTTCCGCCTGATCCATGTTTTTCATCTGGATATAGCAGTCGGCGAGTCCCAGCCGGGCGCCGACATGAGCCGGCACCAGTTTGATTGCGGCTTCATAATCTTTTGACGCCCCTTCGACGTTCCGCTGAAATAAGTACGCTGCCGCCCGTTGATACAACAGATTTGCCCGGTCTTCCGGCTTGATGTTCGTCCGGGCGAGAATCTGAGCGCTGAAGGTGATGACCACGTCAGCGTGCTCTTTGCGATTCTCCATCTGGGCCAGCGTGGTCATCCCGTAGAAATACGGCAGGTAGTAATTGATCTGGTCGGTTCCACCATGACGCATGGCTTCCCGGGCGTCTTCGATGCCTCCGCGGACATCTTTCAAATCCCGCCGCATCTGACCGAGTTCGACGCGCGAACTGGCACGCAAGTAGAACGCCACGTGGTCCTTCGGATTCTGTGCGAGCACGCGCGTGGTCAATTCGATCGCCTTGGGAAACTCGCCGTTCTGGTAGGCGTTCTCGGCGTCGCTTTTCAGCCGTTCGTGCTCGGGATTCGCACCGGGTTTGAGCGGGGCAGGGCTGGGAGGCGTATTCTGAGCCGACACACTGGACAGCAGTCCGGCGAATCCGATCACCACGGCAGCGACAAATCCCGTCGTTCTCATGCGTCCAACCTCGTGTGTTCCGACTGCTTAACAACACCGGGCGAGCAACCCCCGCACCGCACGTGTTCGGTTGCCATTGAAGCCGGAATCGCGGGTGCGGTCAATTCGGTTACGTCGAGAATGCTGCGTGCACGACGAGCCTGCTCAACTCAAAACCTCTCTGGCTCAGTAACAGGAGGTCTTGTTGGTAGAGTCGGTGGCATGGAAGAAAACCGCGACGAGCTGCCTGAATCTGTCCGCCGGTGGTTAGCGTGGCGATGGTCATTCGACGATTGGGCTGTCTATGGTTGGGTTCTCTTTGCTGCCTACCTCGCACTGCTTTCTGTCACAGATGCCATTCGCAGGCTGCCGCGGTAAATGGCCTCTGTTTTTTCTGACCTACGCTGTGACACCAGTGCTCAATTCGACAAACTCCTTGACAGTCTGAGCGGCTGGGGGTATCGTCAGGATTGCTGGAAGATGTGGAGTCCTCTCAAGGCGACAGCGAGCGGGTCGGCTTGGGAATCCGTCGGCTGCAATCGCAGCTGGGGAGGCTCCCGGTGAGAGTCTCGGTAGGATAAGCGGGGGAGAGGGGCGAAAATGGCCACTCCGTGAAGAATTCCGGACGCTGCTGGGCGCCAAACCAGGGAGCAATACGCTTCCGAAGTCGGGCGGTCAGAATTTGGCGCACTGCCAGGTTTTGAAGAAAGTGGGACTCGGGCCCGCTTTTTTTGTTTAATCAGCTGAACAACTCAGTCGTGGATGATGGACCAGCCGACTCCAGGGGGAGCCGGACAATCCCTGATCCTTGGCTGAAACGCATTGGGAGACGCGGACATGAATGGCAGTGAGATCCTTCGCACGGTCGATGCCATCCACCGCGATAAAAGCATCGACAAGGAAATCGTCTTCGAGGGCATCGAACAGGCGATCCTTTCGGCTGCGCGTAAGCATTTCGGTGAAGAAGCCGATATCGAAGTTCATATCGACCGGGCGAATGGCAACCCGGCCGTTCGCAACGGCGGGAAAGATGTCGATTCGGACGAACTCGGCGACCTCCTCGGACGCATCTCGGCCCAAACCGCCAAGCAGGTGATGATCCAGAAGATCCGCGAAGCGGAACGCGACACGGTCTTCGACGAATACTCCGACCTCCGCGGCCAGATTGTCACCGGCGTGGTGACACGGCTGGAAGGGGGGACGGCACTCGTCAACCTTGGCAAGGTGGAAGCGCTGCTGCCCCGTGGCGAGCAGATCGCGGGCGAAGGTTTCCGCGTCAACGAACGAGTCCGGGCCGTGGTTCTGGAAGTCCGCAAGGCGGGCAGCCGGGTGAAGATCATTCTGTCGCGGACGCATCCCGATTTTGTCCGCCGCCTGTTTGAACTGGAAATTCCGGAAGTTTCCGAGCGGATTATTGAAGTCCGGTCGCTGGCCCGGGAAGCGGGTTACCGAACCAAGGTCGCCGTCTCCTGTATTGATAGCAACATTGATGCGGTGGGTGCCTGTGTCGGTGTCCGTGGTGCCCGGATTAAGAACATCACTGGTGAACTCGGTGGCGATGAACGCATCGACATTGTGCGGTGGAACGACTCCCTGCAGGTGCTGGTGCCCAACGCATTGCAACCGGCGGAAGTCGAAGACGTGATCCTGTGCCCGATGCTGGGACGTGTCATCGTTCTGGTGCGGGAAGATCAGTTGTCCCTCGCTATCGGTAAACGGGGGCAGAACGTCCGGCTCGGTTCGAAGCTCGTTGGCTGGGACATCGAAGTGATGACCCGGGAAGAGCTCGACGAACAACTCGATCGGACCGTACAAGCCTTCTCCGAAATCCCGAGCATTACTCCGGAGCTGGCTGAAAGCCTGGTTTCTCAAGGTTTTCTCAGCTTCGATGATTTGTCCGTCATTGAACCCGATCAGCTCGCTGAAATGGGTGGTCTGACGGAAGAGCAGACGAACGAAATCATTGAGTTTGCCGAACGTGAAAGCGAACGGCTGGAAGAAGAAAACCGTCAGCGACGGGTGCTGGAAAAGCAGCATGCGGCAGCTTCAGCAGCTGTGCAAGCCGCCGAAGCGTTGGCCCCGCCGGTGGCCACCACGCATCCTGTGGATGGTGAGGCCGGTGCATAGTTGTTTCGGCGATGATCCACGATAGCGGAGCCGTCCGCATCATCAATCGCCGGGTTCGATTCAAGTGTAAATGATCGTGAAGAAGTCTTGTCATCCCCATTGAAGCTGAGAATCGCTAAAACAATCAACAATGTCGAAACGAACAGCCGTGTGTCCGTCGGCGGGTGCGACGGAGAGGGTCAGTCGATGGTTTGTCAACGGAGTCGTGACTCCCACAGAATGTGATGTCCCGTCCGTCCAGGTTGCCTCTGGCGAGGGCTTAGCCGTCGCCGTGCGTGGGTTCGAGTAGTTCCGTCCGACAAGGCCATGACCGTTTTCCGGCACCGAGGATTCGCGTTTGAAGATTCGCATTTTTGCTCTTGCCAAAGAGCTCAATCTCGACAGCAAGCTGTTGATCGATCACTGCACCAAGGCGGGGATCGCGGTCAAGAATGTGCTTGCCAGTATCTCGCCTGAAGAGCGTGACAAGCTGCTGGCTTACATGGCCGCGCAGAAGGGAACGGCTCCGGCTGCACCCGCGGTGGAAAAGCCGGCGGCTCCCCCTCGCGAAGTTGTCACGGAAGCGGCGGCCAAAACCCGCCCGCTCCGGACCATCGGCAGCGGCGGCACAATGGTGGCCCGACCGCAAGTCACGACAACAACTCGCGCGCGGGTCGCGGAACCCGTCGCACCGGCGGTCGTCGCTGAAGCGCCCCCGGAAGAGATTGAAGTCCCAGCGACGGTGACTGTAGCACAACTCACCGAAGCGCCAGCAGACGTGGTGCCGGTTGTCGAAGCACGGCAGACTCCGGAGGTGGAAACACCGGAACCGGAAGCCATGCCTCCGGAACCATCGGTGGCAGACGAACCCGTGGTGACCGCTCCTGCGGCGGAAGCCGTACCGAAGGGTCCTGCACCGTTGACCCGCGGTGACTATGTTTCCGCAACCGGCGCCGGACGCCAGATGCGGGTGATGCAGCAGTCGATGACAGCTCGCGGCACCACCGACACCACAGGGTCCAGGCAGCTCGAAAAGAAGCCGAGCCAAAAACCGAAAGTGGCCGATGTCCCGCGCATTGCGGCAATTTCGGAATTCAAGGCTCCGGTCAGTAAGCAGGCCAAGCCGGAAGAGCAAAAGGCCCAGAAGCCGGACATTCGGCTGACGCCCGCCGATGCCCTGAAGAGCAGCAGTCCGCTAGCGGATCACCTGCGCAAGAACACCGAAAAGAAGACCCGCAAGCCGGGCGACGAAGAACCCGTTGATGATCGCAAGGATGGCATCAAGCGCCCCGGCGATCGAGCTGTCGGTTCGGGCCTGGAAGAAAGTCGCGCTCAGCGGCGCGATAAGCGCAAGGTCATCCCATCGGAAGAAGAAGCCGGTGGTAGCGGCCCGCGGTTTCCCAGCCGCAAGCGCAAGGTGGTCAAACCGCAGCAAGTCGCCAAGACTTCTGCAGAGATCGAATTGCCGATCACGGTGCGATCGTTGTCCGAGGCGCTCGGCCGTCCGTCAAAGATTCTGATGCAAGCCCTCTGGTCGGAAGGCCAGATGGTCACGATCAACTCGGCGTTGTCGGAAGAGGAAGCCCTCGAACTGGCGATGGAATGCGGCATCGAGCTGACCATCATCAAGGAAAAGGACCTCGAAGACGAACTCAACGACATCTTCGAGGAAGCCGATCCGCCAGAAACGCTGGTCCTGCGACCGCCGATGGTCACGATCCTAGGCCACGTCGATCACGGTAAGACCACACTGGTCGACAAAATCCGTTCGGCCAACGTCGCGGGGTCAGAACATGGCGGGATCACCCAGCATATTGCCGCGTACCAGGTGGAACACAACGGCCAGAAGATCACGTTCGTGGACACCCCCGGTCACGCTGCGTTCGGTGAAATGCGGTCCCGCGGTGCCAACACCACCGATATCGTCGTCCTCGTGGTTGCCGCCAACGATGGTGTGATGCCGCAGACGGTGGAATGTATCGCCCACGCGAAAGCGGCCGGTGTGCCGATGATCGTCGCACTCAACAAGAGTGACCTGCCGGACCGAAATGAACAGCGTGTCATGCAAGACCTCGCGCAGCACGACGTCCTGGTCGCGGAGTGGGGTGGCGATATTGAAATGGTGCGGACCTCTGGCCTCACAGGGCTGGGCGTCTCCGACTTGTTGGACACGATTCTGCTCACCGCGGAATTGCACGAGTACACCGCCAATCCCAAGCGTCCGGCTTGTGGTGTCTGCCTCGAAGCCTTCCGTGACGAAGGTCGCGGGCCGGTGGCCTGGCTCATTGACCAGAAGGGAACCCTCACCGTCGGCGATGTGGTCATCTGTGGTGAGGCCTATGGCCGCATCCGCGCGATGTACAACGATCGTGGTGAAGAGATTCAGGAAGCCGGTCCTTCGACCCCCGTCAAGGTGGCCGGACTCGACATCGTTCCCCGTGCCGGCGACCGGTTCCTGGCCGTCGACGATATCGATCTCGTTCGTGAAATTGCGGAAGAGCGACGTCAATCTGGACGGCAGAAGTATCTGGCAGCCACGTCATCGAAACGGACACTGGAAGACGTTCTGAATGCGGCCCGTGACGGCGAGGTGCAAGATCTCAAGCTGATCCTGAAGGCCGATTCGCCGGGTTCGCTGGAAGCGCTCGTTTACGAACTCAAGAAGTTCGAGCACCCAGAAGTCCGCGTGAAGATTCTGCATCAGGGCGTCGGTGGGGTCAATGACAGCGATATCTACCTCGCCTCAGCATCGGAAGCGGTGGTTGTGGCGTTCCACGTCATTGCCGACGATCGGGCCGCGATTCTCGCTTCCAACGAAGAAGTGGAAATCCGCCGGTACAACATCATCTACGAGGTGATTGACGACATTCGCACCACGCTGGAAGGAATGTTGCGGCCGGAGAAGAAACAGGTCACGACCGGTCGCGCCATCGTCCTGCGAGTCTTCAGCATCGGCAAGTCAACCATTGCGGGTTGCCGCATTTTGAACGGCACGATTGAACGCTCCAGCCGGGTGCATCTGATCCGCGAGCAGAAGGTGCTCAACGATTACAGTCTCGGTTCGTTGCGTCGTGAGAAGGAAGACGTCCGCGAAGTCCGTGAAGGGATGGAATGCGGGATCCGGCTCGATGGCTACAACGACATCCGCGAAGGCGACCTGCTCGAGGCCTTCAAGGTCGAAGAAATTGCTCGGACGTTCGATTAACGATCCGGTCCAAGTTGGATAAGGCTTGCTGAGTCCGTTCCGTGCGTGAAAGTACAAGTGTTCGATGACAACCCGGCGGATGGCCAAAGCTTCAGAAGCAATTCGCGAGACCGTCAGTACGACGATCTTGTTCGATCTGAAGGACCCGCGCGTCAAGAATGTGACCGTCCTCCGGGCCGAAGCCGCCGCGGATATGAAAACTGCGAAGGTCTACATCTCGGTGATGGGCGATCCGAAGAAGCAATCGCTGTGTATGCACGGACTGGAGTCGGCCCGCGGGTTTATTCAGTCCAAACTCGCCGATCGGTTGCAGACGCGATACACTCCTGTGCTGAAATTTGTCCTCGACCCCGGTGTTCAATTCAGCACTGCAACCGCGCGGTTGCTGAAAGAGTTGGATCTCCAGGATCCGAAACCTGACGAGACCGGTGACGGTTCAGCAGCATCCCTTGCGGATGACCTGCATGCGAATGACAACGACGTTGATGACCCTGATAATGACGAAGTAGACGCGGAGAATGAGGCGTTGACGGCGGCGGATGGCGAAACGGGTGCCCAGGATGGGCCCTGACGCGCCGCAACAAGAGGCTCACGCTGGCGAGAGATTATGGCTGCGCGCGCGAAAACCGCGGATCGACAATCGGTATTAAAGAAACTGCTGCCCCTGCTGAAGAAGCACTACAAAGTGTCTGTCAGCAAGCTGGATCGTCCCGTGATGGAGACGATGCTGTATGCCGTTTGCCTGGAGAACGCGACCGTTGAGGAAGCGGACCGGGCTTACGCGCGGCTTTCCGAATTCTTCCCCGACTTGAATGAGGCCCGGGTCAGTTCGATTTCCGAACTCGAGCCGGTGTTTGAAGGTCTGGAGGATCGCGACTGGCGGAGCTTTCGGGCGCGCAGTGTCCTGCAATACGTCTTTGAAAAATCATTCAATTTTGAGCTGGAATCGCTCAAAAAGAAGACGCTGGAACTGGCGGCGAAGCAACTCGGCAAGATACGCCACTTGTCTCCGTTCATTCGCACCTTCACGCTGCAACAGGCCATTGGTGCCCATCTGCTCCCGATTGATGATGCCGCGGCCCGGTTGCTCGTCTGGTTGGGCCTCGCCTCTGCCGATCAATCGGCGGAAGACATTGGCGAATCCTTGAAGGCAGTTGTCCGCAAAGCCGAAGCCCTCCCGTTCCTGTTCTCCATCCGCTCACTGGCGGCAGACAAGAAACTGAAAGTCGCTTTCGATCCGACGATCTACCCACCTCCGGAAGGGGGGCACGATTCGGCAACGGCGATCGATCGGCTGACCGACTTATTCAAATCCGGGCCAGCGGCCATCAAGGCGAAACCCAAAGTCGTGGCGCCGGTCGAATCCAAAGCTGCCGTGAAGACGACAGCCAAGAAACCGGCGGCGAAGCCTGAGAAACCGGCAGCCAAGGCGGTTCCCGCGAAGCCTGCAGCAAAACCAGCGACCAACGGCAAAGCTGCTCCCGCGAAAGCCGCCGCGCCCAAAGCGGCCCCAGCCAAAACAACCGCGGCAAAAGCCACTGCCAAGAAGCCAGCCAAGAAGTAACCAGTATCGGGGTCATCCACACCGGCCAGTTGATTCGTAATTCGTTCAGAACCGTGAGTTGCCCCTGCTTGACAAGCTGGGTCGGCACCAGCACGATCAGGAATGGATGAAGTCCGCCGTGCCGATCCACGGCAAGAATCGAAGGCGGCCGACGCATCGCCTGCGGAAGCCCGGCCCCTTCCAGGAAGGAAGAGCAGCATGAACCGTGTACTCCCGAACCGGGCACTTCGGATCACTGTGGCGCTGCTCCTGACGACCAGTTGTCTTCCCAACAAGTTCGTCTTTTCCGCCCCCGACTTCCGCCGTCAGGAAGCCGATGACGCCGTCACACCGCTGGTCCCCAACAAGCCTCGCACCCCCGAGATGCAGAAAAAGGTCGAAGCGGCAGCCCACTATGCCACCGGGCGGCTGCTTGAAACCCGTAACGAACTTCGCCGTGCTCTTGAGCAGTATCGCAAAGCAGTGGAACTCGATCCGACTGCCGTCGAGGTCTACCGGGCTCTCGTCCCGTTGGCGATGCAGCTCGATCAATCAGAAGACGCCGTGCGGCTCGCGCTGAAGGCGATCGAACTCGATCCCGATGATTACGAACTCCTCATGCGGATCGGAATTGAATTCTCGCGTCAACGCGATTTCGCCTTGGGAATGAAGTACCTCGAACAAGCGATTAAGTCACCCCGGCTGAGCAAAGAGTCGGCGACCTATGTGATGCTCAACGTCGAGTTGGGCGTCCTGTACTATGCAACCAAACAGAATAACAAAGCCGGCGACGCCTACACCGTCATTTTCCAGGCGGTGAAGGACCCCGAAAAGTTCGGCATGGAATTCCGCACCCGCGGGGCCATGCTCGCCGACCCACGGACGAACTACGAACGTATCGGCCAGGTGCTGCTCGATGGCGGCCGACTCGAACTGGCCTCAGAAGCCTTTGAACTGGCCGCGAAATCGAATCGAGGTGCCGCCGGTAACCTGATGTACAACCGCGCGAAAATCATGCTGCTCTCGAACAAAGCCGAACCCGCCCTCGAAGAGTTGCAGAAGTATTTCGACGAGCAGCGGCAATCGAAAGGCCGGGAAGCGTACCAGCTCCTTGCTGACATTCTCGCCAAACTCAACCGTTCCGATGAACTCATCGGCCGTCTGGAAGCCCTCGCCGAGAAGGACTCGAAGAACAATCATCTGCAGTTCTTCTTTGCCGAAACACTGATGTCCGCGGGGGAACTCGATCGGGCCAAATCGATCTATGAAGCCTCACTGAAGCGTAGCGGCGATGCGGTCGGCTATCTCGGCCTTGCCGGGGTGTTGCGACGCATGAAACGAGCCGACGAACTGCTGGATGTGCTCGGTCGCGGTCTGGAAAAAATCGGCCCCGAGGCGATGGAACAGCTCGACGTTGAACTGAAAGCTGTGGTTGCCGATGCCGTGCTGTTCGATGCGCTTGTGACTGCCGGTCGTGCCCAAGCCGCCGCAACACCGCCGACGCTCACCTTCGAAGAAGGCTACCTGGTTGCCAAGCTGGCCTCGGAACTCGACCGCATCGATCAGGCAATCGAGTTCTATCGCCTCGCGATCAACAAGGAAAAAGAGCGTGCACCTTTGGCCTACAAAGAACTGTGCGATCTGTTGATGGACAAGGAACGCTACTCCGATGCCGCGGCGGCGTATGACGAAGCGCTGAAGCTACGGTTGCCGCCCGAACTGAAAGCCCGGTTCTTTCTGGGTGCGATCCAATCGCATGAAATGGCGGATAACACGAAAGCCGCTCTCGACGTGGTGGCCGAAGCCCGCAAGCAGTTTCCGATGTTCCCCTTTTTCGAGTTTCAGGAAGCGTGGATCTATTACCACGCCCGCCAGTTTGACGAAGCCGTGCCGCGGCTGAAGCAGATCATGCAGGATCACGCCGATCAAACCGATCTGGTGCGCCGTTGCCAGTTCAGTCTTTCCAACATTCACGTGCTGAAGGGTGAGATTCGCAAAGGCGAAGAGATTCTGGAACAGGTGCTCGCTGAGCAACCGGACGACCCGGCAGTCAACAATGACCTTGGGTATCTCTACGCCGACCAAGGCAAAGATCTGCCGAAAGCCGAGTCGATGATCCGCAAGGCGGTGACCGCCGAGCCGGAGAACGCGGCGTATCTCGACAGTCTTGGTTGGGTCCTTTTCAAGCAGGGCAAGTTCAAGGAAGCGATCGAGCCGCTGGAAAAAGCGACCAAAAAACGAACCGGCGGTGACGGCACAATCTGGGACCACCTCGGTGATTGCTACCATGCGTTGATGCGCACCCCG
Organism: Planctomycetaceae bacterium; assembly: GCA_041753475.1. GTDB lineage: Bacteria > Planctomycetota > Planctomycetia > Planctomycetales > Planctomycetaceae > DSVQ01. The sequence continues at coordinate 6,829 of JBGSUN010000113.1, read as the reverse complement.
GAAGCCGTCGACTGCTGGAAGAAAGCTCTTGCCGACGCCGAGAAAGAAAAGCATCCGGACGAGAAGCTGATCGAGAAGATTAAGCAGAAACTCAAAGACCACGCGGGGGCCGCGACGGATCCGAAGCCGGCAAAACCGGGCAATCCGTAAAAGTAGCCCTGTCGCTCCGCGACAGGACCGCCGCACTGGCAGCAGACTTTCATTTCATAAGCAGGCCGCTTCGACCGAACGGCTTTCCTGCCGCGGAGCGGCAGGGCTACTTCTAATGTTGAGCGCAGGACATGGCTGGACATTCTCATTGGGCGAACATCTCCGCCAAAAAAGGCGTGATTGACAAGAAACGCGGGAAGCTCTTCGGCAAGCTCGCGCGGCTCATTATCGTCGCCGCCAAACGGGGGGGTGACCCGGCGGCCAACCTCGCACTGCGGTATGCCATCGATCGGGCCAAGAAGTCGAGCATGCCCGCGGAAACCATTGAAAAAGCCATCAAAAAAGGGACCGGCGAACTCGGCGGCGAGTCCTACGACGAAGTTCTCTACGAAGGCTACGGCCCCGGCGGCGTCGCCGTTCTCTGTGAGATTCTGACCGATAACCGCAACCGCACCGCGGGTGAAGTCCGCCGCCTTTTCGAGCATCAAGGCGGCAACCTCGGCAGCACCGGTTGTGTGGCGTGGATGTTTGAACGCCGCGGCATCTTCCAGATCGCAAAGAAATCGGTCGACGAAGACAAGCTGTTTGAAATCGTCCTCGAAGCGGGTGCGACCGACGTGATTCCGGACGGGGACTTTTTTGAAGTTCATTGCCCGCCGGAAGCGTATCAGGCCGTGACGACCGCCCTCGAAGCCGCCAAGATTGCGACCGAATCGGCCGAGTTCCGCCGTGTTCCCGCCAATACGGTCGAGCTCGATGGCGACTCGGCGAGAACGATGCTCAAACTGCTCGACGCCCTCGAAGATCACGACGACGTGCAAAGCGTCACCGCGAACTTCAGCATGTCCGAAGCCCTGATGGCCGAACTCGCCGCGGGGTGATGAATCATTTCTGACGGGAGGGCGAGGCTCCCGCCGAGCCGCTTGCGTTTCAAAACGCTGAGACAATCAGCGGCTCAGCGGGAGCTTCGCCCTCCCAGAAGGCCACCGTTTGTATGTCGACCTACGATTTTGACATCGCGATCATCGGAGCGGGGCACGCCGGGTGTGAGGCGGCGCTGGCAGCGGCGCGGCTCGGGGCGAAGACCGTGCTGCTGACGATGAACTGCGATACCGTCGGCCAGATGAGCTGCAACCCGGCGATCGGCGGCGTGGCGAAGGGGCAGATTGTTCGCGAAATTGACGCCCTCGGCGGGGAAATGGGCCGCGTCATCGACGCCACCGGGCTGCAATTCCGGATGCTCAACCGCAGCAAAGGGGCCGCCATGCACAGCCCCCGCGCCCAGGCCGACAAAAAGGCGTATCAGTTCGAGATGAAACGCCGCATCGAGGATCAGCCGAACCTCACGCTGCGGCAGGAAGGCGTGGAAGGGCTGATGGTTGAGCATGGGCCGGGAGGCCAAGTGCTAAGTGCCAAGTGTCAAGTGCCGGAAACTGTGGCGTCTTCTCTGGCACTTGACACTCAGCACTTGACACTTGACTCCCCCCGCATCACCGGCGTGCGTGTCCGCGGCGGTGCGGTCTATCGCTGTCGTGCGGTGGTCATTACCACGGGGACGTTTCTCCAGGCGATCATGCACACTGGCGAAACGAAGACGCCCGGTGGTCGCGCGGGGGACGGCACGACCGGCACGATGTCCGATTCGCTGCGGGAACTCGGCTTTGAGCTGCACCGCTTCAAGACCGGCACGCCGTGTCGGTTGAATGGGCGGACGATTGATTTCAGCGCGTGTACCGAACAACCGGGCGATGATGAACCGGTCCCGTTTTCGTTTCTGACCGACGCCATTACCGCGCCGCAGTTGCCGTGCTGGTTGACGGAAACCAACGCGCATGTGCATGACGTCATCCGCGCGAACCTGCACCGCGCGCCGATGTACAGCGGGCAGATTCAATCCACCGGACCGCGGTATTGTCCGTCGATCGAAGATAAGGTGGTGCGGTTCGCGGAACGGTCGAGTCATCACATTTTTCTCGAACCGGAAGGCCGGAACACCTGGGAGTATTACTGCAACGGCATCTCCACCAGCCTCCCGCGGGATGTGCAGGACGAAATGGTCCGCTCGATTCGTGGCTTGGAACGGGCCGAGATCATGCGGTACGGGTACGCCGTCGAGTATGACTTCGCTCCGCCGACGCAGTTGCAGCGGACACTGGAAACCAAGCGCATCGCCGGGCTGTATTTCGCCGGGCAGATCAACGGCACCACCGGCTATGAAGAAGCGGCGGGGCAGGGGCTGATTGCCGGGGTGAACGCCGCGTTGAAATTGCGCGGCGACGAACCGCTGATCATCGATCGCAGTCAGGCGTACCTCGGCGTGCTGATCGACGACCTCGTGACCAAGGGCGTCGACGAACCGTACCGCATGTTTACGTCTCGCGCGGAATATCGGTTGCTGCTGCGACACGACAACGCCGACCGTCGGCTCACCCCGTTGGGTCGCCGCATCGGTCTCGTCACCGACGACCGCTGGCAACAGTACGAACAGCACGAAGCCCAAATCGCCCGCGGCACCGAATGGTTGCAGACGAACCGGCATCAGGGGCCGACACTCGAAGAATGGTTGCGGCGACCGGAAATGGATTGGCCCGCCATGCTCGCGCTCGCCCCGGCTCTCGGCGACTGTATTTCGTCACCCCGTGCCGCCGAGCAAGTGGTGATCGAAACGAAGTACGCCGGTTACATCCGTCGTCAGGCCGCGGACATCGAACGGCAGGACAAGATTCAATCGATCATCATCCCGTCGACGTTCAACTACCTCGCCGTCCCGCAACTGCGCAAAGAGGCGAAGGATAAGCTGACGCGCGTCCGCCCCACCGACGTTGGCCAAGCCGGCCGCATCAGCGGTATCACCCCCGCCGATCTCTCCGTGTTGCTGATTTATCTGCGCGAGCCAGACCGCCTCTCCGACTCGTCTTCCACGCTGTGACGCTGCTGTTCCGAGCCGCGACCGTGGGGGAGCGTGTTCTTCCTCGGCGGTTCAGGAATTCGCTCCCTGATGGTCGCGGCTCGGAAAGACACTCTGGTGAACCTGCGGCGAATTTCCTGCGGACTGGGCGGTTTCGTGGGACCGCAATTTCCTTGCGAATTCGCGCATCCCCCTAAGTTCCAACTATCAAGTGAATTACGTTCAACGTGGCGACTTGGCGACGGTGCGGCTTGTGGGGAATTCTAACGAAGGAAAGCAATGTTGACCGATCTGAAAGAATGGTTACAATCGGAACGTCTGGAAGAATCGGTAATCTCAGCACACTCGGCCGAACAGCACATCCGGGTTCTGTTTCCGGCAAGCTGGGTTAAGCCGTAGTGATCGCATGCAAGCAACCCGTCGGGGGGCTGCTCTCGCATAGGACGTGGGACGCAGTTCAAGGATTCGGCCTGAGACCCGCGGACAGGCCGCAGCAAGGATGGTGAAACGCCATGAAAACAGTCTTCACGACGGGCGAAGCCGCCAAAATCTGCAAGGTGAGTCAGCAGACGATCATTCGCTGCTTCGACTCGGGCCAGCTCAAAGGCTTCCGTGTCCCCGGCTCGCGCTTCCGTCGCATCCCCCGCGACGTGCTGTACAAGTTCATGAAAGAAAACGGCATCCCCACCGATGCCCTCGAAAGCGGCCGCCGCAAAGCGCTCGTTGTCGATGATGACGAAGAGCTCGTCGAACTGATCCGCGACGCCCTCGAAGCGGATGGCCGCTTTGAAGTCCGCGTGGCGAACAACGGTTTCGACGCCGGGATGATGGTGAAGGAATACCGTCCCGATATCCTCGTCCTCGACGTGATGCTGCCGGACATCAACGGCAAGGAAGTCTGCCAACGGGTCCGCATGGACTCGGCGCTCGACGACACGAAGATCATCTGCATCTCCGGGATGGTCGAGCAGGACAAGATCGACGAGTTGAAGCTCGCCGGTGCCAACGACTTCGTGCAGAAACCGTTTGAAATCGAAACGCTGATGGACCGCATGTGCCATCTGCTGGATGTCGAACCGGTGGAAGCCCGCCAATAATGTCGGATGATCCCACGCTCTCCTCAGAGGACTCGGCCGCCGGTTGGTTGCCGAGTCCTGAGCGTTTGGAAGCTCTCGCGGAGTTCGCTGCCGGGGCGGGGCACGAGATCAACAACCCGCTGGCCACGATCATCGGCCGCGCACAACAACTGCTGCGCGATGAAACCGATCCGCAGCGTCGGCAATCCCTCTCGATCATCGCCACCCAGGCCTACCGCGTCCGGGACATGATCGGCGACGTGATGACGTTCGCGCGGCCACCGGCCCCCGAACGCCGCGTGTTCGATGCCATCGCCCACGTCCGCACGGTGACCGAACGCTTGTCCGAGCCGTTGAAGACCGGTTCGTGCCGCGCCCAAGTGGATGGACCAGCGGTCACGGAAATCGACGCCGATCCCGTGCAATTCGCGGTCGTCATCAGTGAACTTATCCGCAATGCGATCACGGCCCTGCAACCCGCCGGGGGGGAGATTCGCATCACGGTCACCGCGATCGCTGGCGCCGTGGAAATCGCCGTTCTCGATCACGGCAAAGGCTTCACGCCGCTGGAACGGGAACACGCGTTCGATCCGTTCTACTCGGGTCGCCAGGCCGGTCGCGGATTGGGATTCGGACTGTGCAAAGCGGCACGGATCATCGCACTGCACGGCGGGACGATTGCGATGACGTCACCACCGGGCGGGCCGACGGTGATCACGACGCGCTGGCCGAAGAACGCCGCATCCCGGCTGCTTCCGGGCAGCCGGGATGCTTGATGAACCGCAAGCGTGGTCGCCACCCAGCATCCCGGCTGCGAAGAAGCAGCCGGGATGCGACTGCATTCACATCGTGTCGAAAGAGGAGATTGGCAATTAGAAATTAGGAATTGAAAATTGCGAATTGACGGAGGAAGACTTCGATTGATCTGGTGAACATTCCTTCCCCGCCTTTCCAATTTTCCCTTTTCAATTCCTAATTTCTAATTGCTAATCGAACTGATTGACCGGCAGTTTCCGCCGTCCCCACGGTGGATCTGTAACGATTATTCCGACCATAGCGCCAGTTTTGGACCGACGCAGTCCCTCCGGTCGACGGAATCGGAAACGGCCGCGCGGTATCATCGGGGTTCGGTATCGGTCCGCGCTCCTAGTCCCCACAGTCGAAGTGGTTTCATGCACAGCCAGGCGAAGCTCCGCGGGATTTTCACCCCCAACATCGTCCCCCTCGATCAGCACGGGGAAATCAACGAGCGCGAACTCCGCCGCTACGTCGACTGGCTCATCGCCAAAGGCGTTCACGGCCTCTACCCCAACGGCAGCACGGGCGAGTTCACTCGCTTCACGGTCGAAGAACGCGTCCGCATCATGGAGATCATCTGCGACCAGGTGAACGGCCGCATTCCGGTTCTCGCCGGGGCCGCTGAAGCCAACGTGAAGGAAACCATCCGCGCGTGTGAAACGTATTACGAAATGGGTGCGGCGGCGGTGGCGATTGTCGCCCCGTATTACTACAAGCTCAGCCCGCGGGCCGTGTATGCGTACTTCAAAGAGATCGCGGACAACACGCCGATTGATGTCACGCTTTACAACATCCCGATGTTCGCCAGTCCGATCGATGTCCCCACGGTGACGCGACTAGCGGAAGAATGCCCGAAGATCGTCGGCATCAAGGATTCTTCCGGCGACATCCCGCACATGATCCGCATGATTCAAGCCGTGAAGCCGTTGCGGTCCGACTTCTGCTTCCTCACCGGTTGGGACGCCGCGCTCATGCCGATGCTCCTCATCGGTGCCGACGGCGGGACCAATGCCACGTCCGGTGTCGCGCCGGAACTGCTCGTCAAGCTGTATGAGTTGACGATGGCCGAACGGATTGCCGAAGCCCGCGATTTGCAGTACGAAATCGTCACGCTGTTCGATGCGATGATTTACTGCTCGGGCGAATTCCCGGACGGTTTTCGTACGGCAGTCCGACTGCGCGGCTTTGAAACCGGAGCCGGGCGGCAGCCCCTCTCCGACGACCAGCAGGTCGAGTTAGTGAAACTCGCCGACAAGCTGCAATGCCTGCTTTCGGAGTACGGCTTCACCGACGAACCCGACTGCGGCTGCCCGCTGCCCACCGCGAACAATGCACAAGCCGCGGACATTGCGAAGATCATCGAAGCCGTGGTGAGCGAGTTGAAACAACGGGGCGTGAAATGAGGGCCGTAGTGGGTGGCTGGGTCGAAGACGTCGATACCGTCTACCGCTCCATGTTATTCACCTCCACAGCCGAACTTTGATCAACGCACCAACAAACGAGCTTCGTCCTATTCGGAAGGGTTCGCTAGTGATGAATTCAGCAGACCAAGCGCAGCCTTCGTCCATGTGTTTGCCGAATGAGGTACCGATTCCGCTTCCATCTCCAACAAGCCAATCTGGAAGATAGCCGAGTTGCGAACCATTTGCTCGATGCACTCGAACCGCATAGAAGTTATGCACGTTCTCAGGCTCGCGAACCAGAGTGAGTTGCTCACCAGCACGACAGTCTCGAATGAACTGCTGGCGCGATGAGCCGAGATATTGTCAATTGTTGTGTTTGAAGAATCTTGGATCAGGCGGCAAGTTGTAGGATTCCGTCAACGAAAACACGTCCTTGAATGAGCAGCGTGATCAATTGATGTCCGTTGAGTCTTCTCCATTTGGACTGAGCGGCT
>JBGSUN010000112.1:0-22447 GCA_041753475.1 Planctomycetaceae bacterium | reverse complement strand
TGCGCACTCGAAATCCTTTTGCCTGCGAATGGGTCATGGATCGTCAACACCCATGAAACCCCAAACAATGCCGAAGGATTTCGAGTTTTTCACGCGCCCACCCAAAAACGGACGCCAGGGCATGCTGGTTTGAGGTCTAGTTTGGCCGTTGGCAAGCACACAGAGCGCAAGCCGACGTGACAGCGCGGGAGTTTTTCGGGATACTCGGCCACTGACGCAGCGGGTTATGATCACTCACGCTCGGCGACCCGTCGTGCAGTATTGAGGACAAACCGTGTGGAATATATTTGGACCGCGCAGACGGCACTGTGATTCTTTCTCGCGCCGGGAACTACTGACGGTCGGTAGCATTCCGCTGATCGGATTGTCGTTGCCGCAGTGGCTTCAGCAGCGTGCGCAGGCCGTCGAAAACGGAGCCCGATTGCCGGGGTTCGGGCGGGCGAAATCGGTTCTGTTTGTCTATCTGCAGGGAGCGCCGAGCCACATCGATTTATGGGATCCCAAGCCCCAGGCCCCGGCGGAGATTCGCGGGGAATTTCAGCCGATTGCCACCAGAGCCAACGGGATGTTCCTCGGCGAAGTGCTGCCCAAACTGGCGCAGCAGGCCGATAAGTTCTCCCTCATCCGCACGGTCGGCTGCAAACCGAAGGGGTTGCCGAATCACGGCTCAGCGATCTACATGCTGATGACGGGCCACGATTCGACCAATTTTTCGCCTACCGGATTGTCGCTCCCCCCGTCACGAGATGATTTGCCGTCCGTCGGTTCTGTGATCGCTTACAACTCCTCGCTCGCCGCAGACCAGTTCAGCTATGTCGCCGTCTGCGGGCCGGTGAAGGAAAACGTGATCGTCGGCGTCGGACAAGGGGGCGGGCTGCTCGGTGCGGCTTACGATCCCTTCACGATGTACGACGATCCCACGAAACCACTCAAGCTGGAGACGTTCTCGCTGCCGGGAGACGTCACGTTGAACCGGCTCAAAGATCGCGTCGACCTGTGGCATCGCATTGATCAAAAACTCAGCCGAGCTACTTCCGCGGCGATTTCGTCACTCCGCAGCAAGCCGACGGAACTGGCGAGCTTCGACGCCTACTATCAAAAGGCGTTGTCGCTGGTGCAATCGAACGATGCCGTCGGCGCCTTCCGCCTGGAAGAGGAAGCCCCTGCTCTGCGAGAACGCTATGGTCTGACACGATTCGGACAGAGTTGTTTGCTGGCGCGGCGGCTCGTCGAAGCGGGGACAAAATTCATCCAAGTGACCTGGCCGGCACGGTCAGACGATGAGCCGGTTCCCGGTCCGGATGGTGGCTGGGATACGCACCGCAATAATTTTCCAACACTGCGGAACGACCGCTGTCCGGTGTTTGATCACTCCTTCTCCGCACTCATTTCCGATCTGCACGATCGCGGCCTGCTGGAAACGACATTGGTTGTGGCCGTCGGTGAATTCGGACGGTCACCGAAGATTGGCGCTTCCACTACGAACAATGTCGGTCCTGGTGGCCGGGACCATTGGCCCGAATGTTACAGCGCGGTGATCGCCGGCGCGGGAGTGCGGCCGGGGCAGGTTTACGGCGAATCCGATCGGTTTGGAGCGTATCCCAAGTCGAATCCGGTCCATCCGTACGATCTGTTGAGCACGGTGTTTCACGCTGTGGGCATCGATCCTGACACGGAATACCGAGATAACCTCAACCGCCCGCGCCGCCTCGTCGAACATGGCGAACCCGTTCTGGGCCTTTACTGAGAGCGCCAAGGATGGGATCAGGCGTCGAAAAACCTGAATCACTCTTCTCCACATCGCTAGAATAGGCCTCCGGCCGCGCCCGCGTTGGTGGAAACGACCGCGCGTGAAGCCTGTGAGGTTTGCTACCGCTTCCGGCGTCTGGCTTTGTCTGATTGGTCACGCTTTCGCTGCGGAACCGCACTGACGAAGAGATGATCGCGATTACGTTGACGGGAAAGCAAACGATCCCACCGGTATGCACTCTGCCGCGAAGATCGCACATGGTCCGCGAACACTTGCTACCCGTGCGTGAGAAGCCGGAGTACCGCGAGAGAGGGCGCTTTATGTTGGAAGGCCTCGAAACGATCGACTGGACATCTCTGACGCACGCCTATGGTCCCGCTACGGACGTGCCCGAGTTGCTGCGTGCACTATTGTCTCAAGACGCAGAGGTCTGGATGCAGGCCTGTGCTGCATTGCACGAGACGATCTGGCACCAGGGGACGGTTTTCCCCGCTTCGGCCGCCGTCATTCCGTTCCTGTTTGAACTGTTGACTCAACCTGGCGCGCACCATACAGGCTGCCCCGATCCCGGCCCTCTGCCCGTCTACCGCGTCTCCGCTACCGGCTGCGCCGTCTCCTTGCTGTGCGCCATCGCGACGGGAGAGGGCTACGTTCGGTATGCGCTGCGCGTCGATGGGGAGCAATCGCTGCAAAAGAGGCTCGCCAAATCCGGCCGATCGCTGGAGCAGGCCCTCGACGAGGAACGCGCGATGATGAAATCCATACAGCACGGGGTCTCGGCGGACCTGCAGCACTTGCTGCCTTATTTGAGCGACCCCGCGCCTGATCTTCGCTCGTCAGTGGCAGAAACACTCGGCAACTTCCCTGACCATAAATCTTGGTTGTTACCGGTCGTTGACGTCGCGCTCGCGGCGGAGTCCGATGCGTATGTCCGGCAGGTTCTGGTCGAGTGCAGAGCACGCCTGATCCACAATGAAAGTTGACCGGCGCGGAATGCGGCCATCGATTCGACCATCGAAAACACCCCGTAGCGTAAACCACGAGCCGAGTGGGAGCTTCGTCACTCGTGACCGAAGAATGGTTGGTAGATTAGAGAGTTCGTTCACGGTCGAATGTAGGCACATTGCGAGCCATCGTCGGCTATGGCCGACCACAGATCATTCGTTACGCAGGGCAGCGGCCCACGCGCGGAGGCGGTTGGATGATTCGTTTCGGTTTGTCTGTCGCATCATTGTTGCTGGTGTGCTTCTCCGCGGCGCTTCCCGCCGCGCGGGCTGAGTTTCAGGTGGGGACCGCAATGCGGGTCATCACACCTCATCCCTTGCTGCCGGTTTCGGGAGGCGTGGGTATCCCCGCCCCTGCGAAAGAGAAAAAGGGCGTGACGGCCAGAGCTATCGTCTTCCGGCAGAGAGACGTTTCAGTGGCAATCGTGCAACTTGACTTGCTGGGGTTCCCGTCGGTACTTGGGAATCGGGTTCGCGCCCTGGTGCCACGACTGCTGAAAACAAACATTCTCATCGGGGCCACGAACACGCACAGTGCTCCGGATTGCTATGCCTTTCCCGATCAAAAAGGGGGGCACACGGGGGATCTGCAATATATGGATCTCGTCTGCACGAAGGCTGCGGAAGCGATCAACGAAGCCTTGGATGACTTGCAGCCTGCCGCCCTCAAGATCGCCACCGGCGAAGCGCGGGGGAAGATTGCGTACAACTATTACGCACCGGATCTGTATGACCGGCGCATGAGTGTCATTCAAGCCGTTAATCCCCAAGGGAAGGTGCTGGCCACTTTGGTCAACTATGCCATTCACCCCGAAGTGCTTGGAAACGGAGTGGGCATTCTCAGCCCGGATGCGATCGGTCCCTTGTGCGACAAATTGCAGGAACAGACGGGCGGGTTTGCGATGTTCATGAACGGCGCACAGGGTGGCATGATCACGGCAGACAACCGCGATCTCGACAGTCCCCGCGACAAGACCCGTGGGATCTGGAACGATTCTCGGACGTGGGAGGAATGCTTGCGGATCGGTCACCTGATGGCGGACGAAGCCCAGCGGATTGTCAGTGGTGCCCCAGTGCAGAAGGATCCCGCGATTGTCTGTGATTCCTTGGATGTCAAATTTCCGGTGGAGTCACCCTTGATGCTGGCGATCATCAGTGGCTCGCCCTTGAAGTATCCGGTCAATCCCGATCAATCGGTCACGGCGCGACTCAATTTGGTAAACCTTGGTAATGCGCAGATTCTGACAATTCCCGGCGAAGCGCTGCCGAACATCGGCTTCTATCTCAAGCGTAAGATGCGGGGAGAGCACAACATGCTCTTGGGACTGACGAACGATGCGTTCGGCTATATTCTGACGAAAGTCGATTACCGGAGTTTCCCACGCTACGACTACATTTCACGGACGTCGTTGGGGGAAATGACCGGCGAAATCTTGATCGAGAATGCACTCCTGATGATCGAGCGGCTTCCCGCTCCCGACCGTTTTCCGGGAAAGTAAGTTCAGCTTCCCGAAGTAGGGAGCCGTGAATTCGCAATCAGGTGTGCGGGGCTGGCAGAGGGCCATGCCTCGGAGATCGTTCATGTGTTCGAGCTGGCCTGGCTACAGTCAGGTTCGATAGCTGTTGGCGGCGGTGTGAAAGTGTGGCGCTCGGCGGGGGAGATGGCGGAATGAAAGTGTAGCGCCCAGATGATCACCTGCGGGTGGGTGAGTTGCTTGATGACGAATTCCGCCAGCGGGATTTCGCCGCCGCGTGCCAGCAGAAAGCAATTGAACTTGGTCTCTCAGCACGAAAGGACACGGCATGAACTGGGCCGTTGACGGAGAAACTCCGAAAACGAAAACCCGTGAAGAACTGCTGGCCGCGATCCCGGACAACGTGCGGCAAGCTGCGCTCGCTTGGCTGCAATCGCCGGTGCTGATGTCCTTCATCGCCGAAAGCATCGAACTCTGCGGTGTCGCTGGGGAACAGCAGACGGCCTTGCTCGTCTATCTAACGGGGACGTCACGGTTATTGGAACACCCGCTGGCGGTCATCGTGCAAGGGCCATCCTCGTCTGGGAAATCGTATGTCATCGACAGTGTGGCGCGGCTGCGCCAGGGCCTGGAACGTGACCGCGGCGGAGTTGAAGAAGCGATAGCAGGCTTTCAGTTCCGCCCAGTCAATCATCTGTTGCGGCGACGCCCCCCTGGGATGATCCGCCATCCGCACGGCGACCTGCACGGTCCGCTGCGTCCGCCGCGCATCGCCCAGGTCACAGGCACCGAAATTGGACACCGCCCACGCTTGAGACGTTTGAAGGGAACTCACGTTTGTACACCTCCCAGAAAAGCGAGAGGACATTCGCTCTTCCTGGGCGCAGGAGGACGACGCCGATCCACTCCCTGGCGTCCACCACCTCCCCCGCAATCGGAATACCAAACCACGCCGGCGAGAACACGATTCCACGCCACCACCTGCGCTCACAAGACATCCGCCAACTCCCACCCCGCCCCGGCCCACCGCCGACAAACCACCAATTTTGTAAAATTGTGGGGCATGACAAGGTTGGCTGACCATCGGAGCTTCCTTGCTCGGACGGATTCCGGGACTGTAAGCCCCTCGAATCGACCAGCAAGGAAGCGTCTTTCGCTTCATCAATTTCCCAACCGACAAAGCCCCGACACAGGGCCCAAGTCGAGCTAAGCAATCGAAGTTCAGCGTGTGTGCCACTGGCTCCGCCAGTGTCTTCCGATTGGAAACGGATTCCACTTCGGTCACCCGTCGCTGGCGCTCCGGGCTGGGACGGAAAAAAACTCACGCGCCGAGCAACATGGCCGCGGCGGTTTGGATCGCCGCGGCGATGTCGCGCAGGAAGGCGGCAGCGGGGGCACCGTCGATGGCCGCGTGGTCGAAAGTCAGACTGAGTGTCATCCGCAAGCCCGGCACGATGCGATCGTCGTCGGTCACCACAGCCTCACGGCGGACCGCTCCCAATCCTAACACGGCGATTTCGGGATAGTTGATGATCGGTGTGAAACCATCGATTCCATACGAGCCCAGATTGGACAATGTCAGCACTCCCGCCTGCATCTCGGCGATTGAGAGTCGGCCGGTGCGGGCGCGTTCGATTAACGCTTTCGATTCCGCCGCGACTTGTAACAACGGCGTGCTTCCGACATGGCGAACAATCGGGACCAACAATCCGTCCGGCGTGTCGACAGCGATGCCGATGTGATACTGATCGGCGGGGACCGCGATCAACGTGGATTGCGTGGGGTCCCACCGCACGGCCAGTTGCGGATGCCGCGGCAAGACCTTCGCCACCAGGCATGCGATGATGTCCGTGAAGGCCGGGACAACGGGCGACTTCGCGACTTTGAATTGATCGCGCAATGCGACGAGTCCCGTGACATCGGCTACGGTCGTGAGCGTTACCGGGATCGTGCGTTCGACACTGGTTCGCAAGCGTTCGGCGATCGCTTTCCGCCGCGGCGTCATCAACACTCGATCCGCCGCCGGTGTCGACGGAACCGCCGGCGCTGCAGCGCGGACATCAGCTTCTCGAATGCGCCCCTCACGACCGGTTCCTGACAGCGCTGTCCACTTGACGCCAAGTTCCTGGGCGACGCGTTTGGCGCGCGGGCTGGCAACGGGTTCTTGGGGTGGTAGTGACTCCGGTGCGATCACCACCGGAGTCACCGTGGGTGCGGGTTCGACAATGTCCTGGCTCGGGACGATCACTTTCGGGGTTTTGCCGCTCGGGATTGGTTCTCCTTTCGCGAGCAGATAACCGAGCAGTGTGCCCACAGCAATGGTGCTGCCGGGCTTGGGGGCATCGGGGGGGATGTAGAGTTCTCCGGCGTCGACCGCTTCAATCTCCTGTGTGGCTTTCTCGCCTTCGAGTTCAAACAACGGCTCACCCACGATGACGTCCGCACCGGGCAGCTTGAGCCAGCCGACAAACGTCCCTTCTTCCATGGACCAACCGAGACGCGGCAGACGAATTTCGTGAGGCATGGTAGATTTCGAGCCAAAGTGGAATTGGGATTGTGTGCCACGGCCGTGTCGGCCGTGCGATGTTACGAGAGTTTTGCCAATTCACACGGCCGACACGGCCGTGGCACACTGACAGGTCTGTACTCAACGATCAGAATCATTCGTTGATGAGATCGCGGATCGCTTGGGCAATCTCTGCGGGTTGTGGGACGACGACGGTTTCGAGTGACGGACTGTACGGTGTCGGGCAAAACGTGCCAGTCACTCGGCGGATGGGGGCGTCGAGATCATTGAAGCCCTCATCCACGACCCGCGCGGCGATCTCCGCACTGAAACCGTATTGCCCCGGCGGTTCGTCGACAATCAATAACCGCCCGGTCTTGTGGACCGATTGCAGTATCGTTGCCGTATCCAACGGTGACACTGTGCGGGGATCGATGATTTCGACGGAGATACCGTCGCGCTCGAGTTCCTCACAGACCGAGAGCGTTTGATGGACCATCCGCGCGATCGCTACCACAGTGACGTGCCGGCCTTCCCGCACCACACGGGCTTTGCCGAATTCGATTTCGTAATCGCCCTCGGGAACCGGGCCTTTGGTTTGCAGAATCTCGCGATGTTCGAGAAACAGCACCGGATCGTCACAACGCAGCGCGTGCTTCAGCAAGCCTTTGGCATCTCCTGCAGAGGACGGCACCACGACCCGCAAACCGGGGACTTGGCCGAACATACCGTAGTAGCTGCCGGAGTGATGGGTTGCCGCGGAGTGACCGATGCCGATGCATCCACGAAGGAGCACGGGCATCTTCAACCGGCCGCTCGACATGTACTGCATCTTCGCAATCTGGTTCACGATTTCCGCGAAGCCATCGAGAACGAAATCGACAAACATGAAGTCGATTATCGGGCGGCTGCCGGTCATGGCGGCACCGCATGCCAACCCGACGAAGCCCCGCTCGCAGATGGGGGTGTCGCACAGCCGCTGCGGTCCGTAAAGATCATAAAGACCTTTCGTCGTGACGAAGTTGCCGCCCCGTTTGCCGATGCCTTCGCCCATCACAAAGATGCCCGGATTCACGGCCATTTCTTCGGACAGGGCTTCGAGTGTCGCCTGTGAAAAGGTGATGGTCCGCGTTGTGGCCAATCGGTCCGCGGGCCGAATCGGTTTCGGCTCGGCATACACATGCTGTGTGGCCGTGCTCGGTTCGGGGACCGGGCTGGCTTCGGCAAAGGTGCGGCTTTCCTGCACGAGGGTGGAGACCTCTTTGTCGATGGCATCGAACTGGACCGCCAGCGCTGCGGCGTCCAACTCCGCGGGGGGATGCGCGGTTGCCGCCATGCGCAAGCGGACAATCGGACAGCGCTGCTTCCACTGCTCGACTTCTTCACGGGTGCGGTACGTGAAGTCGCCCATCCCCTCAGCGTGCGCGCGGGTCCGATACGTTTTGCATTCGAGAAGCGTCGGTCCGCCACCGGCTCGCGCACGGGCAATGGCTTCTCCGGCGAGGCGACTGATTTCCAATACGTCGTTGCCGTCGACTTCGATGCCGGGAATTCCGTAAGCCGCGCCGCGACTGGCGACGCTCGGATTACCACTGGCATACGATGACGGCACTTCCGTGGCGTACTGATTGTTCTCACAGACGAACAATACCGGCAGCTTCCAGATCGACGCCATATTAAGGCCTTCATGGAACGCACCGTTGTTGACGGCTCCGTCACCAAAGAAGGCCACGCCCACGGCCCCAGTCTTGAGCAACATCGACGTGTAACCGCCGCCACACGCCTGCAGGATGCACGGGGCAACGATACCGCTGGTCCCCATCATGCCAATCTCCGGCGAGAAGATGTGCATGCTTCCGCCGCGGCCTTGAGAACACCCAGTTGACCGTCCGAACAACTCTGCGATCAATTCCCGCGGCGGCATCCCTTTCGCCAAAGCGTGCCCATGCCCACGGTGGGTGCTGAAAACCGCATCCGCTTTCGTCAGATGCGCACACACGCCGGACGCAATCGCTTCCTGCCCGACATACGTGTGACACGCCCCGTGAATTAACCCTCGCTGATGACACCGCGCCAACTCTTCCTCCGTTTGCCGGATGATTTGCATGGTGCGGTAGAGGGATCGGAAGTCATTGGTCATTCGTCATTAGTCCTTAGGGGCGGAATCTGATTGTTTGTTGCGACCAATGGAGGTGAGATAGGAATTGAGTTGCGGACCAAGGTTCTCGATGATGGCCTTCAGGGTTGTAATCTGTTCTTCAGTCAGCAAGTCGCGACGATACGCTCGCCGCAGCCAATGGCGAGATTCGTACAGCGAACCGCGGGCGATGCGGACGAATCGACGATTATCCTGATACGAACCCCTTCCATAGCCTTCGGCGATGTTCGCACCAACGCTGTCGGCCGATCGGATCAACTGTTTTCCAACGGTATCTCGTGCGAGTGAATCCCAACGGCGAACGACTGTCCAAACGTGATCCGAAAGGTCCTCGGCTAACCGGTACACGCGCAGCCCTTCAAACGACTTTCCAGCCATCGTAAAGCTCCGTTGCATTTCCCTAATGACGAATGACCAAGGACTAATGACTCTTCTCCGCACGAAAACTCTGGACAACTGCCTGCAAATGTCCTGCCGTGCCACCGGCGTTCATGGCAAGGTTACCGCCGTCCATAGGAATGAGTGTCCCAGTGATCCAGGCGGAGGCGTCGGATGCGAGAAGGACGGCGAGGCCTTTGATGTCGTCGGCTTGACCGAGTCGTCCTGCCGGGATGCCTTTGAGGAAACGTTGTTCCAAGGTCGGATCTTGCTCCATTCGTGCCGTGAGGCTGGGGTTAATGACCTGCGCGGGCAGGACGGCGTTGACGCGGACGCCGCGGTGACTCCATTCGGTGCTGAGCTCGCGGGTCATCTGCACAACGGCCCCCATCGCCATACTGTAAGCGATATGGCCGCGACCGAGTGCCGTCATGCTGGCAAGGGATCCGATATTCATAATCGACCCGCGACCCTGTGCGAGCATCCGGCGACCGGCTTCCTGACACATGGCGAAGCGGCCCACCACGAGGTTTTGCAGCACGCGGTGCAGATCGGCAATCGTTAGTTCTTCCGGCTTCGCGAGATGGCCGTCCCCCGCAATGTTGCCCAGAAAATCGCACCGGCCAAACTCCGCATCCACCTGAAGAAACATCGCAGCAATTGCCTCTGGGTCCGAGACATCGGTCGCGGCACTCAACGCTTTGCGACCGAACGCGCGGACCTCCGCGGCCGTCGCCTCAGCCCCCGCCAGATTGCGATCGACACACATCACATCCGCGCCAGCTTCCGCCACCGCCAGCGCTGTCGCCCGGCCCATCCCCTGTGCCGCACCAGAGACCACCGCCACACGACCGGTCAGATCAAACAACGTCATGACAAATCCCACGAGGAGAGGTTGAGGGCCGAAGGTTGAGAGTTAGAAAAAATCCAGCCGGTTGGACTTTTCCTATTAACCAAGGACTAATGACAAATGACTACGTCCACATTGGCACGATCTTGTACACAAACACGAGCGTTGCCAATCCGAGGTAGAATACGCCACAACCAATCACACCCAATGTGTGATACCACCGCGGTCGAAACCCACGGGGCAGCAACTTGTGATTGATCCATAACAACTGGAACGAAGTCACGCCGAGGGCCAGATTGTTGAAGTTCGCAATGAAGTCGGTCATGCCGCGCGGGGCGTAGCTGAAAAGGAATGTGCAGATGAACGACCAGAGGACATACGCGCCGAGGATGGTGTAGTAAATCGACTTCACCTGATGCGGCTGCATGGTGGTGCGGACGCGTGAACTTGCGCTCCAGATCGCGTCGGTCCACCGGCGGCTGAAATCGTCGACGATCGACATCTGGCTTGGCAACATCACCATCAATCCCGTGAAGAGGGCCGCAATCCACAACACCTTTGCCAACACCGGCGAAAAGCCAGCGTTGCGAAGTCCGTCCGCGGTGATGATCGACTGGGCGACGCTGGCCTGTTCGTTCGTGATCGTGGAATGACTCGCAAACTGCATCGACAATAGCGCCGGTAACGCCATTCCCATGAAACAACCGGGAGCCCAGACGAGCACCTGGTCGGTCATCACATACCGCCACCAGCCGCTCCAGCGCCGGCGGTTTTCATCCGTCAAATCGAAAACCTTGCCGACGTGACTGAGCGCCACACTCCGGCCGCCGATGGCACTCGGAATGGCTCCCACCTGGCTTCCCATCCCCCAGCCTTTGTCACGCACGAAATTCGAGTAGGTTGAATTGGCCAAGCCGCCACCCCCAGCGTACCCGGCGAAAGCGCCGATCACGATGAGACTCGTCGTCGACATCAGCGGCCACTCGCCGTGTTCAAACCAGTAAACAAAGCCGTTGGTGAGAACTTCCCCGCCGTTGCCGTCGCTGACCGGAACGTTGCCGAATTTCAGGAAGCCGCTGAAGACGCTTCCCCAGTTGGCAGGGCTGACGCAGGTGACACCAAGGATTAAGCAGAAGCCAAGGACGATCGCCACCTTTGCAGTCATGATGCCCTGCAACATGTTGTAAACCTTGCCGCCGAGCAGTACGGGAAACGCGACGCCAAACAGGCAAACGTAAGCCAGCGGGGTGATGATCCAACGGTCTTCCAACGTCGGTGGACGGTCCAGAATGAGGGCGGTAATCATCGCGGCACCGTGGGTAGATAGTCCTGGTATCAGCGACGACGAATTCAGAAGCAGCATCAACCCAACCCAGAACATCGGCCCCGGCCAGCAGCGCATGAAACCGGTGAAGATCGGCTCGCCACAGTAAAGAGCATAGCGGCCGCATTCGATGTTGTAGAAGACCTGTAGGACGATGGCGACGGTCGCGATCCACATCAGGCCGCCGCCGTACTTGGCGGTGACCGCGGGGCCGAGCAGCCATTCGCCGCCACCGATCTGGATGCCCATCATGACGATACCGGGGCCGATGAAGCTCGCCCAGTTCTTCCAACTGAGCGGCTTCGGTTCGGGAAGGTCGGCCCTGCCCCAAGCCGGAATGAAGTTCGTCATGAATGGTGCATTCGTGGTGAGATGACTCTTGATCAGCCCGTAGCGCTAGCAAGGGTGTCTCGGGATTGGATCAATACAAATGCCGTCCACAGATTTCACAGATTGACGCAGATTAAGAAAGTAGAAGTGTGCCTTGCGAACGTCTTTCGGCTGATACCCACAGAGTAAATCAACCTTGAAGCGCTGCGTCATTTTTTATCGTTCTTTAATCTGTGTTAATCTGCGAAATCTGTGGATGCCTTGTTTTTGGTCTTGAATTTAGGACTCGCAGGACGCCCTTGCTCGCGCTACGGGCTGGTCGGGCTCGGGTTAATAGAGAACAATCGCGCGGCCGGGGCCGCCGTGACAGTCGCGGACTTTCACCGCGGCGAAGAGGAAGTACGCATCCTTGCCGGCGGGGAGGTTGCCGACGTTGTGCAGAAACTCGACGCCAACCATTTCCCGGCTGCCGAGGGCCCAGTACGTCATCAAGGCGTGACGGGGATCGACGCCGCCGAGGTCCGGGGCATCGGTGGCGACGCAACGAATTCCCTTGCTCTGGAGATAAACGATGGCATCGGGACCTAGGGCGGGCCAACCTTCGCTCTTGCCTTGCAGCGGATTGGACCACACGCCGGCGTCGTTCGGCTGCGGTTTCAGATGCGTGTCGAGATGCCCCGTGCGGAACAGGACGACATCACCCGACCGCAAATCGCCGGTTGTTTTTTCCGCGGATTGAATGTGGGCTGGCGTGATTTCCGGCGATGCGGGCCATGTCTTCTTCTCAGTGGAACCCACCAGCGAGCGGACATCGATCACTCGCAGGCGACCGGCCGTCCACGACAAAGGCACCTTGTCGGTCGTCAGATCGCTGTGGCCGCGCGGGCCGTATTTCTTTTCGTACTCTTCCAGCCAGCCGCGAACTTCCGGTGCGTATTCCGGTTTCGCTCCCGTCGGCGGCAGCGCATATGACGGCGGCACGAGATGTGTCCCCGCCATCGCGTCCATTAAGTGGGTGTGATGCCACAGGTCGAGATACTCGGAATAGAGAAAGTCGATCTTGAGATAGACCTGCCGATGATGTCCGGTCCCAATCCCCGGCGATGTCAGAGGCAGCTTCGGCGACAACGTCGGCGAGAGATCGACCACGCGCTTGTTTTTGCACGATTCGATCAGCCGCTTTGGTAGGTCGCCACCCACCACTGAAAACGCGCGGCCCTCGCTGTACGGCCCCCCTTCGTGCTTGGGACCGAGCAGGCAATAAAACGCGCCGGTCGACGGTAATGCGCTCAGATTCGTGGCACTCTCCGTCCAGATCATGCCGTACTTCAAACCGGCGAAGTGTGTCGGCTCGGCGAGATCCGGCAGCGGTCCCATGCTGGCGCTATCGGTGCCGAGTGTCAGCACGCCGCGCTGTCCGAGCAGTTCCATACAATCGGGATCGGGGTCGGGATAGCCGGGGGCTTTGCGATCCAGGGCGTCGGCAATGAACCGGCTGCCTTCGGGACCGGGGCGATAGTATTTGTCCGAGTAATCGCTACGAAAGAGGACGACATCACCGAATCGCACCGGTCGGTATTGTTTCTCGAAACGAAGGACATGTTCCGGTTTGACGAGCGGGCTGACACCTTTCGGAGCCTGATCGAGCACATCCCGGACATCAACCACGCAGGCTTCGCCGCCGAATTGCCACGGCTCGATTTTATCCGTGTAGGCGAGTCCGAGCGGACCGGATTTCTCACGCTTCAAATCAGGCCGCGCGACCGAGTGCGGTGGGACATCCAACTGCGTGCCGGTGTTCCCATCGATCAGCAACACGTCCACGTTATACGGGGAGGTCGGCCCGATAACCCATTCATGCAGCAATTGAAACCGCGGAAACGGTGCTGAGGGCCATGCGCTGGGGTATTCCGGCGCGATGAGCAGGGAGTGGTCGACGAATTCCTGGGCGGCGACCAAGCCACCCATCAGAACGTGAAAGCACACCATAACCGAGCGCGTGGCCAAGGTGATTTGCATGATGTCCGCCGTAAGGGGATTTGATCTCATTTAGCCCTCCGTTGTCCGCAACCGGGGGGCGTCTTTTGCATGGGACGCCGGTGATCCCCCCGTTGCGGACAACGGGGGGCTAAATGGCGTCGATTAGTTCACGCCGTTCACGACGTTCGGCAACGCCTCGCCATGCAATGCCATCGCGGCGAGTTTGGCGGCGGTTTCACGCAGCGTACGGACCGCTTTCGGACTCGCTGAGGCAATGTGTGACGCGGTGATCACGTTCGGCAATGATCGCAGCGGACTGTCGAGCGGGATCGGCTCCGGGTCGCAGACATCGATTGCGGCGGCGCTTAATTGCCCCGACTGCAACGCCGTTACAAACGCGGCGGTGTCGATCAAATCACCGCGGGCGAGATTGATCACGATCGCGCCCCGCTTCATTTTCCCCAGTGAATCGGCATTGAGCAGCTTCCGGGTCTGCGGCGTCGACGGACAATGCAGCGTGACGATATCGCATTGGGAGAGCAGGTCATCTAACGAGACCGGTTCACATCCCAGTGCGCGAATGGCGTCCGCGGGAACCATGGGATCGAAGACTAACCGCCGGCATTTGAAGGGCGCGAGACGGGCTATCACTTCACGGCCGATGCGACCGAAACCGACGATGCCGATGGTTTGATCACGCATCGTCCGCATCTGATCGAGCGCCGGCACCAAGCCCCATTTGCCATCGCGGACATGCAACGTGTTCGGCACCACTTGTCGCGTGGTTGCCAGCATAAACGCCAGCGTGTGATCGGCGACTTCATCAATGCAGTAATCGGGCACATTGCAGACGGGGATGCCCTTCGCGCGGGCGGCTTCGAGATCGACGTTATCCACGCCGATGCCGTACCGCACAATCACCTGCGCTTTCTGCATCGCTGCAATCACGTCCGCCTTGATCGGCGCGAACTGTGTGATGACTGCATCGGCCTGCGCCACCAGCGGGATCAGCGTCTCCGCGGTCTTGCACTGGCCGCTTTGAAAATCGGCAATCGGCCGCAAAATCGTTTCTTCGAGGTGCAGATCGGGAAACGAAAAATCAGTGACCACAACGAGGGGCATAGAACGCCTTCGCAGAATCCGCGGGGAAGTCGCATCAAGATGAGTGGATTGAACGACACTCTATGCTTCCGGTCGGCGAGGGGCAACCGAGTTACCGTTCGAAGGCGAACTGAGCATTACGGCAAGGGGACGCGAGTCACCCGACCACGCACTCTCGCGATGGCACGTTCCTGTTCGCATTGCTTCGCACCCCGAATCAGGAGGCCTTCGGTCGGCAACGGTGGCGCGGTCCTCAGACCAGCCACAACGGGCCCACGATTCTCGCAAGATCGATCGCCCTCGCTGCGTTGAGAAACGCCAGAATTTCGGGTAAACTGGCAGACTTCCGGCGATTGAAATTCGGGTGCCAAAACTCCTGAGTTATCAATGGGTTGTGACAACTCATGCCGCCGGGGATGGGATCGTGTGAGGAGGCTTGCGCTTGTCGACCGGTGACGCTGACGAAAACGCCCTGATTCCCGACGGCCGCATGCTGCCGGTCGCCATTCAAGATGAGATGCGGACGAGCTACGTCACGTACGCCATGAGCGTGATCATCAGCCGCGCGCTTCCTGATGCGCGCGATGGCCTGAAACCGTCGCAACGCCGCATTCTGGTGGCAATGAACGATCTGAATCTCGGCCCCAGTTCCGGCCGCGTGAAGTGTGCCAAGATCTGCGGCGACACCAGCGGCAACTACCACCCCCACGGTGAAGGCTCGGTCTATCCGACTCTCGTCCGCATGGCCCAGAACTGGAACATGCGCGAGACGCTGATCGACAAGCAGGGGAACTTTGGTTCGCTCGCCGGTTTGCCGCCGGCCGCCATGCGATATACCGAAGCCCGGTTGTCCGCCGTCGCTGCGGAGATGCTCGATGATCTCAAGCGGGACACTGTCGATTTTGTCTACACCTACGATCAAAGCCGGCGTGAACCGGTCGTGCTTCCCAGCCGATTTCCCAATCTCCTGGTGAACGGGTCCACCGGGATCGCCGTCGGGATGGCGACGAGCATCCCGCCGCACAATCTCGGCGAGGTGTGCGACGGCGTGACGCTCCTGATCGATAACCCCGATTGCACGATTGACGAACTGGTCGAGTTGATCCCCGGCCCGGACTTCCCCACGGGCGGGTTGATCTGCGGCAAACTGGGCGCGCGACAGGGATATCTGTCCGGCCGGTCGACGGTGACGGTCCGCGCGCGGACGCGGTTCATCACGGAAAAAAACACCGACATCATCGAGATCAGCGAGATTCCGTATCTCGAAACCCGCGATCGGATTCGTGAGAAACTCGAACAACTCGTTCGCGATGACAAGATCAAAGGCATCTCGCGGATCATCGATCTCACCGACCGCACGCTGCCGCCGTGGCAGGTCTGTCTGCATGTCGTGATCAAGCGCGACGCCGACAAGGAAGTCGTGCTCAATCAGCTCTTCCAGTTCTCGCCGCTGCAGTCGACGTTCAGCATGATTATGCTGGCCCTCGTCGGCAGCCGGCCGAAGCTTCTCACGCTGAAGGACATGCTCGCCGAGTTCCTGCGACACCGCGTGACGGTCATTCGCCGGCGGACGGAGTACCAACTCAGCGAAGCCCGCAAGCGGAAGCACACGGTCGAAGGTCTGCTCATCGCGCAGATTGATCTCGACCAGGTCATCAGCACGATCCGCAACTCGCCAAGCCGGGCCGAAGCGAAAGAGCGGTTGCAGTTAATCCAGATTCCCGGTCCGCTGATCGCACGGGCTTTGGGCGACGAAGGATACCGCATTTTTCAGGACGAATACGGCGACCGCGAAACGTATTCCCTGTCGGCGAATCAGGCGGAAGCCATCGTCTCGATGCAACTCGGTTCGCTGGCCAACTTGGAACGCGAAAAGCTCGGCGACGAACACGGCCGCTTGCTGAAGGACATTAACGAATACCTGCGGTTGCTCTCCGATGAAGGCAATATCCGGGCCGTCGTCCGCGATGACATGCAGGCGCTGAAAGACAAATACAGCAACAAGCGCCGCACCGAAATCACCGATGAAGAACTCGGCGATTATGATCGCGAAGCCCTCATCGCCGAAGAAACGATGGTGGTCACACTGTCGCAACGCGGCTACGTCAAACGGCTGCCGCTGAATACGTACCAGGCGCAGCATCGCGGCGGCAAGGGAATCAAGGGGGCGACCGCAGAAGAAGACGATGCGTTGGCCCATCTCTTCGTGGCCAGCACGCACGACTGGCTCCTGTTCTTCACGAACACTGGTCGTGTCTTCCGGCAAAAAATCTACGATTTGCCCCTCGGCAGTCGCGTCAGCAAAGGCCGGGCGGTCGTCAATCTGCTGTCGCTGCAGGAAGGCGAAACGGTCGTCAATTGCGCCGCCACGCGCGACTTCAGCCACGAGTCGTTCCTCATCTTCGCCACCCGCGGTGGCGTGGTGAAGAAGAGCCGTCTTTCCGACTACGGCAACATCCGCGCCGGTGGCATCATTGCCATCGATCTGCGGGAAGATTCGCTCGTCGAAGCCCTCATCATCTCCCCCGGCGACAACGTGATGCTTTCCACTGCCAAGGGGATGGCGATCCGCTTCCATGAATCCGATGCCCGCGCCATGGGCCGTTCAGCAGGCGGAGTGCGTGGAATCAGACTCACCAAGGGCGACCACGTCGTCGGCATGGTCGTCGCCGATCCCGCGTTGAGTCTCCTCACCGTCTGCGAAAACGGCTATGGCAAACGCACCCCGTTCGGTCTCGGTGGTGAAGCCGTTGTCTTAGCCCCCGGCGAGTCGCCGGGGGAAACGGTCGACGAATTGCCCAACGGCGATGCCGTCGCCGAGGACCTTCCCGTTGATGAACCTGAAGTTGACGAACCGCTCGCCGATGATCCTGCTGCCGAAGGGGACGCCTCGAACAAGAGCTACCGCCGTCAACGCCGCGGCGGCAAGGGCATCCGCGATATCCGCACCACGGATCGCAACGGCCCCGCCATCAAGATTGCGGCCGTGACCGAAGGGGACGAAGTCCTGCTCGTCACGACCGCGGGCAAGATTCAACGTCTGCGAGTGGTCGACATCAACGAAATCGGCCGCAACACCCAGGGGGTGCGGATCATGCGACTCGACAAGGACGACAAAGTCGCCTCGCTGGCCCGCATCCCCGCCGACCTTGTGGATGAAGCCGAACCACCCGCCACGCCACCGGAGGCCGAACCGACGGTGTGATGCCGTTCGTCTCCGACGGGAGCACTCGGATTCCTGCGGTCAGCCGGCCCCGCAGGAATTGCAAGTTATAAATGTGCCGCGTCGCGGAGGACATGACTGGCGATCAGGCGTGCGGTTCGCGGATTGTCGTTACCGCCTGTGAAACTTGCCCGCGGTACTATAATCCTAGTGCTGCGGCTCTCTTCCGATGGGAATCCGTCGCCACACTGCCTCGAAGGAATGGTTATGTCGGAACGGCCGAAGACGTTGGGGGAGTTGCGGGCGAGTGGGTACCAGAGCGTGCCCGTCAAACTTGAAATGCGGCGGAATCTGCTGCGAAAGCTGCAACGTGGGGAGCCACTGTTTCCGGGCATGGTCGGTTATGAAGAGACCGTCGTACCGCAGGTGCAGAACGCGATTCTCTCTCAGCACGACATGCTGTTTCTCGGGCTGCGCGGTCAGGGCAAGACCCGGATGCTGCGGATGCTGACGTCGCTGCTGGATGACGCCATCCCCATCGTCGAAGGCTCGGAGATTCAGGACGATCCCTTCGCGCCACTGTCGAAATTGGCACGGGACCGGGTCGCCGTGCAAGGCGATGCCTGTCCGATTGCGTGGGTCGGTCGCGAGGATCGTTATCACGAAAAACTGGCCACGCCGGATGTGACCATTGCGGATCTCATCGGCGAGGTCGATCTCGTGAAGCACGCGGAAGGGCGGCACCTCGCCAATGAAGACGTCATGCACTTCGGGCTGATCCCCCGCAGTCATCGCGGCATCTTCTGCATGAATGAGCTGCCAGACTTGAGTCCGAAGATTCAGGTCGGCTTGTTCAACGTTCTAGAAGAGCGCGACGTGCAGATTCGCGGGTTCACTGTGCGACTGCCGCTGGATGTGTGCATGGTGTTCAGTGCGAACCCCGAGGATTACACGAACCGCGGCCGGATTGTGACGCCGCTGAAGGACCGCATCGGTTCCGTGGTGCGGACGCATTATCCCCTCACGCGGGATTTGGGCATCCAGATCGTCGAAGAGAATGCGTGGACCGAACGGAACGACGCCCCACGGGTGCATGTACCGCGATTCATCAAGGAGATCGTCGAAGAAGTCTCGCGACTCGCGCGGGTGAGTCCGCATGTCAACGCCGCCTCCGGGGTGAGCGTGCGGATGTCGATTGCGAACTACGAAAATGTGGTTTCGCAAGCCGAACGCCGGACGCTGCTGTTGAAAGAACCGGTCATTGTCGCGCGGGTTTGCGATCTGTCCGCGGTCGTTTCCAGTTCCCGCGGCAAGATGGAACTGACGATGACCGAAGAACCGGGCCAGGAGGACAAACTGGTGACGCGAATGGTCGACGAAGCGATCAAAGTCGTCTTTGATCAATACGCCAATCCCAAAGCATTCCGGTCGGTGATTGAAGCGTTTGAGTCGGGCAAAACGCTGGAGTTGAGCGAGAAACTTACCGCGACGGAAGTGTTGGATCGCATCAGCAGCATCCGTGGGTTCCGTGAACAGATCGACCGGCTATCGAAGGAGTTGGCCCCGGAACTGGCGACGGGCGACACCGCTGTTGGGGTGTCCGCAGCGGTAGCCGAATTCGTGCTGGACGGGTTGCATAGCCACAACCGGGTGAACCGCAAACCGAAGGGACCGGGCACGATTTACGGACAGTGAGACGAAACTCTGCCGAAAGGCCTGGCAGGTGACGCCGCCGCTATCGCCACCCGGTTTCTGATCGACCGCTTTACCCGCGATGGCCGGCGCGAATGGTTACGGCTCTACAGCGAAGCGATGACCACCGTGGTCGTCGCCGATGCCGTAGTGGCTTCCATGACGGGGGCCAAAATCAAGGCGACCAGAGGCAACCCTGCGGTGGCCAAGGCCCTTCGTGAAGTCGCCGCCGAAATGGGCATGACCAAACCCACCGTGCTTCGGTTCGAGTTCGGCGGTCAGAAAACCAAGCACCCAATAACGAAGAAAGCGGTCAAAACGAAGACGAAGACGGCACCGTACCCCCTGCCCGCTTCCAGTTGTGTGCATCTGGTGATCGAGCGAAAGAATCCGAGCGGCGGTGAAAATGCCATTCTCATTCAAGGATTTGAAGCGATAGAATTGGAAGGTATGCTCACAGTTCGGAAATTCGTCAGCCGGTGATGTCATGAATCCAATTCAAATCGGTGCCCACCTCAGCGGCAAAGTGGTGAAACAGCGGTACGGAGCCGGCAGCAAGAGCGACCACATGGCGGTCATGCTGGAAACCGCCGACGGGCTCTACAAGCTGATGCGCATGGGCGGAAACCCGTTTTCCGACCCTGAATTGGACAAGCTCGTCGGCCACCAGATCAACGGGGTCGGCAATGTCACGCACAACCAGTTCATCCTGACCGACTGGGACGTCACCGGCCCCCAGTGACTCTCACCCAGCTTGGGACACAGGCCGTTCCCGGCGAGCTAAGATACGGTAACACAACCGCCGTAAAAGCCCGGCATTTCAGAAAATGCCGGGCTTTTGTTTTTGCTTCTACGTCGGTTCGCCGCTGGCCGAGGTGCCCCCCTTCGCCGCATCCAACTTGCCGAACAGCGATGCCAGGAGGCGATCCAGCTTCTCAGCCGCCCCCTTCGCCGCCTGTTCCAGTTCCCCGGCTTCGTGACTGGCGAACACCGGGTCCCGTCCCGCGGGGCGGACTTCAATCCGGCAATCGAACGGCTTCGCTGGCCCTTCCCCGCCGACATTCTTCAAGTGGACTTCCGCCCGCGTCAACCGATCGGCGTGCCGCTTGAGCCCCGACTCCACGGCTGCCGCTACCATCGCCTGTGTCGCCTCCGCCACGGGTTTGTCGGATCGAACTTCCACTTGCATGGCTTACCCCAGTCTCGATGTCATTCAGAGGTGCTCAGAACTCGGCAGATCACTGCATCTTAGACATCAACCACGAATGGTCAACCGGTCCCGAGCCCCGAATCGCCCCCCGCCAACGAGCCGGAAGCGTCAGCGACGGATTCTTCTGACGTGGAGGGTCTCGGGGGGGTGGCCCAGACGTCGTCCTCGACGCCTGGGTTTACACGAGGAGATTTTTCTGGCAGCGCGATACACTTTTTTTGATGACTCCAGTGGCTCCCCGTTGCGTCGATGACTTTCTCAAGAGAAAAACGAGATGACAGTACCAGCGAAAAACACAATCTGCCTGTGGTACGACGGCGGCGCGGAAGAAGCCGCCCGGTATTATGCCGCGACCTTTCCGGATTCCTCCGTTGGCGCGGTGCATCGTGCGCCGGGCGATTTTCCCTCCGGCAAGAAGGGCGACGTGCTGACCGTCGAGTTTACCGTGATGGGCATCCCCTGCATCGGCCTCAACGGTGGCCCCGGAGTGCCACACAACTGGGCGTTCTCATTTCAAGTCGCCACCGAGGACCAGGCCGAAACGGATCGCTACTGGAATGCCATCGTCAGCAACGGCGGCGAAGAGAGCCAGTGCGGCTGGTGCAAAGACAAATGGGGCATCCATTGGCAGATCACGCCGGTCGCCCTCACCAAAGGCGTCACTCATTCCGACCCCGCCGTCGCCCAGCGTGCGTTCGCCGCCATGATGAAAATGACGAAGATCGATGTCGCCGCTATCGAAGCCGCCTGCCACGGATGAATGCCGGCGCGGGGAGAATTTGTAGGGTGGGCTGTGCCCACCAACGATGAATCCAGCCGCCCCCATCAAAATCGCGGCACGAAAATGGTGGGCATAGCCCACCCTACATCACTCGCTCAATCCACAGACAGACCAATCCGGGTGGCTCAGAGGACGTTCAGCCATCTGAGCCACCTATGAATCGGGGCCACTCGCCGGTTACTCTGCTGATAGGCACTTCAATTGGGAACGCCATGCAGGAAGATCCGTCGGCACTCATGGCACATCGTCGCCCGCACCGTTCCGGCTTCTTCATACATGCTCATCATGGAAGATCGTTTCGCATTCGCGGCGGCATAGTACATCACCTCCGCATCGATCGCCGCGCCACTGATTGGGTTTTTCCAACTCCGTCCGAACAGCTTGATGTCCTCCAGCCCGCCGTTGCAATCAGGACACTGGTTCGCGGGAACAGCTTGGGACATGGATGATTCTCTCGAAGGATGGGGAGTCTTGTAGGGTGGGCTGTGCCCACCAACGATCAACCACAGTTGCCCCAACAGCGTCACGGCACGAAGATGGTGGGCAGAGCCCACCCTACAGCACTGCAATGTCGTACTCGTTTGCCATTGCAGTCTGGCAACAACGAGATATTGTCAATTGTTGTGTTTGAAGAATCTTGGATCAGGCGGCAAGTTGTAGGATTCCGTCAACGAAAACACGTCCTTGAATGAGCAGCGTGATCAATTGATGTCCGTTGAGTCTTCTCCATTTGGACTGAGCGGCT
>JBGSUN010000111.1:0-97135 GCA_041753475.1 Planctomycetaceae bacterium | reverse complement strand
GGCGTGCCCACACCCTGAGCGGCCAGCGCGACCGCCTCGCGTCGCACCCGCTCTAACTCCTGAGGACTTCCCTGTCGCCGCATGGCAGAACATCTAACGCTTCCCCGCGTCGACGTCTATATCATCCTGAGAGTCAATAGCCCATGTTTTCGCGATTCTTCATCGATCGGCCGATCTTTGCTTCGGTGCTGTCGATCATAATCACTCTCGCCGGGGGGATCGCGGTCTTTTCGTTGCCCGTGACGCAGTATCCCGAGATCACGCCGCCCACGGTCGAAGTCTCCGCGTTCTACCCCGGTGCGAACTCACGTGTGGTGAGCGATACGGTCGCCGCGCCGATTGAACAGTACGTCAACGGTGTCGAAGGCATGCTCTACATGTCGTCGCAATGCACCAACGACGGTTCCTACACACTCACGGTGACCTTTCGCCCGGATGTCGATCTCAATCTCGCGCAGGTCCTCGTCCAGAACCGCGTGGCCCTCGCGCAGCCGGTGTTGCCCGCGCTGGTCACGCGCCGGGGTGTGAACGTTAAAAAGAAATCGCCGTCGGTGCTGATGATTGTCAATCTTTTCTCGCCCGATAACAGCCGCGATAATCTCTACCTCAGCAATTATGCCACGATTCAGTTGCGCGACGAGTTGTCCCGTCTGTCCGGCGTCGGCGACATCACGTTCATGGGTCAGCGCGATTACAGCATGCGCGTCTGGCTCGATCCGGCGAAACTGTCAAGCCTCGATCTCACCGCCAACGATGTCGTTCACGCGATTGAACAACAGAACGTCCAAGTCGCCGCCGGGCAGATCGGGCAACCGCCGGCACCGACCGATCAGGTTTTTCAGTTCACGATGACGACGCTCGGTCGGCTCAGCGATGAATCCCAGTTCGCGGACATGGTTCTTCGTTCCGATGCCGATGGCCGCGTGATTCGCTTGAAAGACGTCTCACGAACCGAACTCGGAGCGCTCGGATACGATCAAGTTTGCACACTCGATGGCCAGCCGTCGGTGGCACTCTCGGTGTATCAATTGCCGGGGTCGAATGCACTCAGTACCGCCGATCTGGTGCGTCAGAAGATGGCGGAACTTCGCAGCCGTTTCCCGGACGGTGTCGACTTCTCGATCGTCTATGACACGACGCCGTTTATTCAGGAGTCGGTCAACGAAGTCTTTCATTCGCTGCGTGACGCCGTGTTTCTCGTGGCGGTCGTGGTGCTGGTCTTTCTGCAAGGCTGGCGGGCCGCGGTCATTCCGCTGGTGGCCGTTCCCGTAGCCATCATTGGCACCTTTGCTGCGATGGCAGCATTCGGCTTCAGTTTGAATTCGCTGACGTTATTCGGGTTGGTGCTCGCCATCGGCATCGTGGTCGACGATGCCATCGTAGTGGTCGAAGCGATCGAGCATCACATCGAACATGGACTCTCCCCACGGGATGCCTCCATTCAAGCGATGGATGAAGTGTCCGGCCCGGTCATCGCCGTGGCTCTGGTGCTGGCGGCGGTGTTCATTCCATGCGTGTTTATCACAGGCATCGTCGGGAAGTTCTTTCAGCAGTTCGCGTTGACGATCGCCATCTCGACCGTGATCTCGGCGTTCAATTCACTCACACTCAGTCCGGCGCTCGCTGTGCTCCTGCTGAAACCTCGGGTGGACGGCAAACACGAAGCGTTGCCGCGGATTGCCTTCCCACTGACAGGGACGATTGCCGGATATCTGTGGGGCGGTGAGTCACTGATACCAGTGTTGGTCCGTGCGAACATGGCTGCACCGGCATGGTTGCCGTCGGTCATGGCTGCGGTGGTGGGCATGGTTGTTGGTTGGTTCCTGGCCCGGTGGTTGAATCAGGCCCTCACCTGGTTCTTCGCGGCCTTCAACCGCGTGTTCAACATCACCACCGATTGGTACGTGGCGAGCGTGGGCGGGATGCTGCGGGTCAATTTTCTGGTGCTCGGCTTCTACGGCGGTTTGCTCTACGCCACATGGTATCTGTTCGACACAACGCCGACCGGTTTCATTCCCGCACAGGATAAAGGCTATCTCCTCGTCAACGTGCAACTGCCCGATTCCGCCTCGCTGGATCGCACCAGTGAAGTCATGCGCCGCATGGAAAAATCGCTGAAAGAAACGCCGGGAATTCGCAACACGGTGGGGATCGCTGGGCAGTCGTTGCTGCTGGGGGCGAATGCTCCCAACTTCGGCTCGTTTTACCTGATGCTCGATGATTTCCATCATCGTGCCCATGATGGTCTCTCGGCGGATGTCATCGGTGCCCACGTGAAAGCGATGCTCGATGCGCAGATTCCCGAAGCGTTGGTCAACGTCCTCGGTGCGCCGCCGATTGACGGCTTGGGTACCGCCGGTGGTTTCAAGCTGGTCATCGAAGACCGTGGTGACAATGGCCTCGCTGCACTGCAACAGGCCAGCCAATCGATGGTGGAAGCCGGCTCGGCAACCCCCGGACTGACGTCTCTCTTCACGAGCTTCCGGGCCGACACACCGTGGCTGTTTCTCGATGTCGACCGTGACGCCGCGAAAACGATGGGCGTGTCAATCGCAGAGCTCTTCAACACGCTGCAAACGAACTTCGGGTCGCTGTACGTCAACGACTTCAACCGCTTCGGCCGGACTTGGCAGGTCAATGTCCAGGCCGATGCGGGGTACCGCATGCAGGTGGAGGATCTCAAACGACTCAAAGTCCGCAACGACGAAGGCCACATGGTCCCCATCGCCGCCGTCGCCACGCCCCGCGAAACCAGCGGCCCGGTGATGATCGTACGGTACAACCTCTACCCCTCGGCAACGATCAATCTCAACGCGGCACCGGGGACCAGTTCGGGCCAGGCGATTGATCGCATGCGGGCTGTTGCGGAAGAACACGTGCTGCCATCGATGCGTGCCGAATGGACCGAACTCGCGTTTCTGCAATTGCAGGCCGGAAACACAGCGATGTATGCCTTCGTCCTTGCCGTCGTGCTGGTCTTCCTGGTACTGGCGGCGCAGTATGAAAGCTGGGCGTTGCCACTGGCGGTCATTCTGGTGGTACCGATGTGTCTGCTCTGCTCAGTAGCCGGCGTGCAGGGCGCGCAACTCGATGTCAACATCTTCACGCAGATCGGTTTTGTCGTGCTGGTAGGGCTCGCCTGTAAGAATGCGATTCTGATTGTGGAATTTGCGCGGGCCAAACATTCCGCGGGTGACCATCGCCGTGAAGCCACGCTGGCGGCATGCCGCTTGCGATTGCGCCCGATCATGATGACGTCGTTTGCGTTCATCCTTGGCGTGGTCCCATTGATGATCGGTGAGGGTGCCGGTGCCGAAATGCGTCACACTCTTGGCACCGCCGTCTTCTGGGGCATGCTCGGTGTCACGCTGTTCGGCATCTTCCTGACGCCGGTCTTCTACGAAGCCATTCAGGCCTTCACCGACTGGCGCAAGCGGCGCAATGCGGCGAATTCATCGACGTAAGGCGACACTCCGCGGCGCGAATGCCACGCGGTCCTCGCAATTGAGTTCTGATTCTTCGTTGACGTCGGTGCCTCTGATCGGACTGAGACCGCTTCCGATCGCGGCGTCTCGCTGTGGCAACGATTCGATGGCAGAGATTGGCTCACCACAGAACAGCGGATATGCTGGCGGACTTCAACATCTGTGCACCAGCAATTCTTTGTTGAGCTGCCATGTCATCATTTCAAAATCCGCCGTTCTCGAATGTGGTTGCTGCCCGTTACCCGGCGTGGTCGCCGTTGCGGATCGCAGCGGGCTATGTCGTGTTCGGTCTGACATGGATCTGGCTTTCAGATAGCTTGCTGGTCTGGCAAGGAATTCAAGGCCCGCCGGGTTTTTGGGCGGCCGTGAGCAAAGGTTCGCTGTTCGTGCTCATTTCCGGTGCGCTGGTGTACTGGCTGGTCTGTCGTGAGCTGAAAATTGCCAATCGGTTACTCGCCATGCTCGATGCCGTGGTGGAAGGAACCACCGACGCGGTTTATGTGAAAGATCAGCATGGTAAATTCCTGTTGTCGAACCGCTCGACGGCCAGGTTTCTCGGCAAGCCTGTCGCAGCAGTTCTGGGCTGTGATGACGCCGAGCTGTTTGGTGCTGAAGCCGGACAGCGCCTGATGGAGCAGGATCGGGAAGTGATGGCGGCTGGCTGTGCAGTGACCCAGGAAGACACGGTGGCGATTGGCGGCGTCACCCGCACGTTTCTCGCCACGAAAGCCCCTTTTCGCGATACCGGCGGCAACGTCATCGGCGTGATCGGCATTTCCCGGGACATCACCGAGCGAAAGCTCGCCGACAATGCCTTGCGACTTGAGCGCGATCGCATGGCACGGACGATGGAAGCCGCCCCCGTTGTCATCTGTTCGCTGGCATTCTTTCCGGACGGGCGGGTGGCGATGCCCTTTGCCAGTTCACAAATGAGTACCATCTACGGGTTGGAGCCGAAGGACGTCGCTGACGATTTCACACCGGCTCTGCGCCGGATCGTCGATGAAGACCGTGCGACGGTCATGCAGACGATCCGCGAATCGGCGAAGTTGCTCACCCCGTTGCGGGGACAATATCGCGTCAATCATCCAGACCGCGGTGTCATCTGGGTGGAAGGCCATGCCATCCCCAGTGGACAACTCGATGGCAGCATTCTCTGGCATGGTTACGTCGCCGATATCACCGAACGCAGCCGTGAAATTCAACTTCGCAAGGAGCAGGAACAAAAACTGTATGAAAGCCAGGAACGGCTGCGGCTGGCGATGTCTGCGGCGCGAATGGGGGCCTGGGAATGGGACCTGCGCAATGACCGCGTCCATCTCTCACCCGAACTTCTCAGCATGCTGGGAGCGGAGAACCTGGGTACCGATTACGCCGCCATCGCGCAACTGATCCACCCGGACGATCAGGAACAACTGGAAGCAACCTATCTTCGCGCAGTGATGAACTCGAGCGATTTCACACACGACTTTCGAATCCGGCAACCGAACGGCGAAGTCCGTTGGATGTCGAATATCGGCCGCACCCACACCGATGCGACCGGAGCCGTGGCCTTGGTGATTGGTCTGCTCCAGGACATTACGGAACGCAAAGACGCTGAAGAAGAGCGGCAAAAACTCGTCGCGCTGATCGAACACAGCCGCGACTTTATCGGGCTGGCCGATGCGAATGGTCGCGTCACCTTCTTGAATTCCGGCGCGCGACAGATGATCGGGCTGGAGGAATCCGCCGACATTCGTCAGCTCACGTTCACCGATTACGTACCGGATCATTGGAAAGAGTTCTTTCTTGAAACCGTGATTCGTACGGTCTCCGAGTCGGGGCTATGGCAGGGGGAAATGCAATTGCGGCATTTCCAGACGGGCATGTTGGTGGATGTGTTTCGATCGACGTTCCGCATTCCGGATCCTGCAGGCGGTGCCGGTGGCTTTGCCACGGTGGCACGCGATATCACTAAGCAGAAACGGGCCGATGCCGCGATCCGTGAGAGTGAAGAACGTTATCGTCGACTGGTCGAAGTGCTTCCCGAGGCGATCTTCATCAGTCGGGAAGGCCGAATTACCTACTGCAACGCGGCCTGTGCGCAACTCTTCGGGGCGACAAGCTCCGTGCAGTTGATCGACATGGATCCGATGGCACTTATTCACCCCGACTTTCATGATCGCGTTCGGCGGCGCATCGCCACCATGTGGGAGACGCGTGCTCCGGCACCGGTGCTCCGACAGACCATGCTGCGGATTGACGGGCAGGAGTTTCCCGTGCATATCGTCGCGACTCCCATCACCGACCAGGGAGCCGACGCAATTCTCGTTTGTCTCCAAGATCTCACCGAGCGCGAACGATCCACCGAACTGCTGCAATCCGTGCTGGCGAGCGTTCAGGATGCCATTCTGACGATTGATGAAGACGGCCGCATTCAACTCGTCAACCAGTCCGCAGAAAATCTGTTTGGCTATGCCTCATCGGAACTGGAAGGCGAGAACGTTAGTCAGGTGTTGCCGGAACCATTTCACGAGGAACGCAAAGAGGTTGTTGGTAACACGCGGCGTGCCGGCATGGAGAACGTCATTGCGATCGGTCGAGAAGTCGAAGGGCGGCGCAAGGATGGTACGGCCTTTCCCGCTGAGTTGTCGGTATCGGCCTTTCGCTTGAATGGCCGATCGCAATTCACCGGCGTCGTACGGGACATCTCGCAGCGCAAAGAGTTGGAGGCACAGTTCCTTCAGGCACAAAAGATGGAAGCGCTGGGAAGGCTGGCTGGCGGCGTGGCGCACGACTTTAACAACATTCTCACCGTGATTATTGGTTACGGAGAATTGTTGTTGAGTGATTTGTCCGAGAACGATCCGCGGCGGCAGTTTGTGCGTGAGATCCGGGACTCGGCCGATCGCGCAACGGGCCTGACCAGACAGCTTCTGGCTTTCAGCCGCAAGGCCATCGTGGCTCCTCAGAAATTGAACCTCAATCAAGTGGTCGAGGACCTGTCCCGTTGGATGCGACGCGTCATCGGCGAGGACATCGACTTCGTAGTTCATCTCGATCCATCGCTCGACGACATTGAAGCCGATCGCGGGCAATTGGAGCAGATGCTGATGAATCTGGTCGTCAACGCCCGTGATGCCATGTCTTCTGGTGGGCGATTAACACTGGAAACAAGAAACATCGAAGATGACCGAATTGCCGGAGGTGGTGGCGGCTCTCGTCGACAGGTTCGTCTCACCGTCTCCGACACGGGATCGGGAATGACCAGTGCCGTCCAAAGAAAAATCTTTGACCCGTTCTTTACGACCAAGCCCGTCGGCAAAGGGACCGGGTTGGGGCTCGCCGTAGTTCATGGGATCGTCCAACAGTGTGATGGACAGATTCGTGTCGAGAGTGCGGTGGGAGTCGGGACGACGTTCGAGGTCGATTTTCCCGCTGCATCGCCGGAGGTGACTGCGGCGGAGTTTCATCCGTCGCGGGAGGTGATTCTTGCGGGAAGCGAGACGATTCTGCTGGTGGAAGATGAAATCGCTGTTCGTAAAATTGCCCGTCTCACGCTGGCGTCACAAGGGTACCACGTCCTGGAAGCCGCCGATGGCCCGGATGCAATGCATCTCGCGGAAGAATATCGTGAAACGATCCATCTGCTGGTGACCGATGTCGTGATGCCCGGGCTGGGGGGGCGATTGCTGGCCGAGAACCTGCGCCAGCAGAGACCGGAGCTGCGCGTCCTCTTCATGAGCGGATACACCGACGACGAAGTCCTGCGTCACGGGGTGGAAGTCGAAGCGGATGCGTTGCTTCAGAAGCCGTTTACCGCCTTCAATCTCACTCGCAAAGTCCGTGAAGTTCTCGATGGCAAGGGCTGACAGAAACTTCCCGGTCTTGACTGCGATGGCTTCGATACAAGTTGGTTGTGCTGCGAGGCCTTTTCGCCGGCGATCAATGGTCCTGTGACCGGTGTGAGACCGGATTGAATGGACACGCCCCTGAACCGCCCGTGAATTGATTGTGTGCCACGGCGGTATCGGCCGTGCGCTTTTGCAGAGCGTTCTGCCACTTCGCACGGCCGATACCGCCGTGGTACACATGATCGAAGACTTCACCGGTCTGCTGAACGAGAAAGCCCCCCGGCTGCTGGTGAGCAACCGGGGGGCTTTCGTAAATTCGTATCTGCCGTACGATTGACTACCGTGTCTTTTTCGCAACAAGCTTAAAATCGAGCGTGTTCTCGGCCGGCTTCACCTGCGCTTTGAGGTTCGAGCCGCTGTTGTATACGCTCGGAATCGGGATCGAAACGAGGGCATCCGCACCACCGGCCGGGCCGCCACCCGCTGCCGATGCAATCCGCACGATATGATCGCCAATCACGGCACCTTTCGACTTACCATCGTTGTAGACCAGCTCGTACTTGCCGGTGGCATCCGTCACTGCGATGGAACTGCGCCCCACAATGGATGCTTCTTTGCCCGCGCTTCCGGAGAGTTGCGGCTCGAAGGTCACAGTGACATCGGACAACGGCTTGTCGTTGAGGGTAATAACCCCCGTCACGGGAGAAAGCTTGGGCTGGAAGTCGCTCGAACTGCAGCCGCTCATTGTCAGTCCAAATGCAAGCAGCAAGCAGGCATTCAAGGCCGGCAGTGAAAGACGCGTGTACCGCATTTCAGTTGGTCCATATTCTGTGAGGAACAAAGTGAAGGTGCGAGAGAGTCACTCTTTCTCTCCGCAGGATGTCCGTAATCAGATGAGTGTGACGCCTGTGTCGTTTCATGAGACCAGTCGCTGCTCACACAAGTAGGAAGCAAACGACGTCTGGAATCTCTAGAACTCGCCGAGAGTTTCTCCGCCAGTGATGGTGACCAAGCCCTGCACGATCGAGAACGCGATGTTCTCCGAGACAAATGTCACCGCACCATCGGCCTTGAGCATGTGCATCCCACCGGTATGGGCACTGCCGGCACCCCAGGCATATGGACAGCCATTCACGCCACCGCCACAGGCGACGCGGGAATTGATCTGTTGCCCGAAGGTAACACCCGTGGTGTAGTTCCATGCGGTCCAGTAGGGACCGTAGACCGTCGCGTTCTTCCGGAATGGGGTTTCGCACAACATCATGGTGTTGCTCGTGCCGTCCTTGACGTGTGTCAGCGTGCACCCACCGTTGATGCCAAACATACCCCGACGATTGAAGGTCTCGTTGGGATACGGCCCGAGGTTCTCCATGATATCCAGGGCAGGGAACCAGTAGCTGGAGCGGCGGCCGTTCGTGATCGCGTAATGTGCAGCCCCGCCCTGCTGGAAAGGATCCAGGTAGGGCACATCCGTGGGACAGGCGAACGCTGCCACTTTGATGTTGGCGAAGATCGCGCCCTGGTCGATCGCCGGACCCGTTCCACTCCGTTGAGCCCGTCCCATCGGCAGCGAGAAGTTGATCGAGTTGTAGAGTGGCGACTGATCGATCTGCGGGAGAATCATCAGCGACCACGGGGTATTGCGGCACTCGTTGACACAATTTGACGTGTAAGGCAACGAGGCCTTGGTGTCCACGCCAGGATTCACGGCTCCAGGAGGCATCACTCCAAAGCTGTCATGATAGTTATGCAGCGCCAGTCCCAACTGCTTCAGATTGTTGCGGCATTGCGTCCGCCGAGCGGCTTCGCGGGCTTGCTGGACGGCGGGCAGCAGCAGGGCAATCAGAATGGCGATGATCGCAATCACCACCAGCAATTCAATCAGCGTGAAGGCCTTACGACGAAACTGAAAAAGCCGCATGCGTGTTCCTTTTCCGGGAGAAGAAAGAGATAAGTGCCGGGGACACCGTCCATCAGGAAGTAAGAAAGTCCGACTCCGACAGACACGGATCGCCGATTGAAATCACAAAGCAATCGCCGTTCCGTTTGCCGGGAACTTGCAGCCCATGCGAGAATTCCGCGGGATTCCTGCGAGTTCAGGATCCGATCCACGAGTCCTGCTGCGCGAGGAACGCAGCGAAAACCGGCTACGCTGCGCAACTCTACAGCGATCTTGTCAAGGCATTCATCGGGACGGTGGCATCGCATCTACGCGCGCACGGTATTTCCAGAGCTCTTCCAGACGCAGCCGATCTGTCCGATGAACAGAAGAGAAATCGTGCTTCGCACGCAGGATCAGCAGTTGTTTCAGATAGTACGGACGGTCAGGTGCGGCATGGGTTGCCGCCTCGGCCGCGTCGATCGCCTGCGACTGTTCTCCCGCTGCGTGCAGACAGTCGCTCAGCATCATCCAGAGATCGGCAGTCGGTCGCGATTGAAGCGCTTGTTTGATCCACGGCAGTGCCTGCTGCGGTGCATTCTGCGAATAGTACGTCGATCCCAGCGTGAAGCAGGCGGTTGCAAAACCATCCGGGGAAAGCTGTGGATCCTGCAACGCGGCGGTGGCATGCCGGATGGTCGCTTCTCCGTCACGGTTCCAGGCGAGCCGGGCCAGAGCCGCCTCCACCTCAGCATCGCGGAGCCCGCCGATGTTTGCTTTCGTTAACAATTGGAAAGCCCGCGCACGATGCGCCGCCGCCCGCAAACTTTCACCCGGTGCATCCGAGAACTGGAGATAGGCGAGTCCTAAATTTCGGAGTTCATCGAGAGCGTGCAGCTCCGGTGACGCCGCGAGCAATGTTAACTCTCGTTCAATGTCGGCCGACTCTGCAGGGGGATCGTCGTCTTTATGGATGCCAATCCTGTGGTGGGTGAACGCAAAGTGTGGGATCTCTGTCGGCGAACGAGGCATATGACAAGCCATGCAGTCGTCGCCGGGTTGCTCAAGGCGGCGGCTTTGGACCGGCATTTTGCAGGCGGACTCGGCGTGGCATGACAGGCAGTGTTCGCGCTGTGTTTGTCGCTGAGAAGCAGCATCGATGTTCGAATGCATGTCGTGGCAGGTGGTGCAGGTCAGCGAGGAACTGGCCTGGTAGCAACGACTCTGGCGGAGCTGTTCCACGTGTCCAACGACTTCCATCCGCGTCTTAGTTTCCTTCGGCGTAAAGTGTGCCAGATAATCCGTTAACCGCTGTCCGGGTCGATAATCCAGCAGACTCCGTCCGCGTAATTCCACTGTTGCCGCACTGTGCAAGTGGCATTGGGCGCAGAGGTCTTCCGTGCGTGTTCGATCCAGTAACGCCGGGTTGACGATGGTGTTATCGTGCTCTCCGGCGTGGAGCGCTGTTGGCGGTTGCGACCACTTTTCGGCATGGGCACCGCCGGGTCCGTGACAACGCTCGCAGTCAATGGAAAGAGCGTGAAAAGTCACGCGCTGCGGACT
Organism: Planctomycetaceae bacterium; assembly: GCA_041753475.1. Lineage (GTDB taxonomy): Bacteria > Planctomycetota > Planctomycetia > Planctomycetales > Planctomycetaceae > DSVQ01. The sequence continues at coordinate 86,375 of JBGSUN010000111.1, read as the reverse complement.
GCGCTCCACCGGTTCGATTTGTCCCGCATGGCAGATCAGGCAGCGAAGTTCCACCGGACGCTGAAACCCGGCGTTGACCTGATCGTAGCCGGGAGACAGGCCCCACTGTGACGTGGCGGCATACCATGTCGCCGGGGATTCAAACAGGTATCCGTCCCGCTCCACCAGATAACTACGAGAAAAGTGTCCCGACCCGATCACATACCGAACAGGCTGGTCTTCCAGCACGAGTTTTTCGCCGTTAGAGGTTCGAATCGATTCTTCATGATGCAGTGCTCCTTCACGGCGATAGATGCGGTAGTGCCGTTGCGACTGCGAGTCTGAAAACTCCCCATCCGGCGGCTCCTGGGCGAGATCGATTTTCCCCAGAGCACGGCTGTGGCCTGTGAGCGAGTAACTGGCATGCTCATTCGGATGACACGCCGCACAGCGGTCGGCACCGATGTAGCGCTCTTCACGTGAAGCGACATCGATCATCGTCACTTCTGCGGGTGGAGTTTTCCCACGATCGGTGGCCGCCTGTCGGCTGCATCCGGCCATCGAGACGATAACCATCCCCCACACAAGCTGTGATCGGATAATCGTCGCCGCAAATGATGTTCGGTGCGTCATGCTGTGCGCTGCCGATGAAGTGTGGGATCCACCGCGGCGGCCATGGCATCGAGATCGAGTGGGGCGTTCAGGAATTGGGCCACAGCCGCTGCTTGCTTTCGAGGAGAATGAATGATTTCCGCGTAGTCGCATTCCTGCACAGACATGTTCATCTGCGTCCGCCACCATTCCTTGAGATGTTGCAGGTGTCGTTCAAAGTCCGACCGCAGATCGCGCACTCCGCCAATGGCATGGGGTTGATTCCGCTGCAACATGGCCGCCTGCGATTGTTGAATTTCATCGAGCGAACGACGCAGAAAAAGAATGCGATACTCGAACTGCTGCGGCAGCGAGTACAGCAACAACGAGACAATCTTCACCGCGCGGCCTTCCGCTTCCGCCAGCCACGAACTGTCCCGTTCCAGACGGCGTACTTTCTCGTATTCGAGGTAACCGCGGGGATTGTTTTCGTCGGCCACACGCTGGTCATCGCAGAGGACCGGATAGCCGCCGGCTTGCAGCATCTGCATCATCAGAGATGTTCCCGATCGGGGCAGACCGGAGACCACGACAATCATCACGCATTCCGTCTAAACGAGACTGGTCCCGCAGGCCCACGCTCCGAGAAACGTGAACGCCAGCGTCATGGCTACACCGATGGCAGGGGCGCTCAGTTCCCAAGTTCCGATCCACAGCAGCCGCACGGGATAGTGAATATGCCAGTTCACGATTGGTCCGTTTGCGGGCAGTGGATGGTCGGTGGGATACAGGAATTGGGCGAACAGTCCCGACGGACGAATGATCGGTGACACGCGCACCAGACGCGCGCCGATGGGAATGGGCTGCTGGTACTCAACAGATCCGACACGTAACACCAACTCACCTTCCGTAGTGTCGTCCGCGGTAAATCGAAAGCAGATTTCATTGCTGGACGGAACCACCACCGGGCCGACGACGTGACTCAATCCGACGGTGCGAACGATCTCCACCGGTCTGTCAGATACAGCGTGCTCGCTGTCCAGCATCAGTTCGACGACGATCGGTTCGCCAGGATGAAACGGACGATGCTCGAACCAGGCGAGACCATGCGTCGCCAATAGCGTCATGGGCAAGGCCCCGATGACCACCGGGCGAAGAAACTGGCCGAGATAGTGTATGTTCGCAGACAAGATACGACCGCATGCCGTCAGCAACACGCGGCCGTCGTGGCGAAAGAGCAGCAGTTCCAGCGTCCGGGCGATGAACCGATTGCGGGCCGCGCGAATGCCAGCGGGGTTGGAACCAAGCTGAAACACCCCGATCAGCAGCAGACTCATGATTGCGGAAGCCAGCACAAGCGCAACCCAGACCGAGTTTGATGCCCAGGTTCCAATCAACCCGTCTTCGAAAGTATGCAGCAGCCGGTTCACGAAGGTCATGGTTATTCGAGGTACCCCAATCCCTGCAACCGGTTGCGGATTTCTTTCTCGGATTGCACGACTTCGATCTCGGCGACCGCTTTTTCGAGCACATGTTGTGCCAGTTCTTCCGCGGTGCTGTAGCCTGCTTTCTCCGCCGCCCGTTGCAGCCGTTCGTACAGTTCACGCGAAAGTTTGAGCTTGGGGCCGAACATGGTGCATCCTCAACACGGAAACATTAAATCAGCGGCGTGCCCGTCATTTCCTTGGGAATCGGCGCACCGAACCCGCGCAGAATCGTAGGGGCTATGTCTTCCAGTTTCGCCCCTTGGGCGGCAAGCGGTCGGCTGCTCATCAATACGCCGGGAACAAACGCGGGGGCCACACAATGGTCACCACTCCACGGGTCGCGGTTGTCCAGGAGATGCTGCCGCGGGAAACCCCCGAGCACGGTGTCCCACGAGGCACGATAGTTCGGCCGATATCCAACGATCAAATCGGGACCCGTTTCCGCAAACGGTCCGGTGTACACCTCGCGGACATCAAACACGCGCTCGATCACGGGCTCATCGGTCTCCGGATCACGAACCGCTTCCAGCCGGGCACTCAGTTCTCGAATCAGCCGGTCCGCGTCCGCCGCGGCGACGGTCCCGTGCACCTCGCGGCCTTGACGATTCAGGTACAGCCCGTTGATCCCGAGTCCGTAGGCCTGCGTCCGTGTCCAGTCCACATCGGGGAAGCCGGTGAGTCCCGCAGCGCGTTGAGCCGGGCCGTGAGTTCGCAGGTAACCGTTGTCGAGTAGCCACGAGTTGAGATTGAACTGCCGGCGGAACGACGTGAAGCCGTGATCCGAGACCACCATCAACCAGGTGTGTTCATCGAGTGTGTCCAGCGCGGTGCCGATGGCCTGATCGACGCGCTCATACAGCGATCCGATGAAATCCCCATGATCCCGGGCCAGTTCCGCCGAATACTGTGGATGTCCAGCATCCAGCGCCCGCCAGAACATGTGCGAGCTGAGGTCCAGCGTCGAAAAATAGAAGAACAGAAAGCCGCGTCGAAAGCGTTGCAGTTCGTGTTGATAGAACCGCAGCCGTTCATCGTGCACGAAGAGAGCCTGCTGGCGGTACTCATCCGCGCCCAGCACTCCTGCCGAGAGGGCGTGCGTGTCCTCGACCATGCCCTGTGTGTAGAAGTAACCGATTTCACGGACCAACTGCTTGGCATAATCCGGCGGGGTCGAGATCGGAGCCGAAGGATCGGCCGGGTTGATGTTGATGGGCGACACATACAGCCCGAACGGCTCATGCACGCTCTTGAGCAGCAGTCGACAAATGCCGGTGACTTCCACCACGTTGGGGATTAAGCGGAACCGGACGACAATCCAGTCGCTCCACTCTCCCTCGGCGAGAATCAGCGTGGTGTTCTGCACGACGACTTTGGCCACCGCTCTTGCAGGATCACGGAAGACTTCAATGGTGGCTTCCGCGCTCGACAGTTCCGGAGAGAACTCATTCGCCGGGCCGCGAATCTGGCATGCGACGTGGTGATCGGTCACCGTGACCTGTTCAATGCGGCCGCCGGAGACATCGCGGGTACGAGTCTTGGGATCATCGCTGAAGTAGCTGAACGTGCCGTAGCCCCCTTGCAGATCGGGCGTTCCCATCCCGGCCAGCGTGGTGGCATCGGTCTTGGTGGGGGGGAAGTTTGCGGGCATCCGCAGCACGGTGCAGTCCACGCCGTGGCGTTCGAGTTCATCCCAGAATGTCACGCCGCGACGGAGGTTTTCCGGCGCGGCTGCACTCAAGGGAATCCGCCAGTTGCCGAGCGTCATGGCGTTTGGCGTTCCCGTGAGCCGTGAGACTGAATGGTACGGCTGCATCGTCTGGGGATCACGGGCAATGAAGTCGAAGATGCCATGACCGCCCGGATTGCAGCCCGAAACGAAGTTCGACCAGGCCACCGGGCTTTGCGGCGGACAACTCGTTCCCAACGGCAGGAACGTCCCTTGGTTCATCAACCGCTGACAATTCGGCAACCGGCCTTCGGCGACAAACTTCCGCACCAGTTGCGGGTCCATCCCATCCACTCCGAGCACGATCATGCGCTGGAGTTCATCGGACAACTTGCGGTTGTGCTTCGACGAGCAGCCCGCGGCCAGCAACGCCCCGGAGGCGGCCTTCAGAAACGTTCGCCGACGAATGCGACCAGTCGCGCTCGGTTGCGGTGCGTTCATGCCACCACCTCCGCGATTTGCAGCGACGTCTCCGGCTTGGCTGTGGGTCGTGGTGTTGACATCACTTCGCGTGCCGTGCCATCCATGTAACCGGGGGCCGTGATTCCGAAGAGACGCAGAATCGTGGGGGCCAGATCGAGAATCGACATCGAGCCGGTGTCGAACACGCGGTTGGACAAAAAGACGCCGGGGACCAGTTCGGGATCGACGCAGTGGTCGCCGCTCCAGAACCGGGTGTTGTCGACCACCACGGGGCCCTCGCACCGGCCGACGGCACAATCCCATGAGGCGCGGTAGCCCCGCGCATAACCGACAATCAAATCCGGGCCGTTGGCTTTGTACGGTCCCTGGTACGCGACATGGGCATCATACACCCGGCTCGCAATGCGCTGGCCGTCTTGCGGATCGGTCACGGCTTCCAGTTTGCGGGCGATTTCCTGTCGCAGACCGGCCGCGTCTTCCGGGGACACGATTCCCCGCGATTCCCGCCCTTGCAGGTTCAGATAAATGCCACTCAAACCAAAGGCATACGCACGGGTCTTTGACCAATCGACATCGGTGAGATAGTCCCCTGCCGCTGCATCAGCCTTTCGAGTCAAATACCCTTCGGCCATCAGCCAGGCATTGAGATTGACACCGCGACGAAACGAACAGAACCCGTGATCGGACAGGATCATTAGCGTCGCATCCTTCGGCAGTGATGTCGCCACACGACCAACGAGACCGTCCATCCGTTCGTACATCGCATCAATGACTCCGGCGTGTGTTTTCACATCACGGCTGGCATTCGCGGGATGGCTGGGATCGTCATGCCGCATGAACATGTGCTGAATGCGGTCCGGTCCGTCGAAGACGCACACGGTCAAGCCCCGCCGCATCCGCCGCAGGGCGTCATGCAGCATCCGTTCGCGCTCGTCATGAATCCGGTAGGCCTGCTCCAGAAAGGCGGTCTCACTGATGGCCCCGGAATTGAGTCCCCACGTATCCTCGGCCAAACCGGCGGTGGCAAAAGCCCCGTGCAACTTCGCCAGATAGATGGAATACGCCTGTGGATGCGAAATCGGCATCACTGGCCGTTCGGGGTCCAACTGGATCGGCGAGACATACAACTGCAAATGTGGTGTCAACGCTTCCAACCGGAACTGACACAAGCCGCGGGCTTGCAGGAACCAACCGGCGCGAAACGTGATCGGAATCCAACCGGTGGACTGTTCCGGACGAAGCGAGAAGGCTTCGTTTCCGCAGCGGATATGAATCACGGTCCGGACCGCATCGACTTTGATCGTCAGCCGGGCGCTGAGACTTTGCCCGTCCGTTCCTTGCGGATGCGCCGGTCCGGGAAGTTGTGTGTCGATCCGCTGGTTCCGAATCTCAACGGGAATTCTTAACCCACCCGTGACGGCATCATTCGCGTGGGGATCCGTGCTCAAGAGCGTGAAGGTTCCCTGCGTCCCGCGCAGATCGGGCGTGCACATTGCGGACAGTGACAACCCGAAGAACGGCTCCGGCGGATACGTGATCGGAACCCGAATGACGGTGCTGAACACACCGTATTGCCCGAGGATTTTCCAGAACGGCTGACTCTTGCGCAACATCTGCACGGTGGGACCAAACCGTTTCCACCACGGTTTGCCCGCGGTGGAAACGGTGCGGACGGACGACAATTCCGGTAGGTATGTGCGGAGATCGCGATTCAGAAAATCGAAGATGTTGTGCTTGCCGGGGTTCACTCCGGTCTGAAAGGAAGACCATGCGACCGGCGATATCGGCGGCAGTGTGGTCTGCAACGTCGAGAACGTTCCCGTCTCCGCCAGTCTTTGCAAGTGCGGCAGGCGTCCTTCTGCAAAGAGCCGTTGCATCCGGTCCGGATCGAACCCATCCAGACCCACCACGACGACTTGCGGAATCCGTCCCCGGAGACCGGCAGCGCGGCGGCGACGCCAGATCAGCAACAATCGTAACGGCAGGGTCAACAAGGAGAACGCCAGCATCGCCCCCGCGGCCAGCAAAACAAAGAACGACCCGAGAATGCTGATTCCTGCACCCGGACCGATGTAGGCAAGCGGCCAATCCACGTTGAGAAAGCCCAGTAAATTGAAATCAGCACCGACAGTGAGCCACAGTCCACCGGTTGCCGGGCGTGTGGTATGCGACTTGCGTCAATCGTCTGTCAAATTCGTTCGGAGGGAAGTACGCAATTCATGTGCCGGTGGGCTTGAGAAGGGACGACTCGAGAATCGTGACAATTTTACGTAAACGGATGCTGTTGGGACTGGCCGGGTTCCTGGGTTTGTTGGCCGTCGTGATCGGCGTCAGCCTCTGGCGCACGCCTCATCCAACGACGAATATCTTGATCATTACGCTCGATACCACCCGTGCGGATCGCCTGGGGTGCTATGGTCATGCCGGAGCGCTCACACCAACGTTGGATCAAATCGCCGCCAACGGCGTGCGATTCAACGCGGCCAGTTCACCGGCACCGCTTACTTTACCGGTGCACGCTTCGCTGTTTACGGGCCTTTATCCCCCGGAGCACGGTCTGCGGACGAATGGCCGCGGCCGCTTGCCCGACGCCATTCCCACGCTGGCCGAGCGTTTGTCCGCCGTGGGTTATGACACGGCGGCGTTCGTGTCGTCGTTTGTCCTGGATGCCCGCTTTGGTATGTACCGCGGCTGGGCAACCTACGATGACACGCTCACATTGGATCCCGACGCACCCGAAGCCCTGCAACGACAGCGTGACGGGGCTGCGGTAGTCGATGCGGCCCTCGCCTGGTTATCGCCTGGAAAAACGGCTCCGGTCTGCCTGTGGGTCCACTTTTACGACCCGCATTTTCCTTATGTCGATCATCCGGCCGAGTTCGGCGAGCAGTTTCATGAAAATCCTTACGATGCCGAAATTGCTTACGTCGATCGGCAAATCGCCCGGTTGTTGGAAGGGTTGAAAGCCGCGGGAAAAGGGGATGATTTGCTGATTGTCGTGGCCGGAGATCACGGTGAGGGACTCGGGGACCATCTCGAGCGGACGCATGGTTACACGCTGTATGATTCCACGCAACGGGTGCCGTTGCTGATGTCGTGCCCCGGGAAAATTCAGTCGGGGCAGGTGGTCGAATCGGCCGTCTCGCTGGTGGATGTTTTCCCCACGATTGCCGGGTTGCTGCGCTTGAAAGCCCCGGCGAAAGTGAGCGGACGAACCCTGCTGCCCGCACTTCAGGGGCAACCGATCCAGGATTCCGAGTGCTACGCGATGACCGACGACCCGTTCCTACAAAATGGCTGGGCACCGCTGCGCAGTCTCGTCGTGGATCGCTGGAAAATCATTCGGACACGGCAGCCCGAACTGTACGATTTGAGCACTGATCCGAGGGAAACGCACAACCTGTTCACCGAGGAAACAGAACGGGCTGCGGAATGGATGCGGAAGCTCGACGCCTTTGAGCAACGGATGACGGTGCAATCGGCTCCGGCGGTCCAACTTTCGGCGCGCGAACGGAGTGCTCTCCAAAGTCTGGGATACCTCGGCGGCCTCGCGACTCCCTCGGAGGGAACAGAAACTGGTCAGGCGCCCGATGTCAAAGAGATGTTGCGGTTCGATTTGGCCGCTCAGGACGCCCTGGATCGCCTGCGTGCCGGGGACGCCGCCGCCGCGGCCGATCAACTCCGATCGGTGGTTGCGGAAGCACCAACACACAGTGCTTCGCGGCTGTTTCTGGGGGAAGCCCTGGAGCAACTCGGACGCGTTGACGAAGCCCTCGGTTTCTACGGCGAAGTGCTCAAATTCAAGCCGGACCATGTCGATGCCCACGTCCACATGGGTTCCGCCTTGGCGACGCAGAACCGATTTGACGAAGCGCTGACTCACTTCGATGAAGCCCTGCGAATCAGTCCGGAATCGACCTCGGCCCGTTACAACCTCGCACTGACCTTGTCCCGCATCGGCCGCGATCCGGAAGCCCGGCAACAGCTCGAAGAGACGTTGCAGCAGGACAATGCCTTTCCGAATGCCCACACTGCGCTGGCCGGTATCCTGCTGCGTCAGGGGCAAAACGAGGAAGCCAAACGTCATTACGAACAGGAAATCGCGCAGAATCCCCGCGGTTGGGAAGCCCGTGTGAACATGGCGGCGCTGCTCGCCGAAAGTGATGCAGCGCGAGCGGAAAAACTGCTGATCGAAGCGGAAGCGGCGAGTCCGGAGAATCCCTCCGTGCTCTACAATCGGGGCGCGTTTTTGCTCATGCAGAAGCGGCCCCAGGATGCGGTTCCCTTTCTGGAACGGGCGGTGAAACGGTTTCAGCCACCGAACCCTCGTGCACAACAAGAGTTGGAACGGGCAAAACGACTTGTGGACGAGTCGATTCGAGAGTGACACCGGTCCATTACCGCGGTTTCAAACGAGCTAACGCTTCGGCAGCGCGGACAAATTCAGGATCACGACGCAGTGTTTCCTGATAGGACTCCCGCGCAAGTTCGATTTGACCACGATGTTCGCGGATGAGGCCCAGATTGAACGCCGCATCGGCATGTTCGGAATCCACGCGACAGGCTAGGGCAAAATCCTGCTCCGCCGCATCCAATTGACCCGCCATTCCCAGTATGGCCCCACGGCGAACGAGCGCATCGGCATGATGTGGATCGAGACGGATCGCTTCGTCGAAATGGTGGCCTGCTGAACGCTGCTGGCCCTGTTCCCACTCCAGCACGCCAAGGTTGTAATGGGCCAGGGCGTAGTTCGGGTTGATCCGCAGAGCTGCGGAAAAATGAGCCGCCGCTCGATCCCCTTCACCCCGCTCCTGCCGCGCCAAACCGAGATTCAAATGGGCAAAGGGATTCTGCGGATTCACGGCTAACGCCTGTTCAAATAAGGTGATGCTATCGCGCCAGGTTCCCACCTGCTCCCACGTCCGGAAGGCCAGTGTGAACACCATCAGGCAGCACACGCCGATCCCCCAGCGTTTCGTCCGCGAGGATGTGGACCCATGCTCCAGGGGAATCAATGTCGAAATGCCCAGCAACAGCCCGAGCATCGGCAGATAGACATAGCGGTCGGCCCGTTGCTGAACCCCTACTTGCACCAAGCCAATCATCGGGACCAGCGTTCCCAGAAACCAGAGCCAGCCAAAGAGCAGCCACGGGGCCGATCGCCGCTGCCATAGACTGAACAATGTGATGCTGACGATCAGCACCGCACCGAGAATCACGGGGCCCCAGCGTCCTTGCTCTGCCGCACCGGGCAGAATCGCGGGATGGGGATAAAAAACACACAGTCCGACCGGCCAGACGAAGTCCCGCAAATAGTCACCATATGCCGCAACGGCATTCAGGACCCGCGTTTCTAACGGCAAAGCCGCGAGTGAACTCACTACGCCAGCCGCTTGCTGGCATGCCACGGTGAGGACACACGCAACAGCGGAAAGCCCGAACAGCGGCAGCTTTTCAACAAGGGGACGGAAGCGCTTCTGAGGCGACCAGCGCTGCATCGGCCAGACATCGAGCATCACGAACAGGCAGGGCAGCGTCACTGCCAGCGGCTTCGCCATGAGGGCTGCGGCATGCAGAATGCAGACGGCGAGATAGTTCCCTGCTCCGCCCTGGTGAACATAACGCCAATACATCCGCAGCGTGAACAGGCAAAAACAGAGGCACAGCACATTCCGTCGCTCGGAAATCCATGCAACCGATTCCACGTTCAGCGGATGCAGTCCGAAAACGGCGGCAGAGAGCACGGCTGGCGTTGTTTTCCCTGTGAAGTCGCGAAAGACTTGAAAGACCAGCACAACGTTCACGAGATGCAAGACCACATTGACCAGATGGTGCCCTCCTGCCGACGAGTCACCGATGTTGGCCCCAAACAAGGTGGCGTCGAGTTGATGCGACAGCCAGGCCAGGGGATGCCATTGGCTCGGGCCATGGATTCCAAATGCCCAAAGGATGTTGTTCCCGGTCAAACCGGTCCGGACATGCGGATTGCGATAAATGTGAGCATCGTCGTCAAAATTGACGAAATCAAACCCGCAAGCCGGCCCGTAGACTACTGCTGTCAGGACGATGGCCACCGCAAGCCACGTCGTTCCTGCGGGAGACTGAATCCACGGAAACCGCTGATTTTTCACGATCTCTGTCATTTTCTCGAGAACAATCGGAGGTCAAATTCCACTTCCATCGACCGCGACTTTAGAACAGCGGCTCGATGCATGTTTTTTGCGCTACATTGCGCGAAATCTATGCGGACATTAGTCGAGTCAAGCCGGACAAGTCGTGGGCCAGGGGCTTTGAACTGTTTCTGAGTATCGCAAAAAGCAGACCATAATCTGCCCGGGATTGAATGTGCTCTCCTCGTTGCCATCCATCATCGAAGCTGAAACACCACCTTCACGATCGAATCGATCGAGTGAATCGGCTGTGGCGGTTTCCGTCATTGTCACGACCTTGAACGAAGAGGCTGTCATCGAGCGCTGTCTCCAGCGGATCATCGCTGCGCTACCCGCGACGGCGGAAGTCCTGGTGGTGGACGGCGGGCACGATCTTACAGGGGAGATCGTTCAACGACTCGCCAACGAACTCCCTGCCATTCGCTACATCAGGAATGAGAACGACCGCGGCAAGGGGCACGCGGTGCATGTCGGTCTCGGCATGGCTTGTGGTGATCTCGTTCTGCAAATCGATGCGGACCTTCAATTCCTGCCGGAAGAGATGTCGCTGTTACTGAATCCGCTGCAACTCGATCAGGCGGATCTGGTTCTGGGCAGCCGTTTCCTGCGTGGTGCACATCGTCGTCCGGGAAGCACGCCGCCGCTGCGCTCCTTCGGCAATTGGCTGGTGAGCTGGTATGCCACGATTCTATTCGGGAAACGCATGACCGATGTGCTGGCAGGGATGAAAGCCTGGCGGCGAACCGTGACGGACCAGATTCGTCTCACCACGGAAACCTGCTCGTATGATGCCGAACTTCCAGTGAAAGCTGTGGCGGCTGGTTTTCGCGTGCAGGATGTCGCCGTCACCACGGATGCGCGACAGGGGGGTGTCTCGGCCATTCATGTGGTCCGCGATGGTTGGCGGATTCTCTGGGATCTGACGTATTTCCGCCTCGGATGGAAGTAATTGTTGACGAGGCAAAAGGACCCGCTTGGAATGGAGCCCGTGCCGCATTCGACTCCGGCTTCGGCCATCCGGTATGCGCTGCCCCCACGTTCCGTAACGGTGATCGCTCTAGTTGGCTGCTATCTGCTTGCGCTGGCGAGTTTTATCACTCTGGCTGGGGCAGCGGTTCACCGTCTGGGGGAAGTCCCGGCCCCTGGCAACTCCGATTCCGATGAAATCGCACTGGTCCTTGCACTGCTCACCTGCGCCGGTGGAGTTGCTGCTGCGAGTGGACTCGGGTTGGCGTGGCGTTGGCCGAAGTGGACCACATTCACGACGATTCTGTTTCTGATGCTGTCAGGAATCACGATTGTCGCGGCGGAAATTACGGCGCGCTGTTGGACTCCCCCCTGGCCCGCGCGTGCGCTGCATGGCGTGACACCTGATGCCGACCATCAACCGTGGGGTTTACTCGGCCGACGTGAGAATCAGATCGGCTTTAATTCCTGGGGACAGAGGGATCGTGAACGCGCGCTGCCCTCACGGCAGTCTCCGTATCGGATCGCATTCATCGGGGATTCGTTTCTTGATGAAACCGTTTCCGAACCGATTTCCCTGGTCACCGAGCGTCTCATCGATTCAACAGATGTTGAAGTCATCAACCTCGGTGTCTCGGCCACGTCTCCCGATGAATATTACTTCCGGCTCGCGAATGTCGCGGCCCCCCTCGGAGCCGAGGCATGCGTCATGTTTCTCTACCTTGGCAACGATCTGGCCGCTGATCCGCGCACGCTGCCGGGAACGCTGGGCCTCACCGCGGTGACCCCACGCGGCTCGCTGCTGACCGATCTTGGAATGCACGGGCTGAATCATGTGCTGACCAATCACCAACGGCCGATTTTACAGGCCTGGGGTTCAGCGGGGGAACTCGCCGAGCAGGAACGCACGCTCCACAAACGCTTCCAAACGGCCAGCGACACGGACGCCGTGGAATTGCTCCTCGCGCTCGATCAATTCCCTCCACCACTCCAGTACCGACTCCGTCAGCATCTCAACCGGCAGGAAATGTCCGGGTTCTTGCAAATGCTGCGCGAGCCGGATGCGGGACTCTTCCGGTCGTACTTTCTGGTGGACAGCCTGTGGCTGGCGGCTGTGGGACAGGCACCGGGGACCGTTGACGACATCGTTGCTGCCCGGCATTGGATCGGGTTGTCGCACCAACTCTGTCAGCATCGAGGATTGAAGTTTCTGCTCGTAGTGATCCCTCAAGGTTTTGCGGTCGATCGTCGTTTGCAGGAACTCTGGTCGCCCTTGGCCGACGTCGCCCGGCTTACGGAGAAGACCGAAGCCGCTGGCGCACAACTGGTCGCGCAACTCCGGCAAGACGGCATCGATGTACTCGATCTTCACGCCCCTTTGAGCCAGGCACCGGGAGCGTATTTGAACCTCGATGGACACTGGTCTGAGATTGGTATCCGCTGTGCCGCCGAGGCCATCCAGGCGAAGATCGTCGGTTGGCCTGATGCCGCCAACCTCAGTACAGACTCCCGGTGATGCCGTCCCGGTCTGATGCGGTCAGCTCAATTCCGGCAGGCCGCGTTCTTTTCGCCAGGTGGCAACGCATTGCCAGGCACGAGGTTCGTCCTTCAGAAACTTGATGAGCTGCGAGAACGTGCAGCCGAGTTGGTCCGCCGCCGCGTGCAGGTTGCCTAAGTGGTCGAGAACGACTTCCAGTGCTTCCGCGATCAACGGGGCGAAGTCCGCATGCTCGGGACTGACGGAAATCCGGCCATTTGGACAACGCTTCCGCCAGAGTTCCGTCGGTGCGGCTTCGCGCAGTTCACCATCGCGGACTTCCAGCGCGAGATTCATCCGCAACCGTCTGAGCGCGTTACGGGCATTGTCCGGCTGGCTGCGCCGTTCCGCCGCCTGACCTTCGATGCCCGTAGGGACGTGCTTCAGAATCACCGCCGACTCGGTCTTATTCCGATGCTGGCCCCCCGGCCCGCGCCGCCGAGCCGTCCGCAACTCACATTGCTTCAACAACTCAGCGTCAGGCAACAAGACGGGATGCAAACGAAGCCGCCTTGTTCATCATATCCAAGCACGGAGAGCGTCAAAACATTCGATGAATCGACATCAGGCCTTCGGCAGGGCTTCGACTCCGCGGCGGGTGCAGTAGTCGCCGAACGATTCGCTGCCGTGGCGGTTGGCTTTGTAATCGTGTAACAACGGCATCAGAGCCGGGACAAGATCCGCCTGCGGGATCAGGTCTTTATAGATAAACCCGAGCCGCGTCCCCTGCACATTGCCGCCGACGTAGATCGTGTACTTGCCGAGCGTCTTGCCGACGAATCCCAAGTCGGGCGTGTACGGTCGCGCACAGCCGTTCGGGCAACCGGTCATGTGAATCGAGAGCCGTTCCTGCGGCAGTCCGAGTTTCGCCAGTTCGACTTCCAGTTGGTCGATCACCGCGGGCAGTGCCCGTTCCGATTCCGTCACCGCGAGACCGCAGGTGGGAAACGCCGGGCACGCGATGGAGTACCGACGCAGCAGCGAGAGTTCGCCCGCGGATTTGATGCCGTGTTCGACGAGAATCGCGTCGATCGCTGCGCGGTCTTCCGGGCGGACATCGCACAGGATCACGCCCTGCAACGCTGTCAGCCGGGTTTCCAGCGGGAACTTGGTGAGCAGCGTGCGGAAGCCGGTTTTGAGCCGCAGCGAACCTTCGTCCTTGATGCGGCCGTTCTCGACGTTGATACCGAGGAACCACTTGCCGTCGCCCTGTTCGTGCCAGCCGATGTGGTCGTCGACATCAGTCACGTCGGCCGGATGCGGTTCCGGCAGCTTGAGACCACAGTATTCTTCCACGGCCGCTTTGAACTTCGGCAGTCCCCAATTGTGGATCAGGTATTTCAGCCGCGCGATCTTGCGATCCGCCCGGTTGCCGAAATCGCGCTGCACTTTCACGACCGCTTCCGCCACCGGCAGCAATTGCTCGGGGGTCACAAAGGTCAAACGGTGCGCGAGGGCGACAAACGTTTTTTCCGCGGACGGCGTCTGTCCCATTCCGCCGCCAACGAGGACGTTGTACCCGACGATCTTGCCATCATGCACGATGGCCAGGAACGCCATGTCGTTGGTGTAGACGTCAACGCAGTTGTCTTCCGGCAGCGCGACCGCCATTTTGAATTTCCGGGGCAGGTAATGCTCCCCGTAGATCGGCTCTTCGACCTTTTGCCACTCGGTGACGTTGGTCTTTTCCCCGTTCTCGTCGGTCAGCCAGATTTCGTGATAGGCCGACGTCTTCGGTTTGAAATGGGCGGCGATCCGATCGGCCATCGCCTGCATTTCATCGTGAACCGGGTTGTTGCGGATGGGAGCCGGGCAGCACATCACGTTCCGGTTGACGTCGCCGCACGCCGCGAGGGTGGTCAGCAACGTTTTGTTGATGCCCGCAACCGCCGCTTTGAGATTGGATTTGATCACGCCGTGGAGTTGGAACCCCTGCCGCGTGGTGATGCGCAAGGTTCCGTTCGCATACTCTTCGCACAGATCGAGGTGATCGAGGAATTGCTTCGCCGAGACTTTGCCGCCCGGCACACGGGTGCGGACCATGCAGATGTACTGCTTGCCCTTGGGTGTGCCGTCGGCATTTTTGTCCTTGCGATGATCGCGGTCGTCCTGCTGGTAGATGCCGTGCATCTTCAGGAGTTGTTCGGTGTCATCGGCGAAGGGCGTCGACGAATCGGGGAGTTCGCTGGCGATGGTGCCGCGGAGTTGTCGGCTGGCGTCCTTGATGCCTTCGATCTTGCTCAGCTTCGGTTCGTCCGCCATTCCGTCCCACTCCGTCCAATCTGAATTCGTCGCCCGGATTCGATCACCGGCCCGAATCGTCACCCCAGGATGCACAATTTATCACGCATCGGCTTTGCCGGAACTGATGAATTCTAGCCGGAGGACACGGTTGTTACGAGCGGAGTTCGGTAGTTTGATCCCGAAGGGATCGCAGACGGTAGCCGGGGGTTGAGCGCAGCGATACCTCCGGTCAAAGCCGATGAAGATCGAACCTGAAGGGGTCGCAGAATCGATGGAATGTTCTGTGACCCCTTCAGGGTCATGGATGTGCTCAGAAACTCGATCCGGTGGTCTCCGCTGCGCTACGACCACCGGCTACCGTCTGCGATCCCTTCGGGATCAAACCGGTAGTGGACGCGAATCATCACTTCGGCAGCTTATAGCCGAGCTTGGCCAGCAGCTTCGCGACCCGATCCGCGTGATCGCCCTGGATTTCGAGGACGTCGCCGTCGATGGTGCCGCCCGCGCCGCAGGTGGTTTTGAGCTGCGTTAACAATGCGGGCAGGTCATTGGCCTCGGCTTTCAACCCCCGGATAACGGTGGCCACCTTTCCTTTCGGTCGCTTTTCGACAGCAATCCGCGCGGTCTGTTTCCCCGGCGGCGTCAACACGGGGGCCGGGGGCGGACAGGTGCATTCGGCCTCCAGCAACCCACACCGCTCACACGTCGGCGCCTTATCAAACGGCGTTCCAGCAAACAGGCGTGTCATGGTGGTCTTCAGATTCCATTCCAAGCAGATCAAGTCAGTCAGGCTGTGCCTGATCTACGGTTTTGTCGCTCTCTCAACACAAATCAAACTCGTCGCGCCGCAGATGAAGATTTGCCCGTCGCTGGTGGCGGGAGACAGGGATGCTTCTTCCTTCCCCCCGTGAGTTCTGGGCAATGGCTTTGAATTCCTTGTTCAAGGCGACGACGTGAGCGGTGTCGTTTTCGTCGAGGAAATCGATGTGGCAGCCACGGGCCAGCACGTCGAGTCATGGCATCAGCAGCGCGACGGGCCCGCACAAACCGGATTGACGGGTTACCCCGGCAGAGTGCGTGATTCCGGCTTGGCGAGCGGATGCTGGTCCGGTCGCCCGTCGGCGACCACCGCCACCCACTCGGCTAACCGTCGGCCGAGGAGCCGGCAGGCTTGCATCACATCCGCATCGCGCGGTTCCCGAGCCGAGATCGCCCCGTAATGGCAGGTCGTCATCTGGCCCGAGTAATCGGTTACGCCGAAGACCAGAAATCCAAAGTTCATCAGCACCATCTGGAGGGACTGGCAGGCAATCTCGGCTCCGCCGCCCCATCCACCGCTGGACGAGAACGCACACGCCACCTTGCCGTCGACCTTACCCCAGTGATTAAACATCGCCTCGTCCCAGAATCGCTTCATCTTCCACGACAGGATGCCCATGTTCGTCGGGCTGCCCACGGCCAGTCCGTCGCACCAATGGACGTCGTCGGGCGTGGCCTCGTCGACTGCACGCAGCCGGACCTCGATGTCGGGAATAAGCCCGGTCCCCTCGGCGACCAGGCGTGCCATTGCCGCGGTGTTGCCGCTAGCCGAGTCGTAAAGAACGAGTACCTTGCCCATCGATTCTCCAAGTCCGTATCGGATGACGTGATGTGTCCATCGATGGTACGACAATACCCGAATCCCATGGTCCGGGCGATCTCACGGGGTCCCACATCGCACGCAGTTTGCTTGGGTCAGCGCTGGTCACCCCCTCATGAAGGACCCTATCGGGCGGCTGGATTGCGGACATCTGGCGTCGTCCACTGGTAGGCGGGCATTCCCATCCGTTACCGTAGCCCCGCACCAGCCGCTCGCTCCGGCCTGAATTCTGTCCGTTGTGCGTTCATCCCGCCGGGTTGCCAAGGACTGCTTATGTCGCCGCTGATGATGGTCCGTCTGTGGATCATGGTGTTCCTGCATTACTTCGTCTGGAGTGCGTGGTATGTCACGATGGGGACGTATCTCACGCAGACCTTGAAGTTTGATGGCCGCCAGATTGGTCTGGCGTACGGCAGCACGGCGATCGGGGCGATTGTGTCGCCGTTTATCGCGGGAATTATTGCGGACCGGTTCTTTGCCACGCAAAAGTTCCTGGGAGCGCTGCACATCCTCGGCGCGGGATTGCTCTTTCTCGTCTCGACGCAGGTCACATTCGCGACGTTCTATCCGCTGCTGGTCCTGTACACCATCACCTACATGGCCGGGCATGGGCTGACGAATACCTTGACGCTGCATCACGCGGTCAATCCGGGGAAAGAATTCCCGATCATCATGATGGCGGGCAGCGTGGGCTGGATCGCCGCCGGGCTGGTCAACAGCGGCCTCAAACTGGAAGACAACGTCGGCATGTTCCAACTTGCCTGCGGCGCGGCGGCGCTGATGGGCCTCTATTCGTTCACGTTGCCGCACACGCCGCCGAAGGGGAGCGGGCAGAAAGTCTCCGTGGGCACTTTGCTGGGTTTCGATGCCCTCAAGCTGCTGCGTGAACCTTCCTTCGCCGCGTTCATCCTGTGTTCATTTCTGATCTGCATCCCGCTCAGCTTTTACTTTGCTTGGATGAACGTCTTTCTCAACGAACTGAACATCGCCAACGCCGCGGCGAAAATGACCATCGGTCAGGTTTCCGATGTTGTGTTTCTCTTGCTGCTCCCGTTGCTCCTGCCATTACTGCGGGCGAAAGGCATCCTGTTAGTCGGGATGGTGGCGTGGGCCGTGCGATTCGGTCTGTTCGCATGGTTTGATACCGAGCGTGATGCACACTGGATGATGTATCTCGGAATTGCCGTGCACGGGATGTGTTACGATTTCATCTTCGTGATGGGCCGCATGTATGTCGACAAACGGGCCAGCGAAGACATTCGCGGCGCGGCTCAGGGACTGCATGCCTTCGTGACATTGGGAATCGGCATGTTTGTCGGATCATGGCTGTCCGGTGCCGTCGGCCAGCACTACGCCTTTTCAGGCGCCGACGGCGGCGTCACGCACAACTGGCAAATGATCTGGGCGATTCCCGCCGCACTGTCGATCGTGCTGTCCATCGTGTTTGTGTTTGCGTTCAAAGACCGCACCGAACGCAATGTTGGCTCTGATGAGATTGGAGCGTGATCCGGAAACGATCTGCGTTGTGCCGCGTGAATGTCACCAATGTTCGATCGGACCGTTGGGGACTTTCACCAGCGCGGTGTCGATCAACGATTGACGCGTTCCATGTCGATCACGAAGTTCCGCGACCAACGCATGGGATACCGATCGCAGGACTTGTCTGCGCGTGGTAGGGCGAAGCTCCTGCTGAGCCGCGAGCGCATCCACACGCTGAGACAATCAGCGGCTCAGCGGGAGCTTCGCCCTCCCAGAAGACGCTCCCGCCACGCAGTTGAATTCGGGGACTGGTAGAAGGTGTCGATCGACCCGAATCGATGCCTGGCCGCGAAGCTCTTCGTCACATGATCTGCGGGTTGAGAAAGACGACGCGGAGCATGGGAACGAGTGGAATCGGAGTACCTCAAAGCGTTGCTGCTGCGAGTCGAATAGGAAGAGAGTGGGCCGCGAAAAGGCGCACGAGGACGCAAAAAAGGAAGGCGAAAATCTCTGCTCTTTGCGTCCTCGTACACCTTTTCGCGACGAAGCCGCTACTCAAGCCAGCACGAGACTCACCGAGAGATCAATCCAGGTATGGAACTCGGCACCCGGTCCCAAACGACGCAGGCCGGCGTCGATCCCTTGTTGTTCGAGGTTAATGGCATCCGTCACACACGTGTAGGGTTCCAAACAAACCGCGTTGCGATTCGGCGGCGTGAAGGCGACGATTTCCCGAAAAATGGGCGGACAGGTCTGCGTGATCTGTAACCCCGAGGCTTCATCGTAAACGATGCAATCGAACTGTGGGCCATCGCAATCGATGTCGGTGAGAACATCATCCAGTTTTACGACCGAGACGTATTCGCCGTCTCGCAAATCGCGGCCTTCATCGACGGGAAGAGACTTCCCGGTTGGCAGGCAATCAATCAACTCCCAATACTTCGCCGCGGGAACTTCGACCAGGCAATCCTCCACACGACTTTCGGGTGACAACGGGAGCTTGAAATAGGCGTGCGTTCCCAAGCCCCACGGGAGGTCCACATCGCTGCTGTTGGTGATGCGGAAGTTCGACCGCAACCGGTTATGCAGCAATTCATAATCGACCTCGAGGACGAAATCCGCGGGCCACAGCACCCGGCGGTCCGGGGCATCGACGCTGAGCTTGAACTGTGCCGTGACGAAATTCTCGCCTTGGTTCACAACGCGCCACGGACGATCGTGGCAGAACCCATGGATCGCGTTGCCCCATTTATCGGTGACCGGCAGTTGATAATCCTTCCCGGCCCATGTGAACTTGCCTTGCCGGATACGGTTGGGGAATGGAAACAAAATGGGGATGCCGCTGCCGCTGGGCTTTTGTCCGCCGGCCTCGAAACCGGGGACGGCGTCAAGCACTTCCACGGGCTTGCCGTTCACGACGGCGGTGAAAGAGAAGCAGTTGAATCCCTGGTCCGAAGCAATCCGCGCCGATGCCCCGGTTTGTGGATCGGTAAGCGTAATAATGGGCATACGACATCGCTTTCAATCGAGACCGCCCCAGCATTCCGGGCGGCGTCCGAAAAACCAAAGCGATAGTCTACCCGACACTCCGAGACGGGAACACCCGAGGATTGCTTCCGGGAACTCATTCGACGCGCCGGGCGGTGACGAAGAAGCTTCGTGACGCGCCCGGGATGCCGCGGGGCAGGACCCGGTAGGGCCAGCGGTGATAGTTGGCGGTCGGTTCGCCGGGCATAACGACGGACGCCTGCCATCCGTGCTGTGCGAAATCGGTTTCAGGGTCCGCAATCCCGTATTGCCACGGACAGCCGAGAGTTTCCATTTTCTCCTTGAGCGGTTGGACAAACGGTGAACTGAGAAATTCGGGATTGACCACATCGGCACCCAGCCAGCTTTCCGGTGCGGAAAGCGTCTTGAGTCTCGCAAAAAAGGCATCGATCGTGGTGTGGTCGAGATAAATGAACAACCCTTCGACGAGAAAGGCAGCCGGACGATGCACATCGAAACCGGCAGCCAACAGCGGCGGGACCCATTCACTTTCCAGGTTTGCCACAACCACTCGCCGATCACACGTGGCGGTGGCTTCGGCTTGCTCAAGGATGCCTTGCTTTTCACTGTGCACGTCGAGGCGATCCAGTTCATAAACGGTGACCCCGGCGGGCCACGGGAGGCGGAAGGCACGGGTATCCATTCCCGCAGCTAGCAGCACCACCTGGCGGGTGCCAGACTGTGTCACACACTCCAGTAACGCATCATCGAAGTACCGTGTCCGAATCGAGAGATAGAAGTCGGGACCGCCGCCGGAAGACCAGTTGGCTTTGAGCCGTTCGCATTCCGCAAACAACTGGAAGCCCTCGGGGCCGGCCAGGACCCGGGCGTAGGGATCATGAAACAGGGGGGCTGCGAGTTCGGTTTCCAAGGCCCGACTGGCAGCGACCCAGCGCGATGTCAGACCCACGGGGCTCATCATGGTTCAGGCCATCCGCGCGTGCAGCAAGCTACGGAAGTGACGGATGCGGCGGTCATAGTGCGAAAAGGCGAGTGTCGGCCGCAGCGGTCCCGACAGGCCCCGTTGAACATCCACGAAGGCGTTGGCATCTTCGTGCAGCAGTGTTACATAAGCATTCAGGACCGATTCCCAGAATTCGCGCTGCCCTTCGTTGGACGTGGGCTGGCCGAGGATTTCGACTTTCAGCCGTGTCCGTCCGGAATTCCGCGGTTCCACTGTGAAGACGGAGAGATGATTTGGCAGCAGATTGAGCACGGTTCCCGGCCAGAGGAAATATACAAAGTTTGCTGTGCGTTGCAGGGTGTTGAGGCTGGGAAAGACTTCGATTCCCGAAGCATACGCCACCCGGCCGAGCAGCCCGCCCCGTTCGTAGATTTCCGGGTCGCGGAGCATCAGCACCATGCGGGAATGGTGTCCCCACCAGGCCATAGCGCCGTGCTTATAGTTCACGATCGGGCTGACCGAACGGCGATGCACGGTGGGCGAATGGTTCGGTTCCAGAAAGCCCTCGATACCGATCTTCCAGTTGAAGTCCCCTTCGACTTCACGGCTCCCTTTCCATTCGCTGGCCTCCAACGGCCAGTTCGACAGTTCATCGAGGAGTGGTTCGCCGAGGAATTCGCGCAAAGGGGGTGGGTTGTCGGCGAAGTTGGCCCAGATCCACCCCAGGGCGGTGTCGACGGCAATCGGCTGCAATCCAAACTGACCGCGATCAAATGTGGGTGCGAAAGCCGTGGCGTCAGGAACCGCGGTCAGGCAGCCGTTCAAGTCGTATGACCAGGCATGATAGGGGCACACCAGGCGGCGACCACATTGCGTTCCCTTCACGACGGTCGACCCACGATGACGACAGGTGTTATGAAAGCCGCGGATGACACCAGAGGCATCGCGTGTAAGGACAATTTCCGCTCCGACAATCGCGCGGGATGTGGACGATTCGGCGATCAATTCCGTTTGACGGGCCACCGGGATCCACGCTTGCCAGAAGACACGTTCGGTTTCCTGGCGGAAACGTTCCTGGCCGAAATAAACACCGCTGGGGACAGGATCGTCGCCGAATTCGGTCGGCTCATGCACCTGCCCACCCGCTCCCTTGGCGGCCGCAATCTGACTCAGCAGGGCCGCTTCCGTTTCCGCCTTCATATGCCGCACACCTTGATGCACACCGTGGCCATCTCCTCCGGAGCCGCGGTTCACCGGAACTTTCAAAAACGACTCGATGATCTACGATGACTGTCGACGCTGAGGAATCACGAGATCGGCCATTTGTGCAACCTGCTTTTGCAGCTGGAGCAGGTCGTGTTCCGGGAGTGTCTCCCCGCCGTAGCGGACCCGATAGAATGCGGCACACACGGCTTGGGGAACGGTGGTCATTCCTGCCGGTTGCAGGAGGAGTTGCCAGCGAGATTGAACTTCCTCTGCGAACTCGGCCGGTGTTTGCGCGGCCGTGCGTCGCAGCCCGGCACGTTCTGCCAGTCGCAGGAACTGCTCATAAAAAGCGACCACGGTTCGCTGTTGCCAACGGCGTGCGGACCATTCCCGCCAGCCTCGTTTGCGAATCCACAGATACAGCCAACGCAGTCCGCGAATGAACACTGCCGACAACGTGATGAGCGCAAGAACGAAGAACCCACCGGTGAGCGTAAACCATTCCTGCGGGCTGCGGAGCAAATCCCAGAAGCGGTACCACAACATCGGTCCCAAGGCCGCGACGTTTTGCAGAAGCTCCCAGGCTTTCAGCCCGAATTCTTTCAAGGGGCCGTAGATTCCCTGGTTCTGGCGCTCCAGATTGACGCGGACCACGTAATCGGACCAGAGGTTGGAAGTACGGGTTTGCAGCCGTTCCCAGAAGCTAACCCGCGCGGCAATTTCATTCACGGATTCCAGCCGGGCCATGGCCGGCGTGGGATCGAGGGTGACCCAGAGATTGTTACCCGTCCAGGCTTCCACCCAGGCATGAGCATGGCGGTCCTGCACCTGCCAGCGCACTCCCCCCGAGAGTGGTTCGGCCCCTTTGAAACCACTGACCAGCCGTGCGGGGATATTCACCGCGCGGAGCATTAACACCAGCGTGCTGGCAAAGTACTCGCAATGACCTTCCTTGCGATTGAACAGAAAATCTTCGACGGGATCGATGCTGTGATCTTGAACCGTGAGATCGAGCGTGTAACCGAATTCGCCGGAGTCCCGGAGATACCCTTCCAGCAACTTGGCACGCTCATAGGGGGGCAGGGGATGGCCCGCTCGTTTTTCGGCGCTGTCCACCAGTTGGATTGCCAGCTCGCGCAGCCGGTTCAAGCCGCGGGAAGGAAAGACGAGACACTCGTAGACATGACCGTTCGACAGGTTTGTCCGGAGCATCAGTGTGGAGAGGGCCACACCCTGAATCTCCGCTAATTCCCGCGGCGGAGCATCAATGTAGAATGAGTAAGTGGAAGGGGCAGGCGCCTCGGGTGGCGATTCCCGGCTGATGAGGCCGGTCATGTGCGAGAGATAGACCGGATCGGGACGGGGGCCAATGCCGCCGGCCTGCGGCAGTCCCACCGAGAACAGGGATTCCCGATCAAGAGCTTCAATCTCAACCTGCACGCGAAAGCCGGGTTTGGGAAAATTCTTCTGAATTCGCATCGGACGGTCGGGATGATCCAGCGACCATTCTCCTTTGGAATAGGTCGTCAGGATCGATCCGCGGAGCATCAGCTCACTCATTCCCAACCGCGAGGTGAAGCGGTCGAGCGGCAGTGCCTTGTCAGTCAGGGCATCGAAAATCTCGACGTTCATCACCGGTTTGACGCTTTCCAGAATCGTCCCCATCTCGCCGAGTTGAATCGTCTTGGCAAACCCGGTCGTACTTCCTCGTTCCGTGGCAGGTGTCGATTCGTTGCCGAAGAGGTTCTTTGGGCCGACCCAGACGCGCGGAGTGAAGGCAAAAAAGGCCGCACTCACCAGCAACGACGCGGCGACCAGAAACGACCACCCGGCCACAAACCGCCGGGTCAGCCAACGATGGTTCTCATCATATTGGACGAAGCGTTTCTGCTGCTCGAAAGTCGACGTTCCTTGCAGCTCACCGCCTTGCCCCTGGCGGGGGGAAGAGATCACGCCTTCGCCACCAAATTGCAACTGGATCTGATACAGCGAGGCGACACTCATTGTCCACAACGCACCGCACAAATAGGTCACCAGCGAGACGCCATACCACTCGTGAGACGTCAGCACCGATGCGACCGCAACCTGGAGGACTCCCAGCGCCATCACCCACCAGTATGAGCGGATGTTCTTCTCCTGAAACATCACAATCCACGTGGAGTAAACCAGCAAGTGGGCTCCCGACAAAAGTTTGGCTTGCTGATCGGGGCTGAAGAATTCCCATGCCGCAGTGGCAACGGCAACGGCTCCCAACAGATTGGCCAGCCATGCCGGCAACTTCCATCCGCGCGGCCCTTCTGTCACCAGAAACGCAGCGGCCAACACCGGCCACGTGGTGATGGAGATCCACCACGTGGCATTGGTGGATTCTTCCATTTCGGCGCGGGCCAGCATCCAACTGGCCAATGCCGTCAGACCGTACAAACTGATCGTATACACCGTCGCCAGTTGCATCCTGCCTGCTCCCTTACGAAGTCCGTCGGCGCGCTGCGCGACCGTCATCCGGGAAGATCACGGACTGGGCAAATCGTTCCGGCGTGACCTCCACCCACTGCGTCGGCATCCCACGGACCGAACCGGCCATCCGTCCCCACGGAGCGGCTTCCTGTTTGCGGGTGCTGACCACGACCATGCGTGTCCCCGGCTCGACTTGTTCCAAGGTTTCGCGGGCAATCAAGGCAAAGTGCTCATCGGGAGCCGCTTCGACCGTGGCCAGCCAGTCGAGCAACGTGTCCAGCCCGGACGACATCGTCGAGGCTTCCCATCGGAACGGTTCGCGGGCACCGCACACCACTGTGAGGTGTCCACCGCGACACTCCTGGCGGTACTCCACACATAACGTCAAAGCCAGCGAAAGCGCAGCTTCGGTTTGAGCGGCGTATTCCGGTTTGACACCGGAGAGATCGATCATGACCTGCAAGTTGTGTTCACGGTTCTGGTGATATTCCCGGACGATGAGGGTGCCCCGCCGGGCTGAGGTCCGCCAGTGGATTGCGCGAGGGTTGTCGCCGGTCCGGTATTCGCGCAGGGTATGGAATTCATCGTCGAAGACTCCAAATCGCGATTGCTGGACTTCGACCTGTTCGCTGGCACCAAGAAGTTGCCGTTTGAAACCGGCGGACAGCCGGCCAATCCGCGGATAGACGAGCGTTGAACCGGTCTCGCGGACAATCAGGCTGCGCTCGATCAAACCCAACGGGAACCGTGTCATCACCCGTAGCGGACCGAATTCATACTTCCCGCGCTGCTGCAATTGCAGCTGATAGTATCCCACTTGCGATTCGCGTGGCGGGACGCGCACAAACAAGACCGATGACGGGGGGAGTTCTTTCCCGAAGAATAAGTCATCCTGCACCGACATCATCCAGGCGGAAAGAAGTGACGACTGATTCTCCAGGACGATTTCCACCGCAAACAGTTCCGACGCCATCACCCGTGTGGGCGGAGTCCGATGGACGCGGAGTCCTTGCAGCATATTGAACGTGATCCACCCATTCACCACGAACGGCCCAGCCATCGCGGCGAAGACCAGCAGCAACATGTTGGACTGGGTCAGTGACGAACCGACGAACAAGACCATCATGATCAGCAGGAAGCCGATCCCTTCGCGCGGAAACATGACCCGATAGCGGCTGATGCCGGGCAAGCGTCGAGCCCACCGTGCCGGCAGATAGTGCCAGACCAGTTGCCAGACCCCGAAAGCGGCAAGGCAGCCATCGAAAAACCAGAAGAGGGGATAAAACGCGCGGGGCCACCACGCATGCATGAACGCGAATTCAAAGAAGGCCGCGGTCATCCCGCCGGCGACCAGCAGGGCACAGATCCCCGCCGTGGGCAGACGGCGCTCGCGCGCATCGTGATCGTGCGATTCAGACATACAGAGGGCTTGCGTGCGAAGTGAACCTGGGGCAAACGGAGTGTCACTTGTCGTGCGTCAATTACAGACAGCCCCGCTCGCCGAGTCCAGTCCCGCCTCCAATCATCCCGGCGAATTCGACAAATCGAGCAAAGTCGATTCGTTCAACTTGTCGCTCGGTGATCGCAACGTTTTGCCAGGATGTGGGTCAGTTCAATCCAAAGAGGGCTTTCTTGTGTGCCACTGGCTCTGCCAGTGTGAATTGTCCCAAGGACAGGCGAAGCGAAGACACTAGCAGAACCAGTGGCACACGGAGACAAACTCCGAACATCTCTCTGCTAAACGTCTTGAATGCTCCCATGCAATACGTTCGATCGACCGGAGGAAAACGGTTGACTTCGTCATCCACCGGACATTACCCGGCGGCGAGGACCGTTCGCACGTTGACCCTTCGGCGAACGGCCCGTAAGATCAGGCTTCATCCATGCGTGCCGGTTCAGCGGGGATTGCCTCGTGAACTGGAGATCCTTCGCCTTTGGCACGCCCCAATTCGATTTGCCTCCGGAGATTGACCGCGATGTCCGCCGATGCCATTCATTCGTCGCTGAACGAAACCCGTAAGTTCCCGCCCCCGGCCGACTTCGCCGCCCAGGCCCACATCAACAGCGAACAGCAATACGAACAGATGTGGCAGCGGGCAAAAGACGATCCCGCGGGCTTCTGGGGTGAACTGGCGACCACAAACCTGGCCTGGTCCAAACCGTACGATCAGGTCATGACCGGCGCGATGCCCGAAACGAAATGGTTCACCGGCGGCAAACTCAACGCCTCGGTCAATTGCATCGACAAGCACCTCACCTCGTGGCGGAAGAACAAAGCCGCGATCGTGTGGGAAGGTGAACCGGGCGACACCCGCGTGCTGACGTATCAGGATCTGCATCGCGAAGTCTGCAAGTTCGCCAACGCCCTGAAGCGGCTCGGCGTGCAGACCGGCGATCGTGTCACCCTTTACATGCCGATGATCCCGGAACTCGTGATCGCCATGCTGGCGTGTGCCCGGTTAGGAGCGACGCACTCGATCATCTTCGGCGGCTTCAGTTCCGACGCCGTCGCCGATCGGAACAACGATGCTCAGGCGAAAGTGATCGTCACGGCGGATGCGGGCTGGCGGCGCGGCAAGGAAGTGCTCCTCAAGCAAGCCGTCGACGAAAGCCTGCTGAAATCGCCCACGGTGCAGAAGGTGGTCGTGGTTCGTCGGGTCGGCATGCAAGTCCACATGCAACCGGACCGCGATTACTGGTGGCACGACCTGATGTCCGACGTCACCGCCGATTGCGAACCGGTCGACGTCGACAGCGAACATCCGCTATTCATCCTTTACACGTCGGGCAGCACCGGCAAACCGAAGGGCGTCCTGCACACCACGGCGGGGTATCTGCTCGGCACGCAGATGACCACGAAATGGGTCTTCGATCTGAAAGAAGACGACGTTTACTGGTGCACCGCGGACATCGGCTGGATCACCGGCCACAGTTATATCTGCTACGGCCCGCTGCAAAACGGGGCCACGGTGATGATGTTTGAAGGGGCTCCCAACTGGCCGAACGAAGGCCGGTTCTGGGAGATCATCGAAAAATACCGCGTCAGCATCTTCTACACCGCGCCGACGGCCATTCGCGCCTTCATCAAGTGGGGCGATCACTGGCCGAACAAGTACGATCTGTCGAGCCTGCGACTGCTCGGCTCCGTGGGGGAACCGATCAACCCCGAAGCGTGGATGTGGTACCACAAAATCGTCGGCGGCGAGCGCTGCCCCATCGTCGACACCTGGTGGCAAACCGAAACCGGCTGCATCATGGTCAGCCCGCTCCCCGGTGTCACCGCGACCAAGCCCGGCAGTTGCACCAAGCCGTTGCCCGGCGTCGTCCCGGAAATCGTGGACAAGGACGGCAACGGTCTCGGTGCAAATGAGGGGGGCCTGCTCGTGATGAAGCAGCCGTGGCCCTCGATGCTGCGCACACTCTATGGCGATCATGAACGCTTCAAATCGACGTACTTCAGCACGATTCCCGGTTGCTACTTCGCCGGTGACGGGGCCCGTAAGGACGAAGACGGTTACGTGTGGGTGATGGGCCGTGTGGACGATGTGCTCAACGTCGCTGGTCACCGTCTCAGCACGATGGAAGTGGAATCGGCCCTCGTCGCTCACCCGCTGGTCGCCGAAGCCGCGGTTGTCGGCTTCCCGCACGACATCAAGGGCGAAGGGATCTGCTGTTTCGTGACGCTAAAAACTGGCGAAGGGAACGAGCCACTCGAACGGGAAATGATCGCCCACGTCCGCAAACACATCGGGGCCCTCGCCACGCCGGACAAGATCAAGTTCACCGCCGGGTTACCAAAAACCCGCAGCGGCAAAATCATGCGCCGCTTGCTGCGCGACATCGCCGCCGGGAGAGAATCCAGCGGCGATACCAGCACGCTGGAAGATTACAGCATTCTTGCCAAGCTGCGTGAAACCGAGGAGTGACGTAGTGCCCACCAACGCTGGTGGGCACAGCCCACCCTACTCAGGCTGCGTGTAACGGAAGAATAACGCTTCATATAGCCCCCGGTTGTCCGCAACCGGGGGTTCTTCGTTTTCATCGAAACCCATACAGCCGCCATTCGGACAACCGGGGGCTCAATGTTTATTTGATCCACGCGGGCCCCGGGAGCGTATGATAATTCGTACCGTCCGTTTCCCTTCGCTCTTCTCAGGAGGCCGCCATGAACAACAATCTCACCGACATCACGCTGGTCGTCGACCGCAGTGGGTCTATGGAAGCCATCCGGGCGGATGCCGAAGGGGGCGTAAATACCTTTCTGACCGATCAAGCCGCTCAGCCCGGCGATGCGCTGGTCACGCTGGTGCAGTTCGATACGCGGTATGAATTCGCCCACCGCGGCGTGCCGGTGAAAGAAGTGCCGCGGTATCAGTTGATTCCTCGGGGTGGGACCGCGCTGCTCGATGCCGTTGGCCGCGCTATTAACGAAACCGGCGAACGCCTGTCGAAAATGGCGGAAGCCGACCGTCCGGGGCTCGTCGTCTTTGTGGTGATGACCGATGGACAGGAAAACTCCAGCCAGGAATTCACCAAGGCGTCGATCAAGAAAATGATCGAGCACCAGCAGACGGTCTACAACTGGCAGTTCACGTTCCTCGGCGCGAATCAGGACGCTTTCGCCGAAGCCGGATCGATGGGCATGGCCGCGGCCGGCATCGCCAATTTCTCAACGGATAAAGTCGCCGCGGCCTATCAAGCGACGTCCGCCAAGGTCGCCCGCATGCGGAAGCAAACCTCCGTAGCCGAAGCGGTCAGCAATGAATTCACGACGGAAGAACGGGAGCAGATGGAATAAGCGCAGCAAGTGCCACCATGCCCGGTCAGAGGAAGAACTCGGTGCCGTCAGCCTCTTGCGGCGCTGAGTTCACCGCTGGGACGCAACTTGACTGTCAACTCCGATTCGAGTGGTGAACGCCTTCCTTCAGACAAAACGACTTGACGTGCTGGCCACACGCGGCGGACAATCTTCTCAGTGTTTCGTCGGGTAATGGATTACGCACACCGCAGGCAGGGAGGCACGTCATGGGGGGACGGATTTCGTGGTTGATTGTCGCGGCAGCAAGTATCGCAGCCGATCGTCTCTTTGCTGAGGAACCGAATGCGGAGCCGGTCCCACAAACCGGGGTAAACCTGACACCCAGTGAAAAATACGATCGCGATGCACCACAACGAATGCCGGCGGACCGGTCACCGGCTCTATTGTACTTCGCCCCCGATGTGCAGTATTTCCCGGCAGGACCGACGGCGAGAATCATTCTGGCAACAAACGCGGATGCACCTTCACCAGCGAAGACGTCCGCCGCTGCGGTTCCACCACCAGCGGTTGCCGTGAAGGCGGCGGCCACACCGGCCTCGCCCCCCGCGCCTCTTTCCAAGCAGCGGCGGCAACGCCGCGCCAAGTGGAGCGAAGCGCTGCAGGCTCCCGCGAATCTCTCAATTGACGGCGGGGAAACGTTTACGCTTGGTGGTTTGTTGGAGCGTGTTCAGAAACAACACGGCTTGCCCGTGCGGATCGATCTTCCGCACGTCTTGCCGATGACGTCGATGGCCGAGATGACCACCGCCCGGTTGGCACCGCAACGTTCGTCAAATCCCGCTGTACGGATGCCGTCGCCGCTGGGATTCGCTCCGATCGGGCTCATTCAGACGTATTCATCGGACGTTCCTCCGACGTATTCCGGGGCGGTCACTTTGCCTCCGGCGAGCGCGCCCTACTATTCCGCTGAGCCGCCGTCCGTCCCGGCGACATTTGCTCCCGCGGCAGTGGTGCCGTACGCACCGACCACACCATTGTCGCCACCTGTTCGGACCGACAAACCGGTGGCTCCCCCCGTCATTCCGGATGGCAACGAACCCGTACCTCCGGTCTCGGCGATTCAAGCGGAGATCATCCCAGAGAGCGCCGATGGGAAGCCCACACTGAAGGCCCCGCCAGCCATCAAGGAAGGGACACCGGATGATTCTGACGAGAAGACCGAACCGCATGAAGCCGCCCGCGCGGTGCAGGCGATGCTCGCCGAGATGCTCAGCACGCCGGTCGATGTCACGGTGATTCAACAACCGGAAGCCACGGTCGAGGATGTGCTACGGCAGGCGTTTGACCGCTCATTCCCGTTGCAGGCGCTCATCAATACGAGCCTGTCGGAAGAGATGCCGATGCTGGCGTCCCTCTCAAAAGCCACCGAATGGGAACTCCTTCTTCAAGATGACGGCGTACTGCTGACGACCAAATTGAATGCCAATCTCCACAAGGAGACCCGCGTCTATTCCACACGCGAATTGGAGAAAGCGGCCGGACTCAAAGCCGAAGACGTTGCACGGGTCCTGACCCGGACCGTCCGTCCGTGGAGCTGGAAGAAGAATTTTCCAAACGCTGTCACCGACGCCAAGCCCGCTACGGAAACGAAACGGGCCACGAAGACCAGCAAAGCGGTGTCGATCCCGAAAATCGATCTCAGCCTGTTGAGTCTGCTATTCTCGTCCCGTTCGACGCTACCAAAGCACATTCGGCTGGCCAACGATGAACACGCTGCGGTACCGACGGCGGACAGCACCAGCGAGTCCGAAAACGTGGAATTGACGGAAGAGCAACTGGAGTTGCTCGGTCGCGCCTGGGAAGGTTTATTCCAAGGCGCAGTCGCATCGCTGCAAGTCGTCTATCATGCAGATCCGCCGACTGGAGTGATTGAAGTCCTGCCGGGGATGCTGATTGTGTCTCAATCCCAAGGGGCGCACCGCGAGATTGCCGATCTGCTGGAGCAATTGGCAAATCCCGAGAATTGATGCACACAACATCGCAAGAAGCAGCCCAGGGAAGGCCTCCCTGGGCTGCTTCGTTCACCGCAACGGCTCGGTCTTCAATTTGCCGTTGGTGTAGGTGGTGCGCGTTCCCGGACCAGTAAACCGTTCGACGCGCCAGATTTCCTGCTCATCGAGTTGGGCACTAGCCTCATCCCCCGACAGCGAGGCGACGGTGTACGTCCACCGTGCTGCGGAGGGGTCCGATTGGAGCAGGAGCACGACTTCCGGGTTGGTCCCGTTCGCGAAGACAAACAGCGCAGCATCTCCTGGCACGGCTTCCGTTTGCCGATAGACCGGTGCGGCCAGACGGCGGAGTTCAATCTTCCCTTGAGTCCGGCTGTAACACATGGCGGAAAAACGATCCGCCAGCTTTCGCAATTGCAGCAGCCGTTGGCCACGGACCTTCGCTGGCGGTGGGGCTTCGGATACCGGTTGTGGCGGAACCAACCCGGTGGCAACCGACCATTCTCCGGTGGGCAACTTCATCGTCAGCTTGTCGTTGGTGAGGCTGGCACATTCAAACGACCAGACACCGCCTGTCCCTTCCCGAGGTCGCAATTCCACGGCGGAGAGCGCTGCTAATCGACCGCGATCTTCCCACACCCACAACGACGCGTCGGACAATTCGCGTTCATTATCGGCGTAGAGCAACGAAGGCTCCGCCAGGAGCGTCAACGGCCGGCGGTCACCTTCACCGACGTTTCCGGCGAGCGATTCCATCATCACCCGAATGCCTTTGATGCGTTCGCGGCGTGCCTCGGTGGAGAGCGCGGCCGGATCGGCGGCGAACAGCATCATCGGGAAGATCGTGCTGAAGAGGAACATTCCTGTCGATGTGATTCGCGACATCAGGGCGATCCCAAGCTGATCGAAGTGACGTACCGGACGGACGGAATTATAGTCACTGTGTCTATGGTGTGCCAGCACGGTGTCACCGATGTGGCATGCGGCGGGATGGTTACTCCTCTTTCCGTAGACGCCGGAGCAAATCCTCCCGCTGATGTTGATGTGCCGCCTGCAGCGCTTCATAACGGTCGGCATTGCTGTGCAACTTCACGCAGTTCATCACGCCGAAGACGATGAACAGAATGCCAAAGAGCGCCATTGGTGGAAACATTGCTCCGGCCATCACGGTCCAGAACAAACCGAAGAGCGTTATGAACACGCCGCCAACAATAGCCGAGGACTTGTCCGGCACGGACACGCGGCCGTGCTTTCCGCGGACCATCAACTCCGCTGACTGCTGATCCCATTCGCGGTCCAGCAGGGCGATTTCGTTCTGAAGTCGCAGCACATCCGTGGTATCGGCCAGCCGCTCCGTATGTTTCTGCAGCGATTGCAGTACTTCGGTGAAGACGACGCTCTGATTGCGCTGCACATGCAACTGCGCCTGACAGAACCGGCAGGCGACGTACTCCACATTGTCGGGAATGGACAACGGAGCGCCGCATCCTCCGCAGGTGACGGTTTCGGTCTGCACGTCCCATGATCTCCGTGGTGTGATTCATCCCACACGAGAACGTCGTTTCGTTCCGTTTGGATCACGTAGTCACTGTCGCCGTCTCCGTGATTCGCGTTGCCAACGGAATCCCACGGGCGATCCAGCCACCGCCGAGAACACGATGGTCGTCGTACAACACCACGGCTTGGCCGGGGGCAACGCCGAACTGCGGTTCACGGAACTGCACATGGATCCGGTCATCAACAACTTCGACATCCGCCAGTGCGGCCGTGTGTTGATAGCGGATCTGGGCGTAGCACTCGAACCGTGACGGCAGATCGGTCGCATGGAAGTTCGCGCGGTCGGCTTCCAGGCCGCTACACCGCAGGTCGTCGTACTTGCCAAGCACGACCTGCCGTGTGTCGGCATCGATCCGAATCACGAACCGCGGTTCGCCGAACGTGATGCCCAACCCGCGGCGTTGACCGATCGTGAATCGTTCAAACCCGGGATGTTTCCCCAGCACGCGGCCTTCGAGATCGACAAACTCCCCCGCGGTGTCCGACACGCCACGGTAGCGTTCGAGAAAACCGGCGTAATCGTTATCGGGCACGAAGCAGATTTCCTGGCTGTCGGGTTTGGTTGCGACACGCAAGCCTGCTTCGGCAGCCAGCGCCCGGATGTCCGGCTTGTCAAAGTCGCCCACGGGAAACACGATCTTGCTCAACAGATCGCGATGAATCCCGAACAGGACGTACGATTGATCCTTGCCCGGATCACGTCCCCGCAGCAGCGCGGGATGACCAGTAGCGTCGGTTCCCAATCGGGCGTAATGTCCGGTGGCGATGGCTTCCGCGCCGACTTGTTCCGCGAACGTCCACAGCTTGCCGAACTTCAGCCAGTTGTTGCACATCACACACGGGTTCGGCGTGCGACCGGCGAGATACTCATCGGCGAAGTAATCCTTGATCCGCCCGAAGGCATCCTGAAAATTGAGTGCGTGGAACGGGATGTCGAGGGCATCGGCGACACGACGGGCATCGGCGGCATCACTCGCGCTGCAACAGCCCTGCTTGTTCGCTTTCGCATTCACAATGGGCAACGCCGGGCCGCTGCCGGTGTGACACGTCGCTTCTTCGGTCGCCCCGGAGCGCATGAACAACCCGACGACATCCCACCCCTGCCGTTTGAGCAACACCGCCGCCGCGGAGCTATCCACTCCGCCACTCATCGCCAGAACAATCCGCCGGGTCATGAAAAAATCCGAAATCCAAAGCACGAAATCCAAAGGAAATCATAAGCGAAAAGGGAGGCCACCGCAGGGGAGAGATTATTTTTGATCCCGAAGGGATCGCAGACGGTAGCCGGTGGTCGTCATTCTGATGGCGACCACCGGGGTATGGCGAAATTGGTATCGCATCCTGAAGGGATGCCAGAATGAGCGCTTCGGTTCGCGATCTTCTGGCATCCCTTCAGGATGCGGTTTTGTTGACTCACGTTCCGGTGGTCTTCGCTGCGCTACGACCACCGGCTACCGTCTGCGACCCCTTCAGGGTCAAACGCGACCCAATTTACCGAAGTCCGCCATCTGCCACTTACCGATCCGCCAGTGGTGCACTCGGCGTGATCAATCCCGTTTCCAGCAGTGTTTTGACGAAATCACGGGCGATGGGCCCGGCGACTTTACCGCCGCTGCCGCCATGTTCGATGACTACGGCGAAGGCGACGCGCGGATGATCGGCGGGGGCGTAACCGGCGAACCACGCATGATCGGGGCGGCCGCCACCGACTTCCGCGGTCCCGGTTTTTCCGGCGATGGCGACCTCTTTCAAACGGACCGATTTGTAACCGGTGCCGTGCGAATCATTCACGACGTTGTACAACCCCTCCCGCACGGCGGCGAGCGTTTCCTGATGAAGGCCAGGGATGGGTTGCGGCTCAGGATGAGCAAACACGGGGCGGACGGGTGTGCTGCCGTCGGTCTCGATGCTCGTCGGTCCCGCGGATGTTGCGAGGTGCGGGGTAACGAGATACCCGCCGTTCGCGATTGCCGCCATCAGTCGCGCCATCTGCAACGGGGTCACTTTCAACGACGACTGCCCGATTGCCAGGCCCAGCGTGTCCCCTGGATACCACCGCGGGCCGGCTTCACCGGGGCGTGACGGCGAGGGCAGCGCCCCGCCGGTTTCGCCGGGAAGATCGAGTCCCGTGGGTTGACCGATGCCTAACCGTTGGGACCAATCGACCAGCGCTTGTGGACCGGCGCGCCGCGCTCCGGTGAAGAAGTAAACATTGCACGATCGCGCAAGAGCGGCGTTGAGATCGGTTTCGCCATGACCGACCCCGTAGTGTCGGAAGACGAGGCAACGATGTTGGCCCGGATGATCGAGGTAGCCCTGACATTGGATGTGGTCATGCGGCTGAAACACACCGGTTTCCAGGAGTGTGATCGCCGTCAGCGCTTTGAACACCGACCCCGGCGGCAATGCCATCTGCGTGACGCGCGGATAGAGCGGCTTGCGGGGATCGGCAAGTAACTTCTGCCACGCCGCGGCATCGTGGGTGACGAGCAGATTCGCATCGAACCGGGGAGCCGACGCCGCAGCGAGCAGAGCT
Organism: Planctomycetaceae bacterium; assembly: GCA_041753475.1. Classification (GTDB taxonomy): domain Bacteria; phylum Planctomycetota; class Planctomycetia; order Planctomycetales; family Planctomycetaceae; genus DSVQ01. Next base: position 51,158 of record JBGSUN010000111.1, on the reverse strand, counting down.
CCGGTCTGGACGTCGATCGCGATCAAACAGCCCCCCGGTGGTGGAGCGCTCGGCGCATTGACGGGGGCAGCATCATCATCGGTCACAGCGGCGGGAGCGGTGGCGAGGGCAGCGTCGAGCAGCGCTTCCGCCTTTTGCTGCAACGGCAGATCGAGCGTCAACACGAGATCGCGACCATGCTCCGCGGGACGTTCAATTTCCGAAGTGAGCTCTTCACCGTGACGGTCGTAAGTGATGCGTCGCACCCCGCGCGTGCCGTGAAGCACAGCTTCATACTGCCGTTCGAGACCGCTGCGACCGTAGGGATCGCCGGGACGGTAATCGTCGGCCAAATGGGCGATGTGTTGTTCGGCGGCGGGGTCGACTTCTTCGGGACGCAATGGAGTGCGCGAGCCCAACAAATGCGAGGCAAGTGTCTTCAGTGGATAAACTCGTCGCGGACGAATGGCGATCGACACGCCGGGGTAACGGTCCGGATGAGCTTCCACTTCGTCGGCGATTTCGCGTGAGACGTTGGTCAGCAGGACGTGCGACGCTTCCTGCTCAGCAATGACGAGCGGTTCATGCCGATTGCGGACCGGCGGGGCCGTCAGTTCATGCTGCACGCGCTGCCAGAGGGATTCATACCACGCAATGTTGTTCGAAACTTCGGCGGGCGCAACGGGAGCCATGATCGGTGCGGTGCGGCGGCGTTCATCGACACTGGCCCAGATCGTTTCGATTCGTTCCTGAATCGTTTGCGCAGTCTGTCGCAGTTCGGGTTCGGCATGACCAGTGAGGCGTTGCAGTTCCCGCCACCACGCCTGGCGTTCCTGTCGCAGTAGACTTTCTTGAGCGGCCACCAGCGCGGATTGTCGGCGTTCGCTGCGGTTGAGCCGTTCCCACGCTTTGCGTCGCAGCCAGCGCGGATCAGGTGGTTCTTCCATGCGGCGGTAGTGAACGAGCAAGTCGTACTGCAACACATCATCGGCGAGGACAGTGCCGTCCGCGGCGAGCAATCGGCCTTCCCGCGCGGGGATGTCGACGACTTCGGTGTGTGTTCGTGAAAAGACGTCTGTGAAGGCGGGTTGCAGACGGTATTGCAGGTCAGCAATCCGGACCGTGATGGCGATCAACGGGACGATCAGCAACACCGCGAGGACCGTCAACCGATGGGCCGGCGCAGCATCCCAGTCCCACGCCCCGTGAGGCGTCGGCTGCGGCGGCAGTCCTTCCATCGCCGGCCGGTTTAACATCGCACGGCCCCGTTTCCAATTGACCGAAACGATGGAAGTGCGAGGCGTGAAGCATTTGATCCCGAAGGGATCGCAGACGGTAGCCGGGGGTTGAGCGCCAGCGATACCCCCGGAAGCGGGCAGGCGAAATTGCACCCCGGAGGGGTGCCAGAATTGGATCGCGAGTGGTTCATCATTTCTGGCATCCCTTCAGGATGCGTGGTTGGTTGGGCCGTTGTCCGGTGGTCTGCGCTGCGCTCCGACCACCGGCTACCTTCTGTGACCCCGGTCGGGGTCGATTCACAGGAAAACTACTCCGTCAACATCGTCCAGCGGTTCGATAACTGCATGGGTTCGCGTGACTGCGACGGACTCCATAACCGCTGCAAGATGGCGGACATCAACACACCGAGCGTGGCAGCAAAGGCGGTCACACTGCCACGAATCACGGTGGCTTTGATAATCACCATCGGTTCAACCACCGAGGCGGCATCCAAACGCGCGAGCAACATGATCACCATCGGATGCGCGGCAGCGAGCGTGAAGGCCACCGCAGGGGTAAACCACCAGGTTCGTCGACCGACCGGGGCCGCGGATACGAAAACACTGACGAGCAGGCCATACGCCATCAGGAATGGTCCAAGAGGCCCGCGTGACGTGGCATCGATTACGAAGCCCCCCGCTGCGGCCCAGAAGACACTCGTCGATGTCGAACTCACGCACACCGCTAAGGTCGCGGCGAGGGCGATCCACGACGGTGTAAAGTCGTCCGCGGGCCACGACAGTTCCATCACCGTCGCGGCGTAAAGCACCGCGAGCAGACCTGCTGTGCGTGATCCGAAGCGAAACCATTCCATGAACGTAGATTCTTTAGCGAGGGTGCTTTCACCGTAGGATGGCCCTTCCGGGCCGTCATTGCTTTCGGCCGTCATCCAGAATGACGGCCCGGAAGGGCCATCCTACGGGGTGTACTCATCAGTTAGTCCACAGTCGGGCGGGGTTTAATGCAGCCCGTAAGACTTGCACGGTGCCCAGTGTTGTTGGTGTCGGTGCGGGTCGAATCGTGATCTTCCATTCGCGGCCATCGGTATCGAGTTCGGCTGCGACCACCGTGCCGTAGGTGAGGGGGGCCGAGAGGATGCCGTCCCGTTCGGCGGTGTAGACGAAGTCGCCCGGACGGACGGTCTCTTCCGCAGCAATCCCTTCCAGCACGCAGCCGTCGCCGGTCCCCCGTAGCAGACCTTGCGCCCCCCACGCGGGGCCTTGATCGGTTTGCCGGACGAGTTGAGCCCGGCCGCGAAAATCGGTGTCGGTGATGGGGATGAACGTGCTCGTCCAATGACCGACGGCTTCGATCTTCCCTAAAACAGTGCGACCGGTCAGCAATGTGTCTTCGGGGGACAATTGCTGGGATTGCCCGATGTCGACGAGCGGACGCCGACTGGTCAGCACCATCGCCGATTCGCGCAACCCTTTCTTCCAGCCCCCATCCAGCACGCGGCCTTCGCGCCAAGATCTCGACAGCGTTTCCCCCAGCACCGCGGCATCGACTAGCGCGGGTGTGAACAACCGCGGTGTGGTTTCGTCATCGGAGTGCGTATCGGACGACACCGCCGCGGCTTCATTCGCGCTGGCGAGTTGGGCCATCAATCGCTGTACGCGCTCGTCTTGTTGTTGTGAGGACTGTTCCAGAGTCTCGACATGGCTTTGCAGACGGGCGACCTCTTGATCAGTGAGCTGCTTTCGCCAGGCGAACCATCGTTGCCGTGTGATGACCGACAATGAGAGACCCGGTCGCAGGACATCAAATGTCACAGCCCGGATGCGCGCGACCGCAGCCACCGGTGCGAACCACAGCGCGAGCGCGATCAATACCACCCACATCGCGGTGGCCAGCGGCGATCGTCGCAAGCGGGGTGAGCGGGTCATGAATGGGTTCGGTTAGAGATTCGTAAGCCAGCGCGGATGCGGTCCCTTCTCCCCCGTCTACGGGGGAGAAGGTGGCCGAAGGCTGGATGAGAGGGCGAGCGTTTCACTCTGCCCCCTCACCCTACCCCTCTCCCCCGCGGACGGGGGATAGGGGACCGGAGGGGGACTTGTGATCGTGGAAGATTCTTATCGTTATCATGCGGCGAGGTCGCTTTCGAAGCTGTCGCGCCAGCGGTCGAGGTGTTCGGTACAGATCATCGCGCCGCGGATGACGGTCCGTTGCGGATCGCTCGACACGCGGACGGGGATGCCGAGGCGTTCTTGAAACAGGACGTCGAGACCGGGTAGCATCGCGCCGCCGCCGCAGAGGACGAGACCCGTGTCGGCAAGGTCCGAGATGAGTTCGGGCGGGCATTGCTCAATGACCGATTGAATCCCCCGCAGGACGACTTCCAACGGTTCGGACATCGCCGCTCGGACTTCTTCACTGGTCATGATGGCTTTGCGGGGGACACCGCTGACAAGGTCCAGCCCGCGGACTTCAGCCGTCAGTTCGTGATCTCGGGGAGCGCCACAGCCGATTTGCAGCTTGAGTTGTTCCGCAGTCTGCATGCCGATGCGGAGGGCTAACCGGCGGCGAACGTATTCGACAATCGCTTCATCGAGTTCATCCCCAGCCAATCGCAGCGACCGGGAGGCGACGATCTGGCCGAGACTCAGCACGGCGATTTCGGTGGTGCCGCCACCAATGGAACAGACGAGGCTCGCTAACGGTTCGGCGATCGGCAACCCGGCCCCAATCGCCGCGGCTTTGGTTTTCGGCAGCAGAAAAATTCGACCGGCACCGGCACGTTCGGCACTGTTAAGGAGCGCCCGGCGTTCCACCGGCGTGATGCTGCCGGGAACGGGCATGACGATGCGCGGGCGGAAGCCGGGCGATGACGGTCGGCATTTGCGGAGAAAGTACCGCAGCATCGCTTCGCAGAGTTCGAAGTCGGTGATCACGCCATCCTGAATCGGACGGACGGCGGTGATCGCGTCCGGAGTACGGCCGAGCATTTGCCGGGCGAGTTTGCCGACCGCGGTCCCCTGGCCGAGAATTCGGCGGCTTCCTTTTTGGAGCGCGACGACGGAAGGTTCATCCAAGACGACACCCTGTCCCGGTAGCCCCACCAGTGTATTGGCGGTGCCCAGGTCCATGGCGAGGTCGGGACAAAACCAGTGTCTCAGCCGGTGAAACATCCGTGTAACCGGTCCGTCCGCCCGGACGTTCACCGTTCCTCCGCAACGACGGAGGTCGGTCTGGCCCGGATCAGCGGACCGGAGTTGTACAGCGGACTGGATAATCCGACAAGATGCGATCGGCAGAAGCTGCCGGTTGCGAGCATCGGTCGAAGTGGATTGCGGAATTGCCGGAGGACGAGAAACGCCAGCGGAAATCCGACTACGGCGAGGGTTTCCAGCCGTATTTGCCCAGTTCTAACACCAGGAAAATGATCCCGGTGAGGAGCGCGGCAAGCGAGACGAACAACAGTCCGACGTAAATGTCTGGAGCCGGGCTGGAATCAGAACCGCGTGGCGCCATGATTCGTCTTTCTGAATCTTATTCTTGTGGGCGTTTCAGTACTTGGCCAGTTCAAGCACCAGGAAAATGATGCCGGTGATCAGTGAAGCCAGCGAGACGAACAGCAGGCCGACTGCAACGTCAGGCACAGCGGAATTAGAACCGCGTGGTGACATGATCGTCCTTCTGAATCACACTGTTGGGGGCCGTTTCAATCACCACCGCGACCGAGATATCGGGCCGCACATCTTCCAACCGGACACGACCGAGGTATTTGTCACCGCGGTAAACCGTCAACGTGTGGCCGACGACGAGGCCATCGTCGCTGCCAACGCTGATCTCGACAAACACGCGGCTCCCTTTGGTTTCCTTGCGGGCTTCGAGCACTTCACCATCGAGTTCCGGCGGCGGGGAGGCGGCGACCGTCATCCGGCGAATGTCGGTCGGCAGATTGTTCGATGCCAGAAATGCCCGCATCGTGGCGATTTCCCGCAGCATCTGCTCGTTCTTCACACGGGCCTGAGCGAGTTGCAGTTCAATCCCGAATTGCTTGTCCCGCAAGGTATTCAGTTCGGTGACGGTGTCATCACGAGACTTGTTCAGCTCGACATTACGAGACCGCTGAATTTGCGATTCCTTCACGCGTTCTTCGGCTTCCTGGCTGTTGAGTTCGGCCACCGTCCGCTGGGTGTCGAATGACGTTTTGAGGACCTTGTTATCGCTGTCCAGCCGCGCGTTATCGGCGGTGAGGGCCGAAACCTGTCCCGCGAGAGCTTCTTTGTCGTTCTTCAATCCATCGCGTTCCTTGATGGCGTCGTCAATTTGCGACTGCAGCGCGGCCTTCTCGGTGTCAGCCGTCGACTTGGCTTTGGAAGCATTTGCGATCGCCGTCTCTGCGGACTTGCGCCAATTGGTCTGGGAAGTGTAAACCGCCCCGGCGAACGCCATAAACATGACGCTCAACACCAGGTGGACCACCACCAGCACCTTGCCGAGAAACGTCATGTCATTGTCCCTTAGTCACCGAGCAGGAAACGCAAACGCCGAAGTCTTTGCCCACGACGTCCGCTACTGGACGTCTGACTTCCCACCGGCGACTTCACCTGCGTTGAGTTGTCGCTTCAATTGTTTCTGGCGAGTTTCGAGCCGTTGCTGGCTCTCTTTCAGTTGCAGCAATTCATCCCGCAGCGCGTCGCGCTGGCGTTGTGCACCGTACAGGTCATCCCGCAGCAATTCCAGTTGACTTTGCAGGCGGAAGACTTCAAAACGCCGCTCTTCGAACTGTTTCTGGACCTTCGTGAGATCGACACCCTGTTGCGACAGTTGCTGCGTCGCTTCCTCGATCTCCGCCGCGAGTGTTTTCAGTTGAGCCAGATAAGCTTCCGAACGGACCTTGATGCCGGCGTGATCGGCGGTGATGGTCTGCATCGCCAGATCCCGCGCTGCCGTTTCCGCCTCGATTTTTCCCTTCAGGTCCGCCAACTCGTCCCGGAGGTCCTTCAGAATTCGTTCTTGGGCCTTCACGATCACAGCGGGAAGGAGCGGGTCCGTTGCGATCGATGTATTGGAACGGATGTGGGTTGCCGTCCAGCTCCCCTTGGGAACGTCCGGCGCTTTGAAAGTGACTTGCCGACCGTAATCCGGTGTGTTTTGCATCTGGCTGGCGAGTGCCGTCCAGTTCGGACCGCCGACCACCAGCGCCCCGACAAACGCCACGAAGCTCAAACTCGCCGCGGCGACGAAGACCACCAGGACTTTGCTGAAGCGAGTCATGCCGTCTCACAGCCCCGAGGTCGTGTTGCGTGAAAAACAATCAAATCCAAGCCAGCCCGATCGGACCGCCATGGGATGGTGTATCCCATTCAGTTTAATGGAGAAACCGCGGTTGTCTCGCGCTTTTTGCGAAAGTTTTCGGGTTTCCGTGATCGTAGCAGCGTCAAAAAATCCCTGTCAACGAGAAACTCGCCGTAATTCACCGAGTTTACGCGGCCTGACGCAATCTGCCTGCCGATTTGATCTCCGTGGACGAAGTCGACCTTCGGCAGGTTCTCGCTTCCTAGGTTCGGCATCCCTACCGGTGGCGTCTACGAATCCTCTTGTGGTCGCCATGATCTGTGTTTTCGGTAAAGCCCGACCCGGAACCCTTGCCGTTCGTGCAACTTCCGTCAAAGATACGCTCAGAGGAATCGTTGCAGTCGCTGTAATCCACAGCATCGTCATCATCCATCCGTACCAACATCTCCGCAGTCACACTAGTAGAATGCCTTGTTCCGGCCCTCCGGAACATTTCCTCTCTTCAAAGCGGGCCCGCTTATGACATCGGCCTCCACATTCCAGGTTGATTCTATTCAAGGACGCACCGTCGTCTCGTTCCTCCCGCACCTGAATGAAATCCCGTGGGCGGAAATCGAAAAAATCGGCGGGCAAATCCTGCCAAAACTTCAGGAGTCATCATCACCCGGCGTGCTGGTCGACCTCTGCGCCCTGAAGTACATGGGGAGCGCGTCCCTGGCGCTGGTCGTCCGGATTTACAAAGCGGTGACCGAAAAACGGGGCCGCATGATCGTCGCCAATTCGGATCCGATGGTGGGCGAAGTGCTGGCCAAAGCCGGGCTGGAAAAAATCTGGGAAATTGCCCCCAGCCGTGAAGAAGGTTTGCGGCGATTGGGACTACCCACTTCGGAAGCCGTGCGGCGCGCCGGGGGATGGCAGAATCTCATCGCGATTGCTGGCTTGCTGATTTCCGCGATCGGGTTCGCCTTGCACCTCACACCGACGGCGGGGTTAGACCCCAACATTGTGATCGGCATGCAGATCGGCGGGGGATTGCTTGGCTTCGGGTTCGCGCTGTGGGCATTGATGGAAGGTGCTGGTACGGCCCGCACGGTCGGGGCGATGGTCTTGATTGCCAGCGTCGCGCTGTTGCTGTCTGGCGTCTTCAACTTTGCACAACCGCCGGCGAAACCAGACGCGGCCACAAGTTGGCACCGCCACCACCGTACTGCTCCCGCCAGCGCATTCACTGCTGCATCACAAGCTGTCCGAACGCTTCTTTGCTAGCGCCGTGAGCTGGTGAGGATCTCCGTTCCTTCGTCTTTCACAGGTTCTCTTTCCCCCAGGATCTGCCGTCATGACCGACACTGCTACGATGACCGAAGGCTCGGAAAGCCGTCAGAAAGCGCTGCAGGAAGAACTGAAGGAACTGCTCGATCTGGTGGGGCCGGCACCGCTGGTGGACCTGCTGCTCGAACGGGCGTTCCAACTCCGCGCGACCGATATTCACCTCGATCCATCGAAGAATGGTTTGCGCGTGCGGTTGCGGGTCGACGGGATGCTGCACGACATCCTGCAATTGCCAGCGGAAATGATGGCTCAGGTCACCTCGCGCGTGAAACTCATGGCCGGAATGGACATCACCGAACGCCGGCTCGCGCAGGACGGCCACATCGCCAATACCGCTTTCAAAGACCATCGTGATGTGCGCGTCGGCAGCGGGCCAACCATTCACGGCGAACGGTTGGTGCTGCGGTTGATGCCCGACAGCAAGACCTACACCAAACTGGAAGAGCTTGGGCTGGAGGACGATCAGTCCGCCGCCATACATCGCGCGTTGCGGTTGCCGTACGGTCTGGTGCTCAGTGTCGGCCCTGTGGGCAGCGGCAAAAGTACGACGATGTACAGTTGCCTGGAACTGCTGAATAAGCCCGGCCGCAGCCTGGTCACGATTGAAGACCCCGTCGAACGTCGGATGGACAACGTCAATCAAGTCCAGATTGATCCGAAGATCAACTTCGGTTTCGTCGAAGCGTTGCGGGGCATTTTGCGGCAAGACCCTGATGTGGTGATGGTCGGTGAAATCCGAGATCCGGAAACCGCGCACATCGCCATTCGCGCGGGTTTGACCGGCGTCCGCGTGCTCAGCACCTTGCATGCAAACGATACCGCAGCCACGATCGACGTTTTCCGCGACTTCAATATTCCGCCGATCTTCATCGCCGACAGTGTGAATTGCATTCTGTCGCAACGGCTGGTGCGAAAAGTGTGTGAAACTTCCTATCAGGAATACACACCGGACGTGACGGACTGTGCGATTCTCAACATCGATCCTGCCATTGCGGATCAGGTTCGACTGCTACGCGGGATTCCCTCCGACGCAAACTTCCACACCGGTTATCTTGGACGGACCGGCGTGTTCGAAGTGCTCATGATCGACCCGGAACTGCGCGCTGCGATTCTCGCCGGCAAGGGAGCCACCGAAATCCGCGAGATAGCCGTCCGCAACGGCTTGCAAACGCTGGAACACTCCGGCAAGAAAAAGGTCCGCGCGGGGGTCACCACATTGGAAGAAATGCACCGTGTTCTCGTGGTGGATTAACCACCGCCGACGAATCGAGCCGTTTGGACGCCCAAGGAAGGCTTTCCCTGGGCTGTTTTCATGGCATATTCGTCATTGTTGTGCGCCGTTCATTCGGTAAAAACTGTGCCATCCCTCTAGCCTGCCATCTCGATTTTCATTGAAGTCGGGATGGTGCTTTACACCGCTGGCGCAGTTGTGCTATTCCAAGTGAACGAGAAACCATCGAGGTGCACGAGTCTGCGGGGGTTTCCAGAGGTTTGATACCGGGAAGTGTCGATGCGCGTCTTGATCACAGGGGGAGCCGGCTTCATCGGCAGCCACATTGTCGATGCGTGTGTGGCTGTCGGCCATGACGTCTTCGTGGTGGATGATTTGTCGACCGGGTCCCCCAAGAACTTACCGGGGCATGTCCCGTTGTTTCAGGTCGATATTCGCGACCAAGCCCGTTTGCAGCACGCGTTTTCCGAGGCACGCCCCGATGTCGTTATTCATCAGGCGGCGCAGATGTCGGTCAGCCGTTCGGTTCGCGAACCGGCTTTTGATGCACAGGTGAATGTGCTCGGTTTGTTGAACGTGTTTGATCAGGCCGTCCGTGTGAATGCCCGGCGAATCCTGTTTGCCTCATCGGGCGGTGTCCTCTACGGCGATGTGTTCACACCCGCACCGGAAGAGACGCCAGCACAACCGATTTCGCCCTACGGCATCAGCAAGTGGGTCGGTGAACGGTACCTGCAATTCTATGCCCGCGAATTCGGCTTGACCGGAGTGGCCCTGCGGTATGCCAACGTGTACGGGCCGCGGCAGAATCCGCATGGGGAAGCCGGGGTCGTGGCCATTTTCTGCCAGAAGATGCTCGGGGGAGAACCTGGCCGCATCAATGGCGATGGGCGCTATGATCGTGATTATGTCTTCGGGCCCGATGTTGCGCGGGCCAACCTGCTCGCCCTCACGGCAGAGATTCCTGAGGGCTTCATCGCCTTGAACATTGGCACCGGCACCAAGACCGATGTGATTCAACTCGAAAGCAGCGTTCGCGCGGAGATCGCCACGCTGCGAGGCTCCGCTCCGCCCCCTCCGGAATACGGTCCCGCCCGCGCGGGTGATCTCCGCTCCAGCATCATCGACGCCTCCCGTGCGAAGACGGTTCTCGGGTGGTCACCGGCGGTTTCTTTGCAAGAGGGCGTCCAGCGCACTGCTCAATGGTTTGCAGAACAAGGATGATGCGAACCATGCCCTGCGGACACACCAGGCTTGCGGTTGAAAGCGTTTCCCAACGTGGCAACGTTTCAAAGGCATTTCGCCCCAACGGGGCAAGATTCGATAGCCCAGGGCGACAGCCCTGGGTCGGGAGCCCACCGCAAAACGCGAGGCCCAACGGGCCGCAACGCCAGCGTGATCAGTCACGGCCCCTTGGGCCTTCCGGAATGACCGCCCCACGGTTCCCAGGGCGAGCGCCCTGGGCTATCGAATCCTGCCCCGTTGGGGCGAAGACATCGAATCAAAAACGAGATTTCGGTCTATGTTGCTGTGGCCACGAATGGCCAACCGCGTTTCGTGAAGGATCACATCACAAATGACACATTATCTCGTGACCGGTGCCGCGGGTTTCATCGGCAGTCACACCGCCACGCGGTTGCTCGACCGCGGCGATACCGTCTACGGCATCGACAACCTCAACGATTACTACTCGGTGGCATTGAAACGTGATCGCCTCGCGCTGCTCGAAGGTCGGCCCGGCTTTCAATTTGAACAGCTCGATCTCGCCGACCGTCCCGGCATGAGCACGTTGTTCGCCGATCACCAGTTCGATGTCGTGATTCACCTCGGTGCCCAGGCTGGCGTGCGGTACTCGCTGACGAATCCGCATGCCTATGTCGACAGTAATCTCGTGGGGTTCGTCAACATCCTCGAAGGCTGCCGGCATCATGGCGTGAAGCATCTGGCGTATGCGTCGTCCAGTTCGGTCTACGGCGCGAACACCGAGATGCCGTTCTCGATTCACCACAACGTCGACCACCCCGTCAGTCTGTACGCCGCGACGAAAAAAGCCAACGAACTGATGGCGCACACGTACAGCCATCTCTACAAGCTGCCGACGACGGGGCTGCGGTTCTTCACCGTGTACGGACCGTGGGGTCGGCCCGATATGGCGCTGTGGCTGTTTACACAAGCGATCCTCGCGGGTAAGCCGATTGACGTCTTCAACGAAGGCAAAATGCGGCGGGATTTCACGTATGTCGATGACATCGTCGAAGGGGTGATCCGCGTTGCTGACCATACCGCAGCACCGAACCCGCAGTGGTCCAGCGGTCACCCTGACCCCGCGACCAGCTTCGCACCGTACCGGGTTTACAACATCGGCAATAACCAGCCGGTGGAACTGATGCACTTGATCGAGGTGCTCGAAGGGCATCTCGGCACGAAAGCTGTCAAACGGATGTTGCCCATGCAACCGGGCGATGTCCCCGCCACCTTCGCCGACGTTGACGATTTAATCGCCGACGTCGGTTTCCGCCCCGCGACCACCATCGAAGACGGCGTCGGCCGCTTCGTGAAGTGGTATCGGGAATACCATACGAGGTAGTTGTCAGTGGTCCGTTGTCCGTTGTCAGTGGTGAAGAGCTGGACTCTTTCGCGATTGACGAACGACGTTGGACAAATGACTTCCCTCCAACTGACCACGGACAACTGACAACGGACCCTTTTCCATGCGTATCGTCATGATCGGCACCGGCTATGTTGGCTTGGTGACCGGAACGTGTCTGGCCGACAGCGGCAACGAAGTGACCTGCGTTGACATCAACCAGGCGAAGATCGACGGCCTCAAAAAGGGAGTGATCCCCATTTATGAGCCGGGTCTGGAAGAGCTCGTCCGCCGCAATCATCAGGCGAAACGGTTGCTGTTCACGACCGATCTCGCCACGGTGACGAAGACCGCACAATTGGTCTTCATCGCCGTCGGCACGCCGCAGGGGGATGACGGCAATGCTGATCTCTCCGCGCTGTGGGCCGTGGTGGACGCACTCGCCCCGCATCTGCCGACGACGGCAATTGTGGTGACGAAAAGCACAGTCCCCGTCGGCACCAACCGCATGGTCTACGAACGCCTGCGGGAGAAGACCGGCCGCGATGTCAACGTTTGCTCCAACCCCGAGTTCCTCAAAGAAGGCTGTGCGATTGATGACTTCACCAAGCCGGACCGCGTCGTGGTCGGCGTGTTGAAGCCGGAAGTCAGCCAGGTGATGCACGAGTTGTACAAGCCGTTTCTCCGCACCGAGCGCCCATTTCTCACGATGGGTCTTGAGAGCGCCGAAATGACGAAATACGTGGCCAACTGCATGCTGGCAACGAAGATCAGCTTCATCAATGAAATGGCCAACCTGTGCGAAGCCGTGGGGGCGGATGTGAATGATGTCCGCCGCGGGATTGGGCACGATCAACGGATCGGGTTTCAGTTCCTGTTCCCCGGCGTCGGCTATGGTGGATCATGCTTTCCGAAGGATGTCCGGGCGCTGGTGGCCAAGTCACAGGCTCACGGACTGGTGCCGCGGATTCTGCAAGCCGTCGACGATGTGAACAATCAGCAGAAGCACGTCCTCTTCCGCAAGCTGGTCGCCCACTTTGGGGAATCGCTCACCGGGAAGAAGTTCGCCCTGTGGGGACTGTCCTTCAAGCCGCGGACCGACGATATCCGCGAAGCCCCGGCCCTCGTGCTGATTGACGAACTTCTCGCCGCTGGAGCAGAAGTGGCGGTGCATGATCCCGTCGCCATGGACCATGTGCGCACCATCTATGGCGACCGCATTACGTTCAGTCCACACCATTACGATACCCTTGATGCGGCGGATGCGCTGGTGATCTGCACCGAATGGCCGGAGTTCCGCAATCCGGATTTCGATTACCTCAAGCACAAGCTGAAACAATCCCTGATCTTCGATGGCCGCAACCTGTGGGAAGCCGGGGCGATGCGCGATCGCGGGTTCGAGTACTATGGCATCGGTCTGCACGGCAAAAGTGAGGAGTGATGATCGATGAGGGATGAGTCGGAAAGACTCATCGCATCGACCAGACTCGACGATCCTGACTGTTCGCAATCATCCTCATCACTTAGCAATCATCACTCGGAATTCGTCATGCGTAACATTCTTGTCACCGGCGGCGCGGGATTTCTCGGCAGCCATCTCTGCGAGCGGCTGCTGGACCGCGGTGATAACGTCATCTGCGTTGATAACTTCTTCACCGGACGGAAGGAGAATATCATGCCGCTGATGGGCAACCCGCGCTTCGAGGTCGTCCGGCAAGACATCGTCCATCCGTTCTTCCTCGAAGTCGACCAGATTTATAACCTCGCCTGCCCGGCGTCGCCGATTGCTTATCAGTATAACCCCATCAAGACGATCAAGACCTCGACGGTCGGGATGGTCAACATTCTCGGCTTGGCGAAACGGTGCCGGGCGCGAGTGCTGCAAGCCTCGACATCAGAAGTGTATGGCGATCCGGAAGTCCATCCGCAGACGGAAGACTACTGGGGACACGTCAATCCGCTGGGGCCGCGGAGCTGTTACGACGAAGGCAAGCGCGTCGCCGAATCGCTGTGTATGAACTATCATCTCGCACATGGTCTCGAAGTTCGCATTATCCGGATTTTCAACACGTACGGCCCGCGGATGGACCCCAACGACGGCCGTGTGATCTCGAACTTCCTCACGCAGGCCATGCAGGGGGAACCGCTCACCGTGTATGGCGATGGCAAGCAGACACGTTCGTTCTGTTACGTCGATGATCTCATCCGTGGCATGATCGCACTGATGGATCAGGATCAGTCGATCGGGCCCGTCAACGTCGGCAATCCCAACGAATACACGATGCTGGAACTCGCGGAACAGGTCCTCGCTCTCACGCAATCGAAGTCCACAATTCAGTTCGTGCCGTTGCCAAAGGATGATCCGAAGCAGCGCTGCCCGGATATCACCCGGGCAAAGAACCTGCTCGGTTGGACGCCAGAAGTCGATCTCGTCACCGGTCTGACAAAGACGGTGGCGTATTATCGCGAATGGCAAGCGCGGGGCGGAGTGCGGCAGTCGAAATACCGTGGGGAAGGATGAGAGGACCCACGGTTCAGAAACCGTGGGCTTCTGGTGGATTCAATCCATCAGCCATCAACTATGAGCCCAATCATGTCTTCACGACGCGGCATCATTCTCGCGGGCGGCTCCGGGACCCGGCTTTATCCGGCGTCGCGCGTGGTCAGCAAGCAATTAATGCCCGTATTTGATAAGCCGATGATCTATTACCCGCTTTCCACGCTCATGCTGGCGGGACTGCGCGAGATCCTGGTCATCAGCACTCCGGGTGACTTGCCGCTGTTTCAGCGATTGCTCGGTGACGGCAGCGATTGGGGTGTGCGGTTCGAGTACGCCGCACAGCCGGAGCCGAAGGGGATTGCCCAATCGCTCGTGATCGCCGAGCCGTTTCTTGCTGGGCAGCCGTCATGCTTGATCCTCGGCGACAACATTTTCTACGGTCACCAGATGAGCCAGCGGCTGGTGGAAATCAACGCCCGCACTGACGGAGCCACGATCTTTGCCTACCACGTCCGGGACCCGGAACGCTACGGCGTCGTCACGCTGGACGAAAACCAGCGGCCGACGGGCATCGTGGAAAAGCCGAAGGAACCGTTATCTCACTGGGCGGTGACGGGGTTGTACTTCTACGACGCCGAGGCCCCTGCGATCGCCAACGCCATGACACCCTCACCTCGGGGCGAACTGGAAATCACCGACGTCAACCGGGTCTACCTCGAACGGGGTGACCTGAGCGTGGAACTCTTCGGTCGAGGCACGGCCTGGCTCGACACGGGGACCCATGAATCGCTCTTGGAAGCGTCCACATTCGTCAGTGTGCTCGAAACGCGGCAGGGATTGAAGATTGCGTGCCCCGAAGAGATCGCCTGGCGGAAGGGCTATATCGACGCTGAGCAATTGCAGCGACTCGCGACACCGCTCAAGAACAGCGGATATGGGCAGTATCTGCTCGATTTGCTGGCGTGACGTCGTGGCGCACTCGGTGGCAATTGCGCGAGGCGCGAAACCGCAAGCGAGGTGGGCTAGCTGGGGATGAGTTCGCGGGTTGTGAGACGAACTGGTGTCATGGTCATCGACGGTTGATCCACACGGTGCATGACCATCCACCGCAAGAGCGACCGGCGGTGGACCACACCCAACAATCGGCCATCACGAAGCACCGGGATGCGTGAGAGGCTGGCATCGCGGCACAACTTGGCGGCATCCGCGACGGTGTGTGCCGTGCTGAGCGTTTCCGGACGCCGATTCATCCACGCGGCGACCGTGGTCTCCGTTGTCTGACCGATCATCTCGGCTTTCAGCAGGCTGTGATCGGTGACGATCCCGAGAAACTGGTCATCAGTGTCCACCACGAAGAGGTGATCGATTTCGCGATCCGCCATGATGGTCATGGCCTCGGCGACGGTCATTTCCGGCCGGACCGTGAGGGTGGTCCACGAGATCACATCACACAGCGATGTCTGCATGGCAACCGCTTCGCAAGGGAATCGACTGGTTCGCCCAGTGAAGCGTAGGTTGCGTTTTCGCCACGTGACGGAAGAATCTGCGAGATTGGGCGCACGGGGTGGAAACGGCGCGAGGCGCGAAACCGCACAGCGGAGTAGGACTGCGGGGCAGAAGCGATCGCTGCGGCGGATCGTTAGTGCTTGTGACCGTTCACCGCCGGGACGATGAGAATCCCAGGGACTTCCACCGGCGTACCCTTCACGGTGATCGGGACTTTCGGCCAGTCGGTACACGGCGTGAGCCATTCCGCGCCGCGATCGGTCGCCAGGACCGTTTCACCCATGCCCACCATATCCACCGACGGATGCCAGTAAATCGGCACACCGGGGAAAAGACGGAACTCACTCGTCGGCATCAGCGGCACCGCACCGTACTCGAATTCGACGACATCGGCCTGCTCGGCAAGCCGCCATTCTTCACCGGCACCGCATTTTTCGTAGATCCGTTTCACGCGCTGCCAGACCTCAAACAGTTCCCAGCCCGACTGTGTGAAAAACATCCCCGTGGCGGTGACGAGGGCGGCTTTTTCGTAGGCTTCCAGCAAGTCGGACGACGGATTACCGATGGTCACTGTCCGCGCGACGCCGACATACAACCCCTGCGAGCGGGCGACGGCGGAGATCGTGCAATACCTCTGCACTGGCGTGTCGGAGTACGTCCACTGGCGGAAGCGGCGACCATGGCCGTCCCCCCAGATCTGCAAGCGTTCCGGTGTCACCCCGTGGCGCACCAACCGGTGCGATAATTCCCCGGCAATGTCCGCTTCGGTTCGCCCGGCGGTGAGCCCGCGACCCGTGGCCTCCACCGCGTGAGCAACGAGCCGTCCCGTTTGCCGGATGCGGTTGATATCAAACGTGCTGAGCGGCAGCCGCATCCCTTGAACATGCAGACCAACGTCCACGGTTCCGGCCAGGCAACCGTCGCTGGCGACTTTTCGCCCCCGGCACAAATCGGACAGCATCGACGACCGCGGTTCAGTCCACGACCGCTCTTTTAACTGGAAGCCCAGTCCGGCGGCGAGGTGTTCGCAATATTGGGTGGTCTCGGCGTTGTTGCAGACGACGACCCGGGCGTCGGGGGTCACGAACAGCGAAGCGGTGGTGCTCGCACCGCAGCGGACCGGGTGCTCGCCGGCGGTCATCCAAGCGATGTTCGCCGGAGACTGCAAGAGCAGAGCGGAGTACCCTTCGTTTTTCAGAAAGGCACCGACGGCCTGGTGCCGACGGGCAATCTCCGTCATGCGCTCCAAGTCGATGGTGGCGAACTCCGCCGATGAGAGCGGGGCCGAATGTTCCAGCGTCACCAAGGCCATCCGGAATTTCCTCGGAACGGGCACTGGCGCGTGACGGACGTCGTCACCGCGGGGATGGGGGACTCGTTGACAGGACCGTGGGAAGATCGGAAAAACGACGGCGTGGAACGACAGGAACGAATAACGATGTCTACACTATACTCGTCGGACAGCGGATTTCTGCCCCATTTGTGAATTCCGTGTGCAGATTCGCGAGATTTCACCCCGGTGACGATCAGTCCTACGGAACGCCTGCTGAGTACCCCCACTGTGGCACGCACGGAAGCCGATCGTGAAGACTTGTTTGCGGAAGCGGCGACGCTGGTCCGGCGAGTGGAAGGGTGTGCACATGGCTCGACGACTCCATTCATCGCAGGAATCAAGACAAACGGCGACAGTTCATTTTATTTCGGCCCCGACCGCGTCTACCACTTCGATGACGTGGGCCGTTTCCGCCGGGCGTTTGTGGACGGGTTGCTGTATCGGTCGCAGGGAGGCCGGTTGATCCGCCTGCGCCGTGACCGGACGGAGACCGAGACGGCGTTGTTGCGCAGCGAACTTGTGGATGAAGAAGCGCTGGCGTTTCAGTCGGCAATGCAGACTCACCTGCGGAAGCTGCAAGCGTCGCTGACGGCGGGAACATTCCTCGTGTCACGGCGACATCCGGCCGAGGATGCGGCGATGGAAACCGCAATCGCTGCGCAGATTGCGACCATCCTGTCCGCAACGCCGTGGCTGGCGCCGGCGCTGGTGGCGCGACGATAGAATTCGTCGGAAATGGAGAATGAAGAGTGGAGAATGAAAAATGGTGAATGGAGAACCCATTCTTCACAGATCTCACTTCGTTCTGCACTCTTCATTCTCCATTCCTCATTCTCCATTTCCCTGTAGCGTCTATGGTGACTTCCATCAGCGATAATCTGCTCATCCTCGGTTGCGGTTACCTCGGCGAACGTGTCGCCCACGCCTGGCACGCGCTCGGTCGGCCGGTGGCGGCGATGACGCGCTCGGCGGCTCGGGCCAACACCTGGCGACAACACGGATGGACGCCGTACCTCGGCGACGTTTGCGATCCCGCGACTTTGCAGAATCTGCCCGCAGCCGACACGGTCCTCTTCGCCATCGGTTATGACCGGCAGGGTCCCCACAGCCAGCGGGCCGTGTATGTGGACGGTCTCGCGGCAGTGTTGTCCGTGATGAAGTCCCGCTGCCGACGGTTTCTGTATGTGTCGAGCAGCAGTGTCTACGGTCAACAGGACGGCGAATGGGTCGATGAAACCTCGCCGTGTGAACCGACGCAACTGGGTGGGCAACTGTGCCTCGAAGCGGAAGGGCTCGTCCAGGCCGCATTGCCCGATCCCGGAGCCGCGGTGGTGTTGCGATTCGCCGGCATCTATGGACCGGGGCGATTGTTATCACGCATCGAAACGCTGCGGGCCGGACAACCCCTCACCGGCCGACCGGAGGCGTGGTTGAATCTGATCCACGTCGATGATGGCACGGCAGCCGTGGTTGCCGCCGCGGAGGCCATCGCCCCATCGACGTGTTATCTCGTCAGTGACGATCACCCCGTGCCGCGCGGCGACTATTACCGCCACCTCGCGGAACTCGTCGGGGCCCCCGTCCCCACCTTTGACGAATGCACTCCATCGAAACGCGGCAGCGGCGGCCTCAACAAACGCTGCCGAAATGCACGCCTTCATCTGGAATTGTTGACGAAGTTGCGGTATCCGACATTTCGCGAGGGGTTGGCAAACGCCGTGCAAACATCTTCCGGCCCAAAGGGCCATCCGTTCCCATAGCCAGGGCCAACGGCCCTGGTACTGATTCCGCGTCAACACACAAGGCCCAAAGGGCCGACCGTTCTCCGGAGTTTGCCATGCCTCAATCCCTCGCGCAAGTCTGGCTTCATCTCACGTTCAGCACCAAAGGTCGCCGCGCGGATTTGCAGAACTTCAGTTTTCGCGACGAAATGTTCCGTATGCTCAGCCATCATGTCGAACAGGCCGGGTGTTTTCCGCAAAGAACCGGCGGCTGGATTGACCACGTCCATATCGTGTGTGGCCTATCGCGCACGGTGACAATCGCCCAACTGGTTGAACATGTAAAAACGGAAACGTCGAGATGGGCAAAAAATCATAGTCCCCATTTCGCATGGCAAACCGGGTATGCGGTGTTCTCGGTGAGTCAATCAAGCCTGCAACGAGTGGTCGAATACGTAGACCGTCAGGAAGAACATCATCGACAACGATCGTTTCAGGATGAATTTCGTGAGCTTTGCCACAAACATGGGGTCCAAATCGACGAACGGTATGTGTGGGATTAGGTACGGAACGTCCTCCAGGTCCGACTTTATTTCGGCCCAATGGGCCATCCGTTCCCATAGCCAGGAGCATCGCCCCTGGAAACGATCTCGCGTCGACATCCAAGGCCCAACGGGTCGACCGTTTGTTTCCTCGTTGAAAGGAATGCGAACATCCAAACGGCCGGCCCGTTGGGCCTCTGGATGTTCTGTGGGGTCCAATTCCAGGGCCGTTGGCCCTGGCTATGGGAACGAATGGCCCGTTAGGCCGGAAGAGGCTCGTGATTCCGGTGAACTCAGCGATATGATGGGATGAATTCGTTCCCGATCATTTGGATAACAACGATGACTCGGTTTGCACCCGTACTTCCCCGTCGCACGTTTCTTTCCACAGTCGGTCAGGGCTTTGGCGGACTCGCATTGGCGGGGATGTTGCAGCGGGATGGCTTGCTGGCGGCGCAGACGCCCGGCGTCCTCGGGGGCGTGCTGCATCATCCGCCGAAGGCGACGCGGGTGGTGCAGCTTTTCATGGCAGGGGCGGCGAGTCATGTCGATTTGTTCGACTACAAGCCCGAACTCGAAAAACGGAACGGGCAACCGTGGGACCCGGGCGAGAAAGTTGAACTCTTTCAGAACGGTCATGGGGCGACGTTTGCTTCCGCGTGGAAGTTTCAGCCGTATGGACAATGTGCAAAACCGCTCAGTGAAGTCGTCGCGCCGCTCGGCCGGGTCGCGGATGACATGGCGTTCATTCACAACCTCGTCGGCAAGACCGGCGTGCATAGTTCGGCGACGCTGCTGCAATCGACGGGGTTTCAGCTTCCCGGTTTCCCCGGCATGGGCGCGTGGGTGAGTTACGCCCTCGGCAGCCTCAACGACAACCTGCCGACGTTCGTCGTGCTGCCCGATCACCGCGGCTTCCCGTCCAACGGTCAAAAGAACTGGGACACGGCGTTTCTTCCGGCCCAACATCAGGGGACGATCATCCGCCCCGGCAGCGACACGCCCATCGCGGATTTGTTCGCTTACAAGAATGATTACGTCACTGCCGAAAGCGAACGGGCCGGGCGCGATGTGCTGCAACGACTCAACGAAAAGTATGTTGCGGAACGGCCCGGTGACAGCCGTCTGGAAGCCCGCATTCGCAGTTATGAACTTGCTGCACGGATGCAACTCGCGGCTCCGGAAGCCCTCACCGTGAAAGGGGAACCGGAGCACATTTTGAAGTTGTACGGTCTCGACAACCTCCCCGCTGCATGGCCGACGGAGATCAACGCGCCGGAGGAAATCGCCCACTTCGGACTGAAATGTCTGGTCGCCCGGCGGTTGCTCGAACGGGGCGTGCGGTTCATTCAAATCTGGTCAGGCAACGACAACAGCTTCCCGCGGCGGAACTGGGATTCGCATGAAGACGTGCCGCGCGATCACGGGCCGCTCGCGCTCGGCATGGCGACCGGCGCGGCGGCGTTGATCGAAGATCTCAAACAGCGCGGCATGCTCGACGATACGCTCATTCTCTGGACCACCGAGTTCGGCCGCATGCCCTGTGCGCAGGGCGGAAAAGGCCGCGATCATAACCCGTTCGTCTTCACCAACTGGCTGGCCGGCGGCGGGATCAAAGGGGGCACGACGTACGGTCCCAGCGACGAATGGGGCTACAAACCCCTCGACCGTACGAACCCAACGCAGGTGTATGACATCCACGCCACGATCCTGCATCTCCTTGGCATCGATCACACGCGCTTGACGTTCCGCAACAACGGCATTGACCGCCGTTTGACGGACGTGCATGGGCATGTGATTCACGATCTGCTGGCGTGAATCCGTCCCAGCCCGGAGCGCAAGCGACGGGAGTCAGGGTGGCGTGGCCATCACGAGTCCCATTCGTCAGCGAAGAGTGACTCCCGTCGCTCGCGCTCCGGGCTGGGGCAAGGACCGCGGTCGTTCAGCAGGTGTGGTTCCCGGTTTGCAGCGGACCCCTTACACTGAAGGGAGAATGCGTCGCGCCGGAGTCCTGCGCGGATGTTGTTCCCGGATTTTTTGTATGGACAACGCTGATATGACCCCTGAGCGTCTTCGGACATTGTTGAGCCGGTTCCCGCAGCAACGGATTGCAGTCCTGGGCGATTTCTTTCTCGACAAGTACCTGGAAGTTGCCCCACACCTCGCGGAACCGAGCCTTGAAACCGGCCGTACCGCGCATCAGGTGGTGCAGCGGCGTCATAGCCCCGGTGCGGCGGGAACCGTTGTTAACAATCTCGCGGCGCTCGGGGCCGGGCGGTTGCATGCAATTGGTGCCATCGGCGATGACGGCGAAGGCTACGATCTCTGTCAGGGATTGCAGGCGTTAGAGTGCTCTACGGAAGGGCTGCTGCGGTGTCGAGAGTTGATGACGCCGACATACCTCAAGCCGCGCGATACGGGAATCGCCGGGCTGCTGGGGGAACATTCCCGTTACGACACGAAGAATCGTCAGCCGACGCCGCCGGAAATCGTCGATGCACTGGCGGCGCAAGTCGAGAAGGTGCTCGAGCAGCAGGAAATTGATGCGCTCGTCATCATGGATCAGGTGGAACTCCCCGATTGCGGTGTCGTCACCGCGCGGTTGCGAGACATTCTGTCCGAATACGCGGGAAAGTGTCGCAAGGTCCTCTTCTGGGCCGATAGCCGCCGGTTCATCCGCCAGTTTCGCAACGTGATGATCAAGCCAAATCAATTTGAAGCTGTTGGCCGGGTCAATCCGCTGCCGGGTGATGAAGTCAGCCTGACCGATTTGCAGCGGGTGATTCCACGGCTACGCGAAGAGTCTGGTGTCCCGGTCTTCGTGACTTGGGGAGAGAAAGGAATGTTTGTCAGCGACCCGGAGGTGCGATTGGTTCCGGGAATCACCGTGAAAGGACCAATTGATCCCACCGGGGCTGGGGACAGTGCGACCGCCGGGGCGGTGCTGGCACTGACAAGCGGTGCGTCGCCCACGGAAGCTGCACTCGTGGCCAATCTGGTTGCGTCCGTGACTGTCCGCCAACTGAGTACCACGGGTACGGCGCGACCAGCAGACCTGCTCGAAGCCCTCGACCTGTGGCAGTTACAGCATCCTCAGGTCACGTTGTAGCTCACCGCTTATGCCGCCCGGTCACGAAGTTGGCGGTTCTGCGATTCCAGCAACGGTCCCACCTGCATCACCGTCCGACACAAATCCTGGATCAGGCCGTTTTCCAGATCTTCGGTCGTCAATCCCTTGCAGGCATTGATGCAGGCCCGAATCCGGCGGGCCAGGTCGCGGTTTTCCGGGGAATCCGGGCCGAAGACATCCCCTTCGGCCGTGATGACCAATTGACCAGATGGGGCAAGTTCCATGGCATCCTGCGTTTCTGAGGCGGTCGGTGAGCGCAACAACCTGCGCGACGTACGAGCATCATCCTTACCATCGGCACGGCAGGGACAATCGATGCGACCAAACCCGGATTCAAGTGGAAAACGCCCCCCTCGCCAGCAGACAGCGGCAGTAAGAGATTACCTATTCATCCCATACTTCCCGTAGATGAATGCCAATTCCGTGGGTTGACTGAACTCCAGTGCCGGTGTCATTGCCGCTCCAGGAGTTGTGGTACTGTGTTCACCCGCTTCGAGATTCCGGCTCGGTCTTTCGACCCTGCCCGTGCGCGGTTAGAATGCGTTTCTCGGCGGCGACCGGACCGCTCCGAGGCCACCCCGCCGCGATGCCCGCCTCGTGCCGTAACCCACTGTCCGCATTGTCTTTTGGTCTCCGATGTTCGACCAACGCTTCATTCGCAACTTCTCCATCGTCGCCCACATCGACCATGGCAAAAGCACGCTCTCCGACCAGTTGCTCCTCAAAAGCGGGGCAATTTCCCAGCGCGAATTCCAGGAACAGATCCTGGACGACCTCGCCGTCGAACGGGAGCGCGGCATCACGGTGAAAGCCCGGGCGGTCGCCATCAACTACACCCTCGACGGCCAGCAGTACGAGATCAACTTCATCGATACGCCGGGCCATGTCGACTTTCACTATGAAGTCTCGCGCAGCCTCGCGGCGTGCGAAGGGGCGTTGCTGCTCGTCGATGCGTTTCAAGGGGTGCAGGCCCAGACGGTGGCCAATGCGTACGCCGCCATCGGTGCCAATCTGGAGGTGATTCCGGTCGTCAATAAAGTCGACCTGCCGATCACGCGCATTCCGGAAATCCTCGAAGAAATCGAAACCGTCGTCGGTCTCGATACCACAAACGTCCTGAAGACCAGCGGCAAATCCGGTATCGGCATCGAAGAGTGTTTCCGCGCGATCATCGAACGCATCCCTGCACCGAAAGGGGATATTAACGCGCCCCTCACGGCCCTGATCTTTGATAGCAAATATGATGTCTACCGCGGAGTGGTGACTTATATCCGGATCATGGACGGCAGCATCAAGAAGGGACAAAAAGTCCTCTTCATGAAATCGGCACTGGCTCATGAAGTCCTGGAGATTGGTCAGTTCCGCCCGTTCATGGAAGCGTGTGATGATCTCGGGCCGGGTCAGGTAGGATACATTATTACCGGCGTAAAAGTCCTCGGGAATGTCCATGTCGGTGATACGGTTACTGATTTTCATAACCGCGCCCCCGCCGCGCTGCCGGGGTATGAAATCCCGCAGCAGATGGTGTTCTGCGGGATGTATCCGATCGACGCGACCGACTTTGAGCATCTGCGCGACCAGTTGCAGAAGATGAGTCTCAACGACGCCAGCTTCTCATTCGCACCCGACACCAGCGACGCCCTCGGCTTTGGTTTCCGCTGCGGTTTCCTCGGCATGCTGCACATGGAAATCATCCAGCAGCGGCTGGAAAAAGAAGCCGATGTCGACCTGATTCAAACCGCACCGAACGTCACCTATCAACTGGTGAAAACGAACGGCGACGTCACCACCCTCGACAGCCCGCAGGATGTCCCCGATGCCGGTTCGATCAAGGAATTGCGCGAACCGATTGCCAAAGTGCACTTCATTCTGCCAAGCGACCGCATCGGCCCGATTATGCAGTTGTGTGCCGATCGTCGTGGCACCTATCTCACCACAGAATACCTCGGCCCGAATCGTGCCCAACTCACGTATGAACTCCCGCTCGCCGAAATCGTTTTCGATATGTACGACAAACTGAAGAGTATTACGGCAGGGTATGGCACGATGAACTATGAGGTCATCGGTTTCCGTGCGGCCGATCTTGTGAAAATGGATATTCTCGTCAAGAGTGAGAAAGTCGACGCACTGGCGGTGATTGTGCATCGGTCCCAAGCCGAACGTCGCGGCCGGGCGGTGTGCAAGAAGCTGAAGGAAGAAATCAGCCGGCATCAGTTCGAGATCCCGTTGCAAGCCGCTCTCGGAGGCCGGGTGATCGCGCGGGAAACCATTCAGGCTGTGCGGAAAGACGTGACGGCAAAGTGCTACGGCGGCGACATCAGTCGGAAGAAAAAGCTGCTCAGCAAGCAGAAGGAAGGCAAGAAACGGCTGAAGCAATTCGGTCAGGTGGAGATTCCGCAGAAGGCCTTCCTCGCCGTCCTCAGCACCAGCGAAGACGAATAGGCCCGGATAAGTCGGACACTGAACGTTTGGCTTGCACCGCGTGTCATTGTGGTTGATACTCCCCACGACACGATCGGGGCCGTAGCTCAATCGGTTAGAGCGCGGGACTCATAATCCTAAGGTTGTCGGTTCGAGTCCGACCGGCCCCAGTTATCCCGCCCGTTGTCTGTCGGACCGCCGTGATTTACGTTCGCACATCGTTATCCTTGGTCGCTGTGGCTTTTCTTGCGGATGGTCGGCGAATCCTTTGGGGTTCCGGGCCGTGTTTGTGGTACCGATTTCGTGGCGTTGCAACCCCCGGCGGGTCCCGTTACACTTTCCGATTCCCGCGCGGACTGTCCCGGAATCCCCTCGACGGGGCGTTCGCGTGGTTTTCCCGGATTTTGTCGAGTGAACGAGCCCGCTCTACGGCGGCGCTGAACAGGTAGTACAATGTCGAAGGAAGTCAAACTCGTCGCCGAACCCCGCACCGAACACGGCTCGGCGGCTTGTCGTCGTCTGCGCTGGGAAGGGCTCCTGCCGGGCAACGTCTATGGCCACGCCGCGGAAACCACCTCAGTGCAGGTGGCCCGCGACGTTTTCACCGCGATCGTCAAATCCGGCTCGAAAGTCGTCGATCTGGACATTGGCGGCAAGCAGGATAAGGCGCTCATTCGTGAACTCCAGTGGGATGCTTTCGGCGAGCACATCACCCACTTCGATCTCATGCGGGTCGACCCCACCGAGCGCGTCACCTTGCATGTGCCGCTGGTGTTGAAGGGAACGGCGCCGGGGGCGCTGTCCGGTGGTGTGCTGGAGCAGCCGCTGCACAGCATCACTCTCGACTGTCTGGCGTATCTCATTCCCGATACGATTGTTGTGAAAATTGGCAGCCTGAATGTCGGGCAGGCGATCCATGTGAAGGATCTGGAACTGCCTGAAAGCGCTCACTGTCAGACGCCCGGTGACGCAATTGTCGTCCACGTGGTGCAAGTCCAGACCAAGGAAGCACTTCCGACGGATGGGTCGGCTGCAGAGCCGGAAGTCATCGGTAAGAAGCCAGCGGCGGATGCGGCGGCGGGGGATGACAAGAAGGAGACCGGCAAGAAGAAGTAGTTGTGGGTGGACACCCATGAGCGGCCTTTGGAGCGAGTACGGCAGGTCCGAACATGAAACTCGTGGTCGGGCTGGGAAATCCCGGCGAGAAGTATGCTGGAACGAGGCACAACATTGGATTCGAACTGCTGGACGAACTCGCCAAACGCTCGTCGGCGGGGCGTCCGAAGCTGCGGTTTGAAGCCGAGTTGCGTGAGATTCAATGTGGTGGCGAACGGTTGATGCTGGTCGCGCCACAGACCTTTATGAATCTCAGCGGACGAAGTGTGCAACCGCTGGTGAAGTTTTTTCAGGTCCCGCTCACCAATGTGCTGGTGGTTTGCGACGACCTGAATTTGAAATTGGGACAACTCCGGCTGCGAGCCTCGGGGTCAGCAGGCGGACAGAAGGGATTGCTGAGCATCCTGCAGACGTTGGGAACAGAGGCGGTTGGTCGCCTGCGAATCGGAGTCGATCGCCCCCCGGCGGAAATGGATGCGGCAACGTTTGTACTGGCAAAGTTTCGGAAGAACGAGTTACCGGAGATCGATGCGGCGGTCCGGAGAGCAGCTATGGCGGTCGAGAAGTGGGCCGCCGATGGGATGGACGCTGCCATGAATGCGTTCAACAGCGGAGGCACGCCGGGGGAAAGCTCTTCCAGCGAGACGATGCCAAAGCCGAAATCCCCGTGATTTTTCAGCACGCATTGAAAATCGGTCTTGGCACGATACAAGAGTGAGTTTCGAATCAACGCAAAGTGAGCCTTGGCGAAGCGTGGTGTCAACGACCGCCCGCCCCTGGAGATGACGACGTGTCAGTGTATACCTACGAAGGGATGTTCCTCCTCGACAGCAACCGGTTCTCGTCCGATCCGGACGGAACCGAGAAGGCCGTGCTCGGCATGCTGGAACGCGTTGGGGCATCCGTGGTGGCCTCACGGCCGTGGCAGGAAGGGAAGCTCTGCTATCCGATCCAGAATCAGCGGAAGGGGCTTTATTACCTCGCCTGCTTTACGATGGACGGTGGCCAGGCCCCGGAACTCGACCGTCTGTTCAAGCTGAATGACGCCATATTGCGGCAGGTCATCATCCGCCATCCCAAGGTCATCTTCGATGCCATGGTGCAGGCCTTGACGACACAGGACGGGACCATTCACAGCCCCGAACAGAAGCCTGACCGGGCCGAAGGCAGCGGCGGCGGGCGAGATCGTCGCGGTGGTGGTGAAGACTTTGTGCCGGACGATCGCTAAACTGAATGGGGCAGCGGACACAGGGTTCGTTGCCGAGGGGACGCGACACCGATTCGCGGCCTGACGAGGAGCCCCGTTCATGGCCAGTTTTAATAAAGTCATTTTGATCGGAAACCTGACCCGCGATCCGCAGGTGAAATACACCACCGGCGGCACGGCTGTGACGGAAATCGGGTTAGCGGTCAACCATACGTGGTTCGACAAGCAGACGAATTCCAAACGGGAAGAAGTCACGTTTGTCGACGTCACACTGTGGGGACGGACGGCGGAGATTGCCGGCGAGTACTTGGCGAAAGGTCGTCCGGTTCTCATTGAGGGCCGGTTAAAAACGGACTCGTGGGATGACAAGGAAACGGGTAAAAAACGCTCTCGCCTGACTGTGGTGGGCGAGAACATGACCATGCTCGGCAGCCGTGGCGACGGTGCTCCCGCTGGTGGTGGGGGTGGCGGTTATAGCGGTGGGCAACAGCGATCCGGTGGGGCCGGACGTCCGCAACAAGCGGCATCGGCTCCGCAAGATCAGGGCGATTTCGGCGGTAGTCAGTACAGCGGTGGTAGTGATGACGGCGGTGGCCCGCCTGATGACGAGGTTCCATTTTAGTTCATTCCGGGTGAACCACACCCGTAACCAGATTGAGATTGGGAACGCAACGGTGCTTCTGCCGTGCGATCCAGCGAAGGAAACTGATTCATGGCTCGCGGCAATTTGACGGCTTCTGGTCGCCCCCGTACCCACCGGCAAGTGGAGCTGATGCTGGCTGAAGATGTGGCCACGCTCGGCAAGCAAGGCGACATCGTCAAGGTGAAGCCTGGTTATGCCCGCAACTACCTGTTGCCTCAGGGCTATGCCACGGTGGCGACCGATGAGAACAAGCGCCGCGTGCTCCAGCATCAGACAAAACTCGCCGAGATTCAGAAGCAGAAGATTCAGGCGCTGTCGCAACTCGCCGACCGGGTTGCCAAGTACAGTGTGACGCTGGAAGCGAACGCCAACGAAGAAGGCCACCTCTACGGCTCAATCGTCGCCGTGGATATCAGCAAGGCTCTCATGTCCGCGGGCTATGCGATCGAAGCCGATCACGTGAAGCTCGATGGGCCGCTCAAGGAACTCGGCATGTACACCGTGAAGATTCAACTTCACGGCGACATCAAGACCGAAGTCAAAGTCTGGGTGGTGCCCTCAGCGAAGGCTACGGCTACCGCTGCCGCCGCGAAGAAGTAAGTGGTCAAACGCGACCTTCCCGGTTGTGTGTGATTCGATAAATCAAGCCCCCGGGTTCAACCTCGGGGGCTTTTTTTTCGATGGCTGATACGGGGCTACTGTCGACGTCGCAAAGCCTGGCTATCGACGTGTGGAGAGGATTCGGCGACGGCCAGGAATTCTGTCAGGGCGCGGGCGGTCCGTTCCAGTAATCGCGGTCCAGTCATGAACGGCAGGTCCCAGCGTGTGTGGTGCGGAACATTTCGGCCGGTGATCGCCAACGCCTTGGTGTAGCCGCTCTGAATGACCTGCGCGATCTCGCCGATGAGAATCTCCTGGGGAATCATGTTCGGTAACTTCAGTAGCGGTGCCAACGCTTCCGTCCTGATGTTCAGCGAATTCAGGAAACGGGGGTTTTCTGCGTCATCCGCTTGAGGATCCGGACCGGCATCCAGCGGCCAGGCATAGGATGTCATCCACGCGCCGAGGTGCAACCAGACCGCTACCTGCTCCGGCTTCGGGGCGTGACTGGCCAGATACGCTGACATGCCCACGCCGCCGAGTTCATGCCCGCTGGTCGCCACGAACAGATAGTTGCAGGGGGCGGTCGGCGAAGTTGTCCAGCGTGAAGCGATCCAGCGACTCAGACCGCGCCACAGGGCAATACCAGGGCCCCGTTCCCCGCCGCAGCGGAACCAACCGCTGTACGGTGTCGAAATCACAATCCACGGGGCATTGGCGGTTCGGATCAGTCGACCGACGACGTTGGTTGCCGGGGCCGCTTCAATGGTTGCGCCCTCAATCACCAGCGTCACATTGACGCCGGACTGGCTCGCCGCCGTCAGCCAGGATCGATCTTTCGGCCCCACCAGCAGCACAGGGATCGGCCACGGTTCCTGCCCCTCGAGCGGATTCATGGCAACCGGTAACTCCGTCGGACCTTCCGTGATCCCCACAATTGCGACCGCGCCGTTCTGTGCGGCCCGGCGAATGAGATCGGCGATCTCGGTCGTGACGCGCCCGGTAATACTGAAGGGGAACGAGGCCAGCGCGATCTTTCCTTGGAGCGACACACGATCGGTGGGGTTCAACTCGACCAATGGACATTCGATAGGATCTGCAGTGAAGGTCACCGGCCACAGTGGGATGGCTTCCACGGGAACTCGGCCGCTGGAACCCGCCAGGAGTGTGGATCGCTGGACGGAACTTTGACGGATGGTGAAGGTCTGTCGCTCGGTCTCGAACCCTGCGTCAACGAGATGTCGTTCCAGCCAGTCGCCGGTGGCAAGATCGACGTTGGTTGCGGTGAGGTGCTCACCCAACTGAGAGTAGGATCGAACATCACGATAGAGTGACCAGCCCGAGAGCGGCTGTGTGAGGCCGATCCCATCCGCCAGGCGTGTCAGCGGACCATTCGACAACCCGCGCCCGGCGACCAGCGTGGCGATGCCTTGGCTGACTTTGCCAAAAAGCTGACGGCGAGAAACAAGGGGCATGCTCACAGACCCGACTTTGATTTTTGGGGCCACTCTCAAGTCGCTGAAGGGAATCCGCCGGAGCGTTCGGCGACGTTCTTATCCTCTCAAACGTTCAGGCCGTAGAATTCTACTAACGGACCACCCCTTCACGCCATTGTTGGTTCTGAATCCGTGGTGAAAGTTTCGAAGAGTTTCGTGGCTGATCGCCCGATGTGGCTTTCAAACGCCAATTTTCGTTCTGGCGGACTCCGTCGGCCGGAACTCCACTCAGATCACCAATAGCCAGCCGAAATGAAAGCGGTCTGTGATTCCGCCGAGTACCACACATCAAATCCCGCACCTCTTCCCGAATGCCATCCATTGTATTTCACAATGTCTGCCGGTCGAGCCCAGTGACGTCGACCGAACCGCCATTCCCATTCATGCTGGCTGAATTCACCACTCGTTGACTGCTCTTCCCGTTCAAAAGGGGTGGCCTTGCTGAACTCTCCGCGCTTCTTCGTGACGGAGTCCATCCACGCCAGTAATGTCGCTTCATCAATCTGAAACCGGACTTCATGCCCCGACGCGTACTTGTACAGCGTGACATTCGTGACGGATTCCGGAATCTCAACGTAGGGATCGCGGATTTCGGCACCTCTGGCATACTCAAACTTGCCGTACCGGCAGGCATCGACGATAGCTCCCACAACAAACAGGGTCGGAATAAATAACACAAAGCCGGTGAGAAAACCCAGCGCAACCGAGAGCAAAACACGCTTGGTTTGCCGCTCCCAAAGCACGGCGGCCATCAGTGTCATCAGAGCGACTACGACGCAGGTCATCTGCAACGGCAAGATCACGGGAGCAAACATCTGGTCTGTTCACTTCATCTACGGATACAAGGCAGACTCCGCCTGGACGAGAAGACCAATCACACGCCGGCCGATGTCGATTGGCCGATCCATAACCGATTTCCATCCGGATCGCTGATGCGAAATTCTGTTAAGCCGTAGAAGGTGACCTCCAAGTCCGGCACTGTCAGGCCGTTCTGGCGTACCTGATGGTGATACTGCACGATATCGTCTGGATACAGGTAGAGGATCGAGTCGCGCGGGTGCTGCGGATGGGCATTGATCGATTGATCCAGCATCAACCGGCACTCGTCGAAGCGGAGCATCGTCCAACCCCACTCGTCGTTTCGACTCTCGACTTCAAAGCCGAGCTTTCGGCAGTAAAAGTCTACGCTGGCGGGCATGCTCTTGACCGGCAGCATGGGGATGAGTCGAGTCATTCTCATGGCACGATCCATCCGGTTGGCATCGCGTTGGTAGATGGTTGGGGATGACGGGTGAAGGAAACCGCAAGAATCCAGCGGTCTCCGTATTCCGAAACATTGAAGACTCCGGAACCGCCACTCGCCACGTGCTGTTCAGGCAACACTTGAGACTGAGAAATATACTTTACAAACAAGAAGGCACCGATGCTGATGATCTCTCAGAAGTCTGTCCAGATTCAAAGATTTGCCAATCACAGTCCGTCTTGATCGAACTCGCCACTTGGCACCGGAGCAACCTTTCGGCGGCTCAATTTGAACCCAAGCCCGGATGCGAACGCCATTCCAAACAGCAGCAAACTCGTGGGTTCCGGCACGGCACTAACTGTACCTTGAAAGGCAAAGTCATTCACGCTGAAGGTGCCGGCCGACGAGGTTGCTCCAAATCCATATAAACGAAACTCAATCGCCGAAGTGATGGACTGGAACGAGGCATCCGTCAGACTAATTGTCGCTCCGGTTGCCAGCGGACCTCCGAGATTTGACGTAAAACCATCAATACTAGACCGAAAGATAAACGAAGTCGGCCCCGTCCCCGATGCTTGTCCAGTATAAGTGAAATCGAAGAAGTCGATTTGTTGTCCAGCGTTCGGGGTCAGTGTGAAGGTAAAATACGCATTTGTGTCGAGGCTAACAGTGTTCCAACTGTTTGCGTTATAGCGATCGTTAGCGCTCGCACCGTTGACCCCACTGCCACGACCAATTCCCGAAACGGTAATGCTACCGTCAACCGTTTGTCCAGTCGTGAAAGGGTTGCTCAGGCCAGGATTGGTACCCGTAATGTCGTTCCCAAAAATTTCGACGACGCTGCCGTGGGCTATCTGCACAACCGGGGAGAAAAACATTACGGCGAGCATGAAGGCGGGGAGACACTTAGCCATCGAAAACAACTCCGTGGAACGCGGGCCACCAGCCGTGTCTGGCATGTGTCCGTTATAAAAGGGCAAACACAAGATCGAGAATAGGTACCGTTTCCTGCGGTTGTCAATTGCCAGAGTGTGAAACTTCAGTGAAGGCAAGGTCGGACTGTGGAGGATGGTCCAGACGCCGCGTTGGGCGACTATGAGACAAAAACAAAAGCCCGGCATTTCAGGAAATGCCGGGCTTTTCCAGTGGTTGTGTGACCGTCTCTAAGATTGCGGAGTCGTTCGAAGCGAACCACTTTGTTGATGAAACAACGGCGTCAGCCGCGCACGATGCGTCACGGTTGCCAATTGCCATCGGCAGTGCCATCCGCACTGGCCAGCACCACTTTATACCCATCGAGATCGCGCAGCCAGATCTCCCAATGATTGGGTCCGCCGTTGCCATCGGGAGGATTCCGATGCCGCGGCAACAGAACCTCCGCCTGCATCTCGGCGACTCGGCTCACGGCAGCGTCAAAGTCATCGACTTCGAACCACAACAGCACGCCGTTGCCGGGAGGCAGATCGTGCGGATTACCAATCGGTCCGTGATGATCGTCCAGATCCCAGCGATGCAACTGCAAGATCAGCGCCGCACCATCCACGAGCCGTTCGTAATTCGGCCCGCCATGCGCACTCGTACAACCCAGCAATCGCTGATACCACCGACTGCTGGCTTCGACATCCGACACGCAAATCAGAGGTTGGGACCGCATGGGCATCTCCACGGATGAATCTTGCGTGGAACAAACGAACGATCCCGATTCCAGAGAGGAACAAATCTCTCGATCAAGTCCCTTTGAACAGCAACGGCATCAATTCACATCCGCGGTCCAGTGCGACGGCGGATTTCGCGGCGACGATTTCGTCGTAAGTTTTGGCGTTATCCGGGGTGATGCCGGTGCCGCACATCGTGAAGGGGACGTAGCCGTGGCTGTGGGTTTTGGTGCGGAGGAATGTCGGGTGGTCGGGGCAGATGAGCAAGCGGTAATCGCCTTGCGATTTCATGTAGGCATGCAGCGGGGCGACGATGTGGCGGTCGATTTCCTCGAGGGCTTTCACCTTTTCCAGCGCGTGCCCTTCGTGAGACGCTTCGTCGGTCGCTTCGACGTGCACGACGATGAAATCGACGCCGGATTTCAGCGTATCGATGGCGTACCGTCCCTTGGCGGCGTAGTCGGTGTCGAGGTACCCCGTCGCGCCGGGAACTTCCACAATCTGCCAGCCAAGTAACCGGCCGAGTCCACGTAACAAATCGACGGCGGTGATCACGGCCCCGCGCTTGCCGAAGCGTTCCAGAAATGGCGTGAGTGCCGGGCGTTTGCCGAGGCCCCACAGCCAGGTTTGCGTGGCGGCTTTGTCACCGCGGGCCGTGTTGATCGCACATTCGGCGAAGAGTTGCCGACTGCGTTGCATCAACTCATTCAGCACGTCGCTGCCGGGGCCGGTGGGGAGGTACGGCGCGATCGGTTTGTCGGTGATGTCATGCGGCGGCGTGCTGTCGGTCTTCGTGGTGAACGGGGCTTGACCATCCCGCGACCGGTAGAGCAGCAGATTGCGGTAGCTCACCCCGGCGTAGTATTTCCAGTTCGGATCGCCGCACTGGTCGCGCTGCAGGACTTCAATCAGCGCTTGTCCCACATCATTGGGAATCTGGCTCGCCGTGAAACTTTTCATCACTTCATCAATGACGGTGACGAAGTTGCAGCGGACGGCCCAATCCTCGGCCCCGAGTTCAATCCCCTGCGCCGCGGCTTCCAACGGGGCGCGACCTGTGTGGTACTGGAGCGGGTCATAGCCAAACAGGCTCATGGTGCCGACGTCACTGCCGGAGGGCATCGAAGCGGGCACATGATCGGCCCGGCCGACGATCCCGGCTTTCGCGACTTCGTCCATATTCGGCACCATCGCCGCCTGCAACGGCGTCAACTTGCCGAGCGACGGTTGCGGTTCATCAGCACACCCATCCGGAATCACCAGCGCGAACTTCATGCGGATCACCAAGTGCGAACGTGTTTCTTGACTCAATAAGCGGATTATGCCAGCGCGCGGGCCAATTGGGCGAGTCTACGAATTGAGATGAAGAAATTCGGAAGGGAACCACGGAATACACGGAAAATGCCAGAAGACAAATTCACGGGCGATGGTCCGGAGATTCGTGTTCCGTTGGTCTCTTCGCCATTGGACTTTCTTCCGTGTGGTCCGTGTCTTCCGTGGTTCTTCTCTTTGTTTGCTGCCGCACAGAGCCGTATGCGCGCATCGCATCACGACTGCCCTTGACCTATGCCACGGCAAATCGCACTCTGGTGGGCCGGGCTGCTGGTCATTGGACGACCACGGCCGTTCGCTCCTTTCATGCGTGTCGCATTATCATGCAAGATTACGAGAAGCTCGGCGTCTTTTACCTCGGGCGGTATTACGACCTCGACAAACGCCAGCCGCAGGAAGACCTGCTGCTGTATGAATCGAAAGACCTCTGCACGCATGCCGTGTGTGTGGGGATGACCGGCAGCGGCAAGACGGGGTTGTGCCTCGATCTGCTCGAAGAAGCGGCGATCGACGGCATCCCGGCGATCTGCATCGATCCCAAAGGCGACCTGAGCAACCTGATGCTCACGTTCCCCAACCTCAAACCCGAGGATTTCTTGGAATGGGTTGATCCTGCGGAGGCAATGCGGAAGGGGCAATCTCCGGATGAATTCGCTGCCTCGACTGCGAAACAGTGGAAAGAAGGACTCGCGCAGTGGGGTCAGCCGCCGGAACGCATCCAGCGGTTTCGCGATGCGTGTGAAGTCTCGATCTACACGCCGGGGAGCAATGCCGGGCTGCCGTTGACGGTGTTGCGATCATTCACCGCGCCGGCGGAAGCCCAGCGGAAAGATGGCGTTGCGCTGCGGGAACGAATTGCGACCGCGGTGTCAGGATTGCTCGCATTATTGGGGGTGGATTCGGATCCACTGAAGAGCCGTGAGCATATTCTGCTGTCGAACCTGTTCGACAGTGCGTGGCGCGAAGGGAAAGATCTCGATCTGGGATCACTCATCCGCGGGATTCAGACGCCGCCCTTTGATCGCCTCGGCGTGCTCGATCTGGAAAGTTTCTTCCCGGCAAATGAACGCTTTCAGTTTGCAATGCAGCTCAACAATCTGCTCGCCTCGCCGGGGTTTGAAGTGTGGCGGCAGGGGGAACCACTCGACATTCAGCGACTGTTGTACACGCCGGAAGGCAAACCGCGGCTGACGATTCTCTCGATTTCACACCTCAGTGACTCCGAGCGGATGTTCTTCGTCACAATTGTCCTCAACGAAATGGTGGCATGGATGCGGAAACAACCGGGGACTTCCAGTCTTCGGGCGTTGTTGTACATGGACGAAGTCTTCGGCTACTTCCCGCCGACGGCGAATCCGCCGAGTAAAATTCCGATGCTGACGCTGCTGAAGCAGGCGCGGGCGTTCGGCCTCGGCGTGGTACTTGCCACACAGAACCCGGTTGACCTGGACTACAAAGGTCTTTCCAACTGCGGCACATGGTTTCTCGGCCGATTGCAAACCGAGCGGGACAAGCTCCGTGTGCTGGATGGTCTTGAAGGTGCCTCGTCAGCGGCGGGGGCACAGTTCAACCGGACCGAGATGGAACGCATTCTGTCCGGGTTGGGTAACCGCGTCTTCCTGATGAACAACGTTCACGACGACGCCCCGGTGGTGTTTCAATCCCGGTGGGCGCTGTCGTACTTGCGCGGGCCGCTGACCCAGGAGCAGATCAGCGGGCTCATGCACGACCGGAATCAGGAGCGACAGGCCGCAACGGCCAGTGCCGCGCCATCGGGAAGTTCCTTGTCTGCGACCGATGCGACGTCACACCCGGTTCTGCCGCCGGACATCATCGAGTTGTTTCTGATGCGGCAATCTCCGTTGCTGGGTGAAGCCAAGCTCATTTACCGCGCGGGATTGTTCGGGTCGGCGCGGGTTCATTTTCAGAACAAGTCCGCGGGGATCGACGAATCACGCGATGTCTGTCTACTGGTTCCCGAAGTTGCCGAAGTCTCCGCGACAGTGTGGGATGACGGAGCCGATCAAGAGACGACGCCAGAGATCGCCACCAAGCCCGAAGAGACGGCGAAGTTTGCCCCTTTGCCGAGTGCGCTCTCCAAGGTGAAGACATACAACGAACTCAACGCTGCTTTGAAGGAGCACCTGTATCGTTCGCAGCGGATCGGTCAGTGGAAGTGCAAGGCACTGAAGCAGCTTTCCGCGGCCAATGAATCG
Source organism: Planctomycetaceae bacterium (assembly GCA_041753475.1). Taxonomy (GTDB): domain Bacteria; phylum Planctomycetota; class Planctomycetia; order Planctomycetales; family Planctomycetaceae; genus DSVQ01. The sequence continues at coordinate 14,849 of JBGSUN010000111.1, read as the reverse complement.
GAGGGGGATTTCCGTGTCCGCTTGACTCAAATGCTGAAGGAACAGCGCGATCTTGCCGTGGAAAAACTGCGCGCGAAGTATGCCCCCAAAATGGCCACCGTGACGGAGCAACTTCGCAAAGCGCAGCAGAAGCTCGAAAAGGAAAAGACCCAGGCAAAGTCGGAAACGTTCAACGCCGCGATGCAGTTCGGCACATCGATTCTCGGGGCGATGTTCGGCCGCAAACTGGCGTCGGCGTCGAATGTCGGGAAAGCCGCAACATCAATGCGGGCCGCCACACGAGCCGCGGGTCAACGGCAGGATGTCACCCTCGCCGAAGAATCCATCGAAGCCATTCAAAAGAAATTTGACGATCTCAACGCCGAATTTGAAGCCGAAACGGCGAAGATCCGGGAGTCAATGCCGGAAGATGAACTCCAGTTGGAGGAAATTGCGGTTCGCCCGAAAAAGACCGATATTGTGGTGACGAAGCTCGCGCTGACCTGGACGCCATGGATCGTCACGGCCGATGGTTCCACCACGCCGGGCTGGGAATGAGACAGGGGTGATCGAAGTGGATCACCGGAAGTGAATCCGCTCATCAAGGTCCGTGAGATGAGCGGAGGAACCACGGCCTCAGCAGTCGTAATCGATGCCAGAACCAACAATCTTCGGAAAGCTGTGCGTGCGCATCGTAATTCTGATCTTCGGCAGTTACGGTGACCATGCGCCGATGTGGTTGGTCGGACGCGAAGCAGTGCGCCGCGGCCATCAGGTTGTCGCCATTGGCAACGCCCGGTTCTTCGCCATGCACGACTGGTCGGCGATGCAGACGGTCGACATTATGACGCTGGAAGAATCGAAAACCGGTGAAGCCAAGATCGCGGACAACACCATCCTGGGCAATTTCGGGCTGTTCAAAATCTGGGTCGAAACCAATCTCCGTCGCAGCTACAACGCGCTGAAGCAATTCGTCCCCTTTGACGACACGGTCCTGTTTATTCCCAATGGCCCGGGTGCCTTGTCGGCCCTCACCATGCGTGAACAGCACGCCGTGCCGGTGATGCACTATCACCTCGACCCATGGAGCACACTGGATACAACGCGCGACTGGTTCGAGCGCTTCCGTAACTGGACGATCAAAAAAGTCATCGGTGGGACGGTCCAGACAGCGTTTGATGAGTTCCGACGGCAGGAAGGCCTGCCGAGGATTTCGGACTATGCCGAGTGGGAGGAACAACAAGTCGATGCGGCCTGTGGGATGTATGCCGAGTGCACGGCGAAGGCGCGGCCGTTCAAAGCCCCGCCGTATGCATTCCACATCACGGGATTCTCAATGACTTCGATGACACCGGAACCAGTGCCGCCGCACATCGAAGCGTTTCTAGCATCAGGGACGCCGCCAGTTGTGGTGAGCAAACCGTCCTGGTTGGCGAAGAATGATCGCTACTTCCGTGAGACCGAACTCGCACTGCAACGCCTCCATCTGCGGGGAATCCTGACCGGATCGGACGGCGAATCGACCGACACGATTCTGCGGGTTCCGTTCGCCAATCATCGTGATTTCCTGCACCGCGGCTGTGCCTTCATTCATCACGGCGGCGCGGGGACGGCCGGGGCGGGGCTTTATGCCGGGGTGCCACAGATCGTCGTTCCACAAGCGCCAATGCAGCGGGACTTCGGTCACCGCCTGAAGAACCTCGGCGTCGGGGCCATCATTGACCCGTGGGCGTACCGCGCCGCGCGGGTGGCAAAGGCGTTGCAGGCCTTGACGACTTCACCAACGGTGAGCGCCCGCTGTCGGGAACTCGCGGAGGAATTGCATCGCCCCGCCCCAGCCAGCAGTGAACAAGTCGTTGATGCGATCGAAGCCCTCGCCCAGCGCGGCTGTCGGTAGGGTTTGCCGACGCATGGAAATCTCCATCGTGAACTCTGTTGTCCGCCAAGCGCAGGCGGGGCGTTGGTGACTCGACTTCCGCGACGTTACAATCTCGTCGCCGTGACCGAACGTTGGAATTCGCTGATGTCGTCACGGTTTCAAGGACTCACACCGTGCGCGTGGCTTTTCTCGATTGTGCAACCGGCATCAGCGGCGATATGACCGTTGCCGCTCTCATTGACCTCGGCGTCGAAATCGACACATTGCGGGAGATCGTCGATTCCTTCCGTATTCCCGGCGTCACACTGCACGTCACCGAAGTCATGCGCGGCGGCTTCCGTGCGAAACACTTCAAGGTCGAACATCCCGAACAGCACGCCCACCGGCACCTCAGCGACATCATCCAACTCCTGGACCGCAGTGACAAGTTGTCCGAACGGTCGCGGACACTCGCCCTGAACATGTTTGAAGCGATCGCTTCCGCCGAGGCGAAAGTCCACGGCATGAGTATCGACAAAGTCCACTTCCACGAAGTCGGTGCGATCGATTCCATTGTCGACATCGTCTGTGCCGCGATCGGGTTCGACATCCTCGATGTTGACGAAGTGATCTGCACCGCAATCCCACCGGGGCGTGGCACGGTCCACATCGCCCACGGGGAATGTGGTGTTCCGACGCCCGGCACCGCAGAATTGCTGCGCGATATTCCCTTGGTCGATGTGGCGATCAACACCGAACTGACGACGCCCACCGGCGCTGCGATTGTCAAAGCGGTGGTCGATCGCTTCGTCTCGGGGTGGCCTGCCATGTCGGTAGAGCGGATTGGTTGCGGAGCGGGGACCAAAGATTTCCGCGAACGGGCCAACATTCTACGGATCGTGCTCGGTGATACGGAAACGACATCCGAGACCGATACCGTCGCGATGTTGGAAACTAACCTCGACGATGCCACGCCGGAACTCATCGGTTACACCAAACGCCGATTGATGGCCGCGGGGGCACTCGATGTCTACACAACATCAATCCAGATGAAAAAGGATCGCCCCGGCATCCTGCTCAGCGTCATCTGCGATCTCGACGACATCCCCACCATGGAGACGATTCTCTTCGAGGAAACGCCGACGCTCGGCATCCGCAAGCAGACCATTCAACGCAGCGTTCGGCAACGGACAAAAGTCATCGTCGAGACTGACTGGGGCCCGATCCACGGCAAAGTCGGCTGGCGTGAGGGCGAAGCGGCGGTCTTCAGTCCGGAATACGACGACTGTGCCCGCATCGCCGAGGCGTATGAAGTCCCGTTCCGCGAGGTCTATCTCACCGCGCAGGCCGAATTCCTGCTGCAAACCGATGTCGACGAAGAGTTCACGGCCGATCATGACCACGACGGCGAACCGTGCGATGGCGATCATGATGACGATGATGACGAAGACCACAGCCACGACCACGATCATTCACGCGATCATGACCATCGGCATGACCACGACCACGATCATCGGCACGATCATGATCACGGGCATGACCACGATCACGGAGAGTGAACCGTTTTCAGAATGAGAACACGCGGTAGGATCGGCGTGGGGCGCGAAACCGCACAGCGGAGTCGGCCGGCGGTGGGACGGGAGGGACAAGTTACGCCGCGGCGCTGGTGGGTTTTCGGACTTCGCCATTCTCGGCGATGTCGTCAAAGCGGACGGACATCCGCTTCGACACGCCGGACTCTTCCATCGTCACACCGTACAGAACGTCAGCAACGATCATGCTTCGCTTGTGGTGCGTGATCATGATGAACTGCGTTGTTGACTGAAACTCTTTCAACACCGCGGCAAAGCGATCGACGTTCGCTTCATCGAGCGCGGCGTCGACTTCATCGAGAATGCAGAACGGGCTCGGTTTCGCCTGGAAGATCGCCATAATGAGGGCGATCGCGGTCATGGTTTTTTCGCCGCCGCTGAGAAGCGACAGACTGCGCAGATCTTTGCCCGGCGGACGGGCGGTGATTTCGATGCCGCATTCGAGGATGTCGTTGGGGTCTTCGAGGACGATGTCCCCTTCGCCGCCGCCGAAGACCTTGCGGAAGAGATGTTGAAAGTGCGTGCGGACCGTCTGGAACGTGTCCGCAAACAATCGGCGGCTCTCGAGATTGATGCGACGGATGATGTCTTCCAGCGTTGACTTCGCTTCGACGAGGTCCTGCAATTGACCACTGAGCAGCTCGAAGCGTTTTTCGAGCGTTTCCAGATCTTTCAGGCTGTCGGTGTTGATGTGGCCGAGGAGTTTCAGTTTCCGTCGCAAACGACCCACGCGGGCTTCCAGTTCGGGCCGGGCTTCGACGAAACTCGCTCCTTCGTCGGGGGAGATTGCGGCATCGGCGGAACGCGGTTTCGTCGTCGAATTGTAGCTGCTCTCGCCAGAGAGCGGGTCTTTCGGATTCGTGCCCCGCGGTCTGGCGACCGCAGCTACAGCATTGTCATCGTCATCGCGCTCAGCTTTGCCGCCCTTGCTGCGCTCGTCCTGGAAGAGCTTCCATGCGGACGATTCCCCGGCGGCGATCTCTTCCAGCGAGACTTGGTATTCCTCATGAATGCGCTCGGCGAGCGTCCCCAGCGTGTGCCGCAGTTCACGGTCGCGGATTTCATCGGCGTGACGTTGTTCCTGAATGGCCCGGCGTTCGCGCCGCAATCGCATTTCGAGATCAAGGAATGCCGTCCGTCGTTGCCGCAGTTCGGTCTTCTCACCCTGAATGCGGACGACTTCGTTCTGTAACGCGTCCCCTGCGCCATAGACTTCGGCGAGTGTGGCTCGGGCCTGCAATATTTGCAGCACGACCTGCCCATGCTTCTGCTCGGCGGCCTGGACGCGGCGTTCCATCTCTTCCGCTTGTGCTTGCCGTTGTGTCCGTTCGAGGGTCAGCCGTTCGATCGCCGACCGTGCGGTGGTGAACCGTTCGGCCTGTTTGACGAGATCGATCTGTTCCGCGGACTTTTGCTGTTCGAGCGTCTGATTGGCCAGCGATGCCTCGGCAAACGCGCGCTCGGCTTCGGTGAGTGCCGTATCGCGTGCCATCATTTCCGCGCGCGCGGTCTCCCAACGGGACAAGGTCTCGCGCTGCACTTGTTCCAGGCGGGCCGTTTCATCGCGCGCGCCTTGCATTTGGCCACCGATCATCTCCATTTCGCGGCGCAGGTGTTCCGCGGATTGGTCCGCTGTCCGCCAGACAGCGAGAGCTTCACTCACCGACTGGCTCAGCCGGTTGACTTCCGCCTGCGCAGACGCCAAGGCCGCGTCTTCCGTGGCAAGAGCGGTTTGCGCTTGTTGCAGTTCGGCGTCCCGCAGACTGAGCTCTCGCTCCTGGCGCGCAAGGTCATTGCGAATGCGTCGCAACTCACTCTTGCGCGACAGGAGCGAAGTCTCGCTACGGACGGTGCCAAGTTGCAAGGATCCTGTTTCGTCGAGCAATTCACCTTGCCGGGTGACGAACCGGGCACCGCGGCCGAACGTCGACGCCAGTTGTACGGCGACATCAAGCGTTTCGACGATCCAAGTGTCGGTGAGGAGTGTCTCGGCGAGACCGGTGATACCGTGTTCGGACGTGACAAGTTGATCGGCCCGTGAAACCACGCCGGGGTGACCGATCAGGTCCAGCGGCGGCGGTTGCGCGACGTGCAAATGGACAAGGCGACCCTGCGGACGGAAGTCGGGCCACGGCTGCGATGCCGAACGATCGGGCACGGCGACAAACCCAACGCGGCCGGTCAGCGTGGCATGTCCTTCCGCGAGATAATCGAGCAACGGTTGATACTCACGCAACACGAGCAACTGTGCCCGCGTTCCCAGCGCGACTTCCAGCAACCCGGCGTGTTCGAGGTCCACGTCCAGCAGTTCGGAAACACTGCCGACAATCGTATTCCACGGGGATGTGTCGGAGTGCCGGGCGCGATGGAGCAGTTCTTTCACACCGAGGCCAAGACCTTCCTGGCGAAGTTCGAGATCTTCCAGAATTCCGCGGCGGGCAATGGCAGCGCTGCGGGCTTCCCGCAGTTCGCCGAGTTGATCCCGCCGGATTTGCACCTGTGCGGAGAGTTCCTGCACGCGCGTGGTGCCCAGGCGTTGGGCGGACTGCGCGGTGTCGAACTCCTGTTGCCAGCGTTCGTATTCCTGACGGAGTCCATTCCGGCGCTGTTCGGCTTCATCCTGTTCGCGCTGCAGTTCTTCCCAGCGACCGAGCAATCGCGATGTCGAATCTTCCACCGCCGCCTGTTGCACTTCGGTGGCGGCGGCGGCTTGCTCGGCGGCGGCGAGCCGTTTCGCAGCGTCCTGTTGTTGCCGCCGCGCGTGTTCGAGGGCCGTCCGTGCTTGTTCCCACTTCGTTGATGACGCCTGCAATTGCTTGTCCTGCGAGCGCATCCGCTCATGCAGGCGAATCGACTCGGCTTCGATATCGCCGAGCGTTTTCTGCTGCGTGGCCAATTCGGTTTCGGCATCGGACACGCGCCGTAACAGTTCGATCTGCTGCGGCCGCATCCGCGCGAGCTCGGTTTCCATTTCGGTCAAGCGGGCGGTTTGAAACTTGAGGCTCGCTTCCTGACTGGCAATCTGTTCGCGGTTCTGCGCGGCTTTCCGTTCCGCTTCCCGCAGGCGGTCTTCCACCGCGGCGAGATCCCGCTCGAACTCGGCTTCTGCACCATCGCTGGTTCGTTGTTCGGCAGCGAGTTCTTCCAACCGCTCGGCAGTCTCGGCGAGGCGCTGTCCAATCGTTTGCAGCTCGACGGTCACCGCCCGGTAATCATCCGCCGCGAGTCCCAGCCACCAGGCCTTCAGTTCCTCACTGACTTCGCGGTACTTGATCGCCTTCGCTGCTTGACCGCGGACGGAGTTGAGCTGCGCTTCAACTTCATCGACGATGTCCGATAACCGCTGCAAATTCTGCGCAACACGGTCGAGTTTTCGTTGAGCTTCCACCCGGCGGGATTTGAACCGGCTCACCCCGGCGGCCTCTTCGAACACCAGCCGGCGGTTCGTCGGATTGGCCTGCAGAATCTGATCGACGCGGCCCTGCTCGATAATGCAGTAGGCAGCATTGCCGGCGCCGGTGCCCAGCAGCAGATCGCGAATGTCCTTCAACCGGGCCGGAGCGCGGTTGATGAGATATTCCGCATCACCGCTGCGATACAGACGGCGGCCGATCGTGATCTCGGCGGCTTCGACGGCAAGAAAGCCGCGGCTGTTGTCGATCGTCAGAAAGGCTTCGGTGTAATTCGTCGGCTTGCGCGATGCAGAGCCGTTGAAGATGACATCGGTCATCTCGGCACCGCGAAGGCTCTTTGCCGATTGATCGCCGAGAATCCATTTCAGCGCGTCGACAACATTGCTTTTGCCGCTGCCGTTGGGACCGACGACGCCGGTGATGCCCGCCGCGAAGTCGAAGTGCGTGCGGTCAGCAAAGCTCTTGAAGCCGTACAATTCCAACGACTTGAGCATTGCCGGACCTCAACACCACAGACGAGTACATCCCAGGGACGGCAGTCCCTGGGCTTCGGCGGAGATTACTTTCTCGAACGGCTCCAGAAATTCCAGAACGGGGTCTTTTCGTCTTTCGATTTCTCTTTGGCAGCGGGCTCGCTGGATTTTTCTTTGGAACCGCTGCCTTCGCTGATATTGGCCATGGCGTCGGTGGGCGAGCCAACCGCTTTGGCTTGTAAACCGTCGCCGCCCTTGAACTGCGATTCTTCTTCCGTACGGGGGAAAATATTCGGGGCAAGGTGTTCCCGACCCACCTTGGCCTTGCTTCCCGGTTTCGCATTCTGTGACGGCCGGACAAACACCCGCCCCGATTGCGGCAACGCATCGCTTTCCAGCCGACCGTCCAGGTTCTTTTGTTCCGAGGCCTGCATCAGCATCGAGACGACATCGGGATAGGTCGTTCCCAGTTCATCGCACGCGCGGATGACATCCGCGACGTTCAATGAAACTTCGCGGCGTTCGTCCTGTTTGTTCGGCTGAAAGCGAACCACGGCGGCCGTTGTGTCACCGGCTTGAGCCGTAATCATTACGTGGCGACCGGCCGACAGAACCAACGGCGGCACCAGTTTTTGCTCGGCACCGAACAAGACCACTTCAGGTCGAGTTCGGAACGTAGTGTGGACCATTGGCTCACCGTGAGTGTGCAGCACGTGCAGCATCCACGTGGCGCGCTTTTCGTGTTTTGTCAGTTCAGTTTTGTCCGATTCCGGGCGGCTCATGCGCTCGCCGAGAATGAACGGATCCTTCTTGTCGAGAGTCCACAACGCGCGGAAGGCACCGTACCGCATTTCGGCACTGTCCTCGTTCATCAATTCCCGTAGCAACAGGTGAGATTCGGCTTCATCGACGGTTGACATTGCAGCCAAGGCAAAGACCCGGAAGGCCCGCTCTTCCCGTGCCGATTCCGCCAATGTCTTCAAGCCCTCCGGATCTTCCAGATACGCCAATGCCATGGCGGAATGGAACCGGACTTCCAGCAGAGGTGACTTCAAACCGACCTTGAGCAGCGGAATTGCGTCTCGACCGATCGCTTCCAGTTGCAGCGCCGCTCGATCGCTGGTCTCCGGTGTCAACAGTTCGTCGTGCAACTTTTGCATGCGGACCCGCTGTGCGACCTGGGTTTCCCGGAAGGCAATGTTGCGGATGACCTGCAGATACCGCGGGTAGTTGTCTTTGTAACGCGGATGCACGTCGAGAATCAGCTTCTGATCGGTCTTGGCTTCGGCCATGGGTTTCTTGATGCCGTGCTCGTCGAAATCGTGAAAGCGCTGACCGATGGCGGCGGCGATACGGGCCGAGTTCCGGACGCTGCGAAACTCGTGACGCATCTGCATCACCAACTCGCGTTCTCTCAACACCGAGGCGCCACCAAGAATCCGGCCGCGCTGCAACAGCGCGGCATTGGCCTGATCGGCGCTCTTGGAAGAGGTCGACATCCCGATGCCGGCGACCAGGACGGGGCCTTCGGCCTTGGCGTAGTTGTGCCCCTTCAGCATTCCTCGACCGGGAACAAACGCCTGTTCCGTTAGATACGTTTCCAGCAGCCAGCCGCCAGCCAGGCTGGTGATTTCCGAACTATCCGGCGCGATGACTTGCACATCCAGGGTTTCCCCTTTCTTGAGCAGCGGTGGCAAGTATGCGCGCACCACCACGAGCGCGGTGTCGGGAGATTGCAGGAGGGCATTCGGAGTCTTGACGCCCCGACGTTTCATCTCTTCCATCATCGCGGTGCGATACAGCGACGGTGCCGGATCACCCCCTGTGCCGGGCAACCCGACCACCAGCCCCACACCTTCCAGCGGTGTCGGCTCCAATCCGGCGAAGTTGGTGTAATCGCCCACCAACGGCGTCTTCAGTTCGGTGGCGTATTTTTCCCTGGGCGCATCCTCGTCGTCTTCGTCCTCATCCACCGCCGCCGCGATCATTTGCGGGACGACCATTCGTGCCGGGAGAGTCGTCCACGCGGCGACCGCGAACAGACTCAATGTGAGCCACCAACGCCAGGAATTGCGCATAGGTCACCTCATGCGAGGGGCGAAAACGAACGAACCGCTACGTTGGTCCCAGGCAGTGCTCCCAAAGGGACACCGTCTCAGCAACAACGCAGCGCAGGAAAACTCGGGCTAGGAAAAGTGGAGGCGGGGACGGTATGTGATGCGGTCAAACCGGTCAAGATGAGTCTGGAAGCCCCCTGAAGCGCAGGTTTTTGAACCCTGGGTCTCTTCGGAATTCACTCACGAAGAGAAATGGCAACACAAAGTAATCAGTGCAAAGTGAAAAAAGCAAAGTGGTTAGATTGCAGAGAACACGTAGGTGCAAGAGACCGAGGGTTCAGAAACCCTGGGCTTCTGGAACCAAACAATTTCTGTGCCGTTGTGAGCGGTCGCTCTCCCTTTTACAATGCGGGGCGACTCCGGGTCTCCGGCGGCCGGGCGAAGTCCGCGCCGTGGCGTGTTTTCGGGCAGACTCCCGCAACAAAGCAGGCAGGTGATGGCGAACTACTTCTTCACGAGTGAATCGGTGAGCATGGGACACCCGGACAAGGTGTCGGATCAGATTTCGGACGGCGTGCTCGACGCCCACCTCGCTGGGGACCCGAAATCGCGCGTGGCCTGTGAGACTTTGTGCACCACCGATTTCGTCTGCGTCGCCGGTGAAATCACGTCCACCTGTGAAGTCGATTACGAAAAGATCGTCCGCCAAGTCGTTCGTGACATCGGCTACGTCAACACCGACATCGGTTTCAACGCTGACACCTGCGAAGTGCTGCTGAAGGTTCACAGCCAGAGCCCGGACATCGCGATGGGCGTGGACCGCGACGGGGCCGGTGATCAGGGCCTGATGTTCGGTTATGCGTGCAACCAGACGCCCGAGCTGATGCCGCTGCCGATCGCGCTGTCGCACCGCATCATCAATCGCGTCACCGAAGCCCGGCAGAAGAAAGAAGTCGACTGGCTCCGTCCGGATAGCAAGAGTCAGGTGACCGTCGAATACAACGACAAAAACGAAGCCGTCGGCATCTCCGCCGTGGTCTTGTCGACGCAGCATGCCGAACAGGCCACGCAGGACATGATTCACGAGTTCATCAAGACGGAAGTGATTCAGAAATCCATTCCGGCGCACCTGCTCAACAAGAACACCAAGTTCCACATCAATCCGACGGGGAACTTCGTCGTCGGCGGTCCGCACGGTGACTGCGGTCTGACTGGCCGCAAGATTATCGTCGACACTTATGGCGGCTGGGGCCGTCACGGGGGCGGGGCGTTCTCCGGCAAAGACCCCACAAAGGTCGACCGCTCGGCGGCATACATGGCCCGTTATGTCGCGAAGAACATCGTCGCCGCCGGCCTGGCCGATGCGTGCGAAGTGCAACTGGCGTACGCCATCGGTGTAGCCGATCCGGTCAGCATTCGTGTCGATACCCAAGGGACCGCGAAAATCAGCGAAGAGAAGATTGCGAAGCTAGTCCGCGAGCACTTCCAGATGACGCCGAAGGGCATCATCGAATCGCTGAAGCTGCGCCGCCCGATCTACCGCAAGACCGCCGCCGGGGGCCACTTCGGCCGGACCGATGCTGACTTCACGTGGGAAGCCACCGACAAAGCCGCCGCGCTGAAGTCGGCTGCCGGGCTGTAATCGTCCCGCAGTTAATGTTGAAATGAATGCCCCGGCTGCTTGCGAGCAGCCGGGGCATTTTGCTGCGCCTATGTTGACGAGAACCGCGTCCAAACTCGCAGCTCCCATGACACAGTGCGGGGAGCGGGAACCTTGAGCCCGCGCCGGCCATTCGTGCAGGGAACTTCAGATTGCGCGTTCAAAGCCGAGCGCGTCCAGAATCTGCCGGCACGCCTGGGACTTGTTGAGCGCGTACAGGTGCAATCCCGGCGCACCTTGATCGATTAATTCGCGTGCCTGGGCAATGGCAAACTCCACCCCAATGGCAAATTGCGCTGGCTTGTCATCTTTCACCGCTTCCAACCGGGATGCGAGGCCTGCGGGGATCGAGGCTCCGGAAAGCTGTGCGATCCGTTGGATGCGAGAGAACTCAGTAATCGGCATCACCCCCGGAATGAGGGGGACGTTGATCCCCAATCGCTGGCATGATTCACGGAACCGGAAGTAAGCGGCGTTGTCGTAGAAGAGTTGCGTGAACACGCCGTCGGCACCGGCGTCAATTTTGCGCTTCAAATTGAGCAAGTCGACGTCCATCGACGGAGCTTGCGGATGCCGTTCGGGATAGCCGCCGACGCCGATTCCCATCGTCGGGAAGTGCGTGTGGATCAGTTCGACCAGTTCGTTGGCATATTTCAGCCCCCCTGCGGCCTGCTGGAAGTCGGTTTGCCCGGCGGGCGGGTCACCGCGCAGGGCCATAATGTTGTTGATGCCCGCTTCTTTGGCAAACTGCAACCATTCCAGCAATTGTTCGCGGGAGCTGCCGACACACGTGAAGTGCGCGGTGGCGGTACGACCGAATTTCTGCTGGATTTCCTGACACCACTCAACCGTCCGCTTGCTGGTCGAACCGCCGGCACCGTACGTACAGGAGATGAAATCCGGTTGGTAGGGCGACAGGTCGGCAAGGGTTTGCCGCAGGGCTTCGTCGCCGTCGGCAGTCTTCGGCGGGAAGATCTCAATCGACAGCCCGAACCGGCCGCCGGCGTAACACTCCGAGATCCTCATCCGTCTGCTTTCGCTGTTTCAATACGGGGCCGGTGTGAATCAGGCCGCCTTCCGCATTGCCCCGGAGTCGGATTGCGCCTTCTGGAATCTCCCAATGATGTTCACCCGCAGGTCCTGGAGCAAGCGACTCCCCCCCACAACCCGCTCATACGCCACCCCGGCGAGGAACGACGGGACTGAGAACATCAGATAATTCGGGGGCGCTTCGACCATCTGCATGTCGCATTGATCAAAACCGGCCGCGGTGAAATGTCGCCGCATATCCCCCCGACTGTTCAGGCGGTAGCACGTCGGGAACGTGTCTTCATCCGCCCGACCGCGCCAGCGGTTGTACCACTCGTGGAAACTGTGCGGCGTCATGGAGGCGATCATCGGCACGTAGTGGAACTTGTTGGGCGTCAGGCACAGAAACACACCGCCCGGCTTCAAAACGCGGCCGACTTCCTGCACGAAGCGCTGGGCATCATCGATGTGTTCCAGCACGTAAATGCAGAACGCGAGATCAAATGACGCATCGGGAAACGGCATTTCGTAGGCACTGCCGACGACGCCATGGTCCAAGAGCGGGTTTTCGGTCACACGCGGATCCAGATCAATCCCCACGACGCGCTTCACCCGGCCGCGATAGTTGTAGGAATTGAGTTCACCCGCCCCGGCACCGATATCGAGCACCGTCTTGTCCGGGCTGATTTCGCGTTCCATCTGCTCGAGGAACAACGTCAGCGGATCATGCGCTTCGGGGCGCGGGTAAAACGTCTTTCGCCACCAGGAAACCGTCAACATCCGCGCACTCCTCGACCGCATCGACAGGCAAACAGCGGGGTTGTAGTGACCGGTAAATTCTGCTGCAAGAGGGATTTCCAGACAGGTCATCCTGTCGGACGGAACTGAACAAACGCAAGAGCAGGTTGGCAATGAGAAATTACGAAGTGATAAGGACAAATTGAAAGACCCTTTCTGAACACGTGGCCGCGTCGATCAGAGGCTCATGATTTCCAATTTGCAATTTTCACTTCCTATTTTTCAATCGCCAATCGCACTCTCAATCGACGATCCCAGCGTCATCACCCTTGTCGGCGAACCTTCCCGCGACGACGATTGTCGGCTCGGTAGGAGCCGCGAATGTCGTATGTCTGGTTTGGTTTGATCTGCACAATCTGGGGGAGCAGCTTCATCTTAATGAAGCGGGCGATGGGACGGTTATCGCCGTTGTCGATCGGGACCGGGCGTGTGCTGTTCGGGGCGGCGGTGTTGTTCCTCGTTTTGTGGTTGATGCGGCGACCGGGAGCTTTCCGGCGGAAAGACCTCGGACCATTAGTCGGCATCGTCATCACCGGGTTCGCGTGGCCGTACTGCATTCAACCGGAACTCATCGGACGCCACGGCAGTGCGTTCATCGGGATGACAGTCGGGTTCACGCCGTTGCTGACGTTGCTGATTTCGATTCTAGTCCTCGGCACGATTCCCACCGTGCGACAAGTTGTCGGTGTCAGCGGGGCGCTGGCGTGTCTATGCGTGTTGATGTGGGATGGCTGGCAGCGGGCGGTGCCGATGACCGACCTGCTGCTGGCGTTCTCGGTCCCGTTGACTTATGCGATGGCCAACAACTGGATTCGCCGATCTTTGATGCACATCCCGCCCATCGAGCTGACGTTTCTGTGTCTGTTCGGCTCGGGTGTGATGTTGCTACCGCTGGCGATGATGACGCCAGGACCCGAAACGGTAACCGCTTCCTGGGGACTGGCATGGGGATCAATCGCAGTCTTGGGCGTTCTGGGCACGGGTCTCGCCACGTGTCTGTTCAACCGCTTAATTCAGGAAGAAGGCCCATTGTTTGCGGCGATGGTGACGAACCTCGTCCCGCTCTTCGCCATCGGTTGGGGCTTTGCCGATGCGGAACAAATCTCGATGCGGCAAGTGATCGCCGTCTGCGGTGTGCTGGTGATGGTGCTGTTGGTGCAATATGGCAGCGCAAAGCGAACATGACGCCCAGGGATTGCCATCCCTGGGAAGTTCGAAACACCCCAGGGATGGCAATCCCTGGGCTTCTGCGCGATCAGAAATCGACCTGGAAGCGAATGCCGGCGATGTCGGCACGGCTGGGGCCCGCGGGGGCCTTGTCGAGCATGGAGCGGATGTAATTCACCTGGAGCTTCGTGTAACCATTGAGGTACCAGTTCATCCCCGCGGTGAGATCGGTCATGACACCGCCACGGATGTTGCTCGCACTGAGATTAACATGGGAGACGCGGAACAAAGCTTCCCAGGCACCGGGACCGTAGCCGCAACCTCCTTCACGAGTGAACGGGCTGATCGGCGTGATACGGTCCAGGCATCCCGCCTTGCGATCATAGGTTCGACTTTCGCCCGTCAGGAAGTAGGTCCCTTCGAGGTACGAACCCCAGAACATCAATGGTCGACGACCGACTTGTTCCACGCTGGCCATAATTGATTCCGTCTGAATCGACAACGGACCGCGGACCCACAGGAATTCGCCGCCGAGGTGCAGAAACGCGTTGGCGTCAAACGTACCGGTATCGGCGAACGGCGGGGTCCCGTTGGCAATCGAGGGAACGTTGACCTTGCTGGTCCCCGGAACCGAGCCAGCGGGAACTCCGAACGCACCGACGAACGCCTCAGGAATCGTTGAGTAGTCGGCCCTGAAAAAGTCACGGCAGCTTATTCGGGGTATTTTCTTGATGGTTGCTGGACTGTGTGGCCACTCAGGCGGGTTGGAAGACGGGCCGCTTCTCCTTGGTGAGAGCTGCCAGTCGACTGGTGAGTTGATACC
>JBGSUN010000110.1:0-3669 GCA_041753475.1 Planctomycetaceae bacterium | reverse complement strand
GGTATCAACTCACCAGTCGACTGGCAGCTCTCACCAAGGAGAAGCGGCCCGTCTTCCAACCCGCCTGAGTGGCCACACAGTCCAGCAACCATCAAGAAAATACCCCGAATAAGCTGCCGTGACTTTTTCAGGGCCGACTTAATAACGTCCAGATTCTCCCGGATCTTGATTCGTTGGAACCGAGATGATCGGTGAACGTGACTCCAGACACAGGATTTCCTTGATGCGGCAATGTCCCACCTGTAAGAAGCATGTCGGAAAGAGAACTCGCATCTGTCCAAAGTGTCAAACGCCACTGGCGACAGCTCCCCAAAAGGAGACCGAGACTCACGCGACCGCAGCACACCCCGCCCCTTCTCCTCCGGGAATCGCCAGAAAGGCTATGCCGATCCTGCTGCTCGGGGCTTTGCTCGTCGGGGGTTGCTACGTGTTGGTGCAGTCAACTCTGCAAGCCAGGAACGACGCGCGTCGCACGCAGGCTCGAAACTATCTCAAGATGCTGGGACTAGCCATACATAACTTTCACGATAACTACGGGCATTTTCCGCCGCTCAGTGAGAAGTTCCGACCTCAGATGCTCGCACAGTCCTGGATGACCTATCTGTTGCCGTACGTTGGTGAGGGGCCGCTGTACAATCAGCTCGACCTGAAGAAGCCCTGGGATGAAACGCCCGTGCAAGCCGGCTTCCAGCAGGAGGTGCGGGCCTTTCTGGACATCCTGCAGGCGCCACCGACACCAGACCCACGAGGATTTGCTCGATCGCAATTGGCTGGAAATTCTGCCATTTTCCAAGCTGAAAAAGGGCTTTCGATTCGAGACATCACTGATGGAAGCTCGTCGACGATGCTGCTCGGAACCGCCAACGATGGTTTCAAGCCATGGGCCGATCCCTCGAATGTGCGTGATGCTGGCGCCGGTTTCGGGGGTGGTCCAAATGCCTTTGGGGCTGCGGGGAGAAATCCTGTGTTGGTCCTGATGGCCGACGGTTCTGTGAGACATTTGTCTCCCTCTCTGGACCCTGCCATCTCGCGATTGCTCGGCGACCCCAAAGACGGGAAGCAGGTGAATGTCGATTCGATTGCAGTCCGTTGAAAGCTCATAAAAGGCGAAGCTGTATCGATCACTCCGCAGAGAGCACGCATCGCCGGTTAGTGAGAAGCCCGTCGCAAGACCTAGCCAATTTCCTGGATCCAGATTGATTGTCGGGTTCGGACGGCAAACGGGCATTTGTCAATTGATGAGCCATCACAAAGTGACCGCAACTTCTTTTGACTTGATATGCCTAATAAGACGCGGATGTTTGACGGGCCTGGGGGATCGAGCGGCACGCGGTCGGATGGTTGTGGGTTGTTGCGAAGTCGTGGTTGCATCGCTGCCGATCGTGCAGTTGCTCTGGGGGCCGCTGAACTTTCAAGAATCTCCACCGGTCGGAGATATTCGCAGTGCAGATTGCTGACAATTCTCGCACGAGTTGGTGTGCAGACGCGGATCGCCGCGCGGACGGATCGATTGTGACAGTGAGTCGGTGATCGGTTGGTATATCTTTCCATTCTCATGTACGTGGTCTGATTCCGCGGTAAGGAACTTCTCATGGATTATGGCGTGATACTGGCATCGATTCCCGTTGAGACCCAGGCCATGCTACATGCCCTGTTTGGTACGGCGGCGTTCGGGGTGTTGGGACTGGTCTTGATGCTGGTGGGTTTCAAAGCCTTCGAGCTCGTTACGGCTCGTGTCGACATCGAGAAGCAACTGGAAGATCGAAACATGGCGGTGGGCGTGGTTGTGGCCGCGTTGCTGCTGGGTGTGAGTCTAATTGTCATTTTCTCCATGCTCTAGTCGAAATCGAAGAGGAGTGACTTCGATGAAACGCTGCGCGAACGTGGCCCTGACGCTGTTGGTGCCTGCGATGACGGCCTTTGGTTGCGGTCAATCCACACGGCCACAGGACGAGGTGCAGTCCACGTCGTTGCACTGCGATGTCCCCAAAGCGCCTGGACCCGATGGGAAGGTTCCGCCGCCGTGTCAGACGTTTTGCGATGTCCCCAAGGAGCCGGGTCCGGACGGTCAAGTTCCTCCGCCCTGTCCGCCATCACAGCAGGCGCACACCACGACGCATAGAAGCTCCACGTATCATCGTCCGTATTACTCCAGCCGTCCGTCGAGCTCATGGTGGAATACCGCGCCGCACTCGACGTCATCCACCGTCCCCCACACGACAGGCACATCTTCGTCCGGAAATCACTCGTCCGGAACCACTCATCATTCCAGCTCGGTGTCGCGCGGGGGCTTTGGCAGTTCGGGTTCCCACTTTTCGGGGCTCTCCTAATGCGTCGTGTTGCCGGGACTCCTCGACTCAACTGGCGACGTCGTGTCGAAGAACTCGGCTTCACGTATCACACCATCGACGGCGACCTGTATTGGGATGAATCGGCGTGGTATGAGTTCACCCCCACCGAAATCGAGGAACTCGAAGCGGCGACGAACGAGCTGCACGGCCTCTGTCTCGAAGCCGTGCAAGCGGTGCTTGAGCAGGACCGCCTTGATGAGTTTCAGATTCCGCGCACATACCACGACTGGGTGCGCGAGAGTTGGAATGATGACCGGCCAACGATCTATGGGCGATTCGATCTCGCCTGGGATGGGCACTCCGCTCCGAAGATGCTGGAGTACAATGCCGACACTCCCACCGCGCTGTTCGAGTGCGCGGTCGTACAGTGGCAGTGGCTCGAAGAGACCCACCCCAATCTCGATCAGTTCAACAGTCTGCACGAGCGCCTGATTGAGGCGTGGCGCGATCTGCACAACCGGGGTGCCCTTCGACTTCATTTCTCCGCCACAGCCGATCATGAAGAAGACTACGGAAACGTCACCTATCTGCGCGACACCGCTGCTCAGGCAGGAATCGAGACCGATTATCTGGACATTTCGGCCATTGGTTATGACAGCGACCAGCAGAACTTTGTGGATGCTGCAAACCGACCGATCGAGTGGCTATTCAAACTCTATCCATGGGAGTGGATGCTGCGTGAGGAATTCGGCCTTCACTTGAAGGAGTGCTCCACGTCTTGGATCGAGCCTCCCTGGAAGATGCTCTTATCGAACAAGGCATTACTGGTCGTCCTCTGGGAATTATTTCCCGAATGCGAGTACCTGCTCCCCGCGTCCTGGGAACCCCTGAGTAGCGACTACGTTCGCAAGCCAGCGTTAGCCCGCGAAGGGAGCAATATCGAACTCGTCCGCCGTGGACATCGATCTCATCAGAATGAGGGCCCGTATGGTCACCAGCCGATGGTTTATCAGGCGTATCATCCCCTGGCTCAATCGGGGAACAACTACGCGGTCCTCGGGAGTTGGATTGTGGATGACACCGCCTGCGGGCTCGGTATCCGCGAAGACGAGAATCCGATTACTCACAATCTGAGCCGGTTCGTCCCTCATCTCATTCGCGGTTGAGTCTCCCGTAACGTTTTACCAGATTGAAACTCTCACACGGAATCCAGTCAGCAATGCCGCGAGTGGCTCAATTCCTGCAGGCTGCGGATCCCTGGCTCAAAGTCCTGGTGTGGGGGAGCACGATCTCCTATCTGATCGAGCTGTCGACCACGAACCACGCCGCGCCAAGCCCGATGGCTTTTGTCTGGATTGAGCGGCTTGTGGCGTTCTGT
>JBGSUN010000109.1:0-9425 GCA_041753475.1 Planctomycetaceae bacterium | reverse complement strand
TCCATGGGAGTGGATGCTGCGTGAGGAATTCGGCCTTCACTTGAAGGAGTGCTCCACGTCTTGGATCGAGCCTCCCTGGAAGATGCTCTTATCGAACAAGGCATTACTGGTCGTCCTCTGGGAATTGTTTCCCGACTGCGAGTATCTGCTCCCTACATCCTGGGCCCCCCTGAGCGGCGACTATGTTCGCAAGCCGGCATTGGCCCGCGAAGGGAGCAACATTGAACTCGTCCGCCGCGGACATCGATCTCATCAGAATGACGGCCCCTATGGCCAACAGCCGATGGTTTACCAGGCGTATCATCCCCTGGCCCAATCGGGGAACAACTACGCGGTCCTCGGGAGTTGGATTGTGGATGATACCGCCTGCGGGCTCGGCATCCGCGAAGATGAGAATCCGATCACCCACAATTTGAGTCGGTTCGTTCCCCATCTCATTCGCGGCTGAATGTGTAGCAACGCTTCGCCAGACGGAAACTCTCACTCACGGAACCCACTGAGCATGCCACGAGTGGCTCAATTTCTGCAGGCTGCGGATCCCTGGCTTAAAGTGCTTGTTTGGGGGAGTACCATCTCCTATCTGACCGAACTGTCGACCACGGACCACGCCGCGCCAAGCTCAATGGTTTTTGTCTGGATTGAGCGTCTCGTGGCGGTCTGTTTCACCGTGGAGTACGTTTTACGCTGGATTGACGATGTACAGGATCATTACGGCTGGCACTACCCGCACTCGGCGTTGGGAGTCATTGACCTGGTGGCGATTCTCCCCTTCTGGTTGGGACTTCTGGTTCCGGTGGCGTGGACCGATTTCGCACGGACGTTGCGCATCTTCCGTCTGCTGAAGTACGGGAGGTATTCGCGCTCGCTGCAACTGGTCGCGCTGGGCTTCTACCGCGCGATGCCCGCCTTGCGGCCACTCGGCTTTGCCATGCTGGTCGTCGGCTTGTTCTGCACGGTCGCCGTCTTTGAAGCCGAGCATGATGCCCAACCGGAAAAATTCGGCTCGTTGTTCGACGCCTTTTACTTCACGATGGTGACTGTCGCGACTGTGGGTTATGGCGATCTCTCTCCGGTCACGCCTCTGGGTCGCATAGTGGTGATGTTCACGTTCGTAACGGGACTGGCGCTCTTCGCAGGGATTCTCGGGGTGATGGGATCCAGTTTTTTCAAAGTCATGGACGAAGAGATCGACCCCACGATCGATCCGTTAGAAGAGTTTCGAAAAGAGTGGGAACGCCATCAGCAGCCAAAGCCTCACTGATGAGGTTCGCGATGAAGCAATGTAATCGGTGGCATACTCAACGATATGGGGTCCGCATAAACACCGGGACTGAGTCATGGTGCATTGAAATGCTCGTTCACTGGAGAGCTCCAAGTTAACGTGAGAGAGATCGCGTTTTCCTTGGATGTCGCGGCTCGGCCAGATGGCTTCTGGTTTGGGGGACTTTGCGGTTATGGCGGTGGACAACCGGACTTCGCATTTCGCCGCCCTATCGATGACTTGCGGCGGGTTCACACCAGACCAGAAGAACGAAGGCGGCCAAGAATGCATGGTTTGGCGATCAACGGCCCAGATGAGACTCCACTTACGTGCCGCTGGCAGTCGCCTTCAATTTGGCCTTTCTGCGGCTCTTTGGCAGATCAACTGATCGCGGTACACGGCCGTGCATACTCGGAGCCATGACCGATGCACAACGCTGCCGACATGGTCAGCGCGTTCGCATCATGACTTTGAGCGAAGTCTTGGGACTTCCGGGGTCAGTTGCAAAGACTGACGTACCGTTACCGCGGCTTCTTCAAGAGCCGAGCCAGTGTGTTGACTCGGAGCTTGCTGACGGTGGGCACGATCACCGTGGAAACGTCGCCTTCGAGGAAGGTCGGCGGCACGACGACAGAGGCTGCCGGTCGCGGGGCCACGCCGGTGGTGACGACTGATATCGTGTTGTCGGTATCAGTGGCAGCACTGCCATCCTTAATGTACACGGTAAACACGGTCGACTCGCTGGTCCCCACCGGTACGTTATTTCGTGGTTGGAAGACAAACGCCTGGATGGCGGCCTGCACCGCGCCACCAATGTTGGCGGTTGGACTGAAGTACCGGGAATAAACAATCTTGTTACCGATGACCTCGCGGGTCCAGCCGATCGTTGAAGCCGCAGTGAAATCGCCGCGGAAGACACCGTTGTTGATCGTCACCTTGACGAACATGTCCTGCGTATCGGGATCGGTCACCGTGAATGTGCTGAAGGGGTTGACCGTCGCATCGTCGTTCACCGGCTGATTGGCAACAGCGCCGCCGATGACCGGGGCATCGTTCACGCTCGTGATGGCCACGCTGGTGCCGCTGTTGGTAATCGCGGGGGCGACGCCACCGCTGACCGACACCAGGAAGTCAGTCAATTCGGTCGTGCCGGGTTTGATGGCGTTCTACGTTGCTGTCGCGCAAGGCGGCCGATGCGAAACCGCGGCTGCCCGCGTTCGAGTCCGTGCTCTTGGGTCTATGGTGCAGAAAATCGACGTTTTCGTCGGCAACCACCCGCGGCTGGGCTCGATTCTTGCGCTTTGATGTTAGTGCCAGTTCTTTTTCACCGCGACGCGGGTGATCGTGCTGCCGCGACAATGTGGGGCCATCTTGAGCGCGTGTCCTTTCGTGTTCTGATTCTGACGGATTTTACAGTTTTGCGGTCCAGCTGGGGCTCAACGCCACCCCAAAATCGCCAGACTAGCTATTTTCCGAACGACGGTTAAATTGGAGCGGTTGGTCCATTACGGTCCTCCGACCACTCTGCCTCTTCGTATCGTGTCGCTTGGGCCCAATCCTGCGAAGTTTGCAGGAGCGCACATCGTAAGCTGCGGAGTGACTTTCCAGGTGCCATTGATGAGCTTTTTCCGCAATCTGCAATCAGTTTGGAAGTCGCTTCGCCAGTCTCAAAATCAGATTCATCCTCGTCAGCGGCGCCAGCCGGCGCGATTGGAACCCCTTGAGTTGCGAACCTTGCTCGCTGGTGAGTTCACGGACTTGGGTAGCAGCGGCATTGAAGCGACGATTTTCAGCTCGATGGCATGGGGGGACTACGACACCGACGGCGACTTGGATCTCGTCGTGAGCGGGACCACTGCACAATTCGCAGCCGTGCCGAAGCTCTACCGAAATGATGGTGCACTCGGATTGACTGAAGTCCTGCCGGGATTTCTGGATACCGTGGGTGACGTGACTTGGGCGGATTACGACAGTGACGGCAGCCTGGACCTATTTATCACCGGCCAGAAGACGGACTTCTCTGCGAATTCATCGCAGCTCTACCACAATAACGGGAATGGCACGTTCAGCGTGGTGAATGGGACCGGCCTGGAACCCATCAACGGCCAAGCCGCATGGGGTGATTACGACAATGATGGCCGGATTGATGTCGCGATCAACGGCTTCAGTTCGGCGCAAGTCCCGGTCTCGAAGATTTATCACAACGACGGCAATGGGCAGTTTTCAGAGTTGAATGCCGGGCTGCCGGGACTGGTCTTTGGAAGCGTGTCGTGGGGTGATGCCAACACCGACGGCCGCATTGATCTCCTGATAACGGGCGTCGAATCGCAGAATGTGTATCGGACCAAGCTGTATCTGAACAACGGCCAAGGTTCCTTCACCGACGCCAATACGAACCTGCCCGCGGTCGCCGCCGGCGATACGGCCTGGGGCGATTACGATAATGACGGTGATCAAGACCTGCTTCTCTCTGGGGCAACCAACTCAACGAAACTAACACAGCTCTATCAGAACGACGGCACGGGAACCTTTACCAACGCCAACGCCGGTTTGCCATACACCGTCAACGGCGATGCAAACTTTGGCGATTACGATAACGATGGGCTGTTGGATGTCTTGCTTACCGGCTACAGAGCTGTCGATACGGCGAACCTTCCCTTCATCGACCTGATCGGGACGATCGAGGTTTTTCGAAACAACGGCAATGGAGCGTTTAGCCAATTAGGCGTTGCCGCAACAGGTGTCAATTACAGCGCTTCAGCCTGGGGCGATTACGATAACGATGGCGACATCGATTTTGTCGCAGCCGGTTCTGATCAGACTGTGGTTGAGTATGCTCAGAACGGGAAGACGACATACCGAGCCTTTTCGTCTCTATTTCAGAACAATGCCAACCCACATGCTCCTACCTCGGCCAATTCACTCCCCGGTGCTCCGACCCCGCTGAGCGGCGTAGTCGAGGACAACGGTGTCGATGTGACGTTGACCTGGTCGGCACCGACCGATGCAGAAACTCCGGCGGCGGGACTTTCTTACAACCTGCGCATCGGCAGCACGCCGGGCGGAAGTGATCTCTTTTCATCGATGAGTGACAACGGGACCCGTTTGCTCCCTGCGATGGGACCGGTGCGCGGAACCAGCTACACTCTGAAAAATGTTCCCAGCGGGATGACGCTCTACTGGTCTGTGCAGGCGATCGATACCGCGTTTGCCGGCGGGGCCTTTTCAGTCGAGCAGTCGGTCACAACACCGTTCCGGATTTCGTTTACGGATGAAGCGGCTGTTGGCCTTCCTGCACTCGATTTCAGTTCGACAGCTTGGGGCGATTACGACAACGACGGCGATCTGGATTTGCTTGTAAGCGGTCGGAATTCCAATGCCGATCCGGTGACCACGCTCTATCGCAATGATGGCAATAACCTGTTCTCGGATTCCGGCGCGGCTTTGACGGCTGTCGCAGCAGGATCGGTCGCTTGGGGGGATGCCGATAACGACGGCGATCTCGACATTCTGCTGAGCGGACAAACCCAAGGTGGCGACCGTGTCACGCAGATCTATCGGAACAACAGTGGCGGTAACTTCTCACAGGTCAGCACGAGTCTCGACGGTGTGGCGTACAGCGCTGTGGCGTGGGGTGACGCCGACAATGACGGCGATCTCGATATTCTGATCACCGGTTCGTCCGTGGTGGCGACGGAAACGAAGCTCTATCGAAACAACGGCAATTTGACCTTCACGGATGTCGCGGCCTTCGGCATCGTCGACGTTCGGTACAGCTCGGTCGATTGGGGCGACTACGATCGTGACGGCGATCAGGACATTCTTATCAGCGGGCAGACGTCCGGTGGGGCGCGGGTTGCCCGCGTTTACCGTAACAATGGAAACTTGACATTCACGGATACCAACGCGGCGATTACCGGTGTGCGCTACGGTTCCGTTCGCTGGGGCGATTCGGACAATGACGGCGACCTCGATATCCTGCTAACCGGCCAGGCCCAGGGAGGCGCACGCGTTGCCCGCGTCTATCGCAACAACGGAAACGGGACTTTCAGCGATGTGAGCGCTGGGTTAAACGGCGTTGCGTTTGGTGCGGCGAGCTGGGGTGACGCTGATAATGACGGTGACCTCGACGTGTTCGTCACGGGGCAGGACAGTACCGGCGCGAATGTGGCGACGCTCTATCGGAACAAAAGCGGCAATGTCTTTGCAGACACGCAGCAAGTGTTGGGTGGTACGGCTTCGGGAGCCGTAGTTTGGGGCGATGCGGATAGCGACGGTGATGCTGACATTCTGACCATGGGCCAAGACGCCACGGGCGCACTCACGGCGAGAATATTTCGGAGTCAGGCACAGATTCCGAACGCAGCACCCGAAGTTCCCGGCGGATTGACCGCGACCGGTAGCGGTGCATCGGCAATGACGTTTTCATGGACAGCGCCTACCGACTCGCAAACTCCCACCGGCGCGTTGTCATACAACCTCCGGGTAGGCACTACTCCGGGCGGGAGCGATGTCTTCTCCAGCATGGCGGCCAGCAATGGGACGCGACTGGTGCTCGATGGTGGCCCGATTCAGGGGACGACCTACACCCTGACAGGGTTGACGCCAGGAGTGACGTACTACTGGTCGGTACAAGCGATCGATTCGAGCTTCACTGGCGGGACCTTTGCTGCCGAAAAATCAATCACATTCATCTCTTCCAATGCCACCCCGGTCATTAGCGGGGCGGCCAGCAACCAAGCTGTCAGCGAAGGCTCGACGATCCAGCCCTTCGCCGCTTTGACGATCACGGATCCCGACACCCAGGCCATGTTTGCACGCGTCACGATCGTGAATGGCGTCAATCGGGGTGATTTCACGGCGGGATCGACTGCGAATTGGAAGCGTACCGTTATTGGTAGCGATATCCGGTACGAGCGCAGTTTCTCGAAGACAGTCAATATCGGTGCCGCAGTACAGGCCGCCGTTCGCGTCTTTGTCTTCCAGCCACGAGAAGGTGTGCCTGGCGCAAGTGAGCTCACTAGCTTTAAGGTCTACGTTTACGATCAGATCGCGACGGCTACGAATTCTCTGACCTCGGTGACCGCATCGAATACAAATGATGCGCCCGTGATCGGCGGCGCTGTAGCGAATCAGATGGTTAACAGTAATGGAACGATCTCGCCGTTGGGGACGCTGACGGTGACCGATCCCGACACTCAGGCAATGAGTGTGATCGTGACAATCGTCAACGGCACGATCCGCGGTGATTTCACTTCCGCTTCGGCGGTCGGGTGGACTCGCACCGTTGTTGGCAACCAGATCCGGTATACCCGATACTTCGCGCCCGCGTCGAACATCGGTGCCACCGTTCAGGACGCACTCCGCTCACTCACCTTTAAGCCGCGGAACAATGTTCCGGTTGGCACAGCGGAGAAGACCGGCTTTACCGTCTTCGTCAAAGACGGGATCGCCAGCACGACGAATAACACCACAACCGTGGTGACAACAGGCGTCGCCCCGCGCCCAGTGGTGCATCGCAGTCCGAAGGTCGTGAGCGCGCCTGTGATTTCGGAGGAGGACACTGCGACCATTGTGATCTCCTCAACAAGAAGAGGCAGCGAAAACCCATTGAGCCGATTGTTGAGAAGGTCGCGTTGACGAACTCGCTCCCAGCGGCGATGGCACGTCCATCAACTGACCCAGGAGAGGCGGGGGACTTCGTAGGCTATGGAATCGGGCTGCGGACTATCGATCCTCGAGCAAGTCCACTGCATCCTTTGATATCAATGAAAGAGCGAAGGTTGCGAGTGATCGTTGGTTGGACTAATCCGGTGGGGAGTTAGATCTCCATCCTCTTGCCGGAGAATCATGACCATGTTGTACCTTGGAATCGATCAGCATGCTCGCCAATTCACCATTTCGCTGCGGAACGAACAGGGTGATGTGGTGCAGGCGCGGCAGGTGTCCACGCAGCCGGAGAAGATGCAAGAATTCTTTGAGCGGTTGAAACGCGAGTTCCTCCAGAATGGGGAATCGTTTCTGGCCGTGGTGGAAGTCTGCGGATTCAACGATTGGCTACTCCAGGCGCTGGAAGAACACCAGTGCCAGAAGGTCATCCTGATTCAGCCCGAAGAACGGAAACGGCAGAAAACGGACCGGCGCGACGCGGCGGCACTGATATCGCGATAAAGGCGTGACGGTGACAACTCCTCGTCGCCGCAATTCCTTGATGAACTTGATGTCCATGAAAGGTCTGCGTCCTTATTATGGAATCGAACCGTTCTGGGTAGCAGCTGATCGCAAGCCCATGATCAGCGACAACGCGTTTGACAAAGTGTTCCATATCAGGAGATGGCATTCATGGGCACGCTAAATCGTCGCGATATGCTTCAGTTGGGCGCCGCCTGTGGCTTGGGGGCTGCGATCGGTGAGGCTGGTTTTTCCAAACAGACAATCGCAGCTGGCGCTGTTTCGGCACCAGCGGCTAAAGAAAAATCTCCGATTCAGACGCGGATGTTTTGGACATGGGACCATAGCACCGACTGGGCCCTAAATCGGCCGGGTGCGCACACGCATGGATCGTGCAACGAATATGGGCGCTCCACGCAAGCCTTCCTGGAAGACTATACGGCTCTGCTCCGCTGGTGTGGGAGTCACGACATCGACGCGGTTGTCGTCTGGGGGCTCTTGCGCGATGGCCACGGTGGTCTCGAATCTGCCAAACGATTGTGTGATGTGGCGGCCAAGGAAAAAGTGCGGCTGCTGTGTGGCGTGGGGCTGAATGCTTACGGCGGGGCGTATTACGAAGGGGACTCGCCGTACAACTTGGAGCGGCACTTACAAACGCACCCCGAACTCTACGCCGTCGACGTCAACGGCAACTCGACGAACTTCAGCATCGATGCCAGCGGAACCCGGGTCAGGATCAGCAATACGAGCACACCGGGTCCGCGCGGATTCTATCATGCTTGCCCGTCACGACGAGAGAATCAGGATTTCGCGGCGGAGTCGCTGGCCTGGCTATTCAAGAATTTGGAACTCGGCGGCGTGCAGATGGAGACTGGCGATACCGGAGTCTGCCAATGCCAACTGTGCCGAGACCGCCGGAAGCAACCGGCTGATAGCTTTTCCTGGGAAGACATGGCACTCATGTACCCGCTGGCAACCGACGCGATCCGCTCCGTCAAGCCCGACGCCTGGATCGTGTGTGAAACCTATTCACATCCCGAGCCGTACAAAGGGCCCAAGGCGACACCCGGCTTTGGTGATGGCAAGGCGGCATGGGCGGAGGAATCGCTGGAGAAGTTTCCGAGTGGAGTCTTCGTCCAGTGGGTAGCAGATCGATACTTAAGACAGGGCGATCCCCAACGAACCTGGACTGCTGAGGGACGCGTTTCCGGCGCCGGTTTGCGTCATGTGATGCGGGCGCATGTGGGAACCGACTGGGGATGGGGTGGTTTCCGCGGCGAGGTGGCGCTGGAATGGATCGCCAAAATGGTGCAGCAGAGCGTGGCGTCGGGTTTTGACGGCATCTCCTTGTTTGGAGAAGTTTCACCGTTTCATACTGGTGCCGAGCTCAATTATCTGGCCCTGGAAGATTTTGGAAGCTCCAACAACCCACAAGCGGATGAAGGCGTCTTTGTCGAGCGCCTCGCCGCACCGCTCTTGGGCGGCAAGGACCACTCCCGCGATTTTGTCCGTTTCGCAGGCTTGTTGGATGCCCGCTTTCCAGAGAAGCGAAACCAGATCCCCGCGGCGCTCACGAGCATCTATGGCCGTCTCGCAACGCTTCCCCCGGATGCCGCTCGGCGTTGGTGCTGGCTGGCAAACCAATTGGCGTCGTTTGGATTCCCGTGATCAAGGCTGAATCTGCCCGGCCGTGATAATGCCGATGCGACCCAGATGCGACGAGGTAAATGATTCACGCGATCTCCCCGCGAGGTCTTCGATCTTTCGTCGGCCCGATGCTCTCGACATTGATTCTACGTACCCGTCACAAAGAGAACGACCCGGTAGGCTGACTTACGTCAATCCACCGGGTTTATTGACTCTCAGGATGATATAGACGTCGACGCGGGGAAGCGTTAGATGTTCTGCCATGCGGCGACAGGGAAGTCCTCAGGAGTTAGAGCGGGTGCGACGCGAGGCGGTCGCGCTGGCCGCTCAGGGTGTGGGCACGCCT